>QXCQ01000152.1:94126-150367 GCA_003576535.1 Nakamurella silvestris | reverse complement strand
TGGTGCGGACCGGGTCGATCAGGTGGCAGCCGGATACCGGCCGTCCGTCAACGCCGCGGCCGGGATGATCGCAGTGGAGGACGGATCCACCGCCGGGCCGTGGGACTCGGGGGTGAAGGTGTACTTGGTGAGCGCCCACAGACCGCTGACCGCCGGGGTGAGGGTCTGCAGCCAGTCGCTCTGGACCTTGGCGTCGGTGATGGTCTTGGTCTCCGTCGCCGCCTTGGCCGCCAACATGATCGAGTCGTAGGCGAAATAGGTGTTGAGCGGCAGGGAGATCGGCCCCTGGGCCTTCAACGCGGTGACCATCTTGTCGACGGCCCCGGGGTTCGCCCCTTCGGCACCGGTGATCGCGGCGGCCAGCACCTGGACGAACACGTTCTGGGTCGAGGGTGTGCCGACGAGGCCGTCCGGGGCGGTCTTGTTGAGCAGGGAGGTGACGGCAGAGGTCGAGTCGGCGACCAGCGGCACATCGGTCCAACCGATCTTCAACCGGCTTTCCAGGACGTACCCGACAGCGGCACCGGCACCTTGCATGAACACCAGGTCCGGGCTGCCGGACTTGAGCCGTTCCAGCTGGGCGGTCATGTCGAGATCCTCGGCGGTGTAGGTCTCGTCGCCGGACAGGGTCAGGCCGGCTGCTGCGATGGCGTCCCGGGTGGCCTGGGCGGTGGCCTGACCGAAGGCGTCCTTGCCGGCGATCATCGCGATCTTGGTGGCGTTGTTCTTCTTCGCGTAGGCGACCAGGGCCTCGGCCCAACTGGCCGGCACCGGCGGGGTCTTGAACAGGTACGGGAACTTCGCGGGATCGTCCAAGGCATCGGCACTGGCCTGCTGCACCGAGAAGATGCCGGCCTCGGTCAGGATCGGCGCCATCGGCAGGGCCTCACCACTGGTGTTGCCCGGCAGCACCAGGTTCGGTGTCGGTCCGTTGCTCAGCCGTTCCTGCAGCTTGGTCACCGCGATCGTCGGATCACCGTTGGTGTCGATGATCTCGAGCTCGACGGGATGGCCGAGGATACCGCCCTCGGCGTTGAGCACCGCCACCGCCGCCTTGCTCGCCTGGGCGGCTGCCTGGGCGTTGAGGGCGGCCGGCCCGGCCTGGTTCATGCCCAGGAGCTGGACGATCCGGTACGGATCGGTCGCGCCACCGGTGGTCGATGCGCCCCCGGTTCCCGGTGTCGCGGGCTCCGGGTCGGAGGAACCACAGGCCGTTACCAGCAGTGCGGTGGCCGCCAGAAGCGCGCCGAGTCGTTTCCGCATGGATTTGTCTCCTTTGACAAGATGTCCCAGGCGCCCTCGATGTAGCAAGCGCTTGTTCGGTAACACTATGGTCGGGATCACAGGTCGTCAAGGGTGCGTTACGGATCTGTGACCGCTGCTTTCTCGCCAACCGGGCGACATTCGGACCACACCGGCACCCGGGTCACGGCCGAGTCGCACGGCGTAACCGGCATCCGGCCCGTGGGCGTGATATACAAGCGCTTGATTGGCGCACACCCGATCCCTACAAGGGGTGAGGATACGGGTTGGAGAGGAACAGAAAATGGCCGAAACGCCGGACCGTCGGACGGTCATCCTGGACAAGGCAGCGGGGCTCTTCGCCAGCAAGGGGATCGCCGCCACCACCGTGCGGGAGATCGCAGAAGCAGTGGGCATCCTCTCGGGCAGCCTCTACCACCATTTCACCTCCAAGGACGACATGGTCGACGCCATCGTCCGGACCTATCTCGACGACCTCGTCTCGGTCTACACCGAGATCGTCGCCCAGGAAAGCGATCCGCGTAAACAGCTGACCGCCCTGGTGCACGGCTCCCTGTCGGTCATCGAAGCCCACCCGCACGCCACCGAGATCTACCAGAACAGCGGGAACTACCTCTCCTCGCTGGTCGGCTACGAGCACATCAAGATCAACGCGGCGAAGGTCCAGAAGACCTGGCTCGACGTCATCGGCAACGGCGTGGTCACCGGGGTCTTCCGCGACGACATCCCGCCGCGCGTGCTCTACCGCCTCATCCGTGATGCGCTGTGGTTGTCGGTGCGCTGGTTCAAACCCACCCACCAGTACTCGATGAAGAAGTTCGCCGACGATCTCGTCTCCACCTTCCTGGACGGGATCGTCCCCCGCTGAGCCCGGACCGGGGCCGGCGCGTCGACCCCGCTCCGGACCCTGCGTCAGGCCCGGCCGAAGTAGGCGTCGGTCAGAGCCGCACTGTCGCCGATCTCGGAGGCCCGGCGGTCGAGCAGCACCCGCCCGACGTCCAGCACGGTCACCCGGTCGGCAACCTCCATCGCCGCGGTCACCGCCTGTTCCACGAGCAGGATGCCGATACCGGTCTCCTTGAGGCCGGCCACCTTCGCCATCACCTCGGCGGTGATCGACGGGGCCAACCCGCCCGAGGGCTCGTCCAGCATCAGGAGTTTCGGTTTCGCCATCAGCGCCTGCCCGATGGCCAACATCTGCTGCTGGCCGCCGGAGAGCTGACCGGAGGTGATGTGCCTGCGATCGGCCAGGATCGGGAACATCTCGTAGATCCCGCCGAGCTCTGCGGTGAGCTTTCGTTTGCCCAGTCCGCGGGTGTACCCACCGAGCAGCAGGTTCTCCTCGATGGTGCGCCGACGGAAGATCCGTTTGCCCTCCTGGACCAGCGCGATCCCGTCCCGCACCCGGGTGTGCGCCGGTACCGAGGTGATGTCCCGCCCGAGGAACCGGATCCGGCCGGCATCGGCCCTGTTCAGGCCCGAGATCGCCCGCAGGGTGGTGGTTTTGCCCGCCCCGTTGCGCCCGAGGAGCACCGACACCTCCCCCGGCCACACCTGGAGGGAGACGTCCCAGACCGCGCGGATGTCGCCGTAGCCGGTAACCAGGTGTTCCACCTGCAGCAGTGGCACCTCCCCCGACAGTTCCTCCTCGTGCAGTGCGCCGGTCACGACTGTGCCTCCTGTCGGACGCCGAGGTACTCGGTGAGCACCCGCGGGTGGTTCTCGATCTCCGCGGGTGATCCCGAGGCGATCAGTTCCCCCTGGGCCAGAACCCGGATCGTGTCCGCCAGGGAGAGAACGAGTTTGAAATTGTGTTCGACGAGGATGACGGTGGTCCCGGCATCGCGGATCGCCCGGATGATCTCGGCGAGGCGCTCGATCTCGTCCTCGTCCAGCCCGGAGGCGACCTCGTCCAGCAACAGGACCCGCGGCGAGGAGACCAGTGCCCGGGCCACCTCCAGCAGCCGCCGGGTGCCCAACGGAAGGGACGCCGCCTCGACCCCGGCGAGATCGGTCAGGCCCAGCAGTCCCAGCACCCGGGAGACCCGGTCCTGGTCCGAGGCGGCTGCTCGCCGATAGGCCGGCAGCCGCAGGATCGAGGAGGGCATCCCGACGTACGGGGACATGTAGGAGCCCGCGGCCACGGCCTCCCCCACCGAGATGTCCTCGGGGAACAGCGGTGTCTGGAAGGTGCGGGAGACACCGGCGCGCGCGACCCGATGGGTCGGCCGGCCGGTGATGTCCTCGCCGCCGACCGTGATGGTGCCCTCGTCGGTCTTGTAGTAGCCGCAGATCATGTTCAGCAGTGTGGTTTTGCCCGAGCCGTTCGGCCCGATCAGGGCGGTGATCCGCCCCGGCTCGGCGACCAGGCTGACCCCACCGAGGGCCTGCAGCCCACCGAAGTTCTTCCGGATCCCCGTCACCTCCAGGCGGGCCCCTTCCATCGGCGGCAGACTTAGCGCGGTGTGCCGATGACTCGGTGCGGCGAGGTCCACCTCCCCACCCGGCGGTGCGCCGGCGAACCGGTTCTCCAACCGGCGCAGGCCCTTCGTGACCAGGCCCGCGACGCCGTTGGCCACCAAGGTGCCGGCGACGATGAGGAAGATCCCGTAGATGACCTGGGAGTACTGCTCGAAATCGGAGGACCGCAGCGGCCCGTACTGCATGACGGCCGCGCCGACCAGCGGCCCGTAGATGCTCTTGGCCCCACCGAGGATCGCCGCGGCCAGCACCGTCACCGCCAGGGTGAACCCGAAGGAGTGCGGGGACAGGTACTTGTCGACGTAGGCGAAGAGGGCGCCGGCGATACCGGCCGGAATTGCGCCCACCGCATAGGCGGTCAGCTTCAGCCGGTAGACGGAGATGCCGAGGGACGAGGCCAGCACCGGGCTCTGCCGCAGCACCTGGAAGGCGATACCGTGCCGGGAGGTGATCAGGTTGCGCATCAGGGCGAACCAGACCACGGTGATGATGGCGACCAACAGGTAGAAACCGACCGCGGTCAGCTTGTGTCCGAACATCTTCGGCGCGGGAATGCCCACCATGCCGATCGCACCGCCGGTGTACTTCTCCAGCAGATCCAGGAACTGCGGGACGAGCAGCACCAGGAAGAAGGAGGTCATGGCCAGGGACCAACCACCCAGACGCAGACCCGGGACCCCGGAGACGAGACCGACGACGAGCGCGGCCACGGCGGACAGGGCCACCAGCAGGAGGGCGTCGTTGACCCAGTGCATGGCCAGGTACCCGGTGAGATACGCGCCGGTGGCGTACATCGCGGTCTGCCCGAGGGCGAGTTCGCCGGCGTACCCGAAGCTCAGGCTCAGCCCGCTGGTGACCAGGGACAGGATGCAGGTCAGCAGCAGCAGCCGCTGGGTGCCCGAACCGACCCCGAGGTAGGGGGCCAGTACCAGCAGGAGCGCCAGCACCACCGGCAGCGACCATGACGGGATGCTGCGGTACCACCTGAAGATCACCACGATCAGACCACCCGTTCCTTCGTTGTGCCGAACAGCCCTGCGGGTTTGAGCATCAGGATGGCGATCAGCACGACGAACACCATGATCGTGGGGTAGGCACTGCCCAGCCAGCGGCCGGACAGGGATTCGACCAGTCCGACGACGAAACCGCCGATCACCGCACCGGGCAGACTGCCGAACCCGCCGATCGCCACCGCGACAAACCCTTTCAGGGCCAGGGCCGCACCGAGGGTGGCCACGGCGAAGGTCTTGGGACCCACCAGCGGGCCGGTCAGCCCGGCCAGCACACCGGTGAACACGAAGGCGCCGAGGGCCAGGAATTTGACGTTGATCCCGCGCAGGAGCGCGGCGTCCCGGTCCTCGGCCATGGCCAGCAGCGCCAGCCCGGTCAGCGATCTGCGGCTGTAGAGGGTCAGCGCTGCCGCGATGGCGATGACACTCAGGATCAGGACGACCTCCACCGCGCCGATCCGACCGCCGAGGATGGTCCAGGTCGCGTCCGAGCCGACGGGCGGGACCTTGAGAACCTGGTCCCCCCAGATCAACCGTGTCGCCCCGTCCAGCAGGGTGGCCATCCCGAGGGTCGTCACCAGATGGGCATGGGCGCCCTTGACCGGGCGGATCGCGATGAACTCCTCGAGCAGGGCGATCAGGCCCACCCCCACGGCCGCGATGAGGAAGACCACCACCACCGGCAGGTCCGACACGACGAAACCCCAGTAGCTGATGAAGATCGCGAACATCATCAGCTGGGCATGCGCGAAGTTGAACGTGGTGTACGCGATGTACACCACGGTGTACCCGATGGCGACCAGTGCGTAGACCGCCCCGATCGACAGGCCGGACCAGATCGGTGTCATCGAACCTCCTTGATGCATCGTTGCAGTGCAGAAGTGGCGGCGACCACGCCGTTGGCAGAGACTATAGTCCACCTAACAAGCGCTTGCTACCCCTGGCGACGAGGATACGACGATGGTGACAGAAGAATTTGAGACCCTTGGCCTGACAACAGCTGTGGACGGCTGGCTGGCCGAACACGTGCCGGGCCTGGTGCTGCCGCTGGAGTACCGGCGTCTCACCGGCGGCCGTTCCAATCTGACCTTCCTGCTCACCGACGCCACCGGCGACCGCTGGGTGCTGCGACGGCCGCCGCTGGGCGACCATCCGGCGACCGCCCACGACGTACTACGGGAGGCCCGCCTGCTCCGAGGTGTCGCCGCTGACGTCCCGGTGCCGACTGTACTTGCCGTCTGCTCCGATCCCGCCGTCACCGGTGCGCCTTTTGTGGTCCTGGAGTACCTGGACGGGCTCGTCCTGGCCGATCCGCGCGGGGTCGAGGCCGCACTGGGCGTCGCCGAGCGCGCACCGATCGGCCCGGCCCTGATCGACGCCCTCGCCGCACTGCACCGGGTCGACCCGGCCCGGCTCGGACTGGGGGCCCTGGCCGGACGCCGCGATCACATCGCCCGTCAGCTCCGACGCTGGCACGAGAACTGGCAGCGGACCGGCACCCGCCCCCTGCCGGCCCTGGAACGGGCCCACACCGCCCTGCTCGCCCACATCCCCGACCAGGACCGGACCGCCATCGTGCACGGGGACTTCCGACTGGACAACTGTCTGATCGCCGCCGACGGCTCGGTCCAGGGCATCCTCGACTGGGAGCTGACCACGGTCGGCGACCCCCTGGTCGACCTCGGGCAGTTCCTCGTCTACTGGGCCGAACCGGAGGACGAGTACACGGCCCTGTTCGCGCCGCCTACCTCCGTCCCGGGCTTCAGCACCCGGGCCCAGCTGCAGGAGCGGTACTTCGCGGTCAGCGACCTCGACCCCCGGCCGCTCGACTACCACCTGGCCTTCAACTGGTGGAAAACGGCCTGCATCCTGGAGAACGTGTACGGCAGGATGGCGGGTGGGGCGATGGGGGCGAGCGATCGGACACCGGCCTCCTTCGGCGAGCAGGCGGCCGGGTTGGCCGAGGCCGCCGACCGACAGGCGAGCCTACTGCGCTGAACTGCGGTGTTCGCGCAAGGGTTTGGCGGTGTCGGCATCCACCGCAAGGACCCGACCGTCCGACGGCACCTCGGTCAGGGCCACGACCGGACGCAGCCCCGCCAGGGATCGTCGCGCCAGGTCCTGGTAGACCCTGGTGCCGTTGGCCTTCCAGGCGAGCTCCGCCTCGGTGAGGGCGCGGACGTCCCGGGCCGGGGTGCCGAGGAACAACCGACCGGGCGGGATCTGCGTGTCGGCGGCGACGAAACTGCTGGCCCCGATGAAGGATCCCTCGCCCACCACCACCCCGTCCATCACCACGGCACCGATCCCGACCAACACACCGGCACCGATCCGGCACCCGTGGAGGACAGCCCGGTGACCGACATGCCCGTTCGGGGCCACCACGGTCTCCCGGCCCGGGAAGCAGTGCAGGACACACCCGTCCTGGACGTTCGCCCCGGCCCCCACGCTGATCCGACCCATGTCCCCCCGCAGGGACGCCCCCGGGCCGATGTAGGCACCCGCACCGATCACCACGTCACCGATCAACACCGCCGAGGGGTGGACATAGGCCGTCGGATCGACCACCGGTACCACTCCGTCGATCTCGAACACCCCGGTGGCCGCGCCCTCCATCAGGAGAGCCTCTCGACGACCATCGCCATCCCCTGACCGCCTGCGGTGCACATGGTCTCCAGCCCGAACTGGCCGTCCCGGAAACGCAGCCCGTTGATCAAGGTGGTGGTCATCCGCGCACCGGTCTGGCCGAACGGGTGACCGAGGGCGATCGCCCCGCCGTGCACGTTGACCCGGTCCGGATCGATCTTGAGATCGTCGATGGTGGGCAGTACCTGCGCCGCGAAGGCCTCGTTGATCTCGACCAGATCCATGTCGCCGATACTCATCCCGGCATTGCGCAGGGCGATCCGGGAGGCCTCGACGGGCCCCAGACCCATGATCTCGGGCGACAGTGCGGACACCCCGGTGGAGACCACCCGGGCGAGGGGGGTGATCCCGAGTTCGGCCGCCCGACTGTCGGACATCACCACCAGCGCAGCAGCACCGTCGTTGAGACCGCAGCAGTTCCCGGCGGTGACGGTGCCGTCGGGCCGGAACACCGGCTGCAGTGCCGACAGGCCCTCGACCGTCACCCCGGCCCGCGGGCCGTCGTCGGCCGCGATCACGGTGCCGTCCGGGAGGGTGACCGGGGTGATGTCGATGCCGAAGAATCCGGCCGCGATGGCATCCTGTGCCCGCTGCTGGCTCAGGGCCGCGAATTCGTCCTGGGCCTGCCGACCGACACTGCGGTACTGGGCCACGTTCTCGGCCGTCTCACCCATGGCGATGTAGACATCGGGCATGTCGCCCGCCTGCCTCGGATCGGTCCACGGCTCGGAGCCGGCCCCGGACCGGGACCTGGTGCGTTCGGCCGCGGCGGCGAACAGCGGATTGCGGGTGTCCGGCATCCCGTCGGACTTGCCCTGCGCGAATCGCGAGACCGCCTCCGCCCCTGCGGAGATCAGCACATCGGCCTCCCCCGCTTTGATGGCATGCAGGGCCATCCGGGTGGTCTGCAGGCTCGAGGCACAGTAACGCTGGACGGTGGTGCCGGGCACATCGTCCAGGCCGAGGGCCACCGCGACCACCCGGGCCAGCCCGTACCCCTGCTCACCGGCGGGCTGGGCGCAGCCCAGCATCAGGTCCTGCACGCTGTGCGGATCCAGTTCCGGCACCTGCGCCAGGGCGGCCCGGACCATGGCGACGGCCAGGTCGTCGGCGCGCATCCCGCGCAGTGAGCCCTTGAAGGCGCGACCGATCGGTGAACGGGTGGCGGCAACGATGACTGCTTCGGACATCAGAACTCCTCGGGGACGAGTACGGGAACTTCGCGCGGGGACGGCGGTCTCGGCCGTTCGGCGGATGGATCAGACATCGGTGTGCAGCCGGAACTTCTGCACCTTGCCGCTGGCGTTACGGGGAAGTCCGGTCACCAGGGCCAACACCCGTGGGACCTTGTAGTTGGCCATGTGCCCGCGGCAGAACTCCCGCAGCTCGTCGGCGGTCAACTCACTGCCCGGACGAACCACGACGAACGCGTGGCCGACCTCTCCCAGCCGTTCGTCGGGCATGCCGACCACGGCCACCTCGACCACGGCCGGGTGGTCCAGGATCAGCCGCTCGACCTCGGCCGGGTAGACGTTGAACCCGCCGACGACGAACATGTCCTTCTTCCGGTCGGTGATCCGCAGGTAACCGTCGGCGTCCATCCAGCCGATGTCGCCGGTGTGCATCCAGCCCTGTGCGTCGATCACCTCCGCGGTGGCCTCCGGGTCCTCGAAGTACCCGGCCATGACGTTGTACCCACGGGCGAGGATCTCCCCCGATTCACCGGGCGGCAGCGTGTTCCCGGCGACGTCGACGATCGCCACCTCGGTACCCGGGATCGCCTTTCCGCAACTGGTCGACAGCCGGTGCTCATCGGTGTCCGGTGGGCAGACCGTCACCGTCCCACAGGTTTCCGTCAGCCCGTAGGCGGTGATCACCACCTCGAATCCGAGATCGGCGCGCATCCGCTGCAGCAATTTCACCGGTACCACCGTGGCACCGGTGACGGCCAGCCGCACCGAACTCAGGTCGTGGTCGGCGAAGTCCGGATGATCCAGGATCGTCGTGTACACCGTCGGGGCCCCCGGGAACACCGTGATCCGCTCGTCCTGGATGAGGGCCAACGCTCCGGCGACGTCGAAGGTCGCCTGCGGCAGCATCGTGGCCCGGCGGATCAGGCAGGCGAGCACACCCGCCCGGTAGCCGAAACTGTGGAAGAACGGATTGATCCCGAGATACCGGTCCCCGCGTCGCAAGCCGACCATGTCCGACCACGCCTCGTCGACCCGCAGGTTCGAATAGTGGGTCACCATGGCCCCTTTCGGGAAGCCGGTGGTGCCGGAGGTGAACAGGATGTCGGCGATGTCGGTCGGACCGAGAGCGGCGATCCGTCGGTCGATCTCGGACAGGGACACCTCCTTGGCCAGTGCCAGGAAGGTGTCGTAGGGAAGGACGGCCTCGCCGTCATCGGCGGCAGGGGCATCGGCGGCGGCCTCATCGGAGGAACGGTCCAGGGTCACCACGGTGTGCAGATGTTCCAGGCCCGGCACCGGCCCGACGGTCGGGTCCCCGGCACCCCCCGCAGCACCGCGGACCATGCCCAGATAGTCGACCCCGAGGAAGTTCTGCTGCAGCACCAGCATCGACGCCCGCACCTTCCGGAGTGCGTAACAGGCCTCCTCACCCCGGAACCGGGTGTTGACCGGCACCAGGACGCCGCCGGCCGCCATGATTCCGAAAGCCGCGACGATCCACCGCGCGCTGTTCGGTGCCCAGATCGCGACGCGGTCCCCCGGACACACACCCCGGGCCACCGCGGCCCTGGCGAAATCGTCGACCAACGCGCCCAGTTCGGCGAAGGTGAGCCGGGTCCGACCGTCCACCACGGCCTCGATGTCGGCGGCGTCGACGACCGCGGTCCGCAGGCAGGCGGGAATGGTGGTGAGGGCAAAGTTCGCCGCGCTCGGAACATCGTCTGTCACGCCGGCCTCCTTTGTTAGGTTCGTGTCGTCAGCATAGTAGCTTGACCAACCAAGCGCTTGCTACAGTTTCTGACACCGGGGTCGGAGCGGACCCCGCAACGGAGGGATCTCCCATGACCCAGGCGTACATCGTTGATGCTGTCCGATCCCCGGTCACCCGGCGCGGTGGCGCGCTGGCCGGGGTACACCCGGCGGACCTGGGCGCCGCAGTGCTGACCGGGCTGATGGATCGCACCGGGATCGACCCGGCCGCCGTCGAAGACGTCGTCTTCGGCTGCGTCGACACCATCGGCCCCCAGGCCGGGGACATCGCCCGCACCGCGTGGTTGGCCGCGGGTCTGCCCGATCACGTCCCCGGGGTCACCGTCGACCGTCAATGCGGTTCCTCCCAGCAGGCCGTGCATTTCGCGGCCCAGGCGGTGCTCAGCGGTACCGCCGACGTCGTGGTCGCCGGTGGCGTCCAGAACATGAGCGCCATCCCGATCTCCGCCGCGATGACCCTCGGGCAGCAGTACGGTTTCGCCGACCCGTTCTCCGGCTCCGTCGGTTGGCAACGTCGCTACGGCTCACAACCGGTCTCCCAGTTCCGCTCCGCCGAGATGATCGCCCGGAAATGGGGTGCGAGCCGGCTCGACATGGAGCAGTTCGCCCTGGAAAGCCATCGACGGGCGGTCGCCGCCGCTGCCGAAGGACGGTTCGACCGGGAGATACTGCCGATCGGCGATGTCACCACCGACACCTGCCCACGCCCGGACACCAGCCTGGCGAAGATGGCGGCCCTGGCCCCGCTGGAGGAGGACGGCCTCGTCACCGCCGCGATGGCCAGCCAGATCTGTGACGGATCGGCGGCGCTGCTGGTGGTTTCCGAACGCGCACTCGCCGTCCACGGCCTCACCCCCCGGGCCCGGATCCATCACCTGTCGGTCCGCGGGGCGGACCCGGTCTGGATGCTGACAGCACCCATTCCTGCCACCGCCCACGCCCTGCGTCGCACCGGGATGACGATCGAGGACTTCGACGCCATCGAGATCAACGAGGCCTTCGCGCCCGTGGTCCTGGCCTGGCTGAAGGAGACCCACGCCGATCCTGACCTGGTCAACATCAACGGCGGCGGGATCGCGCTCGGCCACCCACTCGGGGCCACCGGTGCCCGCCTGATGACCACCCTCCTCGCCGAGCTGGACCGGACAGGTGGCAGGTACGGCCTGCAGACCATGTGCGAGGGTGGCGGCCAGGCGAACGTGACCATCATCGAGAGGCTCGGATGAACAATC
Organism: Nakamurella silvestris; assembly: GCA_003576535.1. Classification (GTDB taxonomy): domain Bacteria; phylum Actinomycetota; class Actinomycetes; order Mycobacteriales; family Nakamurellaceae; genus Nakamurella; species Nakamurella silvestris. Next base: position 138,772 of record QXCQ01000152.1, on the reverse strand, counting down.
TCGACGACACCGACACCGCCGGAACACCGGACCTGACCGGCACGGCGGTCGTGGTCACCGGCGGAACGCGCGGCATCGGGGCGGTGATCGCCCGCCGGTACCTTGCCGCGGGGGCACAGGTCCTCGTCTGCGGACGCACCGAACCGGAGTCCCTGCCCGAGGCGGCGGGTCGTTCGGCGGTCTTCGTCTCAGCCGACATCCGGATGCCCGACCAGGCCGTTGCCGTGATCGATGCGGCAGTCTCACATTTCGGTCGCCTGGACATCCTGATCAACAATGCCGGCGGCGCACCGTCAGCGGATTCGGCAACCGTCTCCCCCCGGTTCGTCACCGCCATCGTGACCTTGAACCTGTTGGCCCCCTTCTACATGGCCCAGCCTGCGAACGCGGTGATGCAGTCCCAGGAAACGGGTGGGCTCATCATCAACATCGGCAGTGTGGCCGGACGGGACCCTGCACCGGGTACTGCTGCCTACTCCGCGGCCAAGGCCGGGCTCACCGTGCTGACCCGGGCCCTCGGGATGGATTTCGCGCCGAAGGTCCGGGTCAACCAGGTGACGGTCGGGCTGGTGAGAACTGAACTCTCCCATCTGTACTACGGTGACGCCGCCGGTCAGGACCGGGTGGCGTCAACCATCCCGATGGGCCGGATGGCCGAGCCGGCCGACATCGCCGCCGCCTGTCTGCTGCTCAGTTCCCCGCTGGCCGGGTACGTGAACGGCACCGAGCTGATCGTCGACGGCGGCGGCGAGTTCCCCGCCCGTCATCTGGCCGCCGAGCCGTAGGCCTTTCGCAGCTCCCCCTTGGCCACCTTGCCACCCGAGGACCGCGGCAGGGTGTCCACCACCTCCAGCCTCTCGGGCCAGACGTCCTTGGACACCCCGCGCGCGGCCAGGTGGGTGGTCAACTCCGACAGGGTCAGCGTGGCACCGTCCTTCAGCTCGACCACCACGCAGACCCGCTCCCCGAAGACCTCGTCGGCGACACCGACCGCGGCCGCCATCGCCACCGACGGGTGGGTCCCGACCTGCTCCTCGACGGCGGCCGCCGAGATGTTCTTCCCACCACGGATGATGAAGTCGCTGGTCCGACCGACGACCGACAGGTATCCGTCGTCGTCGACCACACACAGGTCCCCGGTGAGCATCCAACCGTCCGGGGAGAAGAGCTTCTCGTTGGCGAGCGGGTCGTTGTAGTACCCCAGACTGGTGGCCGGCCCCCGGCAGCCGGACTGCCCCGGCCCACCGTCGGCGTCGACTGCGGTCTCCGCGGTGATCTCGGCGAACAACCGCACCCGCATCTCGGGCACGACCCGACCGGTGGTGCCCAGGCGCCGGGCCTGGTCGTCCCGGGTGGTGGTGTAGCTGAGCATGCCGGTCTCGTTGGAGCCGTAGAAGTTCAGCACCGCCGCTCCGGTGCGTTCCTCGAACTCGGCGGCGCGCTGATACGGGATCGCCTCCCCGCCGGTGAACATGCACTTGAGGGAACTCAGGTCGGTCCCGGACATCTCCGGGGAATTCAGCATCATGATGAACTGCGTGGTGACACAGGCCATCACCGTCGCCCGTTCCGATTCGATGAGCTTCACCGCCCGACCGGCGTCGTACCTGCCCATCACCACGGTGGTGGCCCCGAGCAGGATCGGCGTCGCATGGGCGGTCCAGAGGCCGAAACCGTAGGGCGACGGGATCAGCGAGAGAAAGATGTCCTCACCGGACAGCTCCGCCGTCCGTAGCACCTGCTCATGGAAGTACAGCCAGCGGTTCTGATGGTGGGCAACACATTTGGGCATCCCGGTGGTACCTGAGGTGGAGTTCAGGACGAACAACTCCCCCAGTCCGGCCGCCCGGCCGTCCAGGAGGGCCCTGCGGTTCACGGCAGAGATCACCGGTTCCCGTTCCCCGTCCAACAAGGCCGAGTACGGCGGTCCCGGCTCCACCACCAGGTGGTGGTCCAGGGGCGCACCGGCGGCCCGCAGCTGCTCGGCGAGCTCGAACATGTCGGCACCACGATGCAGAGCCGCCGTCACCAGGATCGTGGCCCCCGAGAGGGTGACCAGGTGGGCTGTCTCCTGCAACCCGGCCCGCGGTCCGATGCCCACGGCCACCAGGCCGGCCTTCTCCGTCGCCAGGTAGAGCGCGTGCACCACGGGCCCGTCCGGGTAGAACACGGCCACCCGGGCACCACGGGGTGCGCCGGTCGATACCAGCAGTGCGGCAAGGTGATCGGAGAACTCGTGGAGTTCGGACCAGCTCAACCGGTTGGCCCCCTCGGCGTAGGCGACCCGGTCGGCGCGATCCCGTGCGTGCCGCCGGACGTGCTCGGCCAGGGTGTCACTGCCGTACCGACCGACCTCGGTCAGCCTTTCTGCCACATAGGCCTCGTGGACGGACCCCGGAACAGGTCCGGCTCCGGCCGGGAATCCGGCGGACAGTGCGATCTCGGACATGCGAGGTGTCTCCCGTGGTTCGACAGGGTGCAGGTGGGATGGTGCGCAGGCGCGAGGCGGGTTCACGGCGTGAGGCCCATCGAGGTGCGATACAGCTGGTCCAGATCGTGGCCGCCGGTCGCTTCTCCGCCGACCACCCCACGGATCAGGACCACCCCGCGGTCGATGTCGCCGACGATCGCGCCGATCGAGGCCTCGGCCATGATCACGGTGGTACCGCCGTCGGCGAGTTCCCGGGCGACGGCCATCAGCTGTTGGACGATCACCGGAGCGAGCCCGGTGGCCATCTCGTCGAGCAGGAGGACGGCACAGTCGGTCATCAGTGCCCGGGTGACGGCCAGCATCTGCTGTTCCCCGCCCGAGAGGTTGCCTGCGCGGGTGCCGGCACGTTCGACCAGCCGGGGGAAACGCGACAGTGCCGTGGTCACCGAACCCGGTCCGGTCCTGATCACCTCCGCGAAGACCTCCAGGTTCTCGCGCACGCTCAGGGTCGGGAAGATCTGCCGCCCTTGTGGTACCAGCCCGATGCCGGCCCTAGCCCGATGCGCGGAGGTCATCCCGGCGAGGTCCCTGCCGCCGACGGTGATCGTCCCCGTCGCCGGGACCGCCCCGTACAGGGCAAGCAGCAAACTGCTCTTCCCCGCGCCGTTCGGCCCGACCACCGCGTTGATCCGACCCGGCGCGAAGTCCAGGTCCAATCCGGCCAGGGCGACGGCATGGCCGTAGCGAACCCCGAGTCCCCGGACGGACATCCCGGCTGTGCCCGTTGTCCCCCTGCCGATCTCGGCTGATTCCGTCATGTCCCGCTCCCGAAGTACACCGTTCGCATCTCCTGGCTTGCCATGGCCGCGGTCGGCAGTCCGTCGAACACCACCTGTCCCTGATCCATCAGCACCAGTCGATCCACCAGGGAGGCGACGATGTCGACGTTGTGGTCGACCACCAGCACCCCGCAGCCGCGCTCCACGATCCGGGTGAGGGCATGGATCATGCCCTCGACCCCACGCGGGTCCCCGCCGGCGAAGGGCTCGTCGAGCAGCAGCACGGTAGGGCCACGCAGCAGCGCCCGCGCCACCTCGACCAGCCGCTGCTCACCCAGGGTCAGATCGGCACACATCCGATCGAGGGCGCTGATGTTCAACTCGGCCGCGAGATCGGTAATCCTGTCGTCGATCTCGGGCGTGGCCGGCCGGGCGGCACCGGAAAAGGCGGATGCCAGGACGCGCCACGGCGAGGAGAACCGGTCGGGTACGGCACCGATCAGGATGTTCTCCCGGACCGTCATGTCCAGCGCCAGCTGCGGATGCTGGAAGGTCCGCGCGAACCCGGCCAGCCGGGCCCGTCTGGACGGTGGCCCGGTCAGGCTGACGGTCCCGATCCGGATGACACCGGTGTCGGCGGTCTGCTGGCCGGTGATCACGTCGACCAGGGTGGTCTTCCCGGCCCCGTTCGGCCCGATCAGACCGAGGATCTCCCCGGCCCGCAACTCAAGGCCGACCGCACGAACGGCCGCGACCCCACCGTAGGACTTGCTGACATTGCTGCAACTGAGCAGGATCTCGTCCATCACGACCCCTCGCCACCGGGTGTACGGCCCATCCGGAGCCGGGTCAGCAGACGCAGGAGCGGCGTGCCCAGTCCGAGCAGACCCAGCGGTGCGAATCGCAGGACCAGCAGGATGGCGATGGCGAAGAACAAGGTGCCGGCGTCGCTGAGGATGTGCAGCTCGAAGGTGAACACCACCACCAGCACCGCGCCGATCACGGCCCCCCAGGGAGAACGTTGCCCACCGAGCAGCGGCATGAAGATGGCAAGGAAGATGATGTGCAGACCGAAGGACTCCGGTTGGGCGACACCGCCCATCATGCCGAACAGGGATCCGCCGACGGAACCGATCGCCGCGCCGACCGCCAGGGACACCACGCCGATCGTGCCGGAACTGATCCCCGAGGACTCGACCACCTGTGGGACGTCCTTGCGCAGCCGCACCACCACACCGAACGGGGACTGGCGCAGACGTGAGAGCAACAGGCCCACGATCCAGACCAGGACCACCGCCCCGATCATGATGTCGTAGCGGGTGAAGGTGTATCCGAAGGCATGCGGACGCCGCACCGGCATACCGACCGGACCGCCGGTCAACGAGACACGATCGAGGAGAAACACCTGGAAGGCCACCGCGAACAGCAGTGTCACCCCGGCGAGGTAGAAGCCGGTCAACCTTCTCGTCGCCAGACCGAGAACCACCGCGATGGCGGCGGAGAGCACGATGCCGATCGGCACCCCCCAGAGCGAGGACCAACCCGCTCTGGTGCTGATCAAGCCGCAGGCGTAGGCACCGATGCCCAGATAGGCGTTGTACGCCAAGGACAAGGAGCCGCTCATGATGTACGGGATGTACATCCCCAACGCCAGCAGGCTGTACGTGCAGATCAGCACGACGTAGTCCTGCCGGAAACTCGCTCCGCTGCCGTAGGCCACCAGGGCAAGGGCGAACACCGCGGCCGCGACGGCCTCGACCGCCCAGCGGTGCCGTGCCAACGGTGACGTACCACGGGCGGCAACGGGTGTGGTTCTGGTCGTCATATCCGCACCTTGGTCTGGAAGATGCCCTTGGGCCGGAAGGCGAAGAACAGGAAGGCCACCGCGAAGGTCAGGTAGTCCCGCATCGCATGACCGAACTCGAACACCGACCAGGTCTGCAGGGTCGCCACCAGGACGGCGCCGACCAACGGTGCCCAGACGTTGCCGAGTCCGCCGACGATGACGGCCAGGAAACCGACCAGGGTCCACTGCAGGCCGCTGGTGAAGGAGACGCCGGCCTTCGCGGCGAACAAGGAGCCGGCAACACCGGCGAGCAGACCGGCCAGGCAGAAGGCGATCAACCGGATCCGATCCACCGGCACCCCGAGGGTGCGCGCCGCATGTTCGTTGTCCCCCACTGCCCTCAGCATCCGCCCGTTGGCGCTGCGCCGCAACCACAGCGCGACGCCGGCGAAGGCGAGGACGGTGACCGCCACCAGGACGATCGACTGGCCGCTGATCACCGCCTCCCCCCAACGGAACTGCGCGCTCCAGAACGGCGTGCCGGGCAGTGGCGTCCGGCCGAACAGGGTGCCGGCGAGCTGCTCCAGCGCGAACAGGATGGCCACGATCGCGACGATGGACGGGTTCTCCTGGCCGCCGGTGCGGCGGTGGATGGGGCGGACGATGAGCAGCTCGGTCAATCCGCTCAGGGCCACCGCGATGGCCACCCCGATCAGCGCCGCGATCGGCAGGGGCCAGCCGTTGCGGCTGACCTGGAAGGCACCGAACATGGCACCGAACATGGCGAGCGGTCCGAGGGCGAACATGAAGACGTCCGCACCACGCAGCACCAGGAAGAACCCCAGCGCGATCAGGCCGGCGAAGCACCCCAGCTCCACGACCGAGACCCACAGTTGTACTGGCATGACGCCTTTCCGTTCGTCTGGCGGACGTTCGAGGTGATCAGCAGGTCGGCTGGTACACCGACCACGGAGCACCCGGCTTGTTGTCGGCGCCGAACTGGGCCAGTACGAGTCCGCAGTTGCCGTCCGAACCGACGTGCTTGTCCGGACCGAAGGACATCGTGAAATCGCTCTGCCCGTAATGGGCCTGGTAACCGGAGATCTGCTGGAAGGTCTCGTTCAGCTTGGACTTGTCGGCCACGCCGCCGGCCTTCTTGATCGCCTCGGCGACCAGGTAGACCGAGTCGTATCCCTGGGTGCCGTAGGCGGTCAGCGCACTCTTGTCCCCGCCGACGGCGGCGAGTTTGGCGGCGAACTCCGTGGTCCGCGGGTTGCCCGGGTCGATGCTGCCGGCGTAGACGAGACCTTCGAGCGCGCCGGGATCGGCGAGGGCCCAGGTGGTCGGCTGGTTGCCGATCGAGGCGAGGGAGAACCGCTGTACGTCGGGAAGCTGCTGGTGCAGGGCGTTCTGGACCAACGCCTCGGTCTGACCGCCGAGGGACATCACCAGGATGACGTCGGGCGCGGCCTCCTTGACCCGGGCGATCTGCGCGCTCACATCGGCGGCGTCGGCGGGAACCTTCTCCTCGGCCACCGAGGTCAGGCCGGCTCCGGTGATCGCACCGACGAGCACCGGTACGTACCCCTGGATGGTCGGCACATCGTCGGCGATGACCGCGAGTTTGCTGTACCCGGCCTTCTTCATCCCTGCGGCGAAGGACTCACCGATCCCGGCACTGGTCGGCCCGAGGATGTAGATGTTGTCGTTGTCCGGTGGTTTGATGATGTCCGCGCTCAGATTCGTCGGAGCCACGCACAGGATCTTCTCCTCGACACAGACCCCCTTCGCGGCGATCGCCGACGCTGAGCCGGAGTTCAGCAGGATCACGTCCGCGCCGTTCTCGATCAATCGGCGGGTCAACGTCGGCGTCTGGGTGGTGTCGCTGCCATCGCTCTCCGTGATGAGGCTGACCTGCTTGCCGGCAAGCCCACCGGCGGCGTTGATCTCCTTGATCGCCAGGTCGATGGCGACACTGGTGTACGAGGCGTAACCCGCTGCGCCGCCGGAGGTGTCGGTGACCATCCCGAGGACGATCGTGTCGCCCCCCGGGTCAGAGCCGGACTTCTCGTCGTCGGACCCGCAGGCGGCAAGTGCCAGAGCTGCCACGGTGATCACGGCGGCCCGGCGGAATGTCTGTAGCGACTTCATTGTCTCTCCATCGTCGAGGGTGGAACCCGATGACCGACACGAGTGCGCGTCGATCCCACCGATGGGCATCCGACCCAGGACGCTCTTGTGGTGCCCACAGGTGGTGGGTGGTGCTCGGATCGCCCGACCGCGTTGTCGGGGCGTGATCGCCTTCCAGCAACCAAGCGCTTGCTTGTCTCCAGATTAGCATCTGGTCCCCGCAATGCAAGGGTTTTCGAGCGATGCCGTCCCTGCGGTCAGTCCGCGAGCAGTCGGCGGGCCCGGTCGAGATCGGCCAGCAGCCCGTCGGTGTCGCCGATGTCGATCGGTTCGAGGGCAGCACCATGACCGGCCAGCAGGGCGACGTCCTTCACCAGCAGCGACGCCTGGTCGTCGGCAAGACCGGCAACCATCCGGCCCATGTAGCTGGCCCCCGACGAGGTCGCCAGGACCGCCTGCAGTTGAACCGGATCCACACCGAGATCACCGGCCTGGCCGAGCATCCGGGCCGTGACCCGGAGATTGGCCGCTGCCACCGCATTGTTCATCAGTTTGACCAGGGCAGGCTGGCCGTAACGCTCGAAGTGGAACACCCTGGCAGCCACCGCGCCCAGCAGGAAGGCCTCGTCCACCGGCCGGGAGGGACCGGCACTCAACACGGTCAGGGTGCCCTCGACGGCTGCCGCCGCACCCCCGGACACCGGTTGTTCGAGAACGCGGACGGCAGCACCCACCGCCTCGGCGATGGCGCCGGCGGTGACGGGATCCAGCGTGGTCATCAGATGCAGGGCCAACTCCGGGCCGGCCGACTCCGTCACCTCCCGGGCGACCTGCAGGGCCTGCTCACCGGTCCGGACAACCACCAGCACCCGATCCGGAAGCTCCCGCATCACGTCCGCCGTCCGGGCAACGACCAGGGCGCCGGTCATCTCGCTCCAGGCCCGTGCCCGGCGCACATCCGCTTCGACACCGATCACCCGGTGCCCGACCCGCACACAACGGGCGGCGATGGCGCCGCCGATGTTCCCCAGGCCCACCACTGCAACGGTCTCTCGCATCATTTCTCATTTCGCTTGCAGCCCAAGCGGTACGACCGCTGGGAGAACTGGTATACACCTGGTATGGACACTGTTCCCGATTCCGACCGGACACCCGTACCGCGCAGCCCGGTCCACCATCTCGACCTCCGCCTGGCCTATGCCGATTGCGACCCGGCCGGCATCCTGTACTACGCCGCCTGGTTCCCCTGGATGGAGCGGGTACAGTCGGAATGGCTGTACCTGAACGGTTTTCGCCAGGATCAGCTGCAGCAGGTCTGGGGGTTCCGCACCATCACCCGGAGCGCGAACTGCGAGTACCTGGTGCCCGCGACACTGTTCGAGCAGATCCGGGTACAGCTGTCCGTCGAACATCTGGGCCGGACCTCCTTCCGCTGGGGCTTCGACATGGTGCGTCTGTCCGATTCCGTCCCGGTCGCCCGCGCCGCGCTGACCCTGGTCACCATCGATGACGACGGGCGACCCACGGCCGTACCCCAACCGCTCCGAAGCCTGTTGACGGGAGCTGTGCCGCAGCCTCCGTCATGATGTTGGTGGTCGACATGTGTGGTGCTCCTTCTCAGATCCCCGAACCGGATACCGAAATCAGATCCCGGCCAGCCGGCCCACCTCGCGCCGCAGTTGTGCCCCGCTGCCGTGGAGCTGCTGGTTCGCCTTGGCGTGTTTGAGATACAGATGGGCCTCGTGTTCGAAGGTGAAACCGATACCGCCGTGCAGCTGAACGGCCTCGGCGGCAACGACCATGAACGCATCGGCGCAGACCGACTTCGCCAGCGGGGCCACCACGGACAGCTCCTCGCCGCCCCCCTGGGCGGCCTGGACCGCGTACTGCGCGGTCGCCTCCGCCCCGGCCAGGGTGACGGCCATGTCGGCACATCGGTGTTTGATCGCCTGGAAGGACCCGATCGGCCGACCGAACTGCTGCCGCACCTTCAGATACGCCACGGTCTGCTCCAGACACTGCCGTGCCGCCGCCACCGAGTCGACCGCCAGAGCCACCCACATCAGGTCGAGCAGTCGGCCTGGCCCCGGCCCGTCGACCAGATCGGCCGGCGCACCGTCGAGAACCACCTCCGCGTAGCGCCGCGTGTGGTCCAGACCTGCCCGTGGGATCCGCGACACCCCCGGTGCGGCCCCGTCGACCGCGAAGACCGCGGGCACCCCGTCGACCCTGGCGGTGACGAGCAGGACGTCCACCTCGGCGCCGTGCACCACCGACCGCTTGCGGCCCGAGAGCTGCCACGCGCCGGTCTCTGTCACGCGCCCGGTCCCGACAGCTCCCGCGACCTCCTCGGTCGCAATGGCGAAGGACAGACCCTCCAGCGCCGTCCGTCGGAGCAGTGCGGCACCGCTCGGGGTGTCCACCTGGCTCAAGAAGGCGGTGGCCACCATCGTGTCGAGCAACGGTCCGGGAACGAGCCTGCGGGAGAATTCGGTGAGAACCAGTGCCCCGTCGGCGAAGGTCAGTCCGAGGCCGCCTGCCGATTCCGGGACCACCAGCGCCCCCACACCGAGCTCCACCACCGCCCGACGCCACAGCTCCCCGTCGAAACCGTCCGCCGGAGGAGGCAGGGTACGCAGTCGAGCGGGATCGGCCTGCCGATCGAGGAACTCGGCGACCGTACGGCGCATCTCACGCTGCTCGTCGAGGCTGCTCATCGCGGCAGACCCAGCAGACGCTCGGCGATGATGTTGCGCTGCACCTCGTTCGACCCTCCGTAGATGGTGTCCGACCGGCTGAACAGGAAGAGTGTCTGGGCATCGGAGAGTTCGTAGGCCCCGCCGACGGCGACCAACCCCTCGGGCCCGGCGACATCGATCGCCAGCTCACCGAGATCGCGATGCCAGTTCGCCCATTGCAGTTTCGAGATCGAGGCCTCGAGACCGGGTACACCGTCCGCCGAGGACGCGAGCGTTCGGACGGCCGTGTACCGCATCACCTTCAGCCCGATCCAGGCCTGGACGATCCTGCTGTGGATGTCGGGGTCCTGCAACGAACCGTTGGCCCTGGCAGTGTCGATGACGGTGTTCAGCTCCCGCTCGAAGCCGATCTGCTGGCCGAGGGTGGAGACACCACGTTCGAAGCCCAGGGTGCCCATGGCCACCCGCCAACCGGCACCTTCACCGCCGACCAGGTTCTCGCTGCCGGTCCGGGCATCGTCGAAGAACACCTCGTTGAACTCCGAGGTCCCGGTGATCTGCACGATCGGCCGCACCTGAACGCCCGTCTGCCGCATCGGCACCAGCAGGTAGGACAGACCGTGGTGGCGTTCGGCCCCGGGATCGGTGCGGGCCAGGACGAAACACCAGTCGGCGACATGCGCCAAGGAGGTCCACACCTTCTGACCGTTGAGGACGTAGCCGTCACCGGATCGTTCGGCGCGGGTTCGGACACCGGCCAGGTCCGAGCCGGCACCGGGCTCGGAGTACCCCTGGCACCACAGCTCGGTGCCACTGAGAATGCCTGGTAGAAAACGTTTCTGCTGCTCCGCTGTACCGAAGGCCAGTAGGGTCGGCCCGAGCAGCTGCTCCCCCATGTGTCCGAGCCTGCCCGGCGCCCCGGCCCTGGCGTACTCCTCGTGGAAGATCACCTGCTGGGCCAGTGAGGCCCCACGTCCCCCCGCCGCCACCGGCCACCCGATCCCGATCCAGCCTGCCGCGCCGAGGGTGCGCTCCCACGCCGCCCGGAGGTCGATCAGCTCATGCTCCCGCCCGGGACCACCCGCACCGATCAGCGGGGCGAATTCTCCGGTGAGACCACGGGCGAGCCACGCCCGGATCTCGGCACGGAAGGTCTCGTCAACGGCAGCATGTGGTGCATCCACGGTGGTCAGCTCCCGTAGACCGGAGTTGCCGGAGCTGCCTCCGCGAGGATGTCCCTGATCGCCGGCCCGAGTTCGCCGACCTCCCAGCGCCGGTCGAGCGTGCGGGTCACACCGTGCCGCCAGCCGTCCGCCAACGACAGCTCGCCACCTGCCATCTCGAACACCCGGCCGGTCACCCCGGCGGCCGCGTCACTACCGAGCCAGACCACCAGCGGGGAGACGTTCGCCGGATGCATCCGGTCGAATCCACTGTCCGGGACCGCCATCGCCTCGGCGAACACCGCCTCGGTCATGGCGGTGCGGGCCGAGGGCGCGATGGCGTTGACCAGCACCCCGTACCGGGCCCATTCGACGGCGGCGATCTGGGTCAGGGTGGCGATCCCTGCCTTGGCCGCCGCGTAGTTGCCCTGCCCGACACTGCCCATCAGGCCTGCTCCGGAGGAGGTGTTGACCACCCGCGCCGCGCGGGGGGAACCGGCTCTCGCCTGGTCACGCCAGTACCCGGCGGCGTGACGCATGGGAGCGAAGTGACCCTTGAGATCGACCTTGAGCACCAGATCCCACTCCTGCTCGGACATGTTGACCAGCATCCGGTCCCGGTTGAGTCCGGCGTTGTTCACCAGGGTGTCGAGGCCGCCGAAGGTCCGCACTGCCAGGGCGACCAACTCGTCGGCGTAGTCCCAGTCGGAGACGTCGCCCGCACTGGCCACGGCGGTCCCGCCGGTGCCGACGATCTCGGCCGCCACCTCCGCAGCGGCCGGCCCGATGTCGTTGACGAGCACCGAGGCACCCTGCCGGGCGAATTCGAGGGCGTGCGCGCGGCCCAGGCCCTGGCCCGCGCCGGTGACGATCACCGACCGTCCCTGGCAGATTCCGGTCATGGACGCACCCTTCGAGTCGACGGCGATGTCTGCTGCTCGCCAGCCAACCATATGCGCCACCGCTACGCAAGCAAGCGCTTGGTAGGGCTTGTGGATCGGTGACGATCAAGAATGTGACCCCTTACGGCAGCTGCCTCGGGCGGCGGGGTGGGGCACCGCGAGCGGACTGTGACACCCCAGAAACTGGGGTGCCACAGTCCACTCGCGGGGGCAGTGTGGAGCACGGCTGATCCCGACCTGCGTCACCATTGACGGTGGACCGAGCGGAGACCTAGGCTTGGACGAACAAACGCTTGCTTGGCCCAGTGACAGTTGGTGAAAGGTGGCACAGGTGCAGGACTTCGCGGCACGGGCCGGGGTCGCTTTGGTGACCGGCGGCACCGGCGGGATCGGCACGGCCATCTGTCGGACCCTGGTCGCACGTGGGGCCGCGGTCGTTTTCGCCTACCGGTCCAACACCGACGCGGCCACCGACCTGACCCGGAAGCTGGGGTCCGACGGGCGGCCACCCTTGGCCGTGTGTGTCGATCTGACCCGCCCCGAGGAGATCGCCTCGCTGGCCGCGGACCTCGTTGCCGGTCAGGGCGGCATCCATACCGTGGTCCACGCCGCAGGCCCGCACATCCCGATGGTGCACCTGTCGAAGGTGGACCCGGCTTCGTACGCAGACCACCTGCAGCAGGAGGCGGCTGCCTTCTTCAACCTCGTCCATGCCACCCTGCCCGCCCTGCGCGCCTCGGCGGGGTCGGTCACCGCCGTCACCACCGCGGCGACCACGAGATACCCGGTCCGGGACGGCCTCTCGGCCGGCACCAAGGGTGCGGTCGAATCCCTCGTCCGGGCTTTCGCCGCCGAGGAGGGCAGATACGGGGTCCGGTTCAACAGCGTGGGGCCGGGCATGCTCACCGACGGGATGGCCGAGCGGCTGATCTCCTCCGGCGAGCTCGACGATGCGGCCCTGGACGTGACCCGGCGCAACATCCCGTTGCGCAGATTCGGCACCGCCGTCGACATCGCCGAGGCGGTCGCCTTCCTGGCCAGTGACCGCGCCGGTTTCGTCACCGGCCAGAAGCTCGATGTTGACGGCGGTTACGGTGTCTGACCTCATCGGAGAAAGGTTCCATCCATGACCACCCCGCACCCGCATTTCGGTTTCACCCCCGGCGATGTCATCGTCGTCACCGGGGCGGGCAGCGGGATCGGACGAGCGGCGGCCGTCCGGGCCGCCGAGGTGGGGCTGACGGTCGCCGCCTGGGACCTGAACGCCGACGGGGTGCACGAGACCGCGGCGCAGATCGAACGTGCCGGTGGCAGGGCGCTGGCCATTACCGCAGACGTGAGCGAGTCCGAGGCGGTGGAGGCGGCCTTCATCCGCAGCCGGGAACTCGGGACGATCCGCTACCTGCTGAACAACGCCGGACCGTCCTCGGCGGTCGATCTGGAATTCGAGGAGGCCCTGCGCATCTCGGTGGGAAGCATGAGACGGATGGTGAACACCTGGTTGGCGCCGGGGGCTCCCGAAGGTGCAGCCCTGGTCAACGTCGCTTCCGTGGCCGGCAACGTGGTCGGGACCGCCTCCGACTGGTACTGCGCCTCCAAGGCTGCCATCGCCGGCTACACCAGGCATCTGGCCGCGTACCGCAGCGACGAGGTTCGCGCCAATGCGGTGGCCCCCGGTATGACCGACACCCCGCGGTTGGCCGGCTTCGCCGCGAGCGAGGTCGGACAGCGTGTATTGCAACGGGTTCCGCTGCACCGGATGGCCACCCCGGACGACATCGCCTGGGCCGTCCTGTTTTTGTTGTCACCCCTCGCCGGGTACGTCAACGGGGCCTTTCTGCCGGTGGACGGCGGTTGGACGGTCACCCAATGACCGACCCCGTCGGCCGTACCGGGCAGACCGATCGTTTCGAGATCCACCAGGTCGTGCTGCGGTACTGCCGCGGGGTCGACCGGCTGGACCTCGACCTGGTCCGGCGGGCGTACCATCCGGAGGGGATCGATCACCACACCGGCTTCGACGGCGGTGTCGACGAATACCTCGACTGGGTTCGCACCGCCCTGCAACGGTTCTCCGGGACCATGCACATCATCGGCAACCATCTGGTCGACCTCCACGGAGACAGGGCGATCAGCGAGACCTACGGCACGGCGGTGCACTGGACCGACGGATCCGAGGACCCGCGGCGCAACTTCACCAGCGGATTCCGGTACATCGACCTGATGGCGTTCCGGTCCGGCCGGTGGGCGATCGACGAACGGTGGGCGGTGCGCGAGTGGACCCGATCGGACGCCGGTCGACTGATGGACAGGGAGGGGCCGGGCCCGGCCGGGTCCAGAGACGGCGAGGACCCCTTGGCGCGTCTGCAGGCCCGGTTCACCGACGGGAGTCCCCGATGATCGACACGGCCGCGTTGCTGGCGCGTCTGGAGGCCGTCGAGGCCCGGCTCCGGGTGGCGGAGGACCAGCTCGCGCTGTCCCGGATCATCGCCTCCTACGGACCTGCGGTGGACAGCGGATCCGCTGGTACCACCGCCGATCTGTGGACCGAGGACGGTGTGTACGACACCTTCCCGGTGGTGCTGCACGGACGGACCGACTTGTCGGAGATGGTCACCGGGGAGCTGCACCAGTCGTTGATCCAGGCAGGCGCGGCCCACCTGATGGGCCCACCGCGGATCGACCTGGACGGCGACCGGGCGGTGGTGACCCACTACTCCCAGCTGGTGCTGCGTGATGAGGCGGGAGACGGCTACCGGGTCTGGCGCACGGGTGTCAACCGCTGGGAGTTCCTCCGGACGGAACAGGGCTGGAAGGCGACCCACCGGGTCAACCGCCAGCTGGACGGTTCCGCCGAGGCGCGGGAGCTGCTGGTCATGCTGGCCTAGTTGATACAAGTTGTATCAGTGGAGGTCAGGCAGTCATGACGATCATCTCAGGCTGGGTACCGGCCTCCGTGAGCCCCGAGGAAGCCCGGCGGGACGCTCAAGCCACGCGCGCGCGGGTCGAGCTCCAGGACCTTGCCAATCTCCGATTTGTCGCTGCGAACGAGGCGCGCAAGGTCGGTGATCCCGACAGGCTCACCCAGCGGGACATCCATGAGGTTCTCGGTGTTTCTCAGCCTGAGGTATCACGCATTCTCAGGCGTGTCAGGGTGGCCCCGGATCTGCTGGAACGCACCCCGCGGGAGGTCGTACTGCTCCGTACGATCGGGAAGATCGGAACCGAGGAGATGCTCAGAATCCTGACCGAGTGGCCCTATACCTTCGGCAGCCATGAAGACGTCGACAATCCGCTGTCCGAAGCCTACGTCCCGGGAGATTTCGACCAGATAGGCGAGTCCGTGCGCGGCGGATTGTTGAGCGAAGCCGAGTACAACCAGATCCGGTCAGCCGCCGGTGCGCGGGAAGCGGACGCTGCCACGGTAGTCGGGTGAGTGCGAGCAGCAAGCTGAGGTCACTTCTCAGACCTCATCGAGCGCCGGAGAGTCAACGGCATGGAGGTGTCCGTGGCCGGTTCCCGACACCGGAAGAACGAACGCTAGGCCTCGTTGGGCAGGTTGGTCCACCCCTTGCGGTCCGCCCGGGCGTACCACCCGGAGGCCGCCAGGGTGCCGCCGTCGACCGGGATGGTCTGCCCGGTGACGAAACCCGCACCCTCCCCGGCCAGGAACTCCACCACCGCCGCGTAGTCCTCCGGGCGGCCGAACCGGCCCACCGGAACCCAGGTGCGGAGCAGGTCAGGGTCGCGTCCACGCAGCATCGCCGCCGCGGGTGTCTGACCGGTATCGGCCAGATCCGGCGCGATGGCGTTCACCCGCACCCCTGAGCCGGCCACCTCGACCGCCAGACTCCTGGTGAACGCCGACACCCCGGCGTTGTACGCCGAGTACACCGCGTGCCCGGGGATGCCCCGGAAGGCCTCGACCGTCGAATTGTTGATCACCGCACCGGAGCCCTGATCGACCATGATCGGAAGCACGGCGTGGCACATCCGCAGCACATGCAGCAGATTGATCTCGTTGAGATCCTGCCACTGCTCCTCGGTGCTGTGCAGGAATGTCCGTGACGCCGGCCGGAAGTCGCCGACATTGTTGACCAGCACGTCGATCCGGCCGCCGCCGACCCGCAACGCCTCATCCCGGACCAGCAGCACCGTCCCTGCCGACCGGACATCGCCCACCACCACGGCGCACCGGCCCCCGTCGGCACGGATGTCCGCAGCCGTACGCTCGGCCGCCTCGGCATCGATGTCGTTGAGCACCACCAGATCCCCGGCGCGGCCGAACCGACGGGCGATACCACCCCCGATCCCGGTCGCTCCCCCGGTCACCACCACCACCCGCCCGGTCATCGGTGTGCTGTCCTTTCCGGCCCACCACGGACCTGCCCGAGATCCCGGTACTCGATCCAATCGATGGTCAACCGGCGACGGGCGAACCGCCAGCGGCCATCCCCCCGTTGGTACCGATCCTCGTAGCGCAGGAACCAGACGCAGTCCTGGACAACGCCATCCGGGCGGTTCAGCAGGTGATGAGCCTCGCCGACAACGCTCCCGATCGCCGAGTCCGGATCCTCCCCGACCTCGACGACCTGCCCGTGCAGAGCGTGCCGGGTCGCCACCAGCCCGTCCAGACCTCCCATCGCAGCGACGATCTCGGTCCTCCCGGCGAGGCGGCGCACCGGTTCCAGATTCCGCGGCGGGTCGGGCAGCACCAGCTCGGCATCAGCGGTGAACAACTCGCCCAGGTCGGCGAACCGACGGTGGTCGACCTGGTGGGCGTACCGGACCACCAGGTCCGACAGGACTACCAGGTCCGACAGGGCCGCGCGATCATCGGCGGCCGGAATCACACCGTCACCCCCACCAGGCCGAGTCTGTCGGCACAGGCGGACATCTCGTCCCTCACCAGATCGAGATCAGAGCTGGGGGTCACCCGGAGCAGGATCCGATCCGCGCCGAGCTCAGCCAACCGGCCGGCCTTGTCCGGCGTCACCTTCGACGCAGAGTGCCCCAGTGTCAGTTCCAGGCCCGCCGGATCCCGTCCGGCCTTGGCCGCCTCGGCCCGCATCACCGATACCAGACCGGCCAGGTCCTCCCCCGCCACCCCCAGGGGTTGCAGACCGTCCCCGCGTCGCCCCGCCCGCTTGGCCGCCGCAATGCTGTGCCCACCGATGTGGATAGGGATCCCTTGGGGTGAAACCGGTTTCGGATAGCTCATGGCGTGGTCGAACTCGAAGAACTCACCGTGATGGCTGGCACCGAGCGGTGCCGTGTCCGCCCACAGGGCTCTGAGCACATCGATGGTCTCATCCGTCCGACGACCGCGGGAGGTGAACTCCGCCCCACAGGCCTGGATCTCCTCCCGCATCCACCCGACGCCGACCGCCAGCCGCAGGCGCCCGCCCGACAGGGCGTCCACCGTCGCCAGACGTTTGGCCAGCACCACCGGGTGATGGTTGGGTGCCACCAGAACCCCGGTGGCCAGGCCGATCCGACTGGTCCGACCGGCCAGGAAGGCCAGCAGGTCGAGGGGATCCGGGATCGCACCGTCATCGGCCAGTTCCATCCGACCCGAGCTGTCGTAGGGGTAGACACTGGAATAGCTGCTGATCACCACCGCATGTTCGACCACCACCAGGGACTCGAACCCGCAGGACTCGGCGTGCACGGCGAATTCGCCGACCCATGCGGGGTCGGCGGTGGTACCGGCCGCCACCGGGACGAGCACGGCGTACTTCATTCCTCCACCGCCCCGACGGTCTCCCGCGCCCAGAAGGCACGCCAGGTGGACCAACCCTCGGGCAGGGCGGTCGCGGTGACATAAGGGTTCCCCGGGAAGTCGAACCGGTTGGGCACGGTCAGCGGATTCTCGGTGACGTCGGCGGCGTAGAACGGTTTGGGTTTGCGACTGCGGAAGTACCAGCGTCCGTCGGCTTCCCGCCGGTAACGGTCGTGGTAGATCACCGGCATGACGATCCACTTGTCCCCCACCTCGTGTTCCGGCCGGCAGTACACCAACCCGTCGGCGGTGTCGGGCCCCGTGAAGTCGATGACGTGGTTGCCGATCAGGTGAAAGGTGATGCCGTAGGGCCGCAGCACCGGATCGAACCAGTCCGCCAGGGCCCGCCGTCCGGTACGTCCGTCGCCGACAGCCACGTCGTTGACGAACAGCTCGGCCAGGGCACCGACATCCCTGCTGTCCAACGCGAGGGCGTACCGGGCGGCGAGCTGCCTGATCTCGTCGACGGATTCCAGTCGATCGATCCGCGCCCGGAGATCCGGTTCGGCGAGATCGGGCGTGGTGGTGTCTGTCATGGAACACCCTTCTATAACAAGCAAGCGCTTGATTGCTGGCCTTATGATAGCCATGACGACAGCCAGGGCAAGAGCCTCCCGGCGAAAAGAGGAACACCATGACGTCACCCGAGCGTCGCGAGTTGCCAGGTGCCGGCCTCACCCTGGTCGGTGACCGCTGGCCGGCCGACCCGGCAGTACCGCGCCGCGGAACCTGCCTGCTGTTGCACGGCGGCGGTCAGACCCGACATTCGTGGCGGGCGACCGGTGCCCGCCAGGCAGCGGGTGGTTGGGACACCCTGTCCCTCGACGCCCGCGGTCACGGCGAGAGCAATTGGGCATCCGACGGGGATTACTCGATCGACGCACTGGTCGCCGATCTTCGCGCGGTGGTGGAAACCTTGGCGGAACCACCGGTGGTCTTCGGGGCATCGATGGGCGGGATGACCGCGATCGTCGGCGAGGGCGAGAACCCCGGCCTGGTCCGTGCTCTGGTCCTGGTGGACATCACCCCCCGGGTCAACCGGGCCGGCACCGAGAACATCGGTGCCTTCATGCGCAGCGCTCCAAACGGCTTCGGTTCCCTCGACGAGGTGGCCGATGCGGTCGCTGCGTTCAGCCGCCACCGTCGTCGTCCCCGCAACATCGAGGGGCTGAAGAAGAACGTACGACAACGCGCCGACGGCCGTTGGTACTGGCACTGGGATCCGGCATTGATGCGCGATTCCCAGGACGAGCCCCGGCGCGCGGCCGGGGAGCAACGCCTACTGGCCGCCGCGGCAGCCATCCGGGTGCCCACCCTGCTGGTCCGCGGCACCGACTCCGACGTGGTGACGGCCGAACATGCCGCGGAGTTCCTGGCGTTGGTCCCTGGGGCGCAGTTGGTCGAGGTGGCCGCCGGCCACATGGTGGCCGGCGACGACAACGACGTCTTCACCCGACAGGTCGAGGGCTTCCTGAACCTTCTTCCCAGCGGTCAGCCGGTGGATCGATCCGCCAGTCCACGGACGTAACCGGCCTGCCCGCAGTGCTGGAGGCAGTCGGCGAAGGTACTGACCAGGCGCACCCCGGCGGTGACGGGCGGATCCCAGTCCCGGTCGACGATCCGGTCCAGCCCGTCGGCGGCGAGGCCCTCGAGATACGCGGAAGTCGCCACCCGAACCGCGCGGTGGTACCCGGCCAGCAGTTCTCCCGTGGCCGACACCTGCCCCACCTGCTCGGCGGTGTGCCCGTACCCGGTGTCGCCCGGGTCCAACGGGAGATCGAATTTCTTGTCCCACCCCTGTTCGGTCCACACCTGCGGCGAGCCGGTCAGCCCGGCGATCTGATGATCCTGGACCCGACTGAGATGCCAGACGAGCCAGCCGATGCTGTTGGCCCCGGGGTCCGGCCGAAAAGCGGACTGCTCCCTGCTCAAACCATCGGTGATGCCGTCCACCAATTCGTTGATTCGCTCGAAGGTGTCCTGCAACAGGACCGTGGCGGCGTGCTGGTGTGTGGTCGTCATTCTTAACCTTCTACCCGATCGGTCGAACTGACAATCCCCAGATAATACTTCGAGATCACCCGATCGGGTCCATTCATCAGGGCATTTGTCCACTACTGTCTAGACCGCACTCTGTAGGCAGTTGCGTTGCACCGGCGAATCGGTGGTGGCGCCATGTCTAGATGTCCCGCCACCACCATGTTCAGAACACCGTCACCCCTGCGCTCCCGGGGTGCCTTCGCCTGCCCACCAAGGAGAAATCTCTGATGTCCCGTCCTGCCCCGGCCGTGCCCCTGTTCGTCCGCCGCGCGAGATCCCTGGCGAAAGTGCTGGTCCTGGGGTTGATCCCGGTTCTGCTCATCACCGCGGTTCCGGCCGGTGCCAGTCCTTCCCCGATGTCCGCACCAGGCACGACCGTCGCCGAATTCCCGCCCGGCACCGCCGTCAAGGATCTGCCGATCGGAATTACCTGGGGTTACAACAACAAAGGGCAATTGGGGGACGGCACCAACACCGCCTCGTACTCACCGACGACCGTCAATGCAGGTACCGCCGTCGACAACGTTCAGATGACCGTCGTCGACATCGGAACCCAGAGTTCCTGCGGTATCGCCATCGGCAAACTCTACTGCTGGGGCGACAACGCCCAGGGCCAGGTCGGCACCGGCAGTTCCGCCGCCGGTTTCCTTGCCCCACAGGCCGTTCCGGGCCCCTGGGGCACTGCACCGGTCACCGATGTCAGCGTCGGGCGCAACCACGCCTGCGCGGTCGCCGGCGGGAAGGCCTACTGCTGGGGGGACAACACGAAGGGACAGTTGGGGATCAGCAGTCTCGCCACCGAATCACGGACCCCGACCCTGCTCGGCGGTGGACTCAACGGCTCCGTGGTCTCCGACGTCAGCGCCGGGTACGAGCACACCTGCGCCATCGCCTCCGGTCGGGCCTATTGCTGGGGGGAGAACGTCTACGGCGAACTCGGCAACGGGTTGACGGCGGCCAAGACCTATTCTCCGGTGGCCGTGGACACCACCGGTCCGCTGGCCGGACAACTCGTCACCTCGATCGCGACCGGTCGTGGCCACACCTGCGCGGTGGCGGGCGGGGCGGTCTCCTGTTGGGGCTCCAACAGTGTCGGACAGCTGGGCAACACACTGGTGTCGAACCCGAAGGTGCCGACCAGGGTCGGCGGGCTGCTGACCGGACTGACCGTGGACGCCCTCAGTGCCGGCGGCCATGTCACCTGCGTGCTGGCCGGTGTCGGCGCTCCGCGAAAGCCCTACTGCTGGGGCCAGAACGATGTCGGTCAGCTGGGGTCCAACAGCGCAGGGAACGCCTTCACCCCGCGTGGCGTCTACATCGGCAGCCTGCCGTCGACGAAGAGCGCCAGCGCCATCTCGGTCAACGGCAGTGGCGGCTGCATGATCTTCCAGGGACGTGGATTCTGCTGGGGCGCGGGGACCGCGGGACGACTGGGGAACGGCTTCCCCCAGGACGCACCGACGCCGGTGGGTCTGAACACCCAGGGTGTGCTTGCCAGCCGCCGTCTGCAGGCGATCAACACCGAGGACTGGTCGACGGCCGGTATCGCCGTCACCGCCAAGGTTTTCGCCGATGTCCCGGTGGACCACCAGTTCTACGACGACATCAGCTGGCTCGCCGGCACCGGCACCGCCCAGGGGTACGCCGGTGACAAGTACAAGGGTGGACTGGACACCGAACGACAGGCCATGGCCGCCTTCATCTTCCGGTTCAAGAACCCGGGGATCGCCCCTCCCGCCTGCACCGGCAGCACCCGGATCTTCACCGACGTCCCGAAGTCGAACATCTTCTGCGGCGCGGTCGAATGGCTGGTGAAGGCCGGGATCGCGACCGTCCCGGCGAACAAGAAGTACTCCCCGCTCGACCCGGTCACCCGGTCGTCGATGGCCAACTACCTCTTCCGAGCGCACCACCCGGGTGTGCCGGACCGCGTCTGCGCCGGAGCCGTCCGCCGCTTCCCCGACGTCTCCGTGACGACGCCGGGGTGCGGCAACATCGAATGGCTGGCCGCGGCCGGGGTCACCGCCGGGTTCGCTGCCGGGGGTTACCAACCCGCCGACTCCGTCGACCGTCAGGCGATGGCGGCCTTCATGCACCGCGCGGCCGAACTCGGCTCCCACTGACGCCGGTGGGCGGCCGGGCACGACCGGCCGCCCGCTTCAGTGAGATATCGCTCTGGCGAGAATCCGCCGGGAGGACTTCACTGGAGACATGACATCTGCAGACAGCACACTCCCCACCCGCACCCTCGGCGTGACCTCACCGTTGACCGTCTCCGCCCTGGGCCTCGGCTGCATGGGCATGTCCGAGTTCTACGGCACCAGCGACGAGGGCGATGCCATCGCCACCATCCAGCGCGCACTCGAACTCGGGGTGACCCTGCTGGACACCGCCGACATGTACGGCCCGTTCACCAACGAGAGACTGGTCGGCCGGGCAATCGCCGACCGCCGCGACCAGGTGGTACTGGCCACGAAATTCGGCAACGAACGGGAGGAGGACGGCACCCGGCTCGGGATCAACGGCCGGCCGGAGTACGTCCGCCGCGCCGCGGACGCATCACTGCAGCGGCTCGGCGTCGACCACATCGACCTGTACTACCAGCACCGCGTGGACAAGACCGTCCCCATCGAGGACACCGTCGGTGCGATGGCCGAACTGGTCGAAGCCGGAAAGGTGCGCCACCTGGGCCTGTCCGAGGCCTCGGCCGCGACGATCCGCCGGGCGAACGCGGTCCACCCGATCACCGCCCTCCAGACGGAGTACTCACTGTTCACCCGGGACATCGAGGACGAGATCCTGCCGACCCTGCGTGAACTCGGGATCGGTCTGGTGCCCTACTCACCGCTCGGGCGCGGGCTGCTCACGGGTGCGATCACCGATGCCGACAGCCTGGATCCGGGCGACTCCCGGCGGACGGCGTACTTCCCCCGGTTCGGTGCCGAGGCCATCGAGGCGAACCTCGCTCTCGTCGAGGCCGTCCGCACCATCGCCGAACGCCACGGAGCCACGCCCGGACAGCTCGCACTTGCCTGGGTGCTGGCCCAGGGCGAGGACATCGCGCCGATCCCCGGCACCCGGCGGGTGCGCTACCTCGAGGAGAACGTGGCCGCGGCCTCCCTCGTCCTGACGGAGCAGGACCTGGCCGACATCGCCGCCGCCGTACCGCGTGACGCCGTGGTCGGCGAGCGGTACGGGGATCTGAGCAGCATCGATCAGTAGACCCGCGTCGGGCGGGCCGGGGCCAGCGGATTCAGCGGATTCAGCGGGTGAGGAGAACGATCACCACAACAACGACGATCACCGCAAGGATCGGCACGTACAGCGACCACAGCTTGCCGGAGCCGGTGGCCGGGGTGTGGGGGGACGGGGTCGGCTGGGGATCCTCGTCGACGAAGCGGCGGAACATCTCCGTGTTCGCGATGGGGTCTGGGTCGTCCGGTCCTGGTCTGGTCATCCGTCCATGAAACACCAAGGCCGCGCGACCGTGTACCACGCCCCCGACCGTCGAGCGTGTCGGCGACCCCGGAACCGGGTACTGCGGTCTGATGCGCACCCACCTGTCCGCGACCGGACCTGCTGATCCCGACGCGGTCTGGGACGCATACCGCCGTCCCGCCCGGTGGCCGGAGTGGGCCCCCCAGATCACCGGGGTGCATTGCACGGACGAAGTCATCCGGGTCGGGACGAGCGGGCGGGTGACCGGTCCGTTGTGGGTGTCGGTGGGTTTCGAGGTGACAGCCGTGGACGAGGTGGCACGGACCTGGTCCTGGCAGGTCAGTGCTCCGTGCGGTATCCGGTTGACCCTGGACCACGGGGTGGACTGGGCCGGCCACGCCGGTGAGCCCACCGGGACCCGGACGGGCCTGACCATCGACGGCCCTGCCGTCATCGTGCTCGGGTACCGCCCGGTGGCCGGGAGGGCCCTGCGCCGACTGGTCCGCTGACCCACCCTTGGGAAATGTCAGGCGGCCAGGCACCGACGGACCTCGGCCGTGTCCACCCCCAGCCCGGCCAGCAGTGCTGCGGCAGGATCGGGTTCGGCCAGCTCGATCAGCGCCAGCAGCAGGTGTCCGGTGGTGATCCGCCGGGACCGCTCACCGGTGGCCAGGGCCAGCGCGCGCGGGATCACCGCGCGCGCCCCGGAGCTGAACGAGCTCCGTCGCGGCTTGCTGGTCGACCCGGGTGGTTGGAAGCTGCCGACGTCGATCCCCACCGCCTTGAGTGCACGCAGATCCAGATCGGCCAGTTCGGCGCGGGCCTGACGGAGGTCCCTGCCGAGCACCCCGGCCATGGCCGGGTCGTGCATCACCCCCAACAGGAGGTGGTCGGTGCCGATCCGCCGGTCCCCCCGGCGCGCGGCCTCGTCAGCGCTGGAGGTGATGGCCTCACGTGCGGTGTCTGAGAGTCGTTCGAACATGACGCGTCCCTACTTTCCGTATTTGGCGTGGACGGACTGCCGGGAGACCCCGAGTGCGTCACCGATCTGCTCCCAGGACCAGCCCTGTTCGCGGGCGAGCCGCACATGGGCGGCCTCGACCTGCTCGGCGAGCCGGTGCAGGGCACCGACCGCACGCAAACCGGTAGCCGGGTCAGCGGAGTTCAGGTGGGCGGAGAGGTCTTCCATAACTGTCAGTCTGCGTTGACACTCGCGATCTGTCAAGCCAGACTGACAAAGACCCCCCAGTTCCCGCGCACGATGTTGCTTCTCGCGCACGGAACATCGCGCGCGAGGACGAAGAGC
Source organism: Nakamurella silvestris (assembly GCA_003576535.1). Classification (GTDB taxonomy): domain Bacteria; phylum Actinomycetota; class Actinomycetes; order Mycobacteriales; family Nakamurellaceae; genus Nakamurella; species Nakamurella silvestris. The sequence continues at coordinate 114,316 of QXCQ01000152.1, read as the reverse complement.
GTGCGCGGGAACGGGGCGGGTGTCAGCCCGAGACCCGCTGCGGTGGACCGAACGTCGTCCGCACCCCCGGGGTCCACAACGGCCGCAGCATCGCCGCGCTGCCCAGCTCGACACCTGCCGCAGGGACGAGGTTCCCGGACACCTCCACCAGTTCGGCCGAGTGGAACTGCCAGGGCGGATGTTCGTTGGGCAGGAACAGGGTCCGGCCGAGCGTCCGGGTGTGCAAACCCCATCGCGCCGTCAGCCACGTCTCCAGTTCGGTCGGTTCGGTGGGCTCCCCCACCCGCACGGAGATGACGCCGGTCGCGCGGCCGCCGAACGGCGGGCGTCGGGTCGAGGTGTACTCCAGCCGATCGGCAGGTCGCCGCAGATCCATCGAGGCCCAGTTGTAGGGGACGCCGAGCACCGACCTGGTCCCCAGGCTCACCAGCAACCGCTCGGTCTCCAGCGAACGGAACACCACACCGTGCCGGCCCTGGGCATCGACCGAGTAGAGCCGCACATTCGTCTCCAGGAAGGACCCGAGCCACGGAACCGCACCCCGCGGACCCAGGCTCGCCCCCCCGCATCCGGAACGGGATCAGCCCCACGTACGTGACGCCGTCGTGGACATCCGGGGCGGTGTACCGGGGGAACAGGTGACGTACCGAGTCCGGGTCAACCGGCCAGTGCAGGAAAGTCAGATCCTCCCAGTACTGGGCCGACAGCACCGGGCCGGTCAGCGGCGGGGCAACGCGATGGAAGGTCACCTCGTCCATACTCCCCCGGCCGGGCACACACCGCCGTTCTCGCGCACGGCCCGGCCGTTCAGACCTCCAGGCTGCGCAGGGTCTCGTCGAGGTCGGTGTGCTCGAACCGGTACCCCGACGCCAGCAACAACTCCGGCTCCACCCACCGACTCTTGAGCAGCAGTTCAGATTCCTTGCGCAGGGCCCACATCCCGATCTCCAACATCCAGCGATAGGTCGGCAGACCCACCCGCCGCCCCACCCGACGGCGGATCGCGGCCATCACCGTACGGTTGTCGCTCACCTGCGGGGAACTGACGTTGATCGGTCCGGTGATCCCGGGATCGGCGACGATGTGCCGCACGACACCCACGACGTCGTCGACGTGGACCCAGCTGAACCGCTGCTCCCCACGCGTCCGGTGCGCCGGGGCGTGGACACCCCCGGTGGGCTGCGGTCCGATCCCCCGGTAGCGGCGGTGCTGCCACCCCCACCCGTCGTAGTTCGACCCAGCCAGGCCCAGCTTCGCCGCGAGGAACAGCTGCCGGGTGGCCGGCCCGTCACCGAGGACGATGGCCAGCCGCAGGGCCACCCGCCGGGTCGATGGCAGGTCACCGTCGAAGAACGCATCCTCCCAGTTCCGGGCGACATCCACCGAGAACCCGACCCCCAGTTCCCCGTCGGTCTCCGTCTGCGCCCGGTCGGTGGCGTACCGGTAGATGGTGGCGGTGCTGGAGTTGAGCCACACCGCCGGCGGTGCGGCGGCCGAGGCCACCGCGCGGTGCAGCTCACGGGTGGTCTCCACCCGGGACCGCAGGATCTCGTCACGGTTGGCGTCGTTGTACCGGCAGCCCACGCTCTTGCCCGCAAGGTTGATCAACAGATCGGATCCGTCGATCACCCTGCGCAGTCCGTCCGGGTCCCCCCAGGCCGCGTCCGCGCCGCTGCGGCCGATCGTCCGGATCCGGTACCCGTCCGCCTGCAGCGCGCGGATGAGCGCACCACCCAGGAACCCGGAGGCACCGGCGACGACGGCCACCCTCACGGGCGATTCGGAGAGGGGCTGGGGTCGGACACTGCTCGGTTCGGCCATGGCCCACCCTAACGAGCGTGATCTGCCGGTCGGGCAGCGATGGCCGTTCCACCGATCTGCGGAGTAGCATCACCGGGGTGATCGATCGGCCGAGGAACAGCGCGCGTAGCGCCGTCGTCTTCGGCGACCACAGCTACCGGAGTGATCTGTACCAGTGACAGCGGTGCGCGCGGCAGCAGCATCCGTCGCGCCCCGCCCACGGCCCCCCGACGGGCCGGTTCACCTCTCCCCTCCACCGATCGGTCTCCTCATGCGTCCCTCCCCGCTCGACCCCGCAGATCTGCACACCCTCCCCGTCCTGGAGTTCGGTCCTCCCGGGCCCGGCCGGGACATGCTCGTCGCCGCCGTCCTCGACGGCAGCAAAACCGGCTCGACCAACCTGGATGTCGTGTACCGGCTCTGGCAGCAGGAGGTACCGACGGTCGGTGACCGGGTGGCCCTGCTGGATTCGGCCGGTGCCAGGGTGGCCGTGATCGAGTACACGGCCGTGCGTCGCACCACCCTGGACAGGGTGGACGAGGTGACAGCCGCCACCGAGTCCTGTTCCCTGCCCGAGTGGCACCGCCGGCACCAGGAGTTCTGGGCCGGGCTGGCCGACGACATCCGGGTCCACCTGGCCGATCCGCACTGGACCCTGGGTGCGGACGAGCAGGTGATCAGCACCACCTTCACCGCCACCCGCGTCGGCGGCCCCACCGGCCTCGGAGTCATCGGCGCCGGGTTCCACTCGACCACCAACATCCTGCCCTCCCTGGTGTTGGCGGGGATTCCGATCGACGGCCTGGCCACCCGCGACCTCCGACGTTCCGAGGCCGCCTTGCTCCGTGCGGGTTCGACCGGACGGCCCTACGCCGCCGCGTCAGATCTGTTGGCGGACAACAGCATCGTCGATGTCGTGGTGATCGCCCAGCCCGGTGACCAGATGGACCTGACCCTGGCCGCCATCGCGGCCGGCAAAAACGTCTTCGCCGACAAACCCCTGGGCTGGACGAGCGCGGACGCCCGACGGATCGCCGACGCCGCCGAGGCCGCCGACGCGGTGGTGATGGTCGGATTCATGAAACGCCATGCGCCGGCCTATGTTCAGCTCAGGTCGCTGGCAGAGTCCGGCGCTCTCGGCCGGATCCGGTCCTTCGACATCGTTTTCGGTTGCGACAGCACACCTTTCTGCGCCACCGAGGAGGACTTCGTCAAACTCGCCGCGATCCACCTGGTCGACCTCACGCGGTTCCTGTTCGGCGAGGCCGTCGACGTCACCGCCCGCTCGCACAGCACGGGCTCCCATGTCGCCCTGTCGGTGGTGGTCACCGTCGCCGACGGGGTCGTCGGCACCCTGTCCCTGTCCGGGCTGCCGGGCTGCACCAGCGAGATCGAACAGGTCCGGGTCACCGGGGACACGGGCTGGGCCGTCGTCGAGGACGCCACCACCTTGACCAGCCACGTGCGTGAACCCGCCGACACACCCTCCTGGCGATCCCCCACCGAGCGGACCACCACCGTCGCCCCGGTGGTCAGTGCCATGTCCGGCGTCGAGCAGCATCTGTTCACCCGCGGGTTCGTCGGAGAGCTCCAGGCGTTCCGGGAGGCCGCACGCACCGGCGGTTCGCCGTCGTCCTCCGCTGCCGACAACGTGGCCACCATGCAGCTGTGTGAGCAGATCCTGGACTCCGCGGCCGCGCACCGGACCGCGGTGGCAAACCCAGGGGTGCTCACCAGATAAGCTCTTCGGGTGTCCAGAGTGCTAGCAAACCTGCCCGTCGGCGAACGAGTCGGCATCGCTTTCTCCGGTGGTCTCGATACATCCGTGGCTGTGGCCTGGATGCGCGAGAAGGGTGCCGTCCCGTGCACCTACACCGCCGATCTCGGCCAGGCCGACGAACCCGATCTCACCGGTGTACCGGTACGCGCCAAGGCCTACGGGGCCGAGGTCGCGCGGGTCGTCGACTGTCGTGCCGCGCTGGTCGAGGAGGGTCTGGTGGCCCTGGCCTGCGGTGCCTTCCACATCCGGTCCGGCGGGATGCCGTACTTCAACACCACCCCGCTCGGCCGGGCCGTCACCGGCACCCTGCTGGTCCGGGCGATGTTCGAGGACAACGTCTCCATCTGGGGTGACGGGTCCACCTACAAGGGCAACGACATCGAGCGGTTCTACCGCTACGGCCTGCTCGCGAACCCGCAGCTGCGGATCTACAAGCCGTGGTTGGACGAGGACTTCGTCCGCGAACTTGGCGGCCGGACCGAGATGTCCCAGTGGCTGACCGAGCGTGGCCTGCCCTACCGGGACAGTGTCGAGAAGGCGTACTCCACCGACGCCAACATCTGGGGCGCCACCCACGAGGCCAAGACCCTGGAGTTCCTGAACACCTCGATGGAGATCGTCGAGCCGATCATGGGAGTGGCCCACTGGGACCAGTCCATCGAGATCCCGGCCGAGGACATCACCGTCCGCTACGAGCAGGGACGCCCGGTCGCGATCAACGGTCAGGTCTTCGACAGTGCCGTCGACCTGGTCCTGGAGGCGAACCGTATCGGCGGCCGCCACGGCCTGGGCATGTCCGACCAGATCGAGAACCGGATCATCGAGGCCAAGAGCCGCGGGATCTACGAGGCTCCCGGGATGGCGTTGCTGTTCATCACCTACGAGCGCCTGGTCAACGCGATCCACAACGAGGACACCCTTGCCAGCTACCACCAGGAGGGCCGCCGTCTCGGCCGACTCCTCTACGAAGGCCGCTGGCTCGACCCGCAGTCGCTGATGCTCCGCGAGTCCCTGCAGCGCTGGGTCGGCTCGGCCGTCACCGGCGAGGTGACCGTTCGCCTGCGTCGTGGCGCGGACCACACCATCGTCGACACGAGTGGTCCGCAGCTGAGCTACCACCCGGAGAAGCTCTCGATGGAGCGGACCGAGGATGCGGCCTTCGGCCCGACGGACCGCATCGGTCAGCTGACCATGCGCAATCTGGACATCGCCGACACCCGGCGGAAGCTGGAGCTGTACGCGGGTCTGGGCCAGTTGGACGCCGAGCGCACGCTGATCGGTGATCTGGAGCTGCAGGGTGAGGGGTCGCTCGCGGCCCTGACATCCTCCGAGCCGGCCGAGGACCAGCTGCTCGACCGGGCGGCCATGGAGTTCGGAACGGACTGAGAACCTCCCGTCGAAAGGACCCCCACACCCCAGGAAATGGGGTGTGGGGGTCCTTTCGCGTCGGAGGGTCAGGCCTTGAGTTTGACGAAGTAGCGGTACAGATCCCCACGGGCGGCCGATCGGGCGTACTCCATCGGCTGGCCGTTGCGGTCGGTGGTGAACCGGTGCAGCACCAGCAGCGGTGAGCCGATCGGCACGTCCAGGGCGGCCGCCTCTCGCGGGCCCGCCCCCTCGGCCGAGATCGCCTCGGTCGCCTCCGCCACCACCCGCAGGCCCGTCTGGGCGATCGTGCGGTACAGCGACTGGTGCTTCCTGATCTCCTTGACGTCCAGCACCCGACCGAGATCGTCGGGCAACCAGGAGTCCATCAGGGCGAAAGGGGTACCGGAGGCCAACCGGGTCCGGCTGAGCATCCACACCGGCTCGCTCCGCAGGAAGCCGTGCAGTTCCGGGCTCGGCCGCGGGTCGACCGCCAAGGTGATGGCCCGGATACCCGGGGTCAGGCCCAGGTCGTTGATCACCTCGGTGATGCTGCGCAGGGACCCCAGGGAGTGGGTGATCCCGGAATGCTTGCTGACATAACAACCCGACCCGCGCCGCCGCGTCACCATCCCGGCATCGACCAGGGTGCGCACGGCGGCCCGGACCGTGTTGCGGCTCAGGTGGTGCTGGCCCATGAGCTGGGTCTCACTCGGCAACCGGTCCCCCGGACCGTATCTGCCCGAGGTGATCTGTTCACGCAGGAGTGACGCCAGCCGTGCGTACGCCGGTGATTCGCTCACGGACCTGTCCTTTCCCCACCAGCACCCCGTCGGGATGCATTATCCAGCTAGTTGTTGACCACCGCGGTCAGCCGGGAGGCGACCGAGGCGAGGTCGAGCTCGTTGGCCTGCAGCATCTGCTGGTACTTGTCCTGCGGCACAGCGGCGATCCCGGTGTAGGCACCGGCGATGGCGGCCGCCATGCATCCGACGGTGTCGGAGTCACCACCGGCGTTCGCGCACAGCACCGCGGTCTTCCACGGATCACCCCCGGCGGCGACGAAGAACCCGATCGCGGCCGGGCACGCCTCGGCGGCGGGCAGTCCGGTGCCGATCAGCGCGACGATCTCCTCCACCGCCGATTCCATCGAGTCCGACCGCATGGCCGCATCCACGGCGATGTCGATACGCCGGGCGACGTCCGGGCCGGCCACGACCCGCCCGTGCTCGGCCCCGAGGTGGTCGCCGAGAACCGCACCGGCCCTGGCCGCCCGCACCACGTCGAGCAGGGTGGCACCGTCCACCATGGCCGCCGAGATGGCCGCGGCGACCGCACCGGCACCGGCCACCCCGATGTTGGTGTGATGGCTCGGGACACAGGTCAGGTGGGCGGCGCGGACTGCTGCCTCGATGTTGCCGGGGTTCACCAGGCCGGCCGGGGCGATCCGCATCGCCCCCCCGTTGCTGGAGCCCTCGGTCATGATCCGGCCGGCCTTGCCGACCTCCCACGGGTCCGCCCCCTCACGCAACCGGTCGATCGCACGTCGGGTGGTGGGTCCAGCGAAATGCGGGTAGTACTCGGGCTTCTCGGACCATGCGAGAATCATCTTTGCCACCGCCTCGGGGCTCGCGACACCGTCACCGTCGATGAAGACCTCGGCCAGCATCAACATCTGGCTCGAGTCGTCGGTGTACTGGCCGGCGAAACGGCCCTTGGCGTAGGGGGCATCGGGCAGCGGGGCGTAGAACTCCTCCACCGGCCCCGTGAACAGGCTGCGGATCTCCGGTACGGAGCGCTCCTCGGTCGGCGCGCCGAGGGCATCGGCGATACAGGCGGCGGCGAGGGAGCCGTGGATGCGGTCAAGTAGCGAAATCAATGTCTTCTCCGTTGTGTGGTACCGGGTGGTGCTCATCTGATGGAAAGGTCTGGTGGCGCAATCCCTTGCGCTGATCCTGCGATCGTGATCGCCGTCAATGTCGGGTCAGCCGGATCATCGGGTCCACCTCCGGTGCGTCGGTGTGGAAGGTGCGGGAGCCCAGGTGCTGCACACATCTGGACGCCGCGGCAACGGCAGCGAGCATGGCCTCGTCGACCGAGGATCCGGTGGCGATCCGGCCGACGAAGGTGCCGTTGAAGGCATCACCGGCTCCCGTGGTGTCGACCACGGGCACGGTCGGCGCCTCGGCATGCCGGAGTACCCCGTCGGCCAGGACCCACGAGCCCCGGCCGCCGTCCGTCACCAGCACGATCCGCGCTCCGCGGCCCGCGAGCAGGCCGGCGATCTCCGCCGGCGAGGTGACCCCGAGTTGTTCGGCGACACCGGCGTTGGTGCAGACGATGTCGCTGCGGGACACCAGATCGAGCACGGGTTGCGCACCGTCGGTGAAGGCACTGCGCTCCAGGTCCAGCACCACGGCGGCCCCGGCCCGCACGGACCGCTCGGCGATCTCGGCCGCCCAACCGATGTCGTCGGGCAGCGGGTACACCCACCCTGCCTGCGCGAGCAGGTCGTCGGTGACGGCGTCCGCCGGTGGGATCTTGATCCCGGTGTCGCAGCCGATCAGCGACTTCTCCCCGGTGTCGTCCAGCTGGACGAAACAGGCGAAGGTGTGGGCGTTGTCGATGACCAGCGACGGCGCGGCATCGACCCCGTGGGTGGCCACCTCGGCGAGGAAGTCCCGCCCGGCCTGGTCCGAACCGACCGAGGTCATCAGCCTCGTCCGCGCGCCCGCCCGGGCCGCGGCCGCGGCGAAGTTGGCGCACATCCCGCCGCCGAACACCCCGAGCATGGTGCCGATGGCCTTCTGGTCCGGCCCCGGGAAGAACGGCACCCGGGTGTAGGTGTCGACGCTGGCATCCCCGATCGCCAGGATGTCCCAGGGTCTGCCGGCTGTCTGCGCGGCGCTCATGGGCGTTCCCCTCGTGGTCCGATGACGCGGTTGAGCAGGACACTCACGATCAGCAGGGCACCGAGAATGCCTACCTGCACGGAGTTGCCGACCCCGGCGAGCTGCAGGCCGGTGTTCACCACCACCACGAGGACGACGGCGAGGAAGACACCCGACAGGTGACCACGGCCTCCGAAGATGTTGATTCCGCCGAGCACGGCGATGGTGATCGCCTGCAACTCGAACCCGGTTCCGGCCGAGGGGCGTGCGGTGAGCAACCAGGAGTTGGTGACGACGGCACCGACCGCGGCGAGCACACCGGCCAGGACGTACAACCCGATCCGCAACCGGCGGACGTCCACCCCGACGAGGGCGGCGGCCCGGTCACTGGTGCCCACCTCATAGGTATGCTGGCCGCTGCGCGTCCGTTTCATCGCCCAGGCGGCAATGGCGAAGGCCGGGATCAGCACGAGGAGCACCTGCACCGGAACACCGGCCACCGCCCCCTGGCCGAGGAAGGAGAATCCCTGCCGGTCGAACCCGCCGAACTGCTTGCCGTTGGTGATGACATTCGCCAGGGAGCCGTAGAAGTACAGGGTGCTCAGGGTGGCGATGAGCGGCGGGATGCCGATCACCCCCACCAGGATGCCGTTGATCAGCCCGAGGAAGGCTCCGAACACCAGAGCGAGCACGGCGGCGAGCCAGGGGCTCAGTCCGGCCGACTGGGTCAGCAGGCCCATGAAAACCCCGGACAGACTCAGCGAGGAACCGATCGAGAGGTCGATCCCACCCCCGCCGCCCAGGATGACCAGTGCCTGGCCCAGGGCCAACAGGCCGATGACCGCACCGTACTGGGTCATCGACAGGAGGTTGTCCACCTGCAGGAAGTACGGGGAGAGCAGGCTCATCACCGCCCCCACCACCACGATGAGGGCCAGCAGGAACACCCGCCGGTCGGCGAACAGGGCCGACCCGGGTCGGCCGGCCGGCCGGGAGGCGGGAGCTCCGGGCGGTGTCGCCGCGGTCGGTCGGTGCGTCGGGGCGGTCATCGGTTGCCTCTCTCACGTCGGTCTACCTGACGACGGGTGATCACGTCGACGGACACGGCAAGGGCCACGGCGGCCCCGACCATCACACCGCTCCAGAGGGCCGGGACACCCACCAGCACAATGCCTTTCTGCAGAACGGCGATGAAGAGCAGCCCACCGAGGGTGCGCACCACCCCACCCTGACCGCCGAGGATGCTGGTGCCGCCGACCACCACCGCGGCGATGGCGGCGAGGGTGAGCTCGGAGCCGCTGTTGGACTGGACCACCCCCACCCGCCCGACATAGATCATCGAGGCGAGACCCACCAGGGCGCCCAGCAGGACATAGGCCCCGAAGGTGACCCGCCCCACCGAGACCCCCAACAGACGGGCACCGGTGGCGTCGTTGCCGATGGCGTAGATGTGACGGCCGAAGCGGCGCATCTTCAGCACGTAGGCCAGGACCACGAACACCAGCAGGATCGGTATCACCATGAGCGGGACGCCCAGGGCCTTCTGGCCGCTCAGCAACGGCACCACCGGCCCGGTGAACAGGTCCCGGCTGCCCCACAACAGGAACAGCACGGTCTGGTAGACCGCCGCCATACCGAGGGTGGCGATGATGGGGGCCACCCCACCGACGACGATGACGGTCCCGTTGACGGCGCCGAGCAGCGCACCGGCCGCGACCGTGGTCAGCACCACGACCCAGGGGCTGAGTCCGGCACCGGTCATGGTGGCCACACCCCAGGTCAGCACACCGAGCATGGGGCCGACGGAGACGTCGATCCCCGACAGCATGATCACCAGGGTCATCCCGGCGGCGATCAGGGCGAGGTCCCCGCTGTTGACCACCAGGTCGGACAGGTTGCCGGCGGTGAAGAACTCCTTGCTCAACACACCGAAGACGATCAGTTCCAGCACCAGCAGCACCGGCATCAGACCGGAACGCAGCAGGGTGGCCGAGGAGATCGAGCGGCCTGTCCTGCTCGACGCCGGTCCGGCGGTGGGTTCGGGGGTGAGGACGGTCATGTCCCCTCCTTTCCGTCGGCGTCGTCCACCCCGAGGGTGGCGCGCAGGATCGCGGCCTCGTTACGGTCCTCGCCGCGCAGATCGGCGACCAGTCGCCCGGCACGCATCACCAGGATCCGGTCGCACACGGCCAGCAGCTCGGGCAGTTCACTGGAGATGATCAGCACGCCCATCCCCTGGTCGGCGAAACCGATGATCTGGCTGTGGATCTCGGCCTTGGTTCCGACATCGATACCGCGGGTGGGTTCGTCGAGGATGAAGAGTTTCGGGTCGGTGGCCAGCCATCTGGCGAAGAGGGTCTTCTGCTGGTGTCCGCCGGAGAGCCCGGTGATCGGAAAATCCGGGGTCGGCGCCTTGATCCGCAACCGCGAGATCCCTTCGGCCACCATGGTGTTCAGGCCGGTGCGGTCCAGCCGGCCCAGACCACCGGCGAACCGGTCGAGGGAGGCGGCGGCGATGTTCTTGCCGGTGGACATGGCGGGGAAGATTCCCTGGGTCTTGCGGTCCTCCGGCAGGTACGCCACTCCGGCGGCGATGGCCTCCCGGGCGGAGCCGGGGCGGTAGGAACTGCCGGAAAGGGTCATCGCTCCGGCACTCGCCGGGTTGTCCCCGAAGATCGACAGGGCGAGTTCGGTCCGACCGGCACCGACCAGCCCGTACAGACCCACGATCTCGCCCTCATGGACCGTCAGGTCGATGTCCTCGAACTCACCGGGACGATGCAGACCGCGGACCGTCAGCAGTTCGGCGGCGGCGACGGTGTTCTCCCGGGCGGAGACGGTGTCGATCTGCCGTCCGCTCATCAGCCGGATGATCTCGTTGTGGTCCGCCGGGGTGGGCAGGTCGGCGACCAGGACGCCGTCCTTGAGGATGACGAAACGGTCTGCCACGCGGGCGAGTTCGTCGAAGCGGTGGGTGATGTAGAGGATCGCCACCCCGGCCGCAGCCAGCCGGTCGACCACGTCGAACAGCCGCTCGGCCTCGTTGGCCGTCAGGATGGAGGTGGGCTCGTCCAGGATCAGCACCCGGCACCGGTCGTGGACCGCACGGGCGATCAGCACCTGCTGCTGTTCGGCCAGGCTCAACGAGCCCATCGGACGGTCCAGCAGCCCCGGATCCAGTTTCAGGTCCGCGAACGCCTCGGTGGCCTGGCGGCGCATCCTGCGCCAGGCGAGCTGGCCGAGCACGTCGACGAGCTCACGACCGGTGAAGATGTTCTCCAACACGGTGAGGTGCTCGAAGAAGGAGGGCTCCTGGTAGACGATGCTCACCCCCTGGGCCATCGCGGCGGCCGGGGAGGCGGGGGTGTACGGATCCGCACCGAGTCGGACCGTCCCGGTGTCCGCGGGGTGCACCCCGGCGAGGATCTTCATCAGGGTGGACTTGCCCGCCCCGTTCTCACCCAGAACGGCAAGACGCTCACCGGCGGCCACGCTGAACGACACGTCGGAAAGAGCGCGGGTGGCCCCGAAACTCTTGCCCACCCCGTGCAGGGTGATCGTCGGTGTGGTGGTCATCAGTAGGAGTAGTTGTCGACGGTGTCCTTGGTGAACACGGTCGGCGGGCCGAGGACGAGGGTCTTGGTGTCGGCCGTGTACTCGACCGGGTGGTCGAAGCCGTCGATGGTGTTGGTGGGCTGGAAGCTCTTGCCGTCCAGGAGTTGTTTCATCGCCCAGACCGTCAGCGCCCCGAGCTGTGGCACGTCCCAGAGCACGGTGGAGGTCATCGATCCGTCCTTGAGGAAGGTCGCGGCGGTCTGCGGGGAGCCGAAGCCGGTGACGGCGACCGTCCCGGACTTCCCGGCGTTCTTCACGGCCTGGGCGACACCCGGCACCGCGGTGGACGGGATGGCGATGAGGCCCTTGAGGTCCGGGTTCGCGGTCATCAGGTTCTGCGCCTCGGTCAGGGCCTGGGCGGTGGTGGTGGTGTAGCGGACCCCGCCGACCAGCTGCATGTCCGGGTAGGCGGCCGTGTTCTGGGCCTCGATCGCGGCGATCCACTTGTTGAAGGTGTCGGTGTCGGGGGCACCGGACACGATCCCGTAGGTACCCTTTCCGCCTGCGGCCTTGGCGATCTCGTCCATGGCGGCCTTGCCGAGGGCCACGTCCGTGGCCTGCTGGACGAAGGCCTGGCGCTCACTGGCGGGGGCATCGGCATCGGCGGTGATGACGACGATCCCCTTGCTGCGGGCGTCGGCGATGGCGGAGTTCATCGACGTCGGGTCCAGTGGGGAGATGGAGATCGCCGAGAACCCTTGCTGCACCAAGCTGTTGAAGATCCGGAGCTGCTCGGCGGAGTCGGCGGTCGCCGGTCCCGCCTGGGTGTAGCTGAGGCCGAGTTTCGCGGCCTCGGCCTCGGCACCGGTCTTGAAACCGGCGAAGTAGGGAATCCCCTCGACCTGGGACACGAAGGCCACTTTGGTGCCTCCCGCGGCCGGGGCGGACGCGGCGTCGGTGCCGCTGCCCGCCGAAGGGCCGGTGGTGCCGACGGTCGAACAGGAGGTGGCCAGGACGACGGCGGCGGCAAGAACTGTTGCCAAGCCATATCTGCGCATCTGTACTTCCTCTTTCCACACATGAGGTCTGGCGCCGGAGTTGGCGGAAGATGTGGCCAACCGTAAGAACCTGTTGGAACAACGGTCAAGAGTTATAGGAACAACTTTGATTCCCAGGACGATCATGCCCGCCGGTCAGGTCCTGTTGTCCCAGGCCACAGCCCTGAGAGCCACCCCAGGCGGCGGGGACCCAGCCGCGGGTTCTTGCACTTGTTCCATCAGCTCCGGGTACACCTGCGGGCACCACGGACGGCCGTCGTGGTGCCCCCGGCCGATGGCGCGCGCAGTAAATACCTGAACCCGTCCGGATGCAAGCTCCCTAACGAGTGAACCAATCATTTTTCTGTCGGTTGGTGACCTAATGCCCTATTGGTTTGTGGCCCTGGTGTCAGGATGGGAAACCGGCGATGTCAAGATCATCATGACGAGAAATGCATCAGGGGGTCGTAGCCCCAAACAGCTCAGTCGTGTCCTAAGCTCCACCTGAGTCGGTAGATCTCTCCCAGCACGGGAGTGCGTAAGCGCAGTAGATGTTTTCGGCCAGATTTGAACATATGTCGGCGACCGTGCCCCACCCCGGGTCCCGCTTGCCGTAGTCAGGAGCAGCATGTGATCCACACCTTCGGCGTCGACGAGGCGGTTGTCCTCTTCCTGACCCTCGTGGCGTTGTACAGCCCTATTGCCGCCCTGTCCTCCTATTTGCCGATCGTGGGCCGGTTCAGCCATAAAGATCAGCTCAAACTCGCGATTTCCCTGTTCACCAATGTCCTGCTGATCTCCCTGATCGCGATCTGGATCGGCGAGTGGCTGCTTGAAAAGGTTCTGGGTCTGTCGACGGATGCCTTGGTGGTCACCGGAGGTATCGCCCTGATCTTCGAGGGTGTGCACCTGATGATCGGCAAGGAGGACCAGTTCGACATCCACGACCCGGAGGTCGCCGACACCACTGCCGCCTCGTGGCGCTCGGTGTCGTTCATGCCGCTGACCTTCCCGCTGACCATCGGCGGCACCACCTTCGGCATCCTGGTCGCCTTCCGAGCCGATGTCGGCACGGTCTCCGGCGCGGTCGGCCTGAGCATCGCCGCCCTGGCCTACGCCCTGGTCACCGGGGTCACACTCTTCGCTGCCGGCCGGGTGGCACGGAGAGCGAGCCAGCGGACCCAGGTCCTCCTCGGGCGGCTGGCCGGGATCCTGCTGACCGCGATCGCCGTCACCCTGCTGATCGGCGGCGGCACCCGGATGGTCCAGAGCATCCTCACGGCCTCGGGGCACTGATGCGCTCCGACCGCGGCCCCGTCCTTCGCCGAGCCGGTGAACACCTCTTGTCCCGTACCTGCAGTTCCGATCCGCGGAGGTTGTGATGGCATCACCCAAGCCCGAGGCGGTGGTCGGAGAACGCTCGACCGCTGCGAAGATGTCCCTGCTGACCCTCTCGGCCATGGTTGTCGGATCGATGGTCGGAGCCGGGGTGTTCTCCCTGCCCGGCCGGTTCGCCCAGGAGACCGGAGTCGCCGGAGCGCTCATCGCCTGGGTGATCGCCGGCGCGGGCATGCTGATGCTCGCGTTCGTCTTCCAGAATCTCGCGGTGCGCAAACCGAAACTGGACGCCGGCGTCTACGCCTACGCCAAGGCCGGGTTCGGCCAGTACCTCGGTTTCTTCTCCGCCTTCGGTTACTGGGCCAGTGCCTGCGTCGGAAACGTGACCTACTGGGTCCTGATCATGTCCACGATCGGAACCATCGCGCCTGCTCTCGGTGAGGGTGACACCACCCTCGCATTGGTCATCTCCTCGGTCGGGGTGTGGCTGTTCTACAGCCTCATCCGGCGCGGGGTCAAGGAGGCCGCGGCGATCAACAGGATCGTCACGGTCGCCAAGCTGGTGCCCATCCTGTTCTTCATCGTGCTCGCCCTCTTCTACTTCAAACCCGATGTCTTCGCCGACAACTTCGGCGGCGCGGACTACGCCGGTTCCCTGTTCAACCAGGTCAAGGGCACCATGCTCGTCACCGTGTTCGTGTTCCTGGGCGTCGAGGGTGCCGCGGTGTACTCCCGCCACGCGAAGAAGCGGGAGGACGTCGGCAAGGCCACGATCCTGGGTTTCCTGAGCGTGTTCGCGATCTTCGCCTCGGTCACCGTCGTCTCCTACGGCATCATGCCGATGTCGGAGATCGCGGCCCTGCGACAGCCCTCGATGGCCGGTGTCCTGCAGGAAGCCGTCGGAACCTGGGGTCGGGTCTTCATCAGTGTGGGACTGATCATCTCGGTGCTCGGCGCCTACCTCGCCTGGACCCTGATGGCCGCCGAGGTGCTGTTCGTCGCCGCCAAGGACAACGACATGCCCCGCTTCCTGAAGAAGGCCAGCGCCGCCGACGTCCCGACCTCCGCGCTGCTGATGTCCACCATCTTGACCCAGATCATGCTGGTGGTCACCGTGTTCTCCGACGACGCCTTCAACTTCGCGCTGAACATGACCAGCTCCCTGACCCTGATCCCGTTCCTCCTCGTCACCATGTACGCGGTGAAACTCGTTGTCACCAAGGAAAGTTACGCCGAGCGACCGCAAGGTCTGCGCAAGGATCTGATCGTCGGCGTCCTCGCCACGATCTATACGGTGTTCCTGCTGTATGCCGCAGGCCCGAAGTACATCCTGGTCTCCTTCATCATCTACGCGCCGGCCTCGGTGCTCTTCGTCATGGCCCGGCGGGAGCAGGGTCGCAAGCTCTTCTCCCCCGCCGAGCTGGTCATCCTGGCCGTCTCGATCCTCGGCGCGGTCGTCGGCATCGTCGCCCTCGCCGCTGGATGGATCTCCATCTGATCGCCGCCGCAACGTCTTTCGCCCCGCGTGCTCAGCATTCCCCGACCCCACGAACATTTGAGAGAGGATCCATCCATGACAACCGAGAACCTGCCCTCACAGGCCTACGGTGTGCACTCCGAGGTGGGCAAACTGCGGAAGGTCCTGGTCTGCTCCCCGGGTCTGGCCCACCGCCGGCTGACCCCCACCAACTCCGACGACCTGCTGTTCGACGACGTGATGTGGGTGGAGAACGCCCAGCGTGATCACGCCGACTTCGTCAACAAGCTGACCAACCGCGGGGTCGAGGTGGTCGAGCTGCACGACCTGCTCGCCGAGACCGTCGCCGACGACACCGCACGGTCCTGGCTCCTGGACCGCAAGATCATCCCGAACGAGGTGGGGCTGGGCCTGGTCGACGACACCCGCGCCTTCCTGGAAACCCTGGCTCCGCGCCAGTTGTCGGAATACCTGATCGGAGGACTGGCAACCAGCGACGTGCCCGAGGACTTCCGGAAGGACTACGTGGCCCTGGCCCGGGAGTCCACCGGGGTGCGCGAGTACCTCATGCCGCCGCTGCCGAACACCCTGTACACCCGGGACACGACCTGTTGGCTCTACGGGGGTGTCACCCTCAACCCGCTGTACTGGCCGGCCCGACATGACGAGACCCTGCTGATGAAGGCGATCTACCAGTTCCACCCGGACTACGTCGGCTCGACCGTCTGGTGGGGCGACCCGGACGAGAACTGGGGCCAGGCCACCTTCGAAGGCGGCGACATCATGCCGGTGGGCAACGGTGTCGTCCTGATGGGCATGAGCGAGCGCACCTCGCGTCAGGCGATCACCCAGGTCGCCGCTGCCCTCTTCGAACAGGGAGGCGCCCGCGAGGTCGTGGTCGCAGGCATGCCCAAACTCCGTGCGGCGATGCACCTGGACACCGTGTTCACCTTCGCCGACCGCGACATCGTCACCCTTTACCCGACAATCATGGATGCGGTCCACACCTTCACCCTGCGCCCCGGTGACGGACCGTCAGGTGTGCACGTCACCGACGAGGGCTCGAAGAAGTTCGTCGAGGTGGTGGCCGGTTCCCTCGGCCTGCCCGAACTCCGGGTCATCGAAACCGGCGGCGACGTCTACGCCTCCGAGCGCCAGCAGTGGGACAGCGGCAACAACGCCGTCGCCCTGGAACCGGGTGTGGTCTTCACCTACGACCGCAACACCCAGACCAACACCCTGCTCCGCAAGGCAGGGGTCGAGGTGATCACCATCGTGGGCGCCGAACTCGGCCGTGGCCGCGGCGGCGGGCACTGCATGACCTGCCCGATCATCCGGGACGCGGTCGACTTCTGAGCCGGTTTCCATCGTGACGATCGGAGAGTGACGTGTTGCCACCGGGTATCGGGTCGCCTGTCGGGTTCCTGGCCGCCCCACCGGCGGGTGTGTGCGGCCCGGAGACCCGGCATGTCTGCACCTGGGTCTACGACCACACCGGTGGCAACACGTTCCTGGCCTCCACGGCCGACTGGCTGATCGGACGCCCGCTGGCGATCGTCGGGGTACTGCTGCTCGGCTGGGTCCTGCGCTGGCTGAGCCGGCGCATCGTGGGCAGGAGCGTGAGCACACTCCTGTCCAGGGCACCGTTGTCGATCCCGGTGACCACCGAGGAGCTCCGGTCGCCGGAGTCCGTCGTCCCTGCCGACGATCCCTCCGTCGCCGACGTCCCCACCCGGGAAGAGGCCAGACGGACCACCCGCGCCCACGCCGTGGCCACCGCGGTGTCGAGCACGGTGTCGACCTTGATCTGGGTGGTCATCGTGATCGCCGTACTGGCGATCCTGGGACTGGACATCGAGCCGATCGTGGCCGGGGCCGGGCTGGCCGGCATCGCGGTGGCCTTCGGGGCCCAGAGTCTGATCAAGGACATCCTGAGCGGGATCTTCATCCTCCTGGAGGACCACTTCGGCATCGGCGACGAACTCCAGCTCGGCGACGCCACGGGTGTGGTCGAACAGCTGAGCCTGCGTCGCACGGTGCTCCGGGACATCGACGGCACGGTCTGGCACATCAGGAACGGCGAGATCGACAAGGTGGGCAACCTGTCGCAGGTCTGGTCCGGTGCGTTGATCGACATCAGCGTCTCGTACGGGACCGATCTCACGGTCGCCCGGGCGCTGCTCCTGGACGCAGCGCAGACGGTCAGCGACACGCATCCCTTCGCCGACGAGGTCCTCGGACCGCCCGAGGTGCTGGGGGTCGAGTCCCTGGACGCCGACGGAATCACCCTGCGCCTGCTGGTGAAGACCCTGGCCGGCCGCCAGTTCTCGCTGCAACGCTCGCTGTTGGAGGAGATCAACGACTCCTTCCAGTCCCACAGCGTGCAGATCTCCTCCCATCGCGTGCAGGTCCACAGCGGTCAGGTGCGCCGAACCGTGAGCCGTTCCCCGTCCACCCCTCCGGGGGCCTCGCGGCCACCGCCGTGACGGCCCGCGGTTCGTACACCGCGGGCCACCACCCCGGCGAACCATCCCAGAAGATGGCGAACCACCCCAGAAGATATTGTCATTCACGGCAACACGATCAGATATGACGTGTCCTAACCGAAATGTGAGCGAACGACCATGACACTGGCACCAGTCGAATATCTACGAGCCGTATTCCCCGAAGAACAGTTCCACGGCCCGGTGGCCGCGGCCCTGGCCGACCTCGTCGACCGCGGGATCATCCATGTGATCGACCTCGTCTTCGTCCGCAAGGACTCGGTCGGCAACGTCGCCGTCATCGAACTCGACGATCTGGACGAGGCGACCGGAGCGGTCTACGAGAGTCTGAGCGGCGAGTACGGCGGCCTGCTGAACGACGAGGACATCGAAAACGCGGCAAGCGATCTCGCCGCCGGAACCGGCGAGGTCCTGATCGTCTGGGAGAACCTCTGGGCCGCCGGCCTCATCGCGGCGATCGGTGCCGCCGGTGGCACCGTCGCCGAGGACCTGCACATCCCGGCCGAGATCGCCGAGCAGGCCCTCGCCGACGAGCCGACGAGCTGACCGCCCGTCATTCGGCATCCGGCCGACTCCATTCCTGATTTTCCTGCAGTAACCCAGAAAGGTATTCACACATGTTTCGTCGTGGACGTGGACGCTCGGGTCGGCCGAGCCTTCTCGGTACAGCCGCCCGCACCGCAGTAGTCGTCGGCACGGCCCAGGCCGTCTCCGGCAGTGTCGCCCAGTCCCAGGCCGTTCGGGCCCAGGACCGACAGGACGCCGAGGCGTTCCGCCAGCAGGCCCAGCCGGTCGCTCCCCCGCCTGCCGCTCCGGTCGCGGCTGCTGCCCCGGCGGTCGACACCGACACCCTCATCGCGCAGCTGACCCAGTTGGGCGAGCTGCACAAGGCCGGTGTCCTCACCGACCAGGAGTTCGCGGCCCAGAAGGCCCGCCTGCTCGGCTGAGGACCCCCTCCGCCGCGCGACCCAACGGAAAGGAAATCCTGTGATCAGGTTTCTCGTCAGCACGTTGATCTTCCTCGCTTCCTCGGCCCTCGGGCTGCTGGTCGCCAAGTGGGTCCTGGACGACATGCACATCAATCTCGGCTCCTTCGTGATCGTGGTGCTGATCTTCACCGCCGTCCAGGCCCTGATGACCCCGTTCCTGTTCAAGGTCGTCCGACAGAATGCACCGGCCCTGCTCGGCGCCGTCGGGCTGCTGTCGACCTACATCGCTCTGCTGGTGAGTTCGCTGCTGTCCTCGGGCCTGACCATCAACGGTTTCAGCACCTGGGTGTTCGCCTGCCTGATCGTCTGGATCGTGACGATGCTGGCGACACTGCTGCTGCCGTTGTTCGTGGCCAAGAAGTACATCCGTGGCCGCCGGAACAACAACAACGACGTGGCCGCCTGATCCTGACGGTTGACACCCGCCGGGCCGTGCCCTTCCGGCCGGCCCGGCGGTGTGGTGTCGTCAGTGCCGGGCGGGTTCAGCGGTGCCGAGCGGGATCAGCGGTGCCGAGCGGACCACTCGTCCGCCAGGATCGCGTACACCCCCGTGTCCGCCCACGAGCCCTTGAACATCATGTCCTGCACGTGGTGTGCCTCGTGCCTCAGGCCCAGCCGCAGGCACAGGGCCACCGAGGCGTCGTTGCGTGGATCGAGTTTGGCCACCACCCGGTGCAGACCCAGCACCTCGAAGGCCATACCCAGCACCGCATCGGCCGCCTCGCTCGCATATCCCTGCCCGTGATGATCCGGATGCAGGGTCCAACCGATCTCTGCCGTCTCGTGCTCGACCGATTCCAGGGCGAAATAGACGTGGCCGAGCAACCGCTCGTCATCCCGACGGATGACGGCCAGTTCCAGGTAGTCCCGGTCGGCGGCCAGGGTGGTGTGGGCGGCGAACTCCGCCACCTTTGCCGCCACCTCCTCCCGGTCCCGCGGGGTGAACAGCAGGTACTCGCAGACGTCCGCCCGCGACATGTAGGAGTGCACCGCATCGACGTCGTCCTCCACCATCAGCCGGAGGTACAGACGCTCGGTGGGTACCGGGGACCGGAAGACGAACGGCAGGTTGATCGGCATTCTTGGGAACGATAGTCCTGGCCTGTCGCTTGCGCTGGTGATTTGTTCCCGCGCACCTTGTTCGTTCTCGCGCGCGATGTTTCGTGCGCGAGGAGCAACATCGTGCGCGGGAACAAATGGGTGGAGAGTTTCCTCGAAAGGTCTGGACACATGTTCGAGTATGGCGGTATGATGTGGTGATACCGCCAGGGGTGCGGTCCATCTCGCGGGAGGGGGTCTTCGATCATGACGTCTGTTGATGCTGTGTCGGGCCCTCCCGGTGAGGGTGTTCCTGCGGAGTTCTGGGGGTCTTCGGCCGGGCTGGTGGGTTTGGTGGAGGCTGCTGATTTTGTGTCTGTGGCGCGGGTGTTGGCGTCGGTGCCGGTGGGGGTTGG
>QXCQ01000152.1:93169-93956 GCA_003576535.1 Nakamurella silvestris | reverse complement strand
GCGATCTACCCGGCGGTCGAGGCGGCGGTGTTGCCGGATGCTGACGGGTGGAACGTTCCCACGTTGCGGAAGAAGTGTCAGGCGGCGGTGATCTCGCTGGACCCCAAGGGTGCGCAGGACCGTCACCGCAAGGCCGTGGCCGACGGTATGTGTCCCGTTGCCCGTTGGGGGATGGGATGGGGTCGTTGACGGTGTTCTCCGCTGCGCAGGACATCGAGACGATCTTCCAGACCTGCCAGGCCATGGCCCATGGCAAGGTTGCGGGGGATGACCGCCCGGTCGGTGCCCGGCGGGTCGACGTGATGGTCGAGGTGTTCCAACAGGTGCTGGCGACCGGGCAATTCGTCTACAAGAACCCCGCCCGTACAACGGCCCCCGCGCCAGAGGTCCCCAACCGGTGGTGCCTTTCCTGACGGGACACGCCGAGGAGGTGTCAGAAAACGCGCCGCCGGATGTCGATCAGGCCGAGCCGTTCGCCCCTGTCGGTCGCGCCGGGGGTGCCCCGAGTTTGGAAGTGTCAGATAACGCCCCACCGGATGCCGAGTCTGGCCCATCGACTGGGTCCGACATCACCTGTCCGGCCACAGATCCCGTGTCGGAACTCGTCGACCAGTTTGCCGGTGCTGCCGCCGACGAGGCTCACCCCGATGATGTGTGGCCCATCCCCGACGGGATCCCCGGTGCCCTGGGCCGCCCGGATCCGTTCCCGTTGCAGAACGGAACCACACCCCGGATCAACGTCACCCTCGCCGCGACGACTTTGATCGGGTTGGATGATCAGCCCGGG
>QXCQ01000152.1:92996-93071 GCA_003576535.1 Nakamurella silvestris | reverse complement strand
CCCGCCATGCTGTCCGAGTTGGACCACGAGATCGAATACCGACCCGGACAACCGGATGGTGGTACGACCGACCCT
>QXCQ01000152.1:0-92876 GCA_003576535.1 Nakamurella silvestris | reverse complement strand
CGGCACCACCACCTGCGTCACACCCCAGGCTGGTCCATCACGACCAATCCGGACCAGACCACCACCGTCCGCTCACCCCTGGGCACCACCCGGACCGCCCCGGCCCCCACCGCCAACCCGAACGGCCCCTACCCACTCGACCCCCTGGTCCCACCCCCCTTCTGACCGCGCTCCGCCCCGACTTCCGCGCGCGCTGCAACCAGCGCGGATGTCGGGAAGGAGCGCGGCCGACAGGCTCAGATCGTGGCCACCGACCCGGAGTCCACCCGGTAGTTGGAGCCGTTGACGAAGGAGGCGCGGTCCGAGCACAGGAAGGTGATGACGGCGGCGACCTCAGCGGGCTCACCGCGTCGCCCGAGTTCCATGTAGGGCCGTTCCTCCTCCAGGAACGAGGTGATGGCCTCCTCGAAGTCGACCCCTTTCTCCTCGGCGCGTTTGCGCATCATGGCATCGGTCATCGGCGTTGCGATGAAGGCAGGCGAGACGGCGTTCACCAAGAGCCCCTCGTCGGCGTAGGACCGCGAAAGCCCCTTGGCCAGTGCGAGAATCCCGGCCTTGGCCGCGCAATAGGGCAGCTCGTCGTCATACGGTTGAACAGCGTCCTCCGAGGCAACAAGGACGACCCGCCCCCAACCACCCGCACGCAGATCGTCCAGGAAAGCGCGAAGCAGCCGTACCGGTGCCAGCAGATCGACGTCGATGGTGTCCGTCCATCCCCGCATGTCGATCTCGTGGAACAGCCCCTGAGACCCGGTGACACCGGCGGCCTGCACGAGGATGTCGATGCGGCCCACCTGCTCCGTGGTGAAGGCTTTCAGCGCAGCCACGTCGGAGTCGCTGGTGAGATCGGCAGCGTGATAGTGGATCTCACCGCCCTGCCCGCGTTCCTTGATGCGCCCGGCGGCCCCGGCAAGGGAATCGGGGTCCTTGTCCGTCATCACCACGATGGCCCCCTCCGCGGCGAGCATCGTCGCCGTTTCCCAGCCGATACCCGAGTCCGCACCGGTCACCAGCGCTGTCCGTCCCGAGATTCCCAGGTCCATGTGCTCAGCCCTTCCGTCAGAGCCCGCGCAGGGCCGGGAGGATCTCCCGGGAGGCGTCGAAGAAGGTGTCCTGCTGGTCACCACCGACCTGGACCAGAGCGAGGTCGGTGTAGCCGGCATCGAAGAAGTCCTTGGCACCGGCCACCACCGCATCGACATCGGCCCCGCAGACGATCTTCTCGGCCACCTGACCCGGGGACACCGATCCCGAGGCGCTGTCGAACCCGGCAGTGCCCGGAAGCTTCGCATTCACCTTCCAGTCGGTCAGGCTCCACCGGAACAGCCGGTGCGCCCGCTCCCGGGCGGCGTCGGCGTCGCGGTCCCAGGAGATGACCATCTGGCCGACCTTCCGCCCGGACTCGGCTCCTTTCGCCGCGGCCCACTGATCCACGAGCTCGGCCTCCGGCTGGATGCCCACCATGTGCTGGGCGAGCGGAGCGAACAGTTCACAGGACTGCCTGCCCGAGACCGCCACCCCGATGGGGACTCTCACCTCCGGCAGGTCCCACAGCTTCGCCGAGTCGACGTGGAAGTGCCGCCCGTGATGATCCACGTAACCACCGTCGAACAGGCCGTTGATGATGGTCAGGGCCTCGACCAACCGGTCCTGCCGCACATTGGCGGAGGGCCATCCGGCCACGGCGATGTGCTCGTTGAGGTTCTCCCCCGACCCGATTCCGAGGGTGAAACGGTTCTGCGACACCAGTTGCAGCGTGGCGGCCTGTTGGGCCACCACGGCGGGGTGGTACCGGAAGGTCGGGGCGGTGACGTAGGTCATCAGGTCGATCCCCTCCGTGGCCTGGGCCACCGCACCGAGCACCACCCACGCGTTGGGGGCGTGTCCCATCTCGTCCAACCACGGGAAGTAGTGGTCGCTGGAGACCGCGAAGTCGAAGCCCGCCGCCTCGGCCGCGACGGCGTGGGAGATCAGGTCACGCGGTCCGGCCTGTTCCGTCATGAGGGTGTATCCGATGGCATTCATGCCTGCCCGGTGCCCCGGACCAGCCCGGCCCATGCCCTTTGCCGCATCTCGCGGTGGGATATGCGCAGGTGTGAACGCTCACAGCTGCGCATATCCCACCGCGAGATGTACCCCGTCCGTTCAGTTCTCGGCGGCGTCCCGCTCGGCCTGCTTCCTGGCCTGTTCCTCCTCGACCCGCCGTTTGATCCTGCCGATGCCCGGTAGGGATCCGAGGATCTCGTTCAGCTCCTTGGACACCTCCAGCAGATCGCGCAGGTCCGGGGCGACGGTGGTGAGGGTGTCCAGGGTCGGCAGGATGTCCTCCACCATTTTGTCGACGAGCTCCGGGGTGGTGTCGATGAGATGAGCTATCGCCCGGATCTCGGCCGGGGTCGTCGTCTCGGCCAGCTCTCGCACCATCGGTTCGAGGCGGTCGAGCAGCGGCACGTAGGCGTCGACGATCGGCTCCACCCTCGCGGTGACCCCCGCCGCCCTGTCGACCACCGCTCCTGCCTGCTCCTGGGTCCGGCTCGCTTCGGTCACCACGGCGCGGGCACGGTCGATGGTCACCTCCGCCTCGCCCACGGCGCCCTCGGCCCGCTCGATGACGGCGTCCACCCGTCCGATCGTCGTCGACACACGACCGACGATGTTCTCGACCTCGCCCACCACGGAGCGCACCCGGCCGAGCAGCACGTCGACCTCCTCCACCAACTGGACGACCCGGGGCACCAGTCCGATGGCGGCCTGGAGCGCCCTCACCCCGAGCACGGGCATCTGCAGGAGGTCGAGGGCGGAGACGGGAGGAAGGCGCATACCTGCATGGTCCCCCCTTCGGTCCTGCACCACACGTGGGCCGGCACACCGGAACCACGTACGGTAAGGACACTCATACACAGCGCAAGCACCCGGTGTCGGCACGTACCCGGCAAAAGACCCACATCGACGAAGGTGACATGGAACCCAGGACCAGGATCGACAGCCTGCGGAATGCGCCGGTGGGCACCCGGCTGTGGTGCACCGCCGCCGTCGTCTGCGCCCTGGTCCTGCCGTTCTTCGTCACGGCCGGTCTGCATCCGAGTTCGGACGCACGCCAGGTGATCACCGCCGCCCTGCTGACGACGGCCAGCATCGTCAACGTCGAGATCGGCCGGGTGCTGGAAGGTCGGGTCCGGGTCGGCCAACGGCCGCACAAGGGACTGTCCGCCTGGGCGATGGCCGCCGTCATGCTGCTCCCTCCCCCGTGGCTGATCCCGAACGTCGCGATCACCTACGCCCATGCCCGCTGGCGTGGTATCCGGGTGCCCCTCTACAAGTGGGTCACCTCCGGGGCCTACCTGGTGCTGGCCTCCCTCGGGGCCTGCGGCATCCTCAGCGCCGGCGGCTACGGTCACGGGGTCACCCTGAGCGACGACCTCGGTGGCCTTCTGCTGCTCATCGCCTCCGTGGCGACCTTCCTCGCCATCGAGTCGGGGCTGTTCTTCGGCAGCGCCTACATCGGCGAGGAGGAGAGCGAACGGTGGCTCCGGCGCACCCTGGCCGACCCGTCCTTCTACCTCACCGAGGCCTCGGTGCTCACCTTCGGGGCGCTGATCGGACTGCTCGGCGCCGACGCGCCCTGGTTCATCGTCCTGCTGGTGCCCTCGTTCGGGTTGCTCCAGCAAGCGGTGCTGCACCGCCCGCTGCAGGAGCAGGCCGACCGGGACGCCAAAACCGGTCTGCTGCGCTACGAACCCTGGCGTCGCCAGGTCTACGACCAGGTCGCCAGGATGACCCGCACCAGCAAACCGTGGGCGGTGCTGCTGGCCGATCTCGACCACTTCAAGGCGGTCAACGACGAGTACGGACACCTCGCCGGGGACGAGGTGCTCATCGAGGCCGCCCGGGCGCTGCGCAGCGGCCTGCGTAAATGGGATCTGATCGCCCGGTTCGGCGGGGAGGAGTTCAGCATCCTGCTGGTGGATGTGACGGAGGAGGAGGCGATGGTGATCGCCGGCCGGCTCTGCGCGGCGGTCCGTGACATGGAAGCGGTCGGTGTCCCGCGGCGGATCAGCGTCAGCATCGGTGTCGCCGTGGTCGCGGCCGATCAGCCGCCGGCCGAGTTGATCGATGCGATCAGCCTGGCGGACAGTACCCTCTACCTGGCCAAACGCGCCGGGCGTGACCAGGCCCGGGTGAGCCGGGTCGGCGTCGACCGGCCCGTCGACCCCACCATCGGCAGCTAGAACCCCAGGTTCCCGCGCGGGTCAGCCGTTGATCAGCAACCCGACCAGCAGGCTGGCCGCCATGGTCGCGGTGCCGAGCAGGACGTTGCGCACCATGAGTTTCCAGGCCGCCAGGCCGGTCAGCCAGGAGGCGAACCACCCGGTCAGCGCCAGGGCGATGAGGACCGCGACAAAAGTCAGCATCATCCGTTCGTGCACCGGCAGGAACAGGATGCCGGCCAACGGCAGGGCCGCACCCGCCCCGTAGGACAGTCCCGCGATGATCCCTGCGGTCAGACCTCCGCTGGTGGCCCCCAGCGCCGCGAGGTTCAACTCGGCGTCGGCATGGGCGGCGACCGGGTCGCGTTCGGTGAGCGCCTGGGCGACCTGCCGGGCCAGTTCCGGTTCCAGCCCCTTGGCCGCATAGATCTCGACCAGCTCCTCGAGCTCGCCCTCCGGGTCGGCCTCGATGCTCGCCCGCTCCTGCTCGATGATGGCCCGGTTCATCTCCCATTCGGTACGGACCTCGGTGTACCGGGCCCCGGCCGCTGCCGACCCACCGGCCAGGATCGTGGTCACCCCGGCGATCAACAGGGTGCCCGCGGACGCGCCCGCGCTGGCGAATCCCTCGGCGATACCGGCGGCCGACACGATCCCGTCGTTGACGTCCAGGATGGACTCGCGCGCGTGCTGCAGGCGGTCCTTCATCCGCTCCCGGTCGAACTGCCGGCCGATCACTCCAGCGGACCGATCCCGCCGACCGCGCTGCTGATGGTGTTGCCGGCCACGGCGTCGGCGAACTGCCGGTGGTCCGCCTCGGTCTGGTCGGCGTAGGCCAGGGCGAAGGCCCCGAGGGCCTCGTCGAACTTCCGGCCCTTGCCGATGTAGGCGTCGATGGCGATCGGGTCACCGGTCCGGGCGTGCGCCCGTGCGAGCACCCCACCACAGGCGGTGGCGAACTCGACCAGTCGCGGGGCAAGGATCGCGCCGTCGGCGATCACCTTCATGTCGCGGAACTGGCGCACGTAGTAGTCGTTCCCACCCGCGGTGGTCCAGCCGACGAAGATGTCGGTGGCGCTCTGGATCAACCTCTTGCCCGTCACCACCCGCTGGCCGTGGTTCGTGTGGGTGCTCGCACCGCAGAAGGGCTCGTAGACCGACGGTCCGGCCTGTTTGATCTGCAGGAACAGCGGGTCGTGCTGGTTCGGCCCGTTCAGCAGCACCAGGTACACCCGCATCCCGACGCTGCCGACCCCGACGATCTGCTGGACCCCGTCGACCGGGGTGAACCGGTCGAGCAGCTGACGCCGGTCCTCCTGCAGGGACTGACGGTAGGCGGTGTAGACCGATTCGGCGACGCCGTCCTTGAGATGCCGGCGGATCGGCGGCTCCTCGGTGATGCGCAGCCGACCGTCCACCACCTCGGTGAGCTTGCGCGCGGCCCCGGCGCTCGTGCGTTTCTGGGCCTTCTTCGCGATCCCGACGCTGCCGCGTTTGCGGTCGGACCGGGAGAAGACGCTGAGGAACTCCTCGACCTTGACGAGGTCGTACCAGATGTCGAGCTGGTTGGCCGTGGTGTAGCCGGACATCCGTTTCCGGTAGGCGAGCAGACAGGCGGCGACGGCCTGTTCGGCCACCGCCGGGGCCACCCCGGTGTCCCTGGCAAGGACCACGATGCTCGCCACCAACCTGGCGACGTCCCACTCGAACGGCCCTGGCAGGGTCTCGTCGAAATCACGCAGGTCGAAGGCCAGGCTGCGCTCGGGAGTGGCCCACAGCCCGAAATTGAGCACATGGGCGTCCCCGCAGAGCTGGACGTTCAGACCGCTGTGCGGACGGGATCCGAGGTCGGCCGCCGCCACCGCTGCTGCCCCCCGGTAGTACGTCCAGGGCGAGGCGGCCATCCGGGAATGACGGATCGGCAGGAGATCGGTCTGCCGGATGGATTCCTGGCTCAGGACGGTGGCCAGCGCGTCATGACCGCGGGTGGCCGGGTTCCAGTTGCCCAGGTCCGCCAGCGGGGCGCGCTCCCGGGCGGCCTTGCCGTGGGCGCGCCTGGCCTGCTCGCCGGTCACCTCGGGCCGCACCTGCTCTGCTGTGCTCACGTGTTCTGGTTCTTCCTCTCGGTGACTTCCTGGTTGGTGACTTGCTGGTTGGTGGCTTCCTGGGCCGACCCGGGTGCCGGTGCCGGCAGCGGGGAGTTCAACGGCCGCGCGGTCTCCGCGGTCTTGTAGTCGACCATCTCGCGCAACAGCGCCCGCCTGATCCGCGGTTGATCGGCGAGGCTGACGGCCAGCACGGTGAGCAACAGGTAGGTCACCAAGGCGGTGAACACCAGCATCAGCACCGGGACCCAGGCTCCGCCGAGCTCGGCGATCATCGATTGTTTCGCCCAGATCTTCCAGGTCAGGATCAGGTTGACCCCCAGCCCGATGACGTAGGAGGTGACGAAGGAGAAGAGGAAGGGACGCAAGGTTCCGTCCTTGAACCTCATCTTCAACGGCTCCACCCGCAACGGCAGGATCACCGAGAGCACGTTCCCCACACCGAGCCAGATGAGCATCATCGTGGCCAGCTCACCCAGGGCCTTGAGCAGGGTGCTGAAATCCCCTGCGCGCCAAGCGAAGAGCACACTCAGCAGCAGCCCGGCAGCTCCGACGAGGACGAACATGGTGGCGTTCTTGCTCAGCAGCAACAACCACAGCCGCTCCCCGCTCGTCAGCGCCCGGCGCACACGGGTGGCGTCCCAGCTGAGCGCATTGGTGCAGACGACCCCGCCGATCACCCCGGACAGCGCGTACGGGGCCAGGTAGGGCAGGATCTCGGACTTGGTGTCCCACTGGAAGAGACGCAGGAACAGCAGGTAGCCCAGACCCAGCCCGAGGCCGATCGCCAGTTTGATCAGGATCGGACGTGGTTTCGTCCGCACCACGTTGCTGAACTCGCTGCTGGTCCCCGATTGCAGGGCCTTGCCGTAGCGAACGGGCACACTCCCCGGTTTCAGCGGACGGTACCCGCGGACCGCCGTGGCGACGGCTTCGGAGTCCCCTGCCCGCAAGGCCGCCTCACGTGCGCGCAGCACCGCCCGATGGGCCTCGGTCAGGGCCAGCCCCGCCACGGCCACCGCCGCATCGGCGTCCGCCTCCGCCTGAGCGGCCGCGGCGAACGGGTCGGCCGGCGCGGCCTCGATCCCTTCGTCCCGCGCCGGATCGACCAGGGCTGCCAGACGTGTGCGCCAGGTCGGTGAGGGTTCGACGGCGGACAGGCCCGGGCGGGACAACGCGGTCCGTTCGCGGTCCAGCGACCTGGACACCTTCGTCGCGGCTTCGCCGATGGCCGTCTCGTTCAGCCAGGCGACGGAACGAGAGGTGCTCTCCGCCTGCGCCGCCCGTCCGGCCACCTCGGACAGTCCATGAACGGCCGACATTCCCACCTCTATCCGTCCGCTGTTCGGCTCAGCCGAAGGAGTGTTGCCAAAAGGATGAATCCTTTCAATTCGGATAACTATAAACCGCCGCTTCCCGCGCCCGGCAGCGTGGATCAGACGAGGCCGCGGGTGAAGGCGTAATGGACGGCCTGGGCGCGATCCCGCAACCCCGCCTTGGCGAAGATGTTGTTCACATGGGTTTTGACGGTGGCCTCGGTGACGTACAACTCGGTGGCGATCTCCTTGTTGGACCGGCCGCCGGCGATGAGTGCCAGCACCTCGCGTTCGCGGGCGGACAGGACCTCCGTCGGAGGAACCGCCCGGTGCGCATCCGGCCCGGCCGGGGCCGCCGCAGCCCCGACCGCTGCAGCCCCGACCGCTGCCGCGACCAGACGCGCCTGCACCGCCGGGTCCAGGACGGCCTGCCCGGCCGCGGCCGCCTGCACCGCCCGCGAGATGTCCGCCCGGCCCGCCTGTTTCGTCAGATACCCACGTGCCCCCGCACCCAGGGCCGCGATGATGGACTCCTCGTCGTCGAAGGTGGTCAGCACCACCACAGCGGTCTCCGGGAACCGTTCGGCGAGCACCGATGTCGCCGCGATACCGTCCATCCGAGGCATCCTCAGGTCCATCAGGACCACATCCGGCCGGTGCTCCTCGACCAGGGCCACCGCTTCGTTGCCGTCGGCGCCGGTGCCGACGACGGTGATCCCGTCCATCAGGTCGAGCATCATGGCGAGCGCCTCCCGGATCGAGGCCTGGTCGTCCACCACCACCAGCCGCACCTCGTCGCCCTCGACCATCACAGTCCTTCCTGCTCGTCCGCATCGGCCGGGTCGACGGTGGGGAGCACCGCCGAGACAGACCATCCGTCGCCCAGCGGTCCGGCATCCACCCGCCCGTCCAACAGTGCCACCCGCTCCCGCATCCCGACCAGCCCCATGCCCGAGCCCTCCGTCGACACGCCTGGCGAGGCGTCCGGCCGCAGGGCCGGACCGTTGGTCACCACCAGACCGACGGTGCCGGGCCCATAGGCCAATGACACCTCGACGACAGCGCCCGGTGCGTGACGGCGGGAGTTGCTCAAGGATTCCTGGGCGATCCGGACCACCGCCTGGGTCACCGCGGTCGGCAGTTCCCGCACCGCACCGGTCACCGTCACTTCGGCCGTCCCGGCGAACATCGCCTCCAGACTTGCCCGCAGCGGCAGGATCTCGGCCCGCGAGTCCTGGACCGCCCGCCGGGCCTCGACCATGCCCTCGCGGACCATGCTGCGCGCCTTGCCGAGCGCCTCCCGCGCTGCCTCGACATTCCCACGCTCGAGCAACATGTCACCGAGCTCGAGCTGCATGTTCACCCCCGACAGGGAGTGGGCGAGCACATCGTGGACGTCCCGGGAGATCCTGGCCCGTTCAGCCAGACCCTCAGCCCTGGCCTGGGACTCGGCGGCCCGCTCCCGGGCCTGCGCCGCCGAGAGGGCACTGGCAACCGCGAGATCGCGGCTGCGGTTCGCCATCCCGATGAAGACCGGGAGGGCGACGGTGAGGCCGAGCAGCCACGGCCACCCATC
The DNA here is from genome assembly GCA_003576535.1 of Nakamurella silvestris. Taxonomy (GTDB): domain Bacteria; phylum Actinomycetota; class Actinomycetes; order Mycobacteriales; family Nakamurellaceae; genus Nakamurella; species Nakamurella silvestris. Next base: position 83,671 of record QXCQ01000152.1, on the reverse strand, counting down.
GATCCCGTTCGCCCCGCTGATCAGCAGCCCGAGGGCGGCGAGCACCCCGGTGCCACCGGCGACCAGCAGTGCATCACGGGAGCCGAGTCGGTACCCGGCGTGGCCGGCCACGAAGAAGGCGAAGGTCGGGGCGATGCTCAGGGAGTTCAGGGCCAGCAACCCGGCGGCGGCGACCGCCCACAGCATCACCACCGTGATCTCGGTGGTCGGCCGCATCCGGCCGAACGGCGCGGACCGGAGGAAGATCAGCGCCGAGTTCAGCACCAGCAGGGCGGCGGTCGCCCCGGCAGTTCCGGTCACACCCAGGGGCCGCACGGTGATCCAGGCGACCACCACCACGAAGGTGGGCAGCACCGCCCGGAAGACCCGCTGCCCGCCGGTCCTGGCCGCGGGCGGAAGCTGCATCAGCATGGTCAGACACTAGCGGTGAGGTCACCGGCTCCGGTCCGGACGGCATCTGCCCGGCCGAGGGCATTGACCCGCATGCGGACCGCCACGGTGCGGCCGAGCACGGTGGCCAGGGCCATCAGGACGAAGAACGGGGCGATGGATCCCTCGGCCAGCTGGTGCTGGTACATGAAGGTGCCCACCGCGTTCCGGAAGCCCTCCAGGTTGTCGACCGACCAGACGAAGGCGATCCGGACGGCGACCGCCACCAGCCAGGTGGCGACGAAACCAGCACCGCACAGGGTGTAACGACGGCCGGATTCCGGGTCCAGTTCCAGCCGGGTGCTGATGGTCGCCAGAACCGCGAACACCAGGCCGATGCCGATCCCGGCAGCGTAGAGGAGCACCTCCGGGCCGGAGATCGGGGCATCCTTGAGGTAGATGTACCCCAGGACGAGCACCACGACGAGCGGTCGGACGGCGGCGCGGGCGGTGTACTCCCGGCGCCCGAACTGGGTCAGCACCATCATCGCGAGGATGCTCAGGCTGATGGCCAGGGTTGTCATGAATTCACTCATCGCTCTTGCTCCGGTTCGTGTGGGTGTCGGGGCCGTTTCGGCCGTGACACCCACACTTCCGTCGAACGCCCCGCCGGTCATCGGCGTACGGGTGGAAGGCGGGTGGAGATCGGCCGCCCCGCACACACGTGCCCCTCCACCCGTGGGTGGAGGGGCACGTGGACGACCTGGATCGAGCTAGGGCTCGACCACCACTGAGTCGGAACCGCTGCGCCCGAAGGTCTCCGGGCTGTACATCTCCTCGGCCCGGGTCGGCGGGACGACGAAGTCGCCGATGGTGGTGGCGCGGGCCAGGTAGCTGTACTCGTAGACACCTGCCCCGAGGTGGCGGCTGAACGCCTCCGCCCGGTCGTCCCGCTGGTTCTGATGGTCGAACCACGACCAGGACCAGCGATCGGCCATCGACTTGCGCAGATTCTTCGGTGTGACGGCCAGGTCGGCGTTGAGGATCTCCAGCCCGGCCGGCAGCGGGTCGACCAGCGCCACGTGGTTCCGGGCGCTCTCGGCCACCATCGAGACCGTGACCCGCACCTCGGCCCCGGCCTTGACATGCCAGGTCCCGTCGCCGTCCCGGGTGACGTCCCCCTTGTCCGTGACACCCTGGTAGGTCCGGGTCACGACGAAACCGCGGTCCAACGGGTCCAGATCGAAGTCCGCCGGGGCCGTCCGCAGCCCGATCCGGTAGTACAGCCGTCCCGTGCCGTCATTGTCGATGGTGACACCCTTGCCGTCGGCGGTGCCGAGATCCGCTGTGGGAACTGTGATCTCGGCCTGCTCGGTGGTACGACCGCGATAGGTGTGCTCGCCGGCGAAGCGGTCGCCGAGCCAGACCCTGGCCACCAGATCCGGGGTCACGCTTTCGAAGGTGTCGAAATAGTGTTTCAGGGCCAGCAGGCTGAAGGAGTTCTCCTGCACGTTCTCCCACCTCCCCTGCTGCCGCGCCCCCATCGCCCCGGCGACGATCTTCGGGATCAGATCACTCTGCGGGTCCACCGCGATGAGCGCGTCCAGGATGAGCGCGTCGGTCCTGCTGTTCGATTGCAGGACGGTCCACGCGTCGTCCACGGCCTTGTTGGTGAAGGTCACCGATCCGGCCCGGTCCACCGCGGCGTTCTGGATCGACATCGTGATCGCGCTGATCGCCGCCTGGTCGGTGAGAACGGGCAGCAACCAGGCGCGGGCGTCGAGTGACAGGCTCGCCCCGCGCTCGGTGTACAGGGTGTTCGCGGCTTCGGCCACCTTCGCCCCGCCCGACTGCCGGACGTTCAGCGCATAGGCCTGGATGGTGTCGCCGGTTGACGGGCTGGTGTTCTTCGGGATGTGCCGGCGGACCTCGGCGAGGAATTTCAGCGCCCGGCTGAGGGTGTCGGCCGACACCGTGTAGCCCTGGGCCTCGGCGGCCAGCAGGGCCTGGACCACGCCGATCGAGTTGAACGCCTCCGACCGCTCCCCCTTCTGCCAGTACGGGAATCCACCGTCGGCGTTCTGCAGGGCCGCCAACTGCTCGATCTTGTGCTCCACCTGCTTTTTCAAGTCGGCCGGTGACGGCAGTCCCGGGGCTTCGAAAGCGGCGAGAACCTGCCCGAGGGAGGAGATGGCCATGACCTGTGCGGCCAGTCCGTCCGAGCTCTCGTAGCGGTAGTCGGTCAGGTACAGGACGGCGTCCGTCAGCTCCTGCAACGCCGTCGTCGAGGTGCTGACGGTGAGTCCACCGAACTCCGGGATCACCCCGGTGGGGGCGAGAACCGGCTGGCGGACGGCCTTCCCGCCGTCGATGACTCCGTAACCGGCGAAGGTCTCGGAGGTCGCCGGGGTGTAGACCGGAAGTTTCACGGTGATCGCATCCGCGGTGGCACCCGCACCGGCGGCACCCGGATCGCTCGGGGCCACCGCCACCCGGAACCGTGCGGTGCCCACCTCGGCGGCAGAGGCCGGAAAGCGCACCTCCACCCTCCCGTCGGCCGGCACCGTCACCCGCTGCCCCGCCGCATCGACGTTGCTGTTCGCGGTCGTGGCGGTGAGGTTCTCCGTCTGCAGCACCACGTCCACCGAGAGATCGCTCGAACCCAGGTTCTGCACCAGCACCGGCAATTCGAAGGTGTCCCCGAAGTTGAGGAACCGCGGTGCGGTCGGCCGGACCGTCAACGGCAGGGAGGCGGTGATGTTGGCCTCCGCGGTGCCGAACCGGTCGGCACCGGCCACAGCGACCACCATCACCCGGTACCGGGTCAGGCTTTCCGGTAACGGAACATCGACGGTGGCACGGCCTTCGGCATCGGTGCGCACCGAGGGTTCGAACACCGCCAGGGCGTCGAAGGCCTGGCGGACCTTGATGGCCTGGCCGGCCTGCAGGTTCGAACTGTCCGGGACACCAGCCATGGCCGCTACCGTCGAGGTTTCCGAAGAGGACGCGTAGGCACTATCAGTGGCCCAGCCGGACTGCCGTCCACCGGCGAGGCTGAGAGACCGCTGGGTGTTCTGCACACTTTCCCGCCCGAACACCGAATAGACCTGATTCGGCAGCGGGGCGTAGAAGACCTCTGCCGGATCGGGCAGGCGGTAGTCGCTCAGGGCCAGCACCGCCTCGTCCACCACCATCAGCTCGAACTCGCTGTCGGGCACCGGATTTCCGGCCGCATCCCGCACGGTTACCTCCACCGAGGTGTCCGCCCCCGGGGGCACCGTGGTGGCCTGGGGCGCCACCGTGACGGCGAGTTTCCGCGAGGCCGACGAGATCGCCAGGCTGAGGGCGCCGGTGGCGAAAGCGGAGGGCCGGGCGGCGGCCTCCGGACCCGCGGGTGCCGGTTCGGCAGCGGGTTCTGCCGGGCCGGCGCCGGCGACCTCGATCGACACGTTGATCGTCGGGATGTCCTTGTCCGCCACCGGTACCGAGACCACCGCCGATCCACCGGTGACCGGGAAGGTGCTGGTGGAGACGACGTCGCCGCGGCTCAGGGTCAGCAGTCCGGTCCCCTCGGCCACCGGGGAGTTGACCAGGATCTGCGCCGACTCCCCGGGCTGGTACTCGGCCTTGTCCGGGACCAGGGTGAGCGCCTGCTGCTGCACTGTGCGGTCCACCTCGCCACCGGCAGCTCCGGCGACCCAGCGGGTGAGGACGGATCGGCTCGTCCGGCCCTGGTCGTCGGCAACGGTAGCGGTGATCTTGTAGGTGCCACCCGTGGTGGGCCGGACGGTGCAGACCACCGGATCGCCCGTCGAGGTCAGTTCACAGGTCTGCGGATCGGACTCGGTCTCCACGGCCGACCCGCTCGCCCAACTGGTGGTGACCAGGGCGGCGCGGATCTTCACCGTGCGCCCCGGGGCCACCGCCCCGTCGACGTCGGTGACGATCGCCGAGACCGAGAGGTCCTCGCCCTGGCGGACGAAGGTGCTGCCGCCGCCGAGCCCGACGTAGTACTTCCCCGGGTGCACCAACAGATCAGCGGTACCGGCGATCGCCTGCCGGTTCACATCCGTCACGGTGGCCTGGGCGGTGAGGGTGACCGGCAGGCCGGCGTTGTCGGCCCCCAGGTCCCCCACCTCGATCTGCAGGAACTGCTTGCCCTCGGCATCGGTGGTCCCGTCGAATTCGTCGACCACCGGCTCAGCGCCGCCGGGGTAGTCGCAGCAGTAGTCGCCGTATCCCATTGTTTCACCGCCCCAGGCGGTGTCGGTCTGCCACCAGGGTGTCCAGATTCCGAAGGTGTACTGGTCCCAGCCGGGGGGCGAGTAGGTGGCCGGCGCCGTCCGCACCTGCCAGTTCACCCCGGCCGCCCCGAGAGGCCCGCCGGCGTAGTACGTCGCGTTCGCACCGACGGTGACCGGGTCGTCGAGGACGTACGGTCCCGCGGTCTGCGGGGTGGCCGTCACCTCGAAGTCCGGACGTCGGTAGTCGGCGATCTGGAACGTGTGCTGCGATCCGCTGGCTTCCAGCCCCGACTGGCCGCTGAGGGTCAGCTCGACGTAGGCCTCCCCGGTGGAGGCGCCTGCCGGGATGTCCACGGTGAAGTCGAACCCACCGAGCGCCCCGACGTCCGCACTGCCCGCGGCGATCTTGTTCCCGTAGGCATCGCTGACCGTGTATCCGACAGTGGAACCCGCTGCGACAGCAGTGATCTGGCTGTCGCTTCCGGAGGTGAGCATCCGGACCCAACCCTTGATCGAGGCACGTTCGCCGGGACGGTAGGTCTGCCGGTCGTCGTTGACCAGCCAGCGCAGTTCGTCCTGGCGAGGATTGGACTGCCAACCGCCCCCGTACAGGTCGGCCGGCAGGATCGCGGTGTCACCGGCCAGGGTCGCGGTGACCGCGCTCATCGATGAGGCGGACAGGGCCAGCACCGCGACACCGTGCTCGTCCGTGGCTGCCGGATCACCGGTGATGCCCAACGGACTCACCGTGACACCGGCGAGGGGGGATCCGTCCCTCAGATCGGTTGCCCAGACCCGGACGTGGCCCGAGTCGACGACCGCATCCAGACTGATCGCGGTGCGCTGCACCCAGGTCATCGTGGGACCGTTCTGCCAGCGAACCCCCCCGGGGAACCGCTCGCCGGCGGCGGGCTCGACCAGCACGACGAGGTGCCCGTGGACGGAGTCCGCCGCGAACGCGGCCGTCAGATCGATCGGGGTCACCACCTGTTTGTCCTTGTTCGCCCCGGTCGCCCCGGTCACGGTGACGGTGTCGTCCGACAGGACCGGCCAGTCAGGAACACTCAGGACGGTGTTCTTGCTGAACCAGTCGTCGGCATAGCGCTGCTGGAGCGCGCTGAAGGCACCCCAGTCCGCCGGTGCCACCTGGAACACCCTGACCCGGAACTGCGTCCGGTTCACCGTGTCGACGAAGATCGACGGGTTCGCTTGATCCGACCGCAGGGTGGTCAGCACGGGCAACGGATTCATCCGTCGACGCTCACTGCCGACCGTGAAGGTCCCGGTTCGGTCGCCGACGAGGGTCTGGCCGAACACATCGGTGACCGAGTCCGCCACCGTCACCCGGTAGGTGGCTCTCGGGACCAGCGCACCGTACAGGTACAGCTGGTTGCCGTCGGCCTGGACATCCAGCCCTTCGACCGCCGGACTCACGGTGACGTCGGAGGGCCGGAAGGTGGCCAGGTCGACCGCGTTGCTCAAACGTACGGTCACCTGATCCCCGGACCGGCACCCGTCGTAGCACTGGACATTCTTCAGGGTGAAGGGCGCATAGGTCCGGGCCTTGACGGAGGTTGCGTTCACCGAGGTCAGCGGGCCCTCTGCCGACGGCAGACCTGCCGCGAGATCGATCCTGACTGCCGTGTCGGCGGGGAGCGGGGAGACGGGCCGGAAGGCGACCCAGCGCCCCGTTTGCAGCTTCCCGGTGACTTCGGTGGCCTTCTTGTCGGCGGCGACCTCGGCCTCGGTGGCCAGTCGGATCGACACCGCCGACCCACCGGCGGCCACCGTGAGTTTCGCCAGCACCGCCGCGGGGTCGACCTGCTGATTGAAGGTCGCGACGAAGACCGGTGCCAGCGGCAGGTCCGTACCGGTGGGGGTCAGACTCTTCACCACCGGACCCGGCGTGGTGAAGTTGACGGTGACGGCCTTCGACAGTGCCGCCCCGGTGGCCGATTTCGTCCCGGCCGGCACCGTCACGGTGTACTCGGTCGCCATCGGCATCCGGTCGAAATCCTCGGAATCGGCGTCGAAACGCAGTGTGCTGGTGCCGATCCACTGCCAGTGTCCGGGTACCTCCGGTGTGATCGTGACCGGCACATCCGTTGCCGCCAGCCGGCCGACCGTGGTGATCGGCACCATCGGCTGGTTGAAGGTGATGCTGACGAACGGGGCGATCGTCACCGTCCCGTGCGGCTGGGAGCGCAGGACCTTCAGCGGTCCGGTGGGAACGGCCACCGGCGGTTTCTGCTCGGCGGGCGGGAAGGACTCCTTGATGGTCTTCCCCACCGCCGGTGGCCGGATGGATTCGACCGGCCAGTTGAAGGCCTTGGTCAGATCCTCCGGTTTCCACGCGGGGAGGCGATCGGTGACAGCGGTGATGCCGTCGGGGTCCAAGGGTGAACCGGTGACCACCGGCACCGGGTCGGGTGCCACCGGTGCCTTTCCGGCGGACAGACGTACCCCGACCAGCCGGTCCTTCGCCCCAGGGGTTCCCTCCTTCGGCGAGCCCTCCTCCGGCGCCGCCAGCACCTGGCTGGTGGGGCCGGACACGGTGGGGCCGGGGGTGGGTTGTCCGTCGTTGTGGTCGGGGGTACAGGCCCCCAGCACCAGGGCCGCCGCCAGGACTGCCACCACCGTTCGACGTACCCCTCGTCGTTCCATCCGTCCCCCGTGCGCCATGTGCTGGTCTTCTTTCCCCGTGGAAGTGGCCGGCGGTCTCTGCCGTACTGGATCGACGGAACCGGATGTGAATCGGTTGCACGGGACCTGGGAAATGCTCGCCTCCGGTCAGCCCCGCGGGCCGTGGGCCTGGACCGCCGAGGCCGCAGTGGCGACCATGATGCGGTGCCTGCCGCACGAACAGGACTGGTAGATGACGAGACCTTCGCTGGAGGGATGGGACGACCTGTGGTGCCAGAGGTGCTGGTGAGCGCTGTTCATTGCACCAGTGTGTTGTAATGGCTTTATGCATTTCAACCCTTACGGCGAGGACCCGATCCGACTGGCGGTGGAACTTGTCAACGACCCCTGCTCGGACGAGCGAGTACTCGCCGCGCGGTGCGCGGAGGCCGGTCTGATCCTGCAGCGCACGCCCACCGCGGCGGATCTGGTGCGGATCACCGCCTTCCTGCGCCGCTGGCTCCGGGTGGTCACCACGGACACGGAGTCGGCACGGGCCGTGCTGTTGAACGAACTGCTCGCCGAGTACGCCGCTCCCCCACGGCTGACCGACCACGCCGGTACCGGTTGGCACCTGCACTTCCGCGAGGAGGACCTTCCCGTGCACCGCCAGGTCGCCGCCCTGGTCTCGGTCGGGACCGCCCTGCACCTGACCGGACGAGGGATGGACCGCCTGGGTCCCTGCCAGGCGGACGGGTGCACGAAGGTGTACGCCGACATCTCCCGGAACGGGCGGCAACGCTTCTGCTCCCCCGCGTGCGGCAACCGGGCCGCGGTCCGCCGCCATCGGGAGCGGACGGCCGCCGGGTGAGTCGCGGCGGGTCCGGCGTTCAGGCCTCCCGGTACAACCTGGTCAGCAGTTCGACCACGGCCGGGGTCGCGGGCGGGGGTTCGTCCCGCCACCAGGCCAGATGCACCGCGACCGGCGGGGCGTCCCGCACCAGGCGGTAGGCGACCCCCGGCCGTCGGTGCAGGGCAGCCGTGGCTTCGGTCGTCATTCCCACCATTCCGCCGGCCGCGATCAGCCCGAGCCAGTCGTCGATGTCCAGGGTGTCGACGATCTTCGACGGGCCGGACCGACCGGCCCACAGCTCACCCGTGGTGGTGCCGGTCCGACGGTCGATGCCCAGGGTCCGCCCGGCGAAGTCGGCCAGCACGACCGAACGCCGGCGCGCCAGCGCATCGTCGGTGGCCATCACGCAGTACCGCCGTTCCAGCCCCACGATGACCGATTCGAAGCGGCGTGGATCCGGGGTGTTCCGCAGGATCGCGAGTTCGCAGCTGCCCTCCGCCAGGCCCGCCGACGCCGAGTTGTTGCGGACGAGCTGCACATCCGTGTCCGGTCGTTCGGCGGCCCATTGTCGTTGCAGCGCAACGGTGTGTCTGCCCACCGCTGACCAGGCGTACCCGATCCGCAGCCGGTCGTGACCCGTCACGGCATCCTGGATCAGGCTCTCCAGATCGGCCAGCAGCCGTCGGGCACGGGCGAGCACCGGGGCACCGGCGCTGGTCGGTGAGACCGACCGGGTGGTCCGGCGGAGCAGTCGCACCCCCAGGGTCGATTCCAGGGTGGACACACTCCGGGACACAGCCGCCTGGGAGACACCGAGTTCGATGGCCGCGTCGGTGAAACTGCCCGCGTCCATGACCGCCACCAGGCAGCGAAGCTGACGGATCTCCACATTCATAACCCAGGAGCATAAACGGGCCCATTCATGCATTGTGAGCAAGGCGGGAGGCGGGCGCAGGATCCCCCCATGGAACCGAGATCGGGACGCCGGGCAGCAACCGGCCTGGTGCTGGGCAGTGCGCTGTCCAGTCAGATCGGCGCGGCCGTCGGATCGATGGCCTTCCCCGTCATCGGACCGGCGGGAGTGGTCGCCGTGCGGCAGTTCGTCGCGGCGGTGACCCTGATGGCCCTCGTGCGACCCCCGCTGCGTACCTTCAGCCGCCGCCAGTGGTGGCCGGTGATCGCGTTGGCAGTGGTGTTCGGCGGGATGAACCTGAGTCTGTACCTGGCCGTCGACCGGGTCGGGCTGGGCCTTGCGGTGACGCTGGAGTTCCTCGGACCGCTGGGGGTGGCCCTGGCGACCTCGCGTACCAGAGCGACCGGGTTCTGCGCACTGCTGGCCGTCGGCGGAGTCGTGCTGCTCACCGATCCGACACCGAGCACCGACTGGCTCGGGGTGGCCTTCGGCCTGCTCGCGGCGACGGGCTGGGCCTGCTACATCCTGCTCAACCGCGAGGTGGGCCGACGGATTCCCGGTGTCCAGGGATCGGCGGCGGCCGCCGGGATCTCCGGGGTGCTGTTCATCCCGGTCGCCGTCATCACCTTCCTGCACCACACCCCGACAGCCGCCGCGATCGGCGGTGCACTCGTCACCGGCCTGTTGTCCTCCGTGGTCCCCCAGGTCGCCGACCTGGTGACCCTGCGCCGGGTGCCCGCCCACCTGTTCGGCATCCTGATGAGCGCCCACCCGGTTTTCGCCGCGGCGGTCGGCTGGGTGGTGCTGCACCAGTCACTGGTCTGGTCCCAGTGGCTGGGGATCGGCGCGATCGTCGGGGCCAACGTCCTCGCCCTGCGCGGGCGATCCCGCTGAACGGCCGACCGATGAGCGCGAAACCCCCCCGCAGGCACCGAGCCTGCGGGGGGGATTCGGGTCACACCATGCACAGATCAGTCAGAACCAGTGCGGGCGAACTCGTCTCAGCGGGCGGAGAAGGCCCGGTAGACGAACGCGGCCGTCGCATCACGTGCAACATCGGCGGTCCGGTGGAACTTGCCGTCGCTGAAGCCCTCGACGATCCCGTGGTCCTTGGCCCACGCGATCTCCGCACTGAAGTTGCCTGCCACGCCCGGCTGGACGTCCGGGAACGGAGCAACCGTCACCGGGGTCGGGGTGATGCCCGGGTTGGCGGCGCGGTAGATGAAGGCCGCCGTGGCCTGGCGGCTGATCTTCTCGGCCGGGGCGAAGCGCCCATCGGTGTAGCCGGTGGTGATACCGGCGGTCTTGGCCCAGGCGATCTCCGCGCAGAACGGGTGCTTGACCGAGACGTCCGTGAACGGAGCGGTGGTGCAGGCCGGGGCGGTCTGACCGGGGTGGGTGGCCTTGTACAGGAAGCGCACCAGGGCATCACGCGCGATCGTCGACGCCGGGGCGTAGGTGCCGTCGGCGTACCCGGTGGTCACCTTCTTCGCCGCCGCCCACGAGATCTCGGTGTAGAACTGGTGACCCGGTGCGACATCGGTGAAGTCCACCGCGAAACGCACCAGGGACAGAGCGGTGTCGAGCTTGTTGTCACCGCGCACGATCACCTCGTGCACACCCGGCCGGTAACCGGCAGGCAGGGCGAACTCTCCCGTGAAGGACCCGTTCGCAGCGGCCCGGCCGGAGGCCAGCACCGAGGCGTCCCCGTCGCCCCGGCTCCAGACGTCGACGTACTCGCCGGCCTGGTAGGTGCCGGCCGGTGCGGTGATCGTGATCGCTCCGGCAGATCCCACCGGCACCGAGGTCGGCGCGGCGGCCAGGACGGTGGAGACGGCCTGACCGGACGGAACCACCGGCGCCGTCTTCCAGCCCCAGGTGTACTCCGGCTGGGTCGACGGGTTGTACGGGTTCGGGTAGCGGTAACGGATCGCATCGGCGAACTCGTCCCCCACCAGCTTCAGGGTGTCGAAGCCACGCAGGTACTCGCTGCCGTAGATGTACCCGTCCTTGAAGTACGTCGCCCAGTACCCGGCGGCGGTCAGGGAGGTGGCGGTGATCGGTCCACGGTCGAAGTAGCCGATCTCCGTGGGCTTCTCGATATCAGTGAAGTCGATGATCGAGACACCACCCTGGTACCAGGCCTGGACGAAGATGTCACGGCCCGGGATCGGGAGGATGTTTCCTTCGTGGGTGACACAGTTCTCGTTCTGCGACTGCCGACGCGGGATCTTGAAGTAGCTCTTCAGCGTCAGCTTCTTGTCGGCACCGACGGCGTAGAAGGCGTCCGCGCCACGGAAGTTCTGCACGTTGGGCAGGCAGGTGGCACTGCTGCCGCCGCCCAGTTCGTCCTGGAAGATGACCTTGGTGGCGTCGTTGTTGAACTGTGCCGTGTGCCAGAACGCGTAGTTCGCATCCCGCACCCGGTCCAGCACGACCGGGTGCAGCCGGTCCTTGATGTCGAGGATCAGCCCGTCCCCCTCACACGCGGCCGCGAGCAGATCCTTGGCCGGGTAGGCGGTCAGGTCGTGGCAACCGAGGGTGGCGCTCGTGGAGGCACCACCGTCGGCACGGTCGGCGGCCTTGAACGGGGCGGGCAGATCCGTGGCCGGATCCTCGTCCCACAGGAAGACCTCGTTCGCGATCGCCGCGGTCTGCGGCGACCGGATGTCGACCTTGATCACCTCGACCCGCAGGTGCGGGTTCTTGCAGTACGCGGCGGTCGAGGAGGTGTCGTAGGAACCGTTGTACAGGTACACGATGTTCGGATCCTCGGCGTCCGGCACCTGGGTGTGGGTGTGGGATCCGCAACGGGTCTGGACATTCCCGACGTACTGCGGCGACGCCGGGTCGGCCACGTTGAAGATCCGGATCCCCTCCCAGGCTGCCGTACTGCTCGCGGCGACAGCCGGTGCACCACAGGAGGATCCGCTCCGCGGGGAGTCCACGGAGAAGAAGATCAGGTCGCCGGCCTTGCTCAGGTCGCCCTGGGCGCCAGGGCAGATGACGTGGCTGACCAGGACCGGAGCGGCCGGATCCTTGACGTCGTAGATCGCCAGGCCGTTGTAGCTGCCCATGGCGACGAAGTTGTCCCAGAACACCAGGTTGCTGAACTGGGTGAGACCGTCCGGGGCCGGCGAGTTCGACAGGAACTTGAGGTTGTCGGTGATCTCGGTCTCGCCGAACTTGGGCCACTGGTACTGGAAGTCCAGGGGCAGGTAGGGCACGTTGGTGTCCGCTGCGATGGGCCGTTGGTCCTCGTCGGCCGCCGATGCCGTTCCCGTCACCGCCCCGGAACTGAGCAGTACTGCGGCGAGTCCGACGGCCAGGCTGCGACGCCAGGCGGTTCGTCTCGATGATGTCTTCAACACGACAGGTGGTACCTCCTCGGTGACGGTTCGAACCGGGTGCTCGAACCGTGACGGTCTTTGATCGACCGGGTTCGGTGGGTGTGACGGCCGAAAGGCCGGAAGTGGAATTGGGCGCGCGGAAGACACCGGAGAGCGCAGTTGCGCATCGCGGGAGGGCGCACGTCGCCGGTCGGCGACTACCCGTGGCTACATCGACAGATGTACTGCAGGCGGGCACGACCGTCGGAACAGCTGTTCCAGCCGGGTATGTTGCACCGCATCAGATCTGGAGGCCCTTCCCTCATCCACGTTAACTTGATCAAAGTTATCAGGAATACTGTCGCAAAACAAAAATCGCGCCCCCGAGTGTGTTCGGGGGCGCGATATCCGTTACCGGGAAGGGACTTTTCAGCTATCAGTGCTTCCGGAGACCCGGTCCACGATCTTCCAGGCCGCCGGCAGCACGAGCGCCGCCGCCACCGCCTTGATCAGATCTCCGATCAGGAACGGTGTCACGCCGAGGGAAAGTCCCTTGCCCAGGCCGACTCCGACATAGGACATCAGCCAAGGCAGGCCGACCGCATAGATCACCAACGAACCCAGGGCTGCCATGGCGACAGTGGCCGCAACGGTACGGTCGGCCCGCCGGCGGGCGAGATGTCCCACCAGAACGGCCGCCAGGACGTACCCGATGATGTAACCGAAGGAGGCGAACGCCCAACCGGAGGCCTGATGGGCGAAGAGCGGGACACCCGCCACCCCCAGCGCCAGGTAGAGCAGGGCGCTGCCGGCCGCTCGCGCCGGACCGAGGGCGGCGCCGGTGAGGATGACGGCGAAGGTGGCCAGGGACAACGGGATCGGGGTGAACGGCAACGGGATGGCGATCTGTCCCGCCACGGTGATGAGACCGGTGCCCCCCAGCACCAGGACGGCGTCCCGCACCTTGGCACCGGGGATCAGGTCCGCCAGCACAGGGGCGGAGGAACGGACGACAGCTGAACTCATGGGAATCCTTTTTCTGGTTCGGGCCTCGGGGGCGCACCACACCTGAACGGTGTTCAGGTGAACGGTGTTCAGGTTAGTGATAGATTTCTTCCGACGTCAACCCGGGCCTCCGGGGCCGGCCCCCTCGGCCACGGCCGAGGACGTCGAAGGAGTTCAGGTCCAGATGCGACACAGCGCAACGGATGTGGTCGCCGCGGCTATCGGCATCCTCGACGACTACGGCCTGGCGGACCTGTCGATGCGCCGGCTGGCCGGTTCCTTGGGTGTGCAGCCCAGCGCCCTCTACTGGCATTTCCAGAACAAGCAGACCCTGCTGGCGGCCATGGCCGAGGAGATCCTCGGCCGGGCACCGGTCCGCGACCTGGATGCCTTGGCCTGGGACACGCAGACCACCGAACGGGCGCGCATGCTCCGGGACACCCTGCTCACCTATCGCGACGGGGCGGAGCTGATCTCCACGGTGCACGCCTTCGGCCTCGGCGCGGCCGGACCGGAGGAGGCGTTGACCAGGGCGGTCGCCGCCGGTGGCTTCGCTCCCCCGTTCGCCCACGCCGCCGCGCTCACGATCCTGCATTTCGTGTTCGGGCACGTCTCCGGCGAACAGCAACAGCTCCAGGCCAACAGCGTCGGTGCCATCGACGCCCCGGTGCCCGCGGCACCGGCACAGGGGTCGGACCCGGGATCCTTCGAGTTCGGCCTTGGCCTGATCGTCGACGGCATCCGTAGCCGGCATTCCTGCGTCCGGAACTGATTTCCGGCAGGACGAGCCATCCGGATAGGATCAGTCAGGAAACCATGGCAGTCGGCTGCCGAGGGGACCGCGGCGCGACACCTTCAGACATGGGTCGCGTCCTGGCTCGAGACGAACGGTCCACCACATATGTCCCCGTTGCCCGAAACCGCAGGTCCGGCGGTGTACGTCCTGCACGAGAACCCCGACTGGATCCCACCTTTCCAGGCCGCCTTCGATCTCGAAGGTGTTCCCTTGAAGGAATGGTCGTTGACCTCCGGTTCCATCGATCTGTCCCAGCCCCCGCCGGAGGGTGTCTTCTGGTCCCGCTTGAGCGCCTCCTCCCACACCAGGGGCAACCCGTTCGCGAAGGACTACGCCCGGGCTGTCCTGCGGTGGCTGGAAGCAGCCGGTCGGCGAGTGATCAACGGCAGCGAGGTCCTCGAGCTGGAGGTGAGCAAGGTCGCCCAACATCTGGCCCTGAGCTCCGCCCGGATCGAGGTCCCCCGGACCGTCGCCGTCTTCGGCCGGGCCGACCTGTCCGACCGGGCGCGCGAGTTCACCCCGCCCTTCATCACCAAACACAACCAGGGCGGCAAGGGCCTGGGGGTCCGCCGCTTCGACAGCCACGCCGAATTCGACACCTACGTCGGTGGAGGCGAGTTCGAGGAGTCGGCGGACGACATCACCCTGCTGCAGGAGTACCTCACCGCAGCGGAGCCCTGCATCACCCGGGTCGAGTTCATCGGGGGCCGGTTCGCCTACGCCGTTCGGGTCGACACCGCGGCCGGCAGTTTCGAGCTGTGCCCGGCCGAGGCCTGTGCCGTGCCGGCGCAGGGTTTCGCCCCTGCCGCCTGTGAGGTGCCAGGCACCGGGGCCGAGAACTCTCTGTTCCGGCGGCGGGAGGACATCGACGCCCACACGCCGCTGATCGTGGAGCTCGAGGCCCTCCTGGCCGCCACCGGCATCGAGATCGCCGGTGTCGAATTCATCGAAACCACCGACGGTCGACTCGTCACCTACGACGTCAACACCAACACCAACTACAACCCCGCTGTCGAGGCCGCCGAGGAGATCTCCGCCGCGCGCAGGGTCGCCCGTTTCCTCGGCAACGAACTCTCCCTTCTCCGCTGAAAGGCCCACCGATGAGATTTGGTTACTGGACCCCGATTTTCGGCGGTTGGCTCAGGAATGTCGCCGACGAGAACACACCACTGACGTTCGAACACATCAAGTTGATCTCCCAGACGGCCGAGCGGGTCGGCTTCGACCTGACACTGATCCCTGAGCTGAACCTGAACGACATCAAGGGCTACGCCGGACCGGCCCTCGACGCCTGGGCGCTGACCGCGGCCGTCGCGGCCGTCACCTCGAAGATCGAGATCATGACGGCCCTGCGGCCGAGCTACCACCCACCGGCCCTGACGGCGAAACAGGCGGCCACGATCCAGGAGATCGCCGGCGGCCGCTTCACCTTGAACCTCGTGTCGGCCTGGTGGGCCGAGGAGGCGCGTCAGTACGGCGTCCCGTTCAAGAAGCACGACGACCGGTACGCCGTCACCCAGGAGTACGT
Organism: Nakamurella silvestris; assembly: GCA_003576535.1. GTDB lineage: Bacteria > Actinomycetota > Actinomycetes > Mycobacteriales > Nakamurellaceae > Nakamurella > Nakamurella silvestris. Next base: position 68,012 of record QXCQ01000152.1, on the reverse strand, counting down.
CGATGTCCTGCGCGGCCTGTGGTCTCAGACCCCGTTCAGCCATGACGGTGCCAACTACCAGTTGGACGGCACCTACCTCGAGCCGAAACCGTCGGTGCAGCCGCTGATCTACGCCGGTGGCGAGAGCGAGGCCGGCCGGAACGCCATCTCGAACTTCGCCGAGGCCTACCTCACCCACGGCGGCACGGTCGAGGAGCTCGACACCAAGATCACCGACATGCGTCGCCGTCGCGCGGAGAAGGGGCACGCCCCCTTCGCGCACTTCGGCATGGCCGCCTACGTCATCGTCCGGGACACCGAGGCCGAGGCGCTGGCCGAGCTGGACCGGATCACCGATGTCCGCGAGGGCGCGGCCTACGACTCCTACCAGGACTTCGTCACCAAGTCCCAGTTGGACACGGCAGTGGATCTGAAGGACTACTCGGTCTCCAACCGAGGCCTGCGGCCGAACCTGGTCGGCACCCCCGAGCAGGTCGCCGCCAGGATCGTGGAGTTCGAGAAGGTCGGGGTGGACGTGCTGCTGCTGCAGTTCTCGCCGATGCTCAGCGAACTCGAGCGGTTCGCCGAGCAGGTCATCCCCTTGGTCCGACGCGGAGGAAACTCCCCGGCGTGACCTTGGCCGTCGGCCCTTGCGGTCTTCGGGCCGGCAGTGCAGTCTCGGCGGGATGAACCGTTCCGTCGCCTGTCGGCTCGAAGCCGAAGTGTTCGCCACCACCCGAGTGGTCCTGCAGGTGGCTGTCGCCGCGCTGCCCGGTGCCGCCGTGGCCGAGGAGCTCTCGGTCAAGGTCAACGGAAAACCGTTGGCCCGCACCGAGGTCATCGGTGTCACCGGGACGCGGTTGCACGTGGTCCAGGCACCACCCGGGGACCTGGTCGTCACCTACCAGGCCGATGTCGAGGGTCGACAGGCCCCGGCGCCGGTCGACGAGCTGGACCTGCACACCTACCTCTGGCCGAGCAGGTACGCCGAGTCCGACCGGATCGCCGGGTTCGCCCGCACGGAGTTCGCCGGGATCGACGACCCGGCCGACCTTCTCGCCGCCGTATCCTCCTGGGTCGGTACCAGGCTCGACTACGTTCCCGGCAGCAGCGACCCCATCGACGGTGCCATCGACACCCTGCTGGCCGGGCGCGGGGTCTGCCGCGACTACGCCCATCTGGTGGTGGCCCTGCTGCGCTCCCTGCAGGTGCCGGCCCGGCTGGTCGCCGTCTACGCCCCGGGGATCGACCCGATGGACTTCCACGCCGTGGCCGAGGCCTGTCTCGACGGTGTCTGGTACGTCGTGGACGCGACCCTGCTCGGCCCGCGGGCCAGCCTGCTGCGTATCGCCACCGGCCGGGACGCCGCCGACACCGCCTTCATGACGAACTACGGTGGTGGACTCGTGCTGCGGCGCACCGAGATCCAGGCAACGGTGGCCGGTGACCTGCCGACCGACAACGTGGTCGACCTGGTCACCCTGGGCTGAGGGCGGTGGATCACACCTGCCCCGGGTCGGACCTGGGTGGTGGTGACGAGGACGGCGGTGCGCAACCCGTCGCCGTCGACCTCTCGGCCGGCGGTTCGAGGGCAGGTGCCGCTCGGCCGGCGGACCGCACGGCACCGGCCGTCGCGATCACCACCAGCACGATCGCGACCGCCTCCAGCAGGTTCAGCCGCTGACCGAGAACCAGGAAACCGCCGGCGGCGGCGAAGGCCGGGGACAGACTCATCATCACGGCGAAGGTTCCGGCCGGAAGCCTGCGCAACGCTCGCAGTTCGAGGGTGTAGGGCAGGGCCGAGGACAGCAGAGCGACCAGGGTGCCGAGACCGAGCACCGCGGGATGGAACAGCGCGCTTCCGGCACTGACCACCCCCAGCGGGACCGTGATCACCGCCGACACCGCCATGGCCAGGGCAAGACCGTCGGTCTTCGGGAACCGGTGGCCGGTGCGTTGGGACAACACGATGTAGCTCGCCCAGAGCACCCCGGCGGCCAGCGCGAAAGCCACCCCGGGCACGTTCAGGCTGTCGAACCCCGCCCGGCCCAGCAGCGCGACCCCGACGAAGGCGAGCGCCGCCCACAGGCAGCTGACCAGCCGACGGGCGGCGAGCACCGACAGCAGGAGCGGCCCGAGCACCTCGATGGTCACGGCCGCGCCCATCGGGATCCGCGAGATCGCCTGGTAGAACAGGAAGTTCATCCCGGCCAGAGCGATCCCGAAGGCCACGATCGTGCCCCAGTCCCGGCGGCCGTAGCCGCGCAGCCGGGGCCGGAACAGCACCAGCATCAACAGTGCTGCGATCCCCAGCCGCGCGGACACCACCCCCATCGTTCCGGCCCGGGGGAACAGGGAGACCGCCACCGCCGCGCCGAACTGCAGGGACAACTGACTGCAGAGCACCAGTCCGATGCCACCGAGCAGCACCCGTGAGCTGGTTGCCGGGACGTCTCGGGGAGCGATCTCCAGGGCGGTCATGGCTCCTACGTTAGGAACTCGGGCGGAAGCCTGTGAAATGCGATTTCGACCGTGGTTATGCTCTTGGAGCATGACCATGGAGTTGCGCCACCTCCGCTGTTTCCTCGCCGTCGCCGAGGAGGAGAACATCACCCGGGCCGCCGAGGTGCTGCGGCTGAGCCAGTCCGTGGTCTCGCGGACCCTGCGCCAGCTGGAGACCCACCTCGGGGTCTCACTGGTGGACCGTTCCACCCATCACCTGCACCTGACGGCAGCGGGTGTGCTCTACCGTCCGCGGGCAGCGGCCGCGCTGGCGGCGGTGGACGGTGTCTTCGATCCGGCCGGCCTGGGCCGGTGGCCCATCCGGCTCGGACAAGCCTGGTCGGCCCTGGGCGACCGGACGAGCGCACTGGTCCGCGGCTGGAAGAGGGACCACCCCGAGACGCCGCTGGAGCTCCGCCGGATAGACGACGAGACCGCCGGTCTGGCAACGGGGTCAGCCGATGTCGTCATACTGCGCGGTACGCTTCCACCCGGCCCCTGGCGGCATCGACGCATCCTGCTGGAGCCCCGGCTTGCGGTGGTGGCGGCGGACAACGAACTCGCATCCCGCGACTCGGTGACCCTGGCCGACCTTGCCCGGTTCCCGTTGGCGCTGAACAGCCGTTCCGGCACGACGACAGTGGACCTGTGGCCGCCGGCCGCCCGACCCTCGGAGGTGGTGCCGGTCCACAACACCGACGAATGGCTGGTCGTCGTCGCGGCGGGTCTGGCCGTCGGGGTCACCTCGACGGCCACCGAATCCGCCTACCCCCACCCCGGTGTCGTCTACCTGCCGTTGACCGACGGCCCGGCCCTGCCGGTCTGGCTGGTGTGGCCCGAGTCCGCCACCCACCCCGAGGTGGGCACCTTGATCCGGTACATCGCCGAACTGGTCACCGATGCGGCACCCGCGACCTCGGGAACCGCACCCCCAGGACCCGCGACCTCGGCGAGCTCGGCAGACTCGGGACGATAGTCCTTCTCCACCATGCCCATCCGTAGCCGGCCACCGCTCAACCGCCAGCGCAGTCCCTCGAACCGACGCAGGTAGACGAGGCACAGGGCCGCTGCGGCCAGGCCCGACAGCGCGCCGACCCCCAGCGACCACCGCGGCCCCCACGTGTCCGACACCCAACCGGCGATGGGTGCCCCGATCGGCGTACCGCCGAGGGTCACCGCCAGCAGGATGGCAATGACCCTGCCCCGCATGGCGTGGTCGGTGGTCAGTTGGATCAGGCTGTTGGCGGTGGTGGTCAGCGTCTGCGAGGCCACCCCCACGGCGACCAGGACCAGGGCGAACAACCAAAAGGTGGGTGCGACGGCGGCGAGTCCGAGTCCGACCCCGAAGACCGCGGAGCCGGCGAGCAGCAGGGCAAGACGTGGCCGCGCCCGTCGGGCGGCCAGCAACGCGCCGATCACCGATCCGACCGCCATCACCGAGGTGAGCACCCCGTAGGCGCTCGCACCGGAGTGGAAGACCCCCACCGACATCGTGGACAGGTAGATCGGGAAGTTCAGGCCGAAGGTGCCGATCAGGAACAGCATCACCAGGATCACCGTCAGATCCGGCCGCGACCGGATGTAGCGGAAGCCGTCGAGGAAGTCCCCGGGCCTGCGGACGGAGCGTTCGTGCATATGCAACTCGTTGGTGCGCAGGAATTTCAGCGAGGTGAGCACCGCGCCGAAGGTGAGGAAATTGATCAGGAAGACCCAGCCGGACCCCACGATCCCGATCAGCACACCGGCCACGGCCGGACCGATCAGCCTGGCCAGGTTGAAGGAGGTCGAGTTCAGTGCAACGGCATTCGCCAGGTCCGGCCCGGCGACCAGATCGGAGACGAAGGTCTGCCGGGCAGGTGAATCGAAGGCGGTCGCGCAGCCGAGCAGGAAGGCGAAGACGTAGACCTGCCACAGTTGCACCGCACCGGTGACCGTGAGCAGGCCCAGACCCAGGGCGAGGATGCCCATGGTGGCCTGGGTGACCATCAGCAGTCTGCGCCGGTCGAGTTGGTCGGCGGCCAGACCGGTGAAGGGCAGCAACAACATCTGCGGGGCGAACTGCAGGGCCAGCACGACTCCCACGGCAGTGGCGCTGTGGTGCGTCAGCTGGGTGAGGACGATCCAGTCCTGGGCGGTGCGCTGCATCCAGGTACCGACATTGGAAACGATGGCACCGCCGGCCCAGACGCGGTAGTTGAAGATCCGCAGGCTGCGGAAGGTGCCCTGGCCTGGTTGCGCCGGATCGCCGGCCCGGACCCGGGTCGGCGATGTCGCCGTGCGGTCGCGCTGCTGATCGTCCACTCTTTCGACGGTAACAGATACGAAGGTAACCTGCGTAGGTAACCTTCGTAACTCCGATCACCCTCCCCGCGAGTGGACTCCCACGCCCCATTTTCCGGGGTGTGGGAGTCCACTCGCGGGACCTGGAGCCGGGACTACTTGCTGTCGGCCGCGGCCTGACGACGCTTGCCGGCCCCCTTGCTCGAGGCCTCCCGCTTCTTGCGGCCCGGCGACTTGCCCTTCGCGAGGTTCCTGGTCTGGTCCGAGAGGTCGCCACCGACGCCGCCGGCCCCGTCGGTCACCGGCGATCCCTTGTGCTTGCGGGACAAGGCAAGTCGTTCCTGCTTGAGCGCCTCGGCGGTGGACCTGGCCACGATCGCCAACCGTCGACTCACCCGGGCCAGGGCCTTCTCGAACACCTCGGCCTTGCCCGCATGACGTTTGCCCACCCCCTTGGCGGCCCCGCGCCCGCCCTTGTCCGACACCCCCGCGGCAGCCGTCTGCCGGTACAGCTTGGTGTACTTGTTCCGTGCCCGCCGGACCCGGGTGTGCAGCAGCAGCAACTCGTCCTCGGACAGGTCGGCCAGCTGCTCCTTCTCGGTCTCCCGCACCAACAGGTGCTCCGGCTCGTTCAACGAGTTCAACAACTTCTTCATCGAAGCTCCTCCAAGGTGAACAATCCCCCGTTCTCGGGTAATGATCACCCTAATCCCGGGTAAAACCGCTGCGCCATCAGGGTGGCGGGGTTACCGGGGGCCGGTTGCGTCGGCCGGGCGGTCGGCAGGAGGAACTGCCGTAGCGGTCGCATCGCCCGCGCCGGAGGCCGGATAGCGACGTTTCCAGAGTCCGAAGGCGACCAGGCCGGGAACCATCGGGACCAGCAGGGTGGCTGTCCGCCAGACCACCATCGCCGCCACCATCGTGGCCTGGTCGACATCGGTGTGCACACTCAGCAGGGAGATCAGGCTCGCGTCCAGGACACCCAGCCCCGCGAACGGCAGGATCGTCAGGGTGTAGACGCACAGGAAGGCCGCGAGTACAGCGGCATAGGAGACCTCGGAGGCCGGTACACCGACGAAACGCAGGCAGACCACCACCATGGATCCGTCGACCACCGCGAAGGCGAGCATGCCGAGGAAGGCCTCCGACCCTCGCTTGCCGAGGCCGTCGGTGGACTCCCGTTGGAACCTGGCCAGTTTCGCCGACCAGTCCTCCCCGTTCACACTGGCCTTGAACCGATGGACGAAGGCACCGCCCTTGCGCCCGATGGTGGCGGCGAGGCGCTCGGCACGGGCCACCATGGCCAGGCCGCCGATGAGCACCGCGGCGACCACCCCCCCCAGGGTGGCCGGCCAGATGTAGTCCGCTCCGGGAGAGAACAGGAAGAAGCTGATGATCAGTCCCACCACGGGGGCTGCGAACCTGACGACGTAGACGGTGAAGGTGTTCAACACCGTGCCGGCCACCCCTCGGGTGGCGTCGACCCCCCAGGTCTTGAACATCGACAGCCGTAGGAACAGCTCGGCAGGCGGCGGTGCCACGGTGGTGATCAGATTGGCCGACAACGCGTTCTGCACCGCCCGGGGGAAGGACAGCTCCGGGATCAGCGAGTACAGCGGCAGCGCGCTGACCGTCTGCCGGACGGCCACCAGGATCAGCACGACCCCGAGCTGCCAGGCGGACATGTGGGTCAACGCATCGCCGACCTGCCCCCAGTCGATCCGCCGGAGCAGACGCAGACCCAACCAGATCGCACCGATCACCACGATGATCTTCAGGGCCGACATCAACGGGGCCCGCCATTTGGCAACCGGTGCTGCTGACTCCGCCACGGGTCCCACCCTTTCAGCTCACGCCGGTACCGACCGGATGCAGTCCACCGTCGAACGAATGAGGACGGACATTACCCTCACGGTCGTCGAGCGCCGATAGGGGCAGGGCCGCAAGGGGGTGGAGGAGGGAACTCCGGGGTTCCCGGACCGGAGGGCCCGGACGGGACGGGGAGTCAGAGGTTCCGGCGCAGATGGGCCATCAGCTCGGGCTCGGCCACCAGCACGGTCACCAGCGCGGTGTGTTCACCGACCGGCGCACCTCGCAGGCTGATCGCGGTCAGTTCCACCCCGTCGTCCAGCTTCGGCGCCAGGAACAGTGCGGTCTTCTTGTCGGCGTACCCGGCGATCTCCTCCCGGCCGGCGGCCGAGATCCCGATCGCGGTCGGATCATTGGCACCGGCCGGTGCCCGGACGAGGTCGATCAAGGCACCCGGCCCGAAGTCTCCGTCGGTGAGCGCGCTCTCGTGGTTCTTCGTGCCACGGGCGTCGAAGCCGTAGATGCCCGAGGTCGAGAGCCCGGGTGCGTCGGAGTTCACCAGCAGGTCGTCATCGTCGACGAGCCACAGCTCGTCCTTGTAGACCTCCAGCCGCACCAGCGGCCGCCCCTGGGTGTCAACGAGTTTCAGCGCATCGGAGTTGCGGGCGTGCACCGAGGTGCGGTGCTGTCCGGAAGCGTTGGTCCACGAGCGCACCGCCGGGGTGAAGGATGTCATGCCTCGACGCTACAAGGTTCTGCCCCTCCGGGCGGACCATCCGCGGGGTTTGGGGGCGGCAACCGGCGGGCAGTTATCAGCCACCGATCGCGGATGCGTCTCCCCCCAAGGCGCCGGATCCGCCCGGGGTGGAGAATGGTGGAGGACAACGACGCACAGGAGGTTGGACATGAGCAACGGTGGTGTGGTCGGCGATTTCGGCCCGGGAGAGATCGAACTCCCCCCGGGAGCACACAATTGGCTGGACCCGGAGGACCCGCAGTACGTGGTGTCGGTCGGCGAGGACGAGGGTGATCCGCGCCCGGAGATCGACCCCGGGACCGCGGGCAGACACGAGGCCTGAGCCTCGGCCGTATCAGGCCCGGGCTCGTTCCACCCCAGGTCCACGCCCAGGTCCACCCCCAGGTGGACAACGGGTTTCGACGGGAGGATGCAGTGGCCGGTCAGCCGCCCGCTGCATCCTCTTTCGTCGTTTCCGCGGCATTTGCGGTTACCAACGGCCGGCAGGCACCGGCCAGCAGGATGGCGATCGCCAGCAGACCCGCAGCGACCGTCAACGCCTTGAGCACACCGATGTGGTCGCCCAACAGTCCGATCAACGGCGGACCGGCCAGGAAGGCCGTGTAGCCGATCGAGGAGACGACACTCACCCGCCCCGCGGCATGTTCCTCGTCATCGGCTGCGGCGCTCATGCCGACCGGGAAGCCCAGCGCCGCACCGAGTCCCCAGAAGACCGAGCCGATCATCGCCACGGCGAGCCCCTGCCCGAACACCACCAGCATCAGGCCGACGAAGGCGGTGACGGCCGAGGTCCGCAGCACAGCCACCCGCCCGTACCTCTCCAACAGGCTCGGTCCGACCCAGCGAGCCAGGGTCATGGCCGTCAGGAACAGTGCGAAGGTCAGGGTGCCGACAGCCGGACTCGCGTGGTAGCCGTCGATCACGGCGACACCGAGCCAGTCGTTGCCGGTCCCCTCGGTGAAGGCCATGCACAGGACGAAGAGCCCGATGAGCAGGGTGCGCTTCTCCTTCCAGGCCGCGAGCGGATGACGTTTCGTCCCGACGCCGGCACCGTCGACCACGGCCGGCGGATCGATCACCTTGGCGGGCAGGAAGTTCCGGACCGCGACCGGCACCACCACGGCGACCAGGACGGCCACCACCAGCAGGTGCACCCGCACCGAGACGTCCAGGGCCACCATGCCGGCGCCGAGCAGGGCACCGGCCACCGTGCCGACGCTGAACCCGGCATGGAAACGTGGCATCAGCGGTACGTTCAAACGCTTCTCGACCGCCGCACCCTGCACGTTCATCGCCACGTCCCAGGTTCCGTTGGCGAACCCGAGCAGGAACAACCCGACGACGATGGGCAGCACACCGGCGGAGTAGCCCAGGGCGACCACGGCGAGGCCGATGCCGAGGGTGACGGCGGTGACCGCGACGGTGCGCGAGGCTCCGAGCCGCGTCACCACCAGTCCGGCCAGCGGTAGGGCGATCATCGACCCGATGGCGATGGCGAGCAGGATGATGCCGAGTTCGGCCGGGCTGACCCCCAGGATGTCCCGCACCTGAGGGATCCGCGAGGCCCAACTGGCGAAGCCGAATCCGCTGCCGAAGAAGGCGACGAACACGGCGTTCCGGGCGCGCAGGCCGGCCGGGTCCGGGTGCTGCCGGAGGGAGGAGAGCTGCGGGGCACTGCTGGTGGACACGGTGATGGTCTCTCAGGGTTCTCGTCAGGTGGAAGTGCCGGGGTGGGTCAGGAAAGTCGGAACCAGGTGGTGGAAGCCGGCGGGAGGGTGTCCCCGTCGACCGGCGCACTGCTCAGGACCACCCGTGCTCCCACGACCTCCGCCGGCAGGGCGACCGGCTCGTCGGTGAAGTTGGTGACGCTGACGAAGGTCGCCGAGCGCCGGAAGGCCAGGACACCCGGGACGGTGTCCAGCCACTGGAGGGTTCCGTCGCCGAGTTCGGAGCTCCCGCGCCGGACACGCAGTGCCTCCCGGTAGAAGGCCAGGGTCGAGGTCGGATCGGCGGCCTGCGCCTCGGCCGTCAGCCCGGCCCAGTTGGCCGGCTGCGGCAGCCACGGGTCCCCGGCGGGGCCGAACCCGAACGGGGACTCCTGTCCCGACCAGGGCAACGGAACGCGGCAGCCGTCACGACCCACCCGCTCCCCGCCGGTCTGGAAGTAGACCGGGTCCTGACGGCGCTCGGGCGCGATGTCGCGTACCTCTTCCAGGCCCAGCTCCTCCCCCTGGTAGATGTAGGCCCCTCCGGGCAGGGCCAGCATCAGCTGGGTGGCCGCCTTCGCCCTGGCCAGGCCCAGATCGCCGGACCCGAAACGGGTGACATGCCGGATGACGTCGTGGTTGGAGAGCACCCAGGTTGCCGGCGCACCGACATCCCGTAGCTCGTGCAGGGTCTGGTCGATCACCCGGCGGGAGGTGGCCGCATCCCAACCTGCCTCGAGGAAGTTGAAGTTGAAGGAGGTGTGCAACTCATCGCTGCGCAGGTACCGGGCGAAGCGGTCGGCGTTGGGCACCCAGGCCTCCGCGACGAAAACCCGGTCCCCGGGGTACTCCTCGATCACCCGACGCCACCCGCGGTAGATCTCGTGGACCTCGTCCCGGTCCCAGTGCGGGTGGTCCCCGACGTGGTCGGCGTTGAGCAGGTGTCCCCCCAGCACGTCCGGCAGATCCGGGTGCTTGGCGAGCCCGTGGGCCACATCGATCCGGAAGCCGTCGACACCCAGATCCAGCCAGAAGCGCAGGATGTCGTGGAATTCGGCCACGACCTCGGGGTTGGTCCAGTCCAGGTCCGGCTGGGCCGGGGCGAACAGGTGGAGGTACCAGGAGCCGTCGGCCACCCGGGTCCACGCCGGTCCGCCGAAGTTCGACTCCCAGTTGTTGGGCGGCAGTTCCCCGTTCTCGCCCTTGCCCTGACGGAACATGTAGCGCGCCCGCTCCGGGCTGCCCGGTCCGGCAGCGAGGGCCTGCTGGAACCAGACATGCTGGTCGGAGGTGTGGTTCGGCACCAGGTCGACGATGATCTTCATCCCGTGCTGGTGGGTCTGGACGATCATCGCCTTCGCATCGGCCAGGGTGCCCAGGCTCGGGTCGACATCGCGGTAGTCGGAGACGTCGTACCCGGCGTCGGCCTGGGGCGAGGCGTAGAACGGGCTGAGCCAGATCGCGTCGACCCCCAGCTCGGACAGGTAGCCGAGGCGGCTGCGCACACCGTTGAGATCACCCATCCCGTCACCGTTGGCGTCGGCGAAACTGCGCGGATAGATCTGATAGATCACGGCCGACCGCCACCACTGCTCGGCGGTGGCGTCCGGAAGGGGGGTGTGCAGGGAAACGGGGTCGATCTGCGCGGTGGACACAAGCGTCCTCTCGGGGGTGGCGGTTTTTCAGGTGGTTGACGCCATTCAAGCGCTTAAATCAAAACACGTCAAGACCACCTCCAGAGACCATGCGTGTGACGTGCACATAAGAGCACGGATCGCCACCCTTGATTTAAGTCTTAACTGCCGTATAGGCTGCTGGACGTGCCCCGACACCCTCCTCAACGGCCCTCCCAGGCCACCGTTGCCCGGGTCCTGGGCATCTCGACCGCCACCGTCTCCAACACCTTCAACCGCCCGGAGCGGGTGTCCGCCGAGGTGCGGGAGCGGGTGCTGGCAGAGTCGGCCCGGCAGGGGTACGCCGGGCCGGACCCCGCGGCCCGACAGCTCAGCCGCGGGCGTACCGACACCTTGGGTCTGCTGCTGACCGACGAACTCCCCTACGCCTTCAGTGATCCGGCCGCCGTGGCCTTCATCCAGGGCCTGGCCGCGAGCTGTTCCGGTGCCGGCCTGAATCTGCTGCTGATCTCGGCCGAGTCCAGCGGCGACCGTTCAAGTGCCGTCGGCAACGCTGCCGTGGACGGTTTCGTCGTCTACTCGGTCCGCGACGACGATCCGCACCTGAAACAGATCCTCGACCGCAACCTGCCCACGGTGGTGGTGGACGCCCCTCGGGACGTGCCCGGGGTCGACTGGGTCGGCCCGGACGACCGGGAGGGCGCCCGCGCGTTGGCCCAGGTGCTGGTGGACCTCGGACACCGACGGATCGGCATCATCACCGCCGGCATGAGTGGCACCCGGTACTCCGGTGCGGCGGAGGACCATCGGGCCCTGTTGGGCAGTGATTCGGTGAACCGCAACCGGATCCTGGGTTTTCACGACGCCCTCGCCACGGTCGGGGTCACCGATCTGCCGGTGGAGGAACGTCCGGTCAACACCGAGGCCGCCGGGGCCGAGGCACTGGACGCCCTGCTCGACCGACGCCCGGACCTGACTGCGGTCTGTGCCCTGATGGACGTGATGGCCCTGGGTGCCCTGGAGGCGGCCCGGGCCCGCGGCCTGGCCGTGCCGGCCCAACTCACCGTGACCGGGTACGACGACATCCCACAGGCTGCGGCGGCCGGACTGACCACGGTGAGCCAGCCGCTGCTGGACAAGGGCCGGGTGGCCGGCGAGCTGTACCTGAGCCACCGACCGGGCGAGGAACCGCGGCGGCGCACGCTGCCGACCCACGTGCAGGCCCGCGCCACCAGCGGGCCGCCTCGGGTGGACTGAGCGGATACTTTATGTCTTAATGAGTGCATACATTGAGACAGGAGCTCCCATGGGTGGTCCCGCACTGCTGCTCGGCCTGGTGGCCCTCATCGGGTTCTGGCTGGTTAGACGGTTCCAACAGGCCCGCGTGTTCCGCCGGGCGACGACAGCCGGCGACACCCCCGACCGAAAGGTGCTGCGCCGCCGGGACTTCGCCATCGGCGACCTGAGCCGCCTGACCGCGATCATCGTTTTCCTGGCCTTCGGCCTGCTGTTCGGCGGGCAGACCAGCGAGGACACTCCCCCGACCACTCACCTGTGGCCGATCGCCGGGATCGTGGTGGCCCTGGCCGTCATGACCATGGAACGGTGGTGGCCGAGTCCGGCGGGCACCATCCGGATCGCCTCGATCGAACCAAGACGTGTCCGCCTGCCTCGGGCAGGTCTCGTCCTCGCACTGACCGGCACCGTCACGGGCCTGTGGGCCATGTTTCAGTGGCCGCCGACCCACGGTCCGTCCGCATCGTTGACGGCCGTCACCCTCACCCTCCTGGTGCTCACGGTCACCGCAGGGATCCGACAGCTGATCGACCGAACCGCCCTGACCACGCAGGACCCGGCACTGGACCTGGCCTGCCGCCGGGCCGGGATCGATCGGCTCCTGCGACTGCTCGCCGCCACCGGCCTGCTCACCTACCTGGACTTCAACGGTGTCGCCGGTGCCGCTGCGAACCTCCAGCCGGGCGCCACGGCCACCGGGTGGTCGACGGCCGCCACCGTGCTCCTGCTGGTGGTCGTCGAGGGCTACCGGGTGCGCCTCCCCCGCGCCACCCGTCCGAGTGCGGTCCCGGCATGAGTCCGCAGATCACGGTGGACCTGCGGTCCGCGATCCCGGTGTACGAGCAGATCCGTGGCCAGCTCGCCGGTCACATCGCCGCCGGGGAGTTGGCGGGGGGTGCCCGCCTGCCGACGGTCCGAGCCCTGGCCGCCGACCTGGGGGTGGCCGTCAACACGGTCGGGCGCGCCTACTCCGAACTCGAGTCGGCCGGGCTGGTGGCCTCCCGGCGCAAACTCGGCACGGTCGTCCTGGGCGGCGGCATCGTCACGGTGTCGGCCGACCTGCAGAACCGCATCGACGGACTTGCCTCCCAGTCCCTCTCAGCCGGCCTGTCGGAGGAGAGCCTGGTGGAGCTGCTGCGTGCGGCCCTGCGTCGGGCCGGGGCAGCAGCCTCGTGAACCCACCCCCTATTCCCGCGCACGTTGTTGCTCCTCGCGCGCGATGTACCGTGCGCGAGGAGCAACACCGTGCGCGGGAACGAGAAGGATCCGTTGACATAGAATGTTCGTTGTTGTTAACTCAACGCAGAAGCACAACGTCTGGAGCGATGGATGTCCGAATCCGCCACGGCCCACACCCCCTCGACCGGATCGGCCCCCCGCGGGCTCGTCCTGGGGCCGAGGGGCGGACGCGCCGCGCAACGCAAGCGCACCGAGGTCTTCGTCCGGTCGCTGCGCGAGAGCTCTTCCGAGGCCACCGTGTCCACGGACGCCCTCGACCGCGCCGCCATGTCCCATGACGCCTCCCACTACCTCCTCGCCCCGGCAGCCGTCTCCCGCCCCGACTCCACGGAGCAGGTGGTCGCGGCCATGCGGATCGCCGCCGAACACGGTGTGCCCCTGACCTTCCGGTCCGGCGGAACGAGTCTGTCCGGCCAGGCCGGCACGGACGGTCTGCTCGTCGACACCCGTCGGCACTTCCGGCAGGTCGAGGTCCTCGACGGCGGTGCCCGTGTCCGCTGCGGCCCCGGGGCGACCGTGCGTTCGGTGAACAACCGGTTGATGCCGTACAAGACCAGGCTCGGCCCCGACCCGGCCAGCGAGAGTGCCTGCACCGTCGGTGGTGTGGTCGCGAACAACTCCAGCGGCATGGCCTGCGGGACCGAGTTCAACAGCTACGCCACCCTGGACTCGCTGACCTTCGTGCTGCCGTCGGGGACCGTCGTCGACTCGGCCGCCCCGGACGCCGCCGCCCGGCTGCGTGCCCTCGAACCGGACCTGGTCGCCGGCCTGGCCGCCCTGCGCGACCGGGTGCGGGCCAACCCGTCCTCCGTCGCCACCATCACCCACCAGTTCTCGATGAAGAACACCATGGGGTACTCCCTCAACGCCTTCACCGATTTCGACGAACCGCTGGACATCCTGACCCACCTGCTCGTCGGCTCCGAGGGCACCCTCGGCTGGATCGCCGAGGCCACCTTCCGTACCGTGCCCACCCGTGCCCACGCCGCCACCGGCCTGCTGGTGTTCGCCGACGTGGCCGGTGCCACCGAGGCCCTGCCGGCCCTGCGTCAGGCGGGGGCGCACACCCTGGAGCTGATGGACGCCTCCTCGCTCCGGGTGCTCCAGCGGGACCCGAACCCGGTTCCGGCCCTCCAGGAGATCGCCGTCGACCGACACACCGCGCTGCTGGTGGAGTTCCAGGCCGATGACGCCGATCTGCTCACCGGCATGGTCGAGCACACCGAGGCGCTCGGTGGGCGGACGGCCGGACTGGTGGCCGCCCCGGGGTTCACCCGCAAAGCCGCCGAGCGCGCGGCACTGTGGCACCTGCGCAAGGGCCTGTACACGGCGGTGGCCGGCGCCAGACCCCCCGGATCGACGGCCCTGCTGGAGGATGTGGTGGTCCCGCCGGCCGCACTGACCGAGACCGTCACCGAGTTGATCGCCCTCTTCGACCGTCATTCGTACGACGACGCCGTCATCTTCGGCCACGCCAAGGACGGCAACCTGCACTTCATGATCAACCCGAGGCTGGGCGAACGGTCGGAGGTACGTCAGCTCGACGCCTTCACCGGCGACCTGGTCGATCTGATCCTCGGCCAGAACGGCTCCCTGAAGGCCGAGCACGGCACCGGCCGGGTGATGGCACCGTTCGTCCGACGCCAGTTCGGCGACGAGTTGTATCAGGTGATGCGGCAGGTCAAGGACCTGTGTGACCCACGGGGAACGCTGAACCCGGGCGCGGTGCTGGACGACCGCCCCGACGCCCACCTGCTGCATCTCAAGCAGGTGCCGGTGGTCGACCCGGCGGTCGACAAATGTGTGGAATGCGGCTACTGCGAACCGGTCTGCCCGTCCCGGGACGTCACCACCACCCCTCGGCAGCGGATCGCCCTCATGCGCGAGATCGCGGTGGCCCCCCAGGGTCTGCGCAAGGAACTCCGACGCGGTTTCGATCGTGCGGCCGTGGACACCTGCGCCGCCGATTCCTTGTGTGTCACCGCCTGTCCGGTGGCGATCGACACCGGCAAGGTGATGAAGTCCTTCCGGGCGAAACGGTACAACCGGGTCAGCCAGACCCTCGGAGCCTTCGCCGCCCGGCACTGGGGCGGGATCGTCACCGGTCTGCGCGGCGCACTGGCCGTCACGGCCGAACTCCCCAAGCGCCCGCTGTCCGGGATCACCCAGGCCGCCCGACATGTGGTCAGCCACAACCTGTTGCCGCAGGTCGGCTCGGATCTGCCCGGCCCGGGTGCGGCGCGCCTGTCCCCCACCGCGGCCACCGCCGACACCACGGACGCGGTGTTCTACCAGGCGTGCATCGGCAGTCTGTTCGCCTCCGCGGAGACCGTTCCCGGCACCCTCGACACCGCGGCGGCCTTCCAGGAACTGTGCCGGCGCGCGGGGGTGAGGATCCTCGTTCCCGCCGGGCTGTCCGGTCTGTGCTGCGGAACCCCCTGGCAGTCCAAGGGTCTGACCGGCGGCCACCGGGAGATGGCCGCGCTCAACCTGGCGGCCCTGTGGACCGCCACCGACGGCGGACGCCTTCCGGTCGTCACCGACGCCGCATCGTGCACCCAGGGACTGCGCGAACTCGGGGGCACACTCGACGGTCCCGACCGCCTGCGGTACGGCCGGATCACCTTCGTCGACTCGGTCACCTTCGTCAAGGACCGGGTGTTGCCCCTGTTGCCGATCAACACCACGATCGCCTCGATGGCACTGCACCCCACGTGTTCCACCACCCACCTGGGCATCGAGGCGGACCTGCGCGCCCTCGCCGCGGCGGTGGCCGAGGACGTGTTCGTCCCACCGTCCTGGGGCTGCTGCGGTTTCGCCGGCGACCGCGGCATGCTGCACCCGGAGGTCACCGCAGCGGCGACCTCCGCCCAGGCCGCCGAGGTCAACGACGGTGAGCATCAGGCCTATGCCTCGTGCAACAGGACCTGCGAGATGGGGATGAGCCGGGCGACCGGGAAACCCTACGAACACATCCTCCAGGTGCTGGAGCGGGCCAGCCGATAGGGACCGCGGTGGACGGCCGTCGCATCCTCGGGCAGGCTGGAGCCATGGACCTGAGAATCTTCATCGAACCGCAGCAGGGTGCCCTCTACTCCGACCAGCTGGCCGTCGCCCAGGCCACCGAGCGGCTGGGGTTCGACGCCTTCTTCCGCTCCGACCACTACCTGGCCATGGGCGGTGACGGTCTGCCCGGACCGACGGACGCCTGGATCACCCTGGCCGGCCTGGCCCTGCAGACCGAACGGATCCGCCTGGGGACCCTGATGACCTCGGCCACCTTCCGCTACCCCGGGCCATTGGCGATCTCGGTCGCCCAGGTCGACCAGATGAGCGGCGGCCGGGTGGAACTCGGTTTCGGGGCCGGCTGGTTCGATGCCGAACACGCCGCCTACGGGATCCCGTTCCCTGCGGTCGGTGAGCGCTTCGACCGTTTCGAGGAGCAGTTGGCCGTGATCACCTCCCTCTGGGCGACGCCGACCGGCGACACCCTGGACCTGCCCGGGCAGTACTACCCGCTGACGGGTTCCCCGGCCCTGCCGAAACCGACCCAGCAGCGGCCGCCGATCATCATCGGCGGCAACGGCAAGAAGCGGACACCGGCCCTGACGGCGAAGTACGCCGACGAGTTCAACGTGCCCTTCGCCTCGGCCGCGGACTCACGGGTGTTGTTCGACCGGGTCCGCCAGGCGTGCGAGGACACCGGGCGCGAACCGAACACCCTCACCCTGTCCAACGCCCTCGTCGTCTGCGTCGGCCGCGACGAGGCCGAGATCACCCGCCGGGCCGCCGCCATCGGCCGTGAGGTGGCCGAACTCCGGGAGAACGGACTCGCCGGCACCCCGCAGGAGGTCCTGGACACGCTGGCGACCTACCGGGAGGCCGGCAGCACCCGGGTGTACCTGCAGGTGCTCGACCTCGCCGACCTCGATCACCTGGAGCTGGTCGCGGCCGAGATCCTGCCGCACCTGGACTGACCGCACCTGGACCGACCGCACCTGGACCGAACTCACCTGGACCCAAGGAACGGATTTCCTACCAGGCCCCGCGGGTGTACTGGGCCGGGTAGGGAATCTTGTCCGCCGGCACCCCGAGGACATGGGCGGCGCGCTGCGGCCAGGACGGGTCGCGCAGGGCCGCCCGACCGAGCAGGACCGCATCGGCGCTTCCGTCGGCCAGTACCGCTTCGACCTCGGCAGGTTCGGTCAGCAGACCGACCGCACCGGTGAGAATGCCTGCGCCTTGGCCTATCTGACGGGCGAAAGGCACCTGGTAGCCGGGACGCACCGGGATCTGCGCCCCCACGACGTTCCCGCCGGTGGAGACGTCGATCAGTTGCACACCGTGCTCGCGCAAGGTCCTGGCCAGGTCGGTGGACTGGACGACGTCCCAGCCGCCGTCGGTCCAGTCGGTGGCCGAGAGCCGGACGAACAAAGGCTTCTCGCCCCGCACCGCGGTGATCCCGTCGACGATCTCGAGCAGCAGGCGGCTCCGGCCACGCAGGTCGCCGCCATAGGCATCGGTGCGCAGGTTCGACAGCGGCGAGAGGAACTGGTGGATGAGATACCCATGTGCCGCGTGGATCTCGATCACATCGAAGCCGGCTGCATCCGCCCGGATCGCGGAGCTGACGAAATCGGCCACGATCCCGGCGATCTGATCGCTGTCGAGTTCGGCGGGTTCGGCGTAGTCCCCGAAGGCCAGGGCGGTCGGTGCCACGGTGGGCCAGCCGCCCTCGTCCGCCGGGACCGATCCACGGACCGGTGCCCAGGGACGGTAGGTCGAGGCCTTGCGGCCGGCGTGGGCGAGCTGGACACCGGCCGCAGCCCCGCTGCCGTGGATCAGGTCGGTGATCCGGCGCCAGGCGGCCTCCTGCTCGTCGTCCCACAGACCGACGTCCTGGGGGCTGATCCGCCCCTCGGGGCTGACCGCGGTGGCCTCGGTCAGGACCAAGCCGAACCCACCCGCCGCCCGGGCGCCGAGATGGGCCAGGTGCCAGTCGTTGGGCAATCCGTCGGTGGCGCTGTACTGGCACATCGGTGCCAGCCAGACCCGGTTGCGGAAGGTGGTGCCGGCGATGGTCAACGGTTCGAACAACAGGCTCATGTCCCCATCAGCCATCGCCGGCCACCGATTATTCCGCGGCCGGCTCCGGTGCGGCCTCCGGACGCAGGCCGTAGGTGGAGATGACGTTGCCCTTGCTGGTGCGCTCGGAGTCCAGCAGCACCAACTTCGTGGTCGGATCACCGGCCTCGAAGAATCGGCGTCCGGCACCGGCGACCACCGGATGGGTCATGAACTTCAGTTCGTCGAGCAGACCGGCGAAGAAGAGCTGACGGGTCACCGAGATGCTGCCGCAGACGGCGATGTCGGCGCCCTCGGTGTTCTTCAGATCGGCGACGAAGGCCGTCAGGTCACCGTTGATCAGGGAGGAGTTCTCCCACTCCAGGTCACCGGTGAGCGTGCGGGAGGCCACGAACTTCTCGATCGGGTTGATGAACGAGGCGAAGGGGTCGTCCGCGCCTGCGTTCGGCCAGTACCCGGCCCATTCCTGGTAGCTGACCCGGCCCAGGATCACCGTGCTGGTCGCCTGGAGGAAGGCGCCCATGCCGGCGCCGAGTTCGTTGTCGAAACTGTCGAACTGCCACAGGTTCGGCGATTCGACCACACCGTCGACGGAGTGGAAAAGCCCTGCGGTCACTTTGCGCATCGTGGTACTCCCGGATCTCTCCCGCTGCGGCAGCGGGGGCCTGTCACCGACCGCCAGGTCGGCGAATCGGTCCTGTTCTATCAGACCTGTGTGGGCAGCAGAATTCATCGGGTCGGCGCGGACGATTGTGCGCGCCCCGGTCGCGGGACCGATGTGTCACCCGGAACCCGCCTCCGTGATCCGGGCCTTCAGCTCGGTGTTGATCGTCGAATTCCTGTTCGCACCGGAGGACATCTCCTTCTTGCTGATCCAGGTGAACGGGATCCACGTGCCGTCGAAGATCGTCCCCCTGGACGGGGCGTAGAAGGAATCGTCCTTCGGCGTGTACGCAGGGCCACGCTCCAGACCCGTGAGGTCGGCATTGATCCGGATGAAATCGTCGGGGTGTCCGTCAAGAGCATTCGCCCGATGGAACGACAATGCCGCCCCCAGCAGCTGTTCGGGGGTGGGAGCACCGAGGTCGGTCAGGGACGCGAGGCGGATCGGCACACCCGCGGCGATGGCACGGGCCGCGATCTCCTTCGCCCCGGCCGGCACCTCATCCGGCCAGAAGAAGGTGGTCGCGCGCAGTATCTGGTCGGAGTGGGCATCGACGTACGCCGGGAACTGGTCCTTGACGAAGGTGTTCATCTGGGTCACCTCGCTGCTCAGGGTGATCGCCTCACGGTCGAAATGACTCACCCCACCGGCACTGTCACTGCCGACCACGCCCATCTCGAACCCGAGATCGTCGAAACCCGCGCGACGTTTCGCGATCACCTGAACCGGGATGCCGGGGATGGTCGACGCCGCGAGGGCACGCACCCGATCGGCGAGCCCCGGGGCCGCCACCTCTGGTGCCGCGGTCAGGGTCAGTGCGCTGAAGTCCTCGTCGTAGAACTCCTCCAGGTCGATCCCCTCCGCCCGCAGGACCGGCTCCAGTTTCGACCAGGCCAGCAGGCGCTGCTGCTCCGTGAACGGGACCGGGACCAGCTCGATGACCTGACCGGCATCGGCGGCATCGTCCACGACCTGCTGAAACAGGGGGCGGGACGGCCCCGGTCCACAGCACTCGCAGGGTGGCCGGGTCCGAGGTCAGGGTGCCGGACACCCAGCCGTCGAGCTGGAACAGCTTGATCAGCCAGGGCCCCACGGTTTTCAGCTGTGACTCACGCTCGGCACTGCTGATCACGACCGGTCGGGTGTACGGATCGAGACCGATCGTGGCACTGCCGGAGGGCTCGGGATCGGGTGTCGGCGCAGGCTCGGGATCGAAGGGCTCGATGGCACTCGATCCGACCGATTCGGGCCCGGACGTGCCTGGATCGGGCCGCGCGGGATCGGTGGGCGGGGGATCGGTGGGCGCGGGANGGGATCAGTGGACGCGGGATCAGTGGACGCCGGATCGGTCGTTCCGGTGCGGATCGACACCTCGGCCGCCGTACCCGCCGGGCCGGCGGGCGGCGTGGACAGGGTCGTCCCACCACAGCCGGAGACGAGTACCAGCACCAGGCCGCAGACCCCGGCCCTGGTCCATCGCGGGTCCGGGTGGGACCGCGCCGGCCTTGTACGTGGTGTCCCCATCAGCTGTTCCCCCATGTCTGAATCCCCCTCGTTCGGCCGGTCACCCCGACCGGCACACGGGCCGAATCCTCGGCGCCGCGGTCACCCATTCTTCCCGACGGGCGACGACCCGGAGGTGATCCGAAGAGGATCGGAACGCCATCGTGATCTGCCCGGTCCGGTGGGTGCCCGCCCCGAGACCTCCACCACAGCTGACCGATATTCGATGTGATCTGACCGATTCGAGTCGGGATCGAGCACGAGCGGCCAGAATCGTTCCCTAGGATAGGCAAGCCAAGCCTAACTAATGAGGAGTTACAGCCGTGCCCCGAACCTCCCCGCTCGCCCGCGCCGTCGCAGTTGCCTGCGCCGCCCTGCTCGCCGGTGCGCTGACCGCGTGCTCCTCCTCCACCGAGCAGGCCGTCCAGAACACCGGCTCGGCCGTCACCAGCGCCGCGAGTCCCACCGCAGGTGCGACCGAGAGCGCGGAGACCGCTGCCGGTACCACCTCCGACACGACGGCGGCCGGCACCACGGCCCTCGAGACCGCCGGGACCGCCGCCGGTGGCGAACGCACGATCAGCACCGCCTACGGGGACGTCACGGTCCCGGCGACCGCGACCCGGGTCGCCGCCATGTCCTACGACACCCCCTGGCAGCTGCAGTCCCTGGGTGTGACGCCGATCGCCGTTCAGGACTACGGCAAGTGGATCGAGCAGTTCACCCCCGAGCAGCAGGCCTTAGTCGCCGGCATCCCGACCATCGGATCCTTCGGAGAGCTGAACTTCGAGGCGGTCGCGGCCGCCGATCCCGATCTGATCGTGGGCGACGCCGATGAGATCGACGAGGCCACCTTCAAGCGGCTGTCCGAGATCGCACCGACCGCGATCGTGAAGGGCTACAGCCGGGGCGACTGGCAGGCCATCACCACGGCACTCGCGGAGGCCACCGGCACCACGGCCGCCGCGGACACCTCACGGACCGCCTACGAGAGCACCCTGAACCGACTCCGGTCCGAGTACGCCGACGTCATCGCCGCGAACACCTGGGTCCACTTCTCCCTCGGGGACGACGCGAGCCAGTTCTCCATCCAGCAGCCGACCGGTGCCATCGGCAACCTGGTGGTCAACGAACTGGGACTGCTCTACGGCGCAGGAGTTCCGACCGACTACAGCGACGGCGGTTACGGGTCCTACCCGCTCGAGCAGCTCGGCACCATCTTCGCCGGCGTGACCGTGGCCCTGTACCCGCTCAACTCCGACGGCAGCATCTCCCCCGCCATCAAGGCGATCCAGGACAACGAGTTGTTCAAACGCCTGGAGGTGGCCAAGTCCGGCAAGGTCTTCGGTCTGACCACCAGCATCACCGACTTCGTCACGGCCAACGAATGGCTGGAGGAGCTGGAAGCCACCGTGCTGTCCAAGCTCTGAGCCGTCGGTCGGACCCGATCCCCCGGCAGCCGCACCCGATCCGGACGCGCCGCCCGCGACATCACCACACAGGAGCATCGTGTGAACACCCGTCACACCGGAGGGGCCGTCATGTCGACGGCCCCTCCGGCCGATCCCGATCGCCGGCACAACACCCGGCGGGTCGGACTGCTGGTGCTCGCGGCGGTCGTCCTGCTCGTCCTGATGCTGATCAGCATCGCGGTCGGCTCGAAATCGATCTCCCTCGGCACGGTGATCACCGAGATCCTGCACCCGACCGACTCCGAGGACGGCATCATCATCCGCAGCTCACGGCTGCCCCGCACCCTGTTGGGACTTGCCGTGGGGATCGCCCTGGGAGCCGCCGGGGCGCTGATGCAGTCCTTGACCAGGAATCCACTCGCCGACCCGGGGATCCTCGGTGTCAACGCCGGTGCCTCCGTGGCCGTGGTCGGCTCGATCAGCCTGTTCGGCCTCACCGATCCGTCCGCCTACGTCTGGTTCGCCCTCTTCGGCGCAGCGGTGGCCTCGGTGCTGGTCTACGTGCTCGGCTCGGGCGGACGTGCCGCCGCTACCCCGGTCCGGCTCGCCCTGGCCGGAGCCGCCATCAGCGCGGCCCTGGGCGCGGTGGTCTCCGGGATCGTCCTGCTCGACCGGGCCGCCTTCGACCAGTTCCGCTTCTGGTCCGTCGGGTCACTGGCCGGTCGGCCGCTGGAGGTGCTGACCGAACTGCTGCCGTTCCTGGCCGCCGGATCGGTGATCGCCGTCGCCCTCGCCCGTCCGCTCAACGCGCTGGCCCTGGGCGAGGACGCAGGCCGGGCACTGGGGGCGAGCCCGACCAGGACCCGGGTGCTGGGGGTGCTGGCGGTCACCCTGCTCTGCGGGGCCTCGGTGGCCGCCGTCGGACCGATCGGTTTCGTCGGACTCACCGTCCCGCACATCGCCCGCGGGATCACCGGTCCGGACCAGCGATGGGTCATCCCTTATTCCATGGTCCTGGCACCCGTCCTGCTCCTGGCTTCGGACATCCTCGGCCGGATCATCGCCCGCCCGCACGAGATCGAGGTCGGCATCGTCACCGCCCTCGTCGGGGCACCGGTCTTCATCCTGATCGCCCGGCGGAACCGGATGGCCGCGTTGTGACCACCACCCCACCGACGTCCACCCACCCGAGGACCACCGGTCGGCCTGCGCGGATCCTCCTCGCCCGCTCCGGACGGGTCTCGGTGGCCTTCCGCTCCCGGTCCCTGTGGGTGTGCGCCGGCCTCCTGGTGACGACCCTGGTGATCGCGGTCCTGAGCCTGGGCACCGGCGATTTCGTGATCTCCCCGTCGAACGTGCTGCGTACCCTGTTCGGCGACGGGGCGACGAAGGACACCTTCATCATCCACACCCTGCGCCTGCCACGGCTGCTGACCGCCGTGCTCGTCGGGATCGCCCTGGGGATCGGCGGCACCCTCTTCCAGAGCCTGTCCCGCAACCCGCTGGGCAGCCCCGACATCATCGGTTTCAACACCGGCGCGGCGACGGGTGCCCTGTTCGTGATCCTGGTCTTCCACGGCACGGCCAACCAGACCGCGGTCGGCTCGTTGATCGGCGGTGTGGCGACGGCACTGCTGGTCTACGTGCTCGCGATCACACGCGGTGTGCACGGGTACCGGTTGATCCTCGTCGGCATCGGGGTGGCCGCCATCCTGACCTCCGTCAACGCCTACCTGATGACCCGGGCCGGGCTTCGGGACGCCCAGGGGGCCATGGTCTGGTTGACCGGCAGTCTGAACGGTCGGAGCTGGGAACACGTCCGGCCGATCACTCTCGCGCTGGTGCTGCTGGTGCCCGTGGCCCTCTGGCTGGGGCGGGATCTGAGGTTCCTGGAGCTGGGTGACGACACCGCCGGCGCCCTGGGGTTGAAGGCGGAGCGGACCCGGTTGCTGGCCGTTCTGGTCGGAGTCGGGTTGACGGCCCTGGCCACCGCCAGCGCCGGACCGATCGGATTCATCGCCCTGTCCGCCCCGCAGGTCGCACGCCGACTCACCGGGGTGCCCGGCCCGAACGTCGTACCCTCCGCGCTGACCGGCGCGGTACTCCTGGCGGCGGCCGACCTGGCCGCCCAACGCATCTTCGCCCCGACCCAACTGCCCGTCGGTGTGATGACGGGTGCGATCGGCGGCGTCTACCTTGCCTGGCTGTTGAGCCGGGAATGGCGAAAGAGACGTGGATGAGCAGATTACGCGCTGAGAACCTGACCCTGGCCTACGACCGTCGGGTCATCGTCGAGGATCTCGACATCACCATCCCCGACCGGTCCCTGACCGTGATCGTCGGGGCCAACGGCTCCGGCAAGTCGACCCTGCTGCGCGGGTTGTCGAGGATGCTGACCCCCGCCGCGGGAGCGGTCCTGCTCGACGGCAGCCAGATCCGTTCCCTGCCGTCGAAGGAGGTCGCCCGTCGCCTCGGGCTGCTTCCCCAGGGGCCCATCGCCCCCGACGGGATCACGGTGACCGATCTCGTCTCCCGCGGCCGGTATCCGCACCAGGGGGTGTTCCGGCAGTGGTCGGCCGATGACCGGGCGGCCGTCGACACGGCCATGCGGGCCACCCAGGTCACCGATCTGGCCGATCGCTATGTCGACGAACTCTCCGGAGGACAACGCCAGCGCGTGTGGCTGGCCATGGCGCTGGCCCAGCAGACCGCGATCCTGCTGCTGGACGAACCGACCACGTTCCTGGACATCGCCCACCAGATCGAGGTTCTCGACCTCTGCGCCGACCTGCACGAACAACAGGGCAACACTCTGGTGATGGTGCTGCACGACCTCAACCACGCCTGCCGGTACGCCACCCATCTCATCGCCATGAAGGACGGGGCCGTCCTGGCCCAGGGTCTGCCCGAGGAGATCGTGACCGCGGAACTCGTCACCGAGGTGTTCGGGTTGGCCTGCCGCATCATCACCGACCCCGAATCCGGTACCCCGCTGATCATCCCGGCGGCCCGGAACAGCTCCCGGTCCCAGGCCCGGGCAGGTCGTCGGGTCGACATCGCCCAGGAGCGGGTATGAGTTACCGCGACGGGGGTTACTTCCGGACCGAGGTGCACTCGACCCGGCGGCTGACCCCCCACATGGTGCGGATCCGTTTCAGCGGAGGCGATCTACCCGAATTCCGGTCCTCCGGCCAGGCCGACGAATGCATCGGCATCACCTTCCCGGCCCCCGGTTCCCGGGTGTCGCCCGACCCCGTTCTGACGGCCGGCACCTGGGGTCACCCCGAGGACGCCGCGGTCCGGGTGTACAGCGTGCGCCACTGGGACGCCGAGAAGGCCGTGCTGACGGTGGATTTCGTCGTCCACGAGGGCGGGATCGCAGCGGCCTGGGCCATGGACGCCAGGGTCGGCGACTCGGTTGTCCTGCACGGGCCGGACGGGTGGTACCGGATCCCGGCCGACACCGACTGGCAGTTGCTGGTCGCCGACATGACCGGTCTGCCGGCCCTGGGACGGATCGTCGAGGAGCTCCCGGCGGGAGCCCGCGCCCATGTCATCGCCGAGATCGTCGAGGGCGGGGACATCCAACCGCTCAGGACCGCGGCCACGGTGACCTACGAGTGGATCACCGGTTCGGGCAACGGACATGCGCCCAGCGCGCTGACCGACGCCGTCCGCCGTCACCCGCTGCCACCGGGCCGGGGTTACGTCTGGTTCGCCGGGGAGGCGGCGCCCTCCCGGGAGGTCCGCAAGCTGGTCAGACGCGAGTGGGGTTGGGAGCACTCACGTTTCACGGTCCTGGGCTACTGGCGGGTGGCCAAGGAGGAATGGCTCGCCCGGTACCGGGAGCTGGCACCGGACCTGGCCGATCGGCATGCCGAGGCGTTGGCGGCGGGCACCTCCCACGAGGTGGCGGACGAGATGTTCGAGGAGGAGCTGGAAAGGGTCGGCCTGTGAGGCACATCGACACGGTGTTGGTTACGGTGGACCCGTGACCACCGGCCAGGAGCACCCGCCGCAGGGACCCACCAGCCCGTTGGCCGCCCTCACCCTCTGGGAACAGCAGGCAGCACCCGGAGAGGTGGTCGCACCGTTCCGGCTGGCGAGCCATCGCATCCGCGTCGGCGGCGGCAGTGGCCAGATCTGGTCCACCCATGCCCATCTCGACCACGAGCTGCTCTGGGGTGTCGACGGGCTCATCACCGTCCGTACCCCGGACAGCACCTACGCGGTGCCCAACGGCGTGAGCATCTGGATCCCCGCCCTGATCCCGCACGAGGTCTACGCCGCGCCCGGCACCACGTTGATGTGCACCTGGCTGACGGACGAGTACGGCCACCCGCTGCGGGAGGTGGCGGCGATCCTGGCCCGCCCGCTCCTGGACGACGTGCTCGGCCATCTGATGGAGAACGATCTCGACGAGGCGGCCCGGGCCAGGGCGGAGGCCTTCGCCCTTGACCTGATCGAGCCCTCCCCGGACATGACCCTGCGGCTGCCGCTGCCCCGGACCGGCTGGTTGCGCGAGATCGCCGACGCCGTGCTCGACGACACGGCGGATGCGCGATCGGTCGAGGAGTGGGCGGTCTCGGCGCGGGTCAGTGTCCGGACCCTGATGCGGCATTTCGCCGCCGAGACGGGCATGTCCTTCTCCGAGTGGCGGATGCAGGCCCGGATCCACCATGCGATGCAACGTCTCTCGATGGGCGAGAGCGTGGCCGGCGCGGCCCGCACCGCGGGGTTCGCCCACGGGTCGGCCTTCGCCGCGGCGTTCCGCCGTCATACCGGGACGACGCCGCGCACCTATGCCAGGACCGTCACCGGCAGCTGACCGACCTCCCCTGACCCGCGAGTGGGAGGGGTCGGATGCGCGCGGCGGCCACCGGGGTAGCTTCGCAGGCGGGCGTCCTCAACCTCAGACGGCAGTACACATCGGCGCACAGGGCCGGATCAGACAGCGCCGGACCAGACGGCACCGGACCAGACACGGCCGGAACAGACAGCAGCGGAACAGGAGGACGCGTGAGATCCCTGAGTCTGCGCGCCCTCGCCCTGGCCGGTGCCCTTTCCGGCGTCGCCGGTTTCGTCGATGCCATCGGCTTCGTCCATCTCGGCGGTTACTTCGTCTCCTTCATGACGGGCAACTCCACCCGCGCAGGGGTCGAACTGACGAACGGTTCGATCAGCGGCTGGCTGCGCGCCTTCGGTCTGGTCCTGATGTTCGTGCTCGGCGTGGTCGGCGGGTCCCTGGTCCGCGGCCGGGCCCGCCTCCACCGGGCACCGTCGGTGCTGCTCCTGGTCTGCGCCGCGCTCGGTACCGCGGCCGTCGCAGGTTTCGGGCAGGGCACCGCCTTCCTGACCGCCCCGTTGATGGCCTTCGCCATGGGTGCGTTGAACACCATCTTCACCAAGGGCGGGGAGGTCAGCGTCGGGCTGACCTACATGACCGGCAGCCTGGTCAAACTCGGCCAGGCGGTGGCCGCCTCCTTCACCGGCACCGACCGGCGCGGCTGGGTGCGCTACTTCCTGCTCTGGTTGGCGATCAGCACGGGGGCGATCCTGGGCGCGGTGGCCTACCGGCTGCTGGGTCTGAGCAGCCTGTGGATCGCCGTGCTCGCCACCGGGGCCGCCGCCGGCACCCTGCTCGCCCGGGGTGGCCGCACGGCCCAAGGGTGACCCGGGCACCGGAACGAGTGGCCGAAAAGGGATGAAACCGCCGGGACCCCGGCACCGAATGACCTCCGAGAGTCCGCCCGCGATCCGTCGGCGGTACTCACCACGTACCCGCTCAGCAGGCAGGGGTGCCTCGGTGTGACGCCGGTGGCCGCCCGGGAAGGTCCGCACGGATGTCCGCAACCCACCTCACCGAGGCCCTCGCCCGGGTTCGTCAGGCTCCGCTCCTGCTCGACGGGTACCGGGCCACCGCCCGGCTGGTCGAGGCCGCAGCCGAGGCCCCCGCCGAGGACGCGGTGGACCTGCTCATCGAGGCGATCACCGACCTGTCGGACCAGCTGACCCGGATCGCCGCCGTCCACGCCCTCGGTGCGGTGACCCTGGAACGGGCCGGCGTGGTCCTGTGCGACCTGCTCTCGGACAAGGAACCGTTCATCCGGGAACACGCCGCCTGGGCGATCGGGTCCCAGCTCCCCCAGCCCGATGCCATCGGTCGGCTGGTCAGCCTGGTCGCCGACGGCGGCTTCTCCGGGGTGCTCGCCCAACGCACCTTGGCCACATGGGCCGATCGTGCCCCGGACTTCATCTCCCTCACCCTCGAAGGCGCCATGATCGCCGCCACCGCCCCTGCGGCGCGGGCCCGTCTCGTGGAGACCCTCGGACTTGTTCCCGGCCGGATCGCGGTACGGCTGCTCAGGCGGACCGCCGCGGCACCCGATGAACCGGCCGACGTCCGGCGAGCGGCGGTGGCGGCCATCGGCGACCGGCGGGACGACGCCTTCGCCGTGGATGTGATCCACCAGCTCGCCGGTGCCGGCGACGAACTCGCCGCCGACGCCCAGCTCGCCGCGTACGACCTGGCCCCACAGCGTCCCCGGACCCGGACGCGGAACGGGCTGACCGTCGCCCAGCTGTTCCTCCACGCCGATCTCGACCGCTCGGTGAGCATGGCCGGGGCCGGCGACAACGGTGGTGTGGCCACACTGCTGGTGCGGTTGGGCGGGGCGCTCGTGGAGCAGTACGGCGTCGACCGGGTGTTGACCCTGTCCCGTGGTGGTGCCGACGGAGCGGCCCGCTCCCTGGTCCCGCGGGAGGACCACGAGCTGGTCAGCATCCCCCTACTGTCGACACCGCTGGGTTCGACCCAGGCCTGGCCCGCCTGGATCGCGGCCGAGCGGGCGATCCGGCGGGCGCTGATCGCCCAGGGACCGGTCGACGTGATCCACCTGCGGATGGCCGAGGTCGGCAGCATGGCCGCCGCCGCAGCCGCCCAGAGTCTCGGGATCCCCATCGTCTTCACCCTCGCGCCGGATCCCCATTCGGTGATCCACTCCTTGGACATGTCCGGGTCGATGTCCCGGGCCGACTTCGGCCTCCACGATGCACGGGAACACTTCTGGTTCCGTCTCCGACTGGTACGAACCCTCGCCGACAGCGCCGCGAAGGTGGTGCTGTTCCCCCGGGCGGAGCTGACCGAGGACCTCAAGGACCTGGTGGGGATCGACATCACCGATGAGCCAGGGCGTTTCGAGGTGGTGCCCGAAGGGATCGACATCACCGTCACCGCCAGGGCCCTGCAGGAGGCGGTCGCCTTCGCCGATCGGAGGGCCGGGTCGGCCCCGATATCCCCCACGGTCGACGCCTTCGACGAACTGGGCGAGTTGGTCCGCGGTCTGCCGCCGCACCGACAGGGACTCCCGCTCGCCATCAGCGTCGGCAGGCTGCACCGGGTCAAGGGCATGGCCACCGTCGCCCAGGCCTGGGCCGAACACCCGGCCCTGCGGGACCGGTGCAACCTGCTCGTCGTCGGCGGTGACCTCGCCCGTCCCTCCGAGGACGAACGTGGTCAGCTGGGAGCCATCGACTCGGTCCTGCAACGACATCCGGAGGCCGCGGCCGGTTTCCTGTTGGCCGGCCACCGTTCCAACGACACGGTGGCCAGGTGGCTGGCGGCGACCCGGACCGGGCTCGGGCCGGCGATCGGGCCGGCCGGGATCTACGTCTGCGGGAGCCTGAAGGAGGAGTTCGGACTCGCGATCCTCGAGGCCCTGGCCACCGGGTTGGTGGTCGTCGCACCGGATGCCGGCGGGCCCGCGACCTACATCGAACACGGCCGGACCGGCGTGCTGGTGCGCACCTCCGATACGGCCGCCCTGGCCGAGGGCATGTGCCAGGCCTTGGATCTGGCGGTGGCGCCCGACCGGTCCGTCCACCGCGGCCGGGCCCAGCACCTCGTCGACGAGAGGTTCACGGTCCAGGCGATGGCCTCGACGCTGGCGACGCTCTACACCGACGTCACGGTCGGCCGATCCGAGAGCCGGCCGGAAACCCCGGAGATGTTCGGCCTGTCGAAGATCCTGATCGGCTCCCGGTCGGCGGCCCGACCATGACGCTGCTGGTCATCAGCCCGGACTACGCCTCCCACCTGCTGCCGCTGGCCACCATCGCCTCGGCCTGGCAGCAGGCGGGCGAGGAGGTGGTCGTCGCCACCGGCACGGCCACCGCCGAACTGGTCACCTCCTTCGGGTTTCGGCGGACGGAACTCCGACTGGGACGCGGATCCAACCCGGGTGTCATCCGCGCCCGCGATCAGCCCCCAGGGGAGGACGACGCCCTGCGCGGGTTCTTCGCCGCCACCAGGTCCGGCATGGTCGAGACTCTGCGGTACCAGGCCGCGGCGCGCAGTACCGACCTGCTCTGGGAACCGGTGCCGGTGGGCCGCCGCGTCCTGGACGTCATCGACGAGGTGAGGCCGGACGAGATCATCGTCGATCACCTCGCCTTCAGCGCCAGGATCGCCCTGGACGCTGCGCAGATTCCCTATGGTGACGTCGTTCTGGGCCACCCGAGCGCTCTGCCCGTCGGTACGGAGGTGTACGGCCACCCGCCGTCGTGGCCCGACTGCTTCGACCCCGATCCAGCCGAGCTGTCCGCACTGCTGCGGCTCTGCCAGGAGGTCTCGGCCCGGTTCACCGAGCAGTGGAACGCCGCCTCGACGGCGCTGGGGTCCACGGCGGCCGAGGTGGAGGACGCCTTCGCCTTGAGCGGAGACCTGTTGCTGTTCAACTACCCTGAGCAACTCCATCCGGCGGACCGGACGGCGTTGCTGCCACCGCACCGGTTCCTGGGCTCGACCGTCCGCCAGGAGGCGTTCGACGCCGAGGTCGACGCCTGGCTCGCCGCCGCGGAGGAACCACTGGTGTACGTCAGTTTCGGCAGTTTCCTCTCCGCTCGTGGTGATGTGCTCGCCACCGTGGTGGACGGCCTGCGAGGGTTGGCGCGTCACGGTTGTCGGGTCCGGGTGGCGCTGGCCACCGGCTCCGCCGACCCAGACGGCTTCGGCGAGATCCCCGACGGCTGGCTGGTGCGGGAGTATCTGCCCCAGGTGACGATCCTGGCGCGGGCAGCCGCGATCGTGACACACGCGGGGAACAACAGCGTCACCGAGGCTGCTGCTGCCGGGGTACCGATGGTGCTGCTGCCGTTCTCGACCGACCAGTTCGCCGGGGCCGCCGCAGTGGTCGCGGCCGGCACGGGAATCGCACTGGACCCGAATGCGGCCACCGGAGCCGACGTCACCACTGCGCTGCTGGCGGCCCTCGACCGCGGTGTCGTGGGCCGGGCCGCGGAGCTGGGGCATCTGCTGCGGGCCTCACCCGGTCCGGCGCTGGCCCGCCGAACACTGTCCGCCCTGACGGGACCGGTCGGGTGAGCGGCTGCACCGCGCCCCACCCGCGAGTGGACGCTCACACCCCTGATCCGGGGGTGTGAGCGTCCACTCGCGGAGGTCAGAGCATCGGTGTGGCCACCACGACGTAGGCCGCCAGATCGGCGGACAAGGGCCCGTCCCCGAGCAGCGCCACCATCTCGGACTCCAGGGCCGGCACCAGCTCGGCCGGCGATCCGCGCTCCGCCAGCGCGAACCGCAACGGCGTGCCGAGGCAGAACCCGCGGGTCAAGGACTCCGCCGATACGGCATGTCCGCGCAGGACCACCCGGTCCAGCGAGAGGACCTCCAGCCCGCCGGCCCGCAGATCACGCTCGATCCGATCCACCGAGTGGTACCCGTGCGGCACCCGGCCGATGAAATCCGGCGGGTCCTCCGGCAGCACCGTCTGCAGCGCGGCGACCATGGCGGCGGGGAACGGCGAGGCCTCGACCACGTCCCAGGTGCAAAACAGCAGCCGCCCACCGACGCCCAGGGTTCGCGCCGCCTCGGCGAAGGCCGCCGGTTTGTCCGGGAAGAACATCACCCCGAACTGACACACCACGAGATCGAAGCTCCCGTCGGAGAACCTGAGGCGGGTGGCATCACCCTGCTCCCACTGGGCTTCGGGCACCCGTTCGGCGGCCCACTCGACCATCGCAGGGTTGAGATCGGTGGCGGTGATCCGGGCGTCCGGCAGATTCCGGACCAGTTCGGCGGTGGCGATACCGGTCCCGGCCGCGATCTCCAGCACCCGGCGCGGGTCACCGGATGCGGCGACCTGTCCGAGGTGGGCGGCGAACGGGGCGAACAGGGCCGGGCCCAGACACTCGTCGTAGATCTCGGGCATGGACGCCGACCATCGCGCTTCATCACTCATCGGGCACCTCCGTACCGCCTGGCCTGCCGCGGGCCGGATCACCGCAGTATGCGCCGTCAGCTCGCCGGGCGCGGTCCGGCTGCCGGACTTGCACCCTCCGGCCCACCTCGCGGTGGGATATGCGCACATGTGAACGCTCTCACCTGCGCATATCCCACCGCGAGAGGTGTGGCGAACGGGGCCGCGCGAACCTGCGCACCCACACCTGTGGCACGCTGGCAGCCTGCGGGAGAAATGCCGACCAGCAGCCCTCCCTCCGGTCATCATCACAGCCGTCAGGAGAGCCACCCTTGTCGAAGCAGCCCGGTACCGGTTCGCGCCGATCGCCCGCAATCGGCAGGACGGTTCGTGGGCTGAACAGCATCGTTGCCACCGCCCTCGTCCTGGCGGTCGCGGTCTCCTGCACCTCGATGCCGCCGGAGCCGCCGACACCTCCGGCCGCCACCGTCGCCGGCATCGCCATCACCGGCGAAGGGCTCGCCGCCGCCGGAGGTGCGGAGGACTCCCCGCAGTCGACCGCTGTCACCGCCGGGGCGGCCGCCGCCCCGCAGGCCGACGAGGCAGCGCGGCGCGAGCTGACCCAGCGGATCCAGCACCAGCTCTTGGAGCAGGTGAACAGCACCCTCACCCCGCCCGTCACCGATGGCGAGGTCACCGCGGTCGTCGGCACCCCGCGGGCCGCCGCGATCGCCGATCAGCTGGACGTCCCGGAGGCGGAGCTGCCGGCCAGGATCAAGGACGTCCTGGTCCTCACCCGGTTGGTCGACGACGCGATCAAGACCCACACGCCGGTGCCGAACATCGAGGTGCAGATCGCCATGATCACCTACCCCGATCTGGCGCAGGCCCGGGCGAAGGAGGCCGCCTTCCGCCTCGACCCGCAGTCCTTCACCGAGCTCGTGGACTCCGGTGTCGACGGCCGGACAGCCGTTCAGATCGCTGTGCAGACCGATCCGGCCCTGGCATCCACCGGGGTCTTCTCCCTCCCCGTCGGCACCATGATGACCCTGTCCAGTGGGGACAGCGGCCTGGTCGCCAGGATCGACACCACAACCACCACCACGGCGCCGATCCCCGACGACACCGACCTCACCGATCTCCGTGCCCTCCAGGGCCTCGGTGGGCTGCTGCTCACCCAGGCCACCGTGGACAGCCCCGTGGTGGTCGACCCGCGGTTCGGCAGCTGGGACCCGGCGGTTGCCCAGGTCGTGCCACATCCCGGGGAGGTCTGAGCGCGTCGGGACCGATCAGGGCGACGTCGACGCACCCGTGGACCTGCGCACCCAGGTGGCCCGGAAGTCGAAACTGTCCTGCTGGACCTCTTCGAAATCGAATTCGACCCTCTCCCCGGCCTCCAGCTCCCGGTACCCCTGACCTTCGATCATGCTGTAGTGCACCCAGGCGTCCCGTCCAGGAGGCAGGGCGTCACTGGAGATGGCTCCCCATCCGCGCTCGCTGCGGTAGAACTTCACGGTTCCTGTTGCCATGCCACCAGTATGGGACGGGTCGATACGGTCGGCCACTGGATTTCACCCCGCCCGGACCCTCCTACGCGCAGTGCGCGCTTCCCGCGTCCACCGGACTCAGATCGGCCGTCACAGACGCGAGCACCTCGCCGGAGGAGCCGGCCGGGTTGGTCGTTCCCGATGCGAGGGCCGGGATCTGACCGTAACCGGTGTCCGGAGTACGGGTCCGGCCGGTCGCCGCAGTACCTTCGGGGTGGGGAGCTGTTGAACCCGGCGCCGGCCCGGTGGGCGCGGATGTCGTGGAGGGTGCAACTGTGGGCTTCTCCCCCGGCAGCAGTGCGTCGTTGCGGATCGCTGCGAACACGGCAGCGGAATCGGGTCCCGGATCGACACCGTCCCCCGAACCCGGCACGGTCGGCAGGGTGAAGAAGGTGATTTTGCTGGGGTCGAGGTTCCCGAAGGAGGAGGCCAGCGCCAACAGGTCGTCGAGGGTGACGTTCTGGGTGAACGTGTTCTGCACGAAGGCCTGCAGCACAGCGTCCAGCCGCAACGGGTTCGCCAGCGTCCCGGCACTCACCACCTGCCGCAGCACTGCGGACAGCACCACCTGTTGACGGCGGATCCGGCCGAGGTCACCGGAGGGGTCGCCGTCGACCGTCCGCGCCCGGACAAGATTCAGCGCGGTGTCGCCCCGGACGGTCTGCACCCCGGCGGTCGGGATGACGGTGCCGAGCTCGGCATCGATGATGGGGGTGCAGATGTCGACCGTCACCCCGTCGACGGCGTCCACCATCGCCTTGAATCCGGAGAAATCGATCCCGATCAACCGGTCGATCCGAATACCGGTCAACAACTGGACCGCGCGCACGAGGCACTGCGGGCCGCCGACCGAGAATGCGTTGGTGATCTTCCATTCCGAGAACTGGTTGTCGTAGTCCTCGGGCAGGATCTTGCCGGTGCGGTAGTCCCAGGCCTTACAGACCGGCGCGGTGACCCACAGGTCCCGGGGCAGGGCGAGAACGGTGACATGCTGACGGTCGGCGCTGATGTGGGCGATCATCACGGTGTCGGACTGGGCGCTGTCGCCGGCCCCCGGCCCCATGTTCCCGGCGTTGCCGTTGTCGCCTGCCCGGGTGTCCGAACCGATCAGCAGGATGTTCTCGGCCGCATAGGTCCGGCCTGCATCGGGAGCCGTTGCGGCCGTGGTGATCGGAACACCGCCGACGGTCTGGACGGCCGGCGCCGGTGTGGACGGCGGGATGATGTTGGGGTCGTCGGTCACCAGGGCCTCGGTGATGCTGTTCCGATCGAGCCCCTCGTCCGCCCGGGCGCGGATCTGCCATTCGACGCCGGCTGCCACCAGGATCAGTACGGACAGCAGGGCCACCAGCACTCGTCCGGCCGGCAGTGACCAGCGCCCAAGGAGATGCTTCGGTGTGGGGCCGGGGGGTGTCTCGATCGTGGGAGGCTCGGCCCCGGCGACCTCGTCCGGACCCGCCCCGGTTTCACCCTCTGGGTTCTCCGACATCATGTTCCCACTTTCCCGATCCCCTGTTCCCGTTCTGCTGCGACAACGCCGTCGCATCCGACCCGCAAGAACACAAGGACGCCTGGAAAGCTATTCGGTTCACCCGGTGGCAGCAGATTGTTTTCAAGAAGAAGAAATCAGAAGGTATTCATCGACCCGTGTCCGATTCCTCCGGTATTTGAAAGAACTGCGTGGCGATGCGAAGACGCGCCCGAGGCAGGTCAGCCGTGGCGCTCGGGTGCCAGTCGTCCCAGGATCGCCTGTACCCGCCGTTTGAGGACCTCGGCCCGGTGGTCGGTCTGTCCGACGAGATCCTCGGCCAGGGAATCGAGTTCCTCGGCCAGCTGCTTGCGGCGAGCGTCGTCGGCACCGAGGATCTCCTGCTCGGCGCGGTCGAGGATCTCAGCGACCTGATCCGGATTTCGGGGGCCTTCGACAAATGCCATTGCCAACTCCTGCACTGGAATCAACCGCCGAACGGGCGTCCGACGGCACCACCACCAGTGTGGACCTCCCGGCGTCGGATCAACAGGGCAGAAACGGCGCGGCTGAAGGCCGGACCGGGTTCAGCCCACCCCGTGGTCGCGCAGGTAGGCGATGTCCTCGGCCTGGCCGTCACCGGGGGTTTCGACCACGACGTCGCTTCCGGCCTTGGCACACACCGAGGCGATGACCTCGGGGTCGATGGTGCCGGCGCCGAAATTGGCATGACGGTCCGCCCCGGAATCGAAGGTGTCCCGGGAGTTGTTGGCATGGATCAGATCGATCCGGCCGGTGATCGCCAGTACCCGGTCGACGATGTCCCCGAGGTCCTCGCCGCCGGCGAACGCATGGCAGGTGTCCAGGCAGAACCCGGGATCGAATTCGCCGATGGCGTCCCACAGCTGAGCGAGCCGATCGAAGCGCCGCGCCATGGCGTTGTCACCACCGGCGGTGTTCTCGATCAGGATCGGCAGCTCGAACCCGCCGGATTCCTGGACCCGTTCGAAAACCTTGCGCCAGTTGGCGATCCCGTCCTTCGGATCGTCCTTGGCGGTCAGATGACCCCCGTGGACGATCAGC
This sequence comes from Nakamurella silvestris, assembly GCA_003576535.1. GTDB lineage: Bacteria > Actinomycetota > Actinomycetes > Mycobacteriales > Nakamurellaceae > Nakamurella > Nakamurella silvestris. Next base: position 31,834 of record QXCQ01000152.1, on the reverse strand, counting down.
CCCTTCGCCCCGATCGAGGCAGCCGCGGTGGCGTGCTGGCCGAGCAGCTTCCGACTGGGGATCCGCACCCTGTTGTTCATCGTCGCAAGGTTCAACACGTACGGCGCGTGCACGTAGACGGCGAGGTCACTGGCCCGGATGTCGGCGGCCAGCGGGTGTTCCACCGGGGCCTTCCAGCCCTGCGGATCGGCGAGGAAGAACTGGATCGCCCCTGCTCCGACCGCGGCGGCGGCGGACAGCGGGTCAGCGGAATCGACGTGGGCGCCTACGGAGGTCATCCCGACATTCTCCCCCGCCGACCGCGGCCGGGCCAACCCGACAGTTCGTCACCGGCGTGGCCTGCTCCGTGCCCGCGGCCGGGCACCGCTACCGGGCGGGACGGAGCCGGTAGAGCCGTCGCGCCCAGAGGTAGGACAGGCCACCGATCAGCGCGCACCACGCCAGGGCCAGGAATCCGCTGTTCCCGATCGGACCACCCAGCAGCAGACCGCGGAGGGTCTCGGTGAACGGTGTGAACGGTTGGTACTCGGCGAACCAGCGCAGCGCCCCCGGCATGGAGTCGGTGGGAACGAACCCGCTGCCGAGGAAGGGCAGCAGGAGCAGGATCATCGGCAGATTGCTCGCCGTCTCCACACTCTTGCTGACGAGACCGAAGGCCACCGACAGCCAGGTCAGAGCCAGGGTGATCAACGCCAGGAGACCGGCGGCGACCACCCACCCGCCGAATCCGGCCGTGGGCCGGAACCCGATGGCCATCGCCACACCGACGACGACCACCAGACTCAGGGCTGTCTGCACCATGCTTCCCAGCACGTGGCCGGTGAGCACCGACGCCCGGGAGATCGGCATCGTCCGGAACCTGGCGATGATGCCGCTCGTCATGTCGGTGGCCACCGAGATGGCCGTGCCCTGGGCGGCTCCCGCGATGGTCATCAGCAGGATGCCCGGTGCCACGTAGTTGACGTAGGCCGCGCGGCCTCCCGTGGCACCGTCCAGCCCGGTGCCCAGGGTGCCGCCGAAGACGTAGACGAACAGGAGCATCACGATGATCGGTGTCCCGACCAGCAGGATCGTCATCGACGGGTAACGGAGGATGTGCCGCAGACTTCGCCGGAACATCGTCGCCGAATCCTTGAGTGCCGATCTGCTCGACGCCGGAGTTTTCGACGCCGATGTGCTCGACGGAGCGATTCGAGGTGCGGGGGTGCCAGGTGCCGGAAGGGTGGTCATCGCCAGGTCTCCTCGGTGTCGGTGACGCGGTCCTCGTCGGCGTCCCGGCCGGTGAGGGCCAGGAATACGTCGTCGAGGTCAGGGGTGTGTACGGAGAGTTCCTCCACCGGGATCGCGGCCCGGTCCAGTCGGTCGAGAACACCTCGCAGGGAGTCGATCCCACCGTCCCCGGGGATCCGGAGGGTGAGGGCGACCTCGTCGGGCACGGCTCCGGCGAAAACGGCTGCGGCGGACAACAGATCGGACGGTGCGGCGAAGCGGAGGCGGATATGACCGCCCGGCATCCTGCTCTTGAGATCGGCGGCGCTGCCCTGGGCGACGATCCGACCGCGATCGAGCATGGCCACCCGATCGGCGAGCTGGTCGGCCTCCTCCAGGTACTGGGTGGTCAGGAAGATCGTCACCCCGGACTCGGCCAACCCGCGGATCACCTGCCACATGGTGCGTCGGCTTCGCGGGTCGAGGCCGGTGGTCGGCTCGTCGAGGAAGATCAGCCGCGGTCGACCGACGAGCGTCATCGCCAGGTCGAGACGCCGGCGCATCCCGCCGGAGCAGGTCGCCGCCGGTTTTCCGGCCACGTCGGCCAGGTCGAACTTCTCGATCAGCTCGGCCGCCCGCTGTCGCCCCTCCCGCCGGTCGAGGTGATGCAGATCCGCCATCAGCAGCAGGTTCTCCGCGCCGGTGAGCAGGTCGTCCACCGCGGAGAACTGCCCGGTGACCCCGATGGCGGCCCTGATGTCGGCAGGTCGGGTGGCCAGATCGAAACCTGCCACGACGATCTGGCCGTCGTCGGCGGGGATCAAGGTGGAGAGGATCTGGACCATGGTCGTTTTGCCGGCCCCGTTCGGGCCGATCAGGGCAAAGATGCTGCCCTGTCTGATGTCCAGGTCGATCCCGTCGAGAACGAGGGTGTCGCCGAACGATTTTCGCAGGTTCCGTACCGAGAGTGCGTGGTCGGTCAGTACCGGTGTGGTCATCACTACTCCTTTCGTAGGCTGAAGCTCTCTTCTGTCCGGCGGACGACGATGTCCCCGTAACTGGTGTTCGCATGGATGGCCGCGGTCTCGTCGGCCGCGGCAGGCTCGTCGATGACCTCCATCAGACTGCGCACCCGGCCGAAGGCCGTGTGGAGGTCCAGCAGGGCGGCAGTCCCGCTCGGCACACCGATCTCGATGTCGCCGGCGGCGGTCTTCAGCTCGGTCGTCCCCCGGACGGCGGCTTCGAGCCTGATGTCCCCGTTCGCGGATTTCGCCGTCACATCGGATTCGGCGCGACCGACGAAGATGTCGCCGTTGGCCGCGGTGACCCGTAGATCGCCGCCCACCCCGGTGATCCAGCTGTGTCCGTTGGAGTTCTTGATCCTGGTGTTCCCCAGGACCTGACCCACCCGGATCTTGCCGGTGCCGGTGCGGATCTCGGCATGCCCGTCGACCCGGACGACCACCACGGTCCCGCTGCCGGTGGCGGCCTCGAGCGGCCCGGTGTGGTCCAGGTGGATGTCACCTGCGGTGACCTTCACCCGGCATTCGCCCACCCGTCCACCGGCCTGGACCTGGACGAGGGAGCCCTCGATCTGCACGGCGGAGCCGACCGGGATCGAGACGGCGACCTCCACCGAGCCGGGTTTACCGAACAGGCTCAGCGCACGGGTTCTCGGTGTGCGGACTTCAAGTCTGCCCGCGTTGAAGTCGATGGTGGTCTGGTCCGCAGCGCGGGTGTCGGCCTCTCGTGCAGGGTTGCCGGGGCGCACCTCCACCAGGGTGTCGGCGCGGTCGGTGGCGAGCAGGTTGACCTGGCCCGCCACGACATCGATGGACAGGGAGATCGGTTCGGGGGTGGTGAAAGTGGGCATGACGGGTCCTTCGGAGGTCGATGGTCACTGTGGTACTCGGGCCCGGACGTCAGACCCGTCTGCGGAAGTGGTTGCCGGGTGGCAACTCTCGGCGGTCCGGGTCAGCGCACCCAGCCGGCGTACCGCTCCCCGCCGCCGGCCGAACGTCGGTGCGGTTCGGCCGGTCGGTAACCGCCCTGGTCGGTGACCAGGGCACTGGTCGCCGCCCGGACCAGCCAGGCGTTGACGGAGATCCCGGCACCACGGGCGGCATCCTCCACCCGCGCCTTCAGGTCCTCGGCCAGACGCAGATTGATCCGGGTCATCGAGCCCTCGTCATCCGCGCTGCCGCGCGGTGCCTCCGGTGCCGCCCGGGTGTCCGGCCGCTCGGACCCACCCGTGGAACCGTCGGGGGTGGCAGGCAGGGTCACCACAAAACTCGGTTCCCGCCCGCGCAGGCGCAGATCGACCGAACCGGGCGCAAGGTCGAGGGTGATCTCCCCGGCTGCCGCCGCCAACACATCGAGGATGGTCAATCGCACGGCCGCGTCCAGCGGCGCCAACAGCCGTTCGGCGAGTTCGGTGGCCTCCGAGCCACCCGCGCGCGCGGCGACGGCAAGGTCGGTTCGCAGGGCTTCGATGTACGGGTTCAGGTCCATGGCACCACTATGGCACCACAGTGGTGTCATAGCAAGGAAAATGTGCTGCCAACTTTCCTGTTCCCGCGCACCGTGTGCGGATCGGCGCACGCTGCAGGGTGCGCCGATCCCGGAACGGTGCGCGGGAAGTGATGTCCGGACAACCTTTCTCAGGGTGGTACGTCTTGGCACCGTCGCCGACGAAGGGATCGCATGTGCCGCACCACACCCGCAACCGGGAACCCCTGCTCCGGCGGGTCGCCGGCCTGGTCATGATCTGCGCCGTGCTCGTCACGGCCGGCTGCACCAGCGCCGATCCGCGGGTCCGGGCAGTCGGCGACGGTGGTCCGACCGCCGCGTTCAGCCAGGCCGTCGACACCTTCACGACGGCAGTCCGGAACACAGACCGGGAAACCCTGGCCGAGCTCAGCGGCACGGCCGGCACCGCGGACGGTATCGCCGAACTGTTGTCGCGCTACGGTTCTGCCCGCCTGACCGTCACCGACCACGGCGAGGTCGTGGGCGGAGGTGGGGGGTATGCCGGCATCGACGTCAGCTGCCGGCCCGGTGGCAGCGCACACTTCGAGCAGATCTTCCGCTGGGAGGACAACCGGTGGCTGGCCGTCATTTTCAGCCAGGCCGACAGCCGGCGTTGGGAGGCCGAGGGCTCCGAGTACCAGCGAACGGCCGAGTTCCAGACGCCCACCGACGGCATCCCGCCGGCCACCGGCCCCGCGTTGACGCCGGACCAGCTGAACCTGTACCCGGTGTGCGCCTGACTTCAACCTGGTTCCCGCGCACCGTGTGCGGATCGGCGCACGCTGCAGGGTGCGCCGATCCCGGAACGGTGCGCGGGAACCTCGACCCGTATGTCAGCTGGGAAAATCTCCCAGACACAGCAGGTGGTCGCGCCTCAGGTTCGCCATCACGTCCAGGGTGCCCGTCGGGCACAGGGCCGCATCGGACGAGGCCTGGTCCGACAACAGGACCCGCTGGACCACCAGTCCCTGCGGAACGCCCTCGCACCGCGGGAACCTCAACGGCGCCTCCCCCATTGCGGGTGCCGGTACCCAGCAGTCACCGACCTGCAGGTTGGGCCACAGACAGACCAGGTTCGTGGAGGAGGTCGCCCGCCGCGGCTGGCTCCCCAGATCCTGATAGGCGAAGGTCTCGGCGGAATCGCAGTCGATGGTGTTCTCGCCGGCCTCGGTCACCGCATAGGCGGCCGAGGAGTCAGCACAGCCGACGGCCGCGACGGTGGAGTAACCGCTGACCTGGACGCAGTCCCCGACGGCGAAGGGCTCCACCGACGTGCCCGGACGGAAGGAGTAGAAGCCGATGAAGGTGACGAGGACGACCCCGACGATGATCACGAGGGCGCGACGGTTACCGGCAGTGCCACCTCCTGAACCACCGGCCCTGCTGCTTGATCGGCGGGGCCGGGGCGGACGACGCGGTTCCTTGGAACCGAGCGGCCAGGGATCGTTGAAGGGATCAGCCACCGGTCCCCCTGTCCGATACCGGGACGGACATCTGCACCCCATTCATAGGTCGAACGGTAAACGATCGCCAATCGATCACCAACACCACACCGTTTCTTCCGCAGCCAGGTTGTACTACCCTTCGACATCAGCGGGTTGAACCGACCCTGAAGAGCCGGCGCGAGGATTCACCAGGGGGAACCGACGATGAAACTCACCGCACGCACCTTGAGCAGTGCCAGCGCCTCCACTTCATTGCAGGGGCTGCTGGGGATCGTTTTCAGTTGCGTGACGTTCTCGCGTCTGCAACCGGTCGCCTTCCTTGCAGTGGTGGGTGTCTCGGCCGTCATGATGCTGAATCCCCACGTCTGGGGAAACCAGCGGAGTTCGCTCACCAGTGCGATCCGTCTCAACGTGGTCGCCCTCGCGCTGTGGCTGCTCACCGTGGTGAGTTATCGAGCCGAGTGGAATCTGATCCTGGACCAGAGAAATGTGATCGGTGCAGATATCGGATTGATGCTGCTGATTCCTGCCGCTGCCATCTCCGTGACCTGGTCGCTGATCAACATCGTCCTCCTGGCGCAGGAGCGCAAGGCCGGTGTCCCGGCCTGGACCTTGGACGAGGCCAGGACCGCCCGCTGATCGCAGGTGGGTGACCTCACCCCACCGCCGCCTCGGCGAGAATCTGCTGCTCCCGGCCGATGAGGAACATCCGCTCGGCCCTGCTGGGGGCCAGCTCGATCGCACGTCGAACGGCAGCCAGCGCCTCCGCATGTCGCCCGCTTCGTCGCAGCAGATCGGCCACCGTGGCGTGCAACAGGTACCAGTCACGCACCGCACCGGAGGTACGAAGCTCCTCGACCATCACCAGGCCCGCTGCCGGTCCGGCGACCATCGCGCGGGCGACGGCGGCGTTCACCGTCACCACAGGCGTAGGAACCCAACGGAGCAGCACCGCGTACAGGGCGTCGATCTGCACCCAATCGGTGGCCGCGGCGGTCGGCGCGCAGCTGTGCAGGGCCGCGATCGCGGCCTCCACCTGATAGCGACCCGGCCGGCGCAGCTGCATCGCCCGGTCGACGAGCCCGGCCCCTTCGCTGATCTGCTCCCGCCGCCAGCTCCCACGGTCCTGGTGTTCCAGCAGCACGATCCCGCCGTCGGGCCCGACCCGCCCGGGAGAGCGCCCGTCGTGCAACAACATCAGGGCGAGCAGCCCGAGCGGCTCGGGCTCCTGGGGGACCAGCCTGGTCAAGGTCCTGGCCAGCCGGATCGCCTCCCCGCAGAGTTCCGGCCGGAGCGTGTCGTCCCCCTCGCTGAGTGTGTGCCCGGCACTGAACACCAGGTACAGGACGTGCATGACGACATCGAGCCGTTCGCCCAGCACGGTGTTGTCGGCCACCCCGAACGGTATGCCGGCATCGCGGATCCTGGCCTTGGCCCGGACGATCCGCTGGGCCATGGTGCGGGTGCCGACCACGAAACAGGCGGCAATCATCTCGGTGCTCAGACCCGCGACAGCCCGCAGGGTCACAGCGATCTGCGCCTCCACCGACAGAGCCGGGTGACAGCACAACAGGATCAGCGAGAGCTGATCGTCGGCGATCCGTCCGGTGTCGAGATCCGTCCCCCACTCGTCCAGGTCGGCAGCCATCGGCCGCCCTCGCCGGGCAGTTGCCTCCAGGTCGGGCCGCCGCGCCGCCCGCCGCAGCCGGTCGACCCCTTTCGACCGGCCGACCGTGACGAGCCAGGCCGCAGGATTGGCCGGCTCGCCCTCGCGCGGCCAACGCACCAGGGCCTCGACCACGGCATCCTGCAGGGCCTCCTCGGCCAGATCCAGGTCGCCGAAGCGGCGGGTGAGCGTGCCGAGCACCTCTCCAGCATGTTTGCGGAAGAGGTACTCGACACCACTGGGCTGTGCGGTCATCCCGACCGATGGTCCTCGAGGAAGATCCGGCCGACTGCCCGGTCAGTCACGAACCATGACCGGCCGGACCTCGACGGATCCGTGCCGAGCCTCCGGGAGTTCGGCGGCCAGTTCCAGGGCGCGGTCCAGGGAGGCGACATCCACGATGTAGAAACCACCGATCTGCTCCCTGGCCTCGGCGAACGGCCCGTCGGTGAGAGTTCGCACGCCGTCCCGGATCCGCACGGTGGTGGCACTGGTGACGTCCTTGAGCTCCTCTCCGGCGACCAGCTCGCCGGAGGCCGCGATCCGTTCGGTGAAGGCGTTGTACTCCCCCATCTGTTCCCCGAGCTCCGCCTCGCTGTACTGCTGGTAGACCTGCGGGTCTGCGGCGATCAACAACATGTATTTCATGGCCATCCCCTCGTTCCGGGTGAGCTGTCCGGAGTGGACACCTTCATCATGACGACGAACGGGACCCAGGGGAATCGACAGGTCGGCGGAAAAGGATTCGGTTTACCGTGTCAACGGTCCCCGAGTGCACCGTAGGCACGAACGGACAGCGGCAGGAACACCGCAATGATCACCAACGGCCACAGCACGGCCATCAGCACGGCGTGCTGCGCCGGCCAGGTGTCACCGCCCCAGCCTGGGTTGCCGAAGAGTTCCCGGGCCGCGGCCGCGGTCGCCGACAGCGGGTTCCAGGTCGCCAGGGCTCCCAACCAGCCCGGCATCGATTCCGGGCGGACGAACACGTTGGAGAGGAACCCCAACGGCCAGATCAGGATCTGCACCGGCGACAGCGCCTCGGGTGATCGCGCCAGCAGGCCGATGTACACGCCGATCCACAGCACGGCGAACCGCAGGAGCAACAGCAGGCCGAAGGCGGCGCCGGCCGAGCCGAGGTCGTTGTGCCAGCGCCATCCCAATGCAAGGCCCGCCCCGACCAGAACGGCGAGACCGACGACGGTGTGCAGCATGTCGGCGACACATCGCCCCAGGACCACCGCCGAACCGCTCATCGGCAGGGAACGGAACCGGTCCGTCACCCCCTTGCCCGCATCGGAGTTCACCGCGATCATCGTGGTCTCGAGGCCGAAAAGCATTGCCAGCGCGAGCATTCCCGGAAGGACGAAATCGAGGTAGGTGGCCGGATCCGCACCACCGGGCATGTCGATGGCACCGCCGAACAGCCCCGCGAACATCAGCAGGATCATCACCGGGAAGACCCAGCCGATGATCACCGGACCGGGTTGACGAATCCAGTGCCGCAGGTCGCGGCCGGCCACGGTCCAGCCGTCTGCGAGTACCCAGAAGGCCCGGCGGGTCCAGGTCCCCCTCCCCGCCGGGGATGTCGTCGTCATACCGCAACCTCCTTCGCTGTCAGAGGACCGGTGTGCCGTAGGAACACCTCGTCCAGGGTCGGCCGGCGCAGACTCAGGTCGAGCGGCTCGATACCGGCGGCGGCCAGGGCGCCGACGACCTGGACCAGGGTCCTCGTCCGATCCGCCACCGGCATGGTCATGGCTGCTCCTTCCACCGTGATCTCACCGGCCGCCCACGGGGCGAGGACCGCTCTGGCACGCCCGATCTCGTCGAGCGCGCCGAGTTCTATCTCCAGGCGGTCCGGACCCACCGCCGCCTTCAACTCCTCCGGCGTCCCCTCGGTGAGCACGCGCCCGCCGCCGATGAACGTGATCCGGTCGGCGAGTTCGTCCGCCTCATGGAGGTACTGGGTGGTGAGCAGCACCGTGGTGCCGGTGCCGACCAGTGATCTGATCGCCTGCCACACCTCCTGGCGACCCGCCGGATCCAGGCCCGTGGTCGGTTCGTCCACCAAGAGCACCGCCGGGTCGATGATCAATGCTGCGGCGAGGTCCAGCCGGCGGCGCATACCACCGGAGTACCGGCCTACGGCCAGGTTGCCGGTGGCGGTCAGGTCGAAACGTTCCAGCAACTCATCCGCACGCCGGGCCGCAACCGCGGACGACAGGTGCATCAGCCGCCCGAACATCACGAGATTCTGCCGCCCACTGAGGATCTCGTCGACGGCTGCATACTGACCCACCACACCGATCCGCGATCGGACCGACCTGCGATCGGTGCCGAGGTCGAAGCCGGCCACCCTGGCAGTGCCGGAGTCGGCGCGGAGCAGGGTGGCCAGGATGCGGATCGCCGTCGTCTTCCCGGCACCGTTGGGCCCGAGCAGCCCACAGACGGTCCCCTGGGCCACCCGCAGATCGAATCCGTTCAGCCCGGCTCCCGCCGGCCCCTTGCGGTAGTTCTTGCGCAGATCGCGCACCTGGATCGCATCGTCGTTGCCGTCCATTGATCCCCTCATCTCTCGTACGTCGTACCGTACAGCGTACGGCTTAGACACTGTACTAACGTCGAGAGGCGGGAAAGTGTTACCGGAGCTGCCGAGAACTCCGGATCAGGGTCGCCCGACAGCGGCCGGGGAAAAGCGAGGTGGACGGTGCCAACCGACGGACCAGGCTCCGCCAACCCGGCACGCACCCTCGGCCTGCTGTGGGGGCCCCAGGACCGGACGGGACGATCGGGGCTCAGTATCCGGGCCATCGTCGACGCCGCGGTCGACCTGGCCGACACCCAGGGAATGGATGCGGTGTCGATGCGCCAGGTCGCCGAGAAACTGGGGGTCGGAACCATGAGCCTGTACACCCACGTACCCGGCAAGACCGAACTCACCGAACTGATGTCGGACCGCGCCCTGGCCGATCTCTACCGCGACGTGGACGAGCCGCGATCCCAGGGTGACTGGCGGTCGGGAATGACCTTCGTGGCCCACCGGAACTGGGACCTGTACCTGCGCCATCCGTGGCTGCTGGAGCTCCTCGGGTTCCGACCGGTCGTCGGTCCGCACCTGTCCGACAAGTACGAGGCAGAACTGCGCCCACTCGACGGGATCGGTCTGTCGGATGTCGAGATGGACTCGGCGCTCACCCTGGTCCTGACCCATGTCGAGGGTGCCGCACGTGCGCACCAGGCACAGATCGGGGCTCGGCAGGAGAGCGGCCGGACCGACGCCCAGTGGTGGGTCCAGGTCGGACCAATCCTGGAGAAGGTGATGGACACCGACAGGTTCCCGGTCTCCGGGCGGGTGGGCAGTGCGGCGGGCCAGGCCCACCAGGCTCCCGGCGACCCCCGGCACATGCTGGACTTCGGCCTCGCGCGCATCCTCGACGGGGTTCACGGCCTGATCGGCAACCGAGGGTAGGTCGGGCCGACGCGACACGCATCCACGCCCGCACCGGCCGAAGGTTCCGGTCCTGTCGGAGGGTCCACGTACCCTGCACGAGTCAGGACTTCAACGGGGAGGGTACGTGTTCAAGGGCATCGTCGATCGGCTCAACGGCGGCAAGGGGGGTCGTGAGAAGGACGAATCGGGTGCCGAACTGGCCCGGAGCCTGCAGTCATTGGCCGCGGTCGACCCCGCCCTTCCCGGTCGTTGCGCCCGTTTCGTCCTGGACGGGACCGATCCGGGCCTGCTGGTCGAACTCGGCGGATCCACCGACCCCAGGCTGTGCGACTACCTCGGCGATCCCGGCTCGACGCCGATGCACTTCCACGGCCGGCTCGACGAGGACACGGCCATCGGCGAGGCGGTGCCCGGATGGACCGTCGAGAAGGCCATTGCCTCCCGCAGGCGACTTCATCTGCAGCCGACGGGGCTGAGCGGCGAGCAGTACGTGCGCCTCGGCGGCCTGCTGGCAGCGGTGCAGACGGGGCCGATCCCGATGCGGACCTCACCACTGGTGCCCGACTGGTTGGCCGCCCTGCTCGGCGACGTCTTCGACACCACCCTCGACATGGACGACCGCCCGGGCACCAACGGGAACACACCCCCACCCCGCTGGACCGTTGCGTTCGTCCAGTCGTTGCTGACGGCAGCCGGGCTCGAGGAGGGCCCGGAGTTCCTGTTGGCCGCCATGTTCGATCGTCGGCCGGTCGGCTGGTACCACGGCGAATTCGCGCTGCACCGCCTGCGGACGATCCCGGGCCTGGTCGAACTCGCCACCGCGCAGGCCGCTGTCCTGGCCGCCCAGGTCCCGAGCTACAGCATCGCGGGTCGGCGGGAGGTGCTCCAGTTCATCGAGCGCGTGCCCGGAACCGCCGCGCCGTTGGCCACGGTACTTGCCGTGCTCTCGACCGACGTTGCGAAAACCGTACGCACCGACGCGTTGCGCATCGTCGGCACCATGCCCGCCGAACTGCTGGACGCCGTCCTGGCTCCGGTGGTTCACCGGGCCCCGGTCTCGCGGCTGAAAGAACTGATCGATGCGTTGCTGCGACACCCCGATGGCGCTCAGCTGCTACGAAAAGCCCTGGCGGAGGACGATTCAGGACCACGAGGTGCGTTGCTGAGGGCAGGGGTCGAGCGCAGCGAACTGATGCGGACACCGGATGCGGTCATCCCGCGGTCGCCTTTCGCCCCGCTGACCGATTCACCACTGCGTGCCGATCACCTCGACCACGCCCGTGCGGCGATCGACGACCAGATCCGCCGGTGCCGGGAGTCGATCACCGAGCTCCGCTCCGAGGACCCACCTGCCTGGCCGGGCCAGCTGAAACTGGAGAAGGAGAAACTGGCCGACCTCCGCGGGTTGACCACCCCCGACCTCCAGGAGATCGCCGAGCACCTCGCGGGCAACCGCGCTCCCGGCAGGTTCTCCATCGGTTCGGCACTCCGTCATCTCGCCACCGAGGGGTTGCTGCCCCCGCTCACCCTGATGCAGGCGATCCGTCTGTCCGTCGGGGAGCTCGGTCACGTCCAGTGGTACCGCCTCGGCAGCCGCCCGGACCTGGACGTCGACCTGCGATCGCTGGCCGAGGCAGCGGCCCGGGCCGGGGATCAGGATCCCGTCGACGGGCTCGCCCGGTACCTGTGCTCCACCTACAGCAACCGGCTCGACGATTTCAGCCCGGGTCATCTGTGGCCCTTCTTCGACGAGAACCCCCGGTACCTCTCCGAGGGCCTCGGTCTGACCCCACCGCGCGCCGACTCCTGGCGTGATTTCCCCACCGACGCGGCCCTGGACATCCTCGGGATGTTCCCGGCCGTCCCACCCCGGTACCTGCCGCCCGTCGTCGAGTTGGCGCTGGGCGAGGCGAAGACCCATCGGCGGGCCGCACAGCAGCTGCTCGAACGGCGCGGGGTCGCCGTGGACCTCGCCCTCCACGGCCTGGCCGACGGCAGGACCGAGATCCGTACGTCCGCCGCCGCGTGGCTGGCCCGGATCGGCGACCCCGCGGCCGTGACCGCCCTCCGCTCGGCGCTGGCCACGGAATCCCGGGAGACCGCCAGGGCCGCCTACCTGACCGCACTGGAGGGACTCGGCGACGACATCTCCGGCGACCTCGCACCGGTAACGCTGCTGGCCGAGGCCACCTCGGGGCTGAAGGGGAAACGGCCGGCCGCCCTTGCCTGGTTCCCCTTCGACCATCTTCCCCGGTGTCGTTGGGCCGTGGGAGAGGAGGTCCCGCCCACCGTCATCACCTGGTGGGTCATCTTGGCGAACAAGCTCAAGGACCCGGCCGGAACCGGCCTGCTCCACCGCTACGTGGGACTGCTGGACACCGACAGCGCGGCTGTGCTCGGCGAATTCGTCCTCCACGCGTGGATCACCCAGGACGTCCGCCGCCCCTCCGATGCCGAGTCGCGGGCGTACGCGGCCGTCGAGGGCCCCCGTAACTGGCAGCTCTACCAGCATTGGGCGGCGAGCACCCCGCAGTACGCGCACTACGTCGAACAGGCGGCCCTCCCGGTGGAGGCCCACGTCCAACAGGCCTGGCGGGAGCATCAGGGAATCTACCTGGGCTCGGCCATCGCCAACAAGGGTGTCCTCGCCCTGGCCACCCGGGCGCCCGGTGCCGTCCTGGCCCGGATTATCGGGACCTATATGAAGGACCACTACACCCGGCGGTTCCAGGTCGAGGCCCTGATCTCCTGCGCCGCGATGAGCGACGAGCGGTCGCCGATGCAGTTGCTGTTGTCCGTCGCGCGTCGACACCGGACGGCCTCCGTCCAGGCCAAGGCCGCGGAACTGGTCGAGGTCATCGCCCAGCGACACGGGTGGAGCCCGGACCAGCTCGCCGATCGGACCGTCCCGACCGCCGGGTTCGACGAGCACCGGTTGTTGGAACTGACCTACGGCGAGCGCGAGTTCGTCGGCCGGATCAGCCCCGCCTTCGCCCTCGAACTCACCGGTCCCCACGGCGCGGTGATCAAGAGCCTGCCGGCCGCCCGGATGGAAGAGGACCCGGAGATCGTCAAGGCCGCCAAGTCACAGCTGTCGGCGTCGAGGAAGGAACTCAAGCAGATCCTCGAACTCCAGACCGGACGGCTCTACGAGGCCATGTGTGCCCAGCGCTCGTGGCCCGCCGCGGAGTGGACCGAGTACCTCCTGGGCCACCCGCTGGTCTCGCTGCTCGCCGGGAGACTCGTCTGGGTCCGGTCCACGAGCCCGGACGGGTCGAGCCCGGAGGTCCTGTTCCGCCCGACCCCGGAAGGGTCCCTGATCGACGCCCAGGACGACGAGGTCGCCATCGACGAGGGTGCCACCATCACCCTCGCCCATGCAGCGTTGACGACCCACGACCAGATCGATGTGTGGCAGCAACATCTCGCGGACTACCGGGTGACACCCCTGTTCCCGCAGTTCGACGGGTCGCTGCCGCCGGTCGGCACCCAGCCGATCTCCGACCGGCTCGGCTGGTTCACCGACACCTTCACCATCCGCGGGGGCGCGACGAAACGCGGCTACCAACGCGGCGCACCCGAGGACGGCGGGTGGTTCACCGAGTACCACAAGGACTTCACCGGTCTCGGGATCAGGGTGGTGCTCGGATTCACCGGCAGCACCCTGCCCGAGGAGAACATCCCGGCGGCCATCACCCGGCTCACCTTCCGGTCCCTCGACCGGCGTGCCCGCGGCGACCTCGCACCGGACAAGGTGCCTGCGGTACTGCTCGCCGAGGCCTACGCCGACTACCTCGCGGTGGCCGGGTCCGGCACCTTCGACCCGGCCTGGGAGAAGAAGACCGGATGGTGAGCACGGACGAGATCCGCCGCCCCGCCGAGGACCGGTTCGCCGCCGAACTCACCTCGCTCGCGGACGCGGACGGGCGCGCGGGCAACGACCGGCCACCCGGTTGGCTGTTGTCCCCCCGCGCCGTCCGTGCGTTCGTCCTCGGCGATGCCGAACTCGGGGTGAGCCGCAAGTTCTACGGCGACGACCCGCTGGTCGACCGGGCCATCGTGAGTCTGCTCGGGCGCCAGGGCCTGATGCTGGTCGGTGAGCCCGGCACGGCGAAGTCGATGCTCTCGGAGTTGCTGGCGGCCGCCGTCAGCGGCGACACGGGTCTGACGATTCAAGGAACCGCCGGGACCACGGAGGACCACATCAGGTACTCGTGGAACTACGCCCTGCTGCTGGCCGAGGGCCCCAGCGACCGCTCGCTGGTTCCCTCGCCGTTGCACCAGGCCCTGGTCGGCGGGAAGATCGTCCGGTTCGAGGAGATCACCCGCTGCGCCCCGGAGATCCAGGACAACCTGGTCTCCATCCTCTCCGACAAACAGCTGATGATCCCCGAGTTCGGCCCGAACGCACGGGTTCCGGCGCGGCCCGGCTTCAACATCATCGCCACCGCCAACCTGCGGGACCGGGGTGTCAACGAGATGTCCGCGGCACTCAAACGACGGTTCAACTTCGAAACCGTCCGTCCCATCACCGATCACGCCTTCGAGGTCGAACTCGTCAGCGGTCAGTTGACCGAGGAACTGGGCGAGCGGGGGGAAGAGGTGGAGGTACCGCGGGAGGTCATCCGGCTCCTGGTCACCGCCTTCCAGGAGTTGCGGTCCGGCGTCACCGCCGGCGGGACCCCCGTCAAGAGTCCGGAAACGGTGATGTCGACGGCCGAGGCGGTCAACGTCGCCTTCGCGGCCGCACTCGAGGCCCGCTACCTCGGCAACGGTGTGGTGTCCGCCGCCGAGATCGCCCGTCAGATCAGCGGTGTCGCCCTGAAGGACAACCCCGAGGATGCACGACGGCTCCGGTTCTACGTCGACAACATCGTGCGGGAACGTGCGCGTACCGACCCGCTGTGGAAGGACTTCTTCCGTGCCGCCGCCGATCTCTGGCACTGACCGGTCGGCGGGCGGGGTCCTGCCGGAGATCGACCTTCCCGATCGGTTGCGTCGGGCCCTGGTACTGGTGGAGCAGTTGCGGGCCGACGGGATCCACTTCGCCCCGATCCGTCACCACAGCCCCGCCTGCTCCGTGGCACTCAGGGCGCAACTGACCGATCTCGCGCCCGCGGTGATCCTGATCGAGGGTCCGGAGGAGTACACCCATCTGCTCCCCCAGCTGATCGATCCGGGAACTGTCCCCCCGGTGGCCGTCCTGAGCCACCATCGCGAGCCCGGTGGTCGGACGACGACCGGTTTCTACCCGTTGGCCGAGTTCTCCCCCGAATGGGTCGCCCTCCGATCAGGTGCCGCCGGCGGTGCCGAGGTGGCCTTCATCGACCTTCCCTGGGCGTCGGCCTCCCGCCGGGTGGACCAGGACGCGGAAAGCCGCAGCATTCAACAGGAACGCCACCTCGCGCACAGCACCACCCTGCAGGCCCTGGCCCGCCTCGAACACTGCCGCGACCACGACGAGCTCTGGGATCACCTCTTCGAGCTCCGTACCCCGGCCGAGTTGAGGAACTGGCGGCGCGTGTTCGGCGATGTGTTCGTGTGGAGCGCGCTGGCCCGCTCGGACTACGAACTGCCGGTACTGCGGGGCGAGGGTTCCATCGCCCGGGAGTCCCTGATGGCGGCCAGGATCGCCGAGCACCGGCAGCGGTCCGACGGACCGGTGGTGGTGGTGACCGGTGCCTTCCACACCCTCGCCCTCATCGAGGCGCTCGCCGGCTCCGACCTCGGTGCGGTGGTCCGTGAGGCCGCGCCCCAGGGAGGGCACCCGCCCGCCCCGGTCGACGCCGGGAGCTCCTGGCTGATCCGCTACGACTTCCGACGCCTCGACGCCCTGGGCGGCTACAGCGCGGGTATGCCGTCACCCGGCTGGTACCACCGTGTCTGGGCCGGGCTCTCCGGCACAGCCGACCCGGCCGACCCCGCCGACCCGACCGTGGAGATGCTGGTCGACATCGCGCACCACACGAGCCGGGCGGGTACCTCCGAGGTGCTCGGCGTCGCCGACGTGTCCGCCGCAGCGGCCCATGCCTGGCGTCTGGCGGAGCTGCGTGGTCACCCGGCACCCGGCCGCACCGATGTCCTCGATGCCGTCACCTCCTGCTTCGTCAAGGACGACGCGGGGCCTTCACCGGCGCTGCGTGAGGCTCTCGAGGCTGGTTTCACCGGTCTGGGACAGGGCAGCGTTCCCGCCGGTACCCCGGCCCCACCCATCATCGCCGACACCCGGCGACGGGCCGAGGACCTGCGGCTGAACCTCACCGACAGCGACACCCGGCACACCAGTCTCGATCTGCGCCGGAACCCCCGACACCGCCGACGGAGCCGGTTCCTGACCGCGATGTCCTTCCTGGGCACCGGATTCGCCCGGAGGACAGCCGGGCCGGATCTCGTCGGCGGTACGGGCCTTGGCCTGTTGTACGAGGAATGGGACTACGCGTGGACCCCGATGACCGAGGCGGAACTGCTCGACCTCGCCGAGGAGGGTTCCACCGTCGACGAGATCGCGCTCTCGCGCCTTCGGGGGTTGGAACTGGCGGTGGACACCACGGCGGCCCGCCGGTCGGCGAACCACGCGGTCCAGGTGTTGATCCAGGCCGCGGTGATGGGTCTGAGCGAACACTCCGCAGGGTTGGCCGAACTCGTGCGAACGCATCTCCAGGAGGATCCCTCGCTGGCTTCGGTGATCTCGGCCGGCCGGCGACTGGTCGGGCTACGCCAGGCACGGGATCAGCTCGACCTGGGCGAGGCCGCGTGGATCGATGACCTCCTGACCAGGGTCGAACCTGTTGTCGCCTACCTGCTCTCGACCTTGGGTGAGGGGAGCGTCGAGGACGACGAGGAGACCGTGGACGCGCTGCTGGCCGTCCGGCGGCTGGACGGCGATCTCGCCGTGCTCCTGCGCCCGGGACAGGAGAGACCCACAGGGTCCCCGATCACCCGCGAGCTCCTCCGGTTGCGGGCCTCGCCGAACGCGGCGATCGCCGGGGCACTGACCGGACTGGCCGTCGTCGACGGATCTGGGACCGAGGAGGATCTGGGTGCCGGGTTGTCCGCCCAGCTCCGTACGGGTGCCGATGTCGAACGGGCCGTGCGGTATCTGACCGGTTTCATGAAGGCCACCCCCGATCTGCTGCTGCATTCCCCCGAGCTGTTGTCCGTGGTGCACCGTGCGCTGATCACCCTTCCTGCCGAGCAGTTCCTGGGATATCTGCCGGAGCTGCGACGCGCCTTCACCTGGCTCAAGCCCCGGGAGACGGCACGACTGGCCGAGCAGGTCACCGCGCTCGGCGGCATCGACGCCCGGTCCGACGACCTCAACGTGCGACATCACGAGCTGACGGCGGCGGACCTGGAACGGGGACGTCGACTGGAGCTGTCCTTGCGGGAATCCCTGGCCGAGGACGGCCTCGCGGACTGGACCGGGACATGACGGACCGACAACGTGCCGGAGTTCCCGGCGAGGAGCAGGAGTCCGCCCGGCGCTGGCGGCTGGTCCTGGGGCGGTATGCCGAGCCCACCATCCCTATCGCCCTCGAGGGCGGCGATCGAACACTGGATCAGGCCCTGGCCTACTTGTACGACCGGGAGTACCGCTCCCGCGGGCATCGACATGAACCCGGGCAGGGCGGCTCCCTCGACCCGTCGGCACCCACTGCACTCAACTGGCTCAACACCGCTCGGGAGCTGTTCCCCCGCAGCACCTTCGAACGTATGCAGGTGCAGGCCATCGAACGCTACGGACTGACAGAGCTGCTGGCCGACGAAGTGACGGCGCAGACGCTCACCCCCAGCCGCGAGCTGGCGACAGCACTGATGAGCATCCGCGGGAAGCTGGACCGGTCGGTGGAGGCCGGGGTACGGATGGTGATCTCCCGGGTGGTGGCCGAGATCGTCGCTGTGGTGCGCCCGCGTTTCACCGCGGCCCTCTCCGGTCGTCGCGACCGGTCCCGGCAGTCCCCCCAACGGATCTCGCAGAACTTCGACTGGCGCCGGACGATCGCGGCGAACCTGAAGAACCGCGGCCCCGACGGACGCCTGGTCATCAGCGAGGTGAAGTTCAACGCCCGGGTCCGGCGAACCGTTCCCTGGGACGTGATCCTGTGTGTCGACCAGAGCGCCTCCATGGCGAGCTCGGTGCTGTTCAGCGCGGTGTGCGCGAGTGTTCTGGCAGCCCTGCCGGGGGTGAACTGCTCGTTGATCCTGTTCGACACCAATGTGGTCGACATGTCGCACCTGGCGGCGGACCCGGTGGAGGTCCTGATGACGGCCCAGCTCGGCGGGGGGACCGACATCGCCCGCGCGCTGGGGTACTGCGAAACCCTCGTCCGCCGTCCGGCGCGTACCGTCGTCGCCGTGATCAGCGACTTCGAGGAAGGGGGTTCGGTCTCCGCACTGTTGGCGACGGTCGGCCGGATGGTCGAGGCCGGTGTCACCCTGCTCGGGATCGCCGCTCTGGACGAGAACGCCGATCCGGTGCACGATCCCGAGGTCGGCGCCCGGTTGGCCGCTCGTGGGATGTCGGTCGCGGCGCTCACCCCCGAACATTTCGCCGAATGGCTCGGCGAGGTGATGCGATGAATACCTGTCCGGACGAGATCCTGGCCCTGGCAAGCAGTCCCGGTCTGGTGCGGCAGGCGCACAGGATGGTGGCCCGCGAGACCTTCGTCGCTGCGGGCGATGCCGTCACGATCGGCGGTGTCACGGTCGAGCGCCTTGCCCAGGGCCCGGCCGCCGCCCGCTGTCCTTGCCCGGCCACCGGTGTCTGCCTGCACATCGTCGCGGCTCTGATCTGGCTGCGGGAGAACGGTTCCGGCTCGGCCGGGACAGGCGTCGATGTGTCCGGGAACGGCGGCCTTCCCGTCGCTGCGTCCGGGCCCGGCACGCCGACGGCGGTGTCCCTGTCCCTTGCGATGGACGAATTGTTGGCCTCGGACCCGCTGGAGCTGTGCCGTGCGGCCGGCGTGGCAGTGACAAGACGGGCCGCCACCACACCGGTCCGCTCGTGCAGCGTCCAGCCCGACGGCGACCGGGTGCTCATCCGGCCGGCCGGCCGTGCCACCGCGATCGTCTACCTCGCCGGTCTGGGCCTGGCCGGCATGGTGTCGGATGCGCCGGCCGGGACCCGGGCGGTTGACCACCTCTGCGCCGTCCGGGACCTGTTCGCCGCGGAGGGCAGGCCCTGGACCTGGCCGTCGGACACCGGACCGGCGACCGGGCTCACCACGGAGCAACACCAGACCCTGGTGCTGACCAGGTCGGCCGTCACCACCCTGCTGAGCTCCGGTCTGGCCCACCTGTCCTCGGACGCCGCCGATCCCCTGGCGACCGTCGGCCTTCGCGCCCGCGCGGCCGGCCTGATCCTGTTGTCCCGCAGGATCAGCGAGAGCGCTGCCGTGATCGGCGCGGTCGCCGCCCACCGGGACGATGCGTCGGAGCGGGCGGCGGTGATCGCGCTCGCCCAGGTCTGGGCACTCGCCGAGGCCCTGGAACGGGCAGGTCCCGAGCAGCTGCCCAAGCTGCTCGGCGCCGTTCGGCGAACCTTCCGAGCCGTGGGGTCCCTCGACCTGGTGCCGCTCGGGGCTCTGTGGTGGCAGACCCCGCAGGGCGCCCGTGGGGTGACGGCGGCGGTGTGGCAGCGAGAGGCCGGGGAGATCACCACCGTGACGGCGGCCCGGGCCGCCGGCGGCGCCGATCCCGCCTTCCGCCGAGGACGGTCGACCGCACTCCTGTGGGGTGCGACCGTCCCCGACCTGTGTGCGGGTCCGTTCCGGCTGGATGCCCCACGGGCGACCGCGGACGAGGAGTTGTCACCGACCACCACTGGTGGGATACAGCCCCTCGGCCCCTTCGACGAGGCCGAACTGACCCGTGTGGCGGTCCGACGCTGGCCCGAGACAGTAGCTACCGCAGGTCTTTTCCAGCACGGTCTGACCGGCCCGACCAGTCGCCGGCCGCACCTGTTGGCCCCGTCCGCCACCGGCGACCTCGTCATCGACGAGATCACCCAGGAACTGTGCTGGCCGTTGGAGGACGCCGACGGGATGCTGCTGATCACCAGGATCCCGGTCGGACCGGTGACCGAGGAGCGTGCGGCCGCATTGGCCCGGCTGGTCGAGAGCCGGGCCGACGTGCAGTTCGTCCTGGTCCATACCCGACGGAGCGAGGGTCGGACGGTGTACGAACCGTCCAGTGTGTTCACCCGGGGCCGGCAGGGACTGCGCCTGACGGCCCTGGATTTCGCGGCCCCGGCCGCAGTGGACCTGTCCCGTCTGGAGGCGCTTCGGGCCCGCTTCCGCCGATCAGCCGGCCGCTCGGCCGGTCACTTCGACGAGCCATCGGCGGATCCGGCGACGGCCCTGTGTTCGGCCGTCCTGGACGTCATCGAGGAAATGGCCGCAACCGGCAGCCATGTGCTGACCGACCGCCGGCGGCAACTGCTGACGGATCGGCGGCGGCAAGCCGGCGATCAGGCCATGAGCACCGTCGAGCGGGTACTCGGCAGCCTTCTCGACGCACCGGGCGCCGTTCCGTCGTCCCTGTTGATGCGCGCCGTATTTGTGCTGGACCGTTGTCAAGCGCTCGCGGGCTGATCGGCGGCAGGTCGAGTCGGCTCAGGCCGAGGTGCCGGTCGGCGCCGCACCTGTCGGCACGGCACCCGTAGGCATGGCACCGGTCGGGGGCTGTCCGCCCGGTCCACCACCGGGCCCACCGGCCGGCGGCTGACCACCGGGCGCACCCCCGGGTCCCGCGCCCGCTCCGCCTCCGGCGGGGGCGCTGCCGGCGGTCGGTGTCGTGCGGGTGTCGACCCCGGCGACCAGGGACACGCTGTACCCGGCCGTCACATCACCGGTGACGGTTCCGATCTGGTTCACCCCGCCGTCGTCGCCGAAGACGTTGTCGGTCTGCAGGGTGACCTGGGCCAGGTTCGCCACCGAGGCTTCGTACCCGGGCTGGGCGTAGACCACCTCGCACACGTCCTGGGGCAGCGCGACCTGGGAGGTGGAGATGGCGTTGGCGGCGTCGGTGATGCTGCCCTGGTCCGGATACACCTCGAAGTGGATGTGGGGCCACCGGCCCGAGTAACAGGCCGGGAAGATGCTGGTGAACCGGACGACGCCGTCGGCATCGGCGATCTGGACGCCCCGCAGGTAGTTCTGGTCCTCGATACCGCTGGAGTACATCGAGTACTCCCCGGCCCGGTTGCAATGCCAGACGTAGACCGCCACACCGGCGAAAGGCACTCCCCCGCCTGCGATGTCGATGATCCTCAGTTCCAGGTCCATCGGGACGCCTTCTGCGGTGGCGGTGGCGGTCCCGAAACTGGACCTGAGGTCGCTACGGACGATTCCGCTCTCCTCCAACACGTCGACGCCGTTCGATCCGTCCCCCGGATACGGTCCTGCTGTCTCGTCCGGGATCTCGACGGCGGAGGTGCCCGCCGAGGACGAAGCAGCAGCAGCGGTCGACGTGGCGGACGGGGAGGTCGAGTTGCCGACACCACAGGCTGCCAGACCCAGCGCTGTGGCACCGAGGCCGACCGCCTTGAGCAGCTGTCGGCGGTCCAGCAGGGTGACCACATCGAATCCCAGGCCCTGGTCGACCAGCTCCTCGTCGGGGCGGACCAACGCTCGTCCCTGGTACCGCGGCGGTGTGGTGCTCATCTGGACTCCTTGGTGTGTGCGGGAAGGTCTCAATCCGAGAATGACCGACCCGGCCCTGCCTGACCTGTTCGGAGGCTGTGCGGTTCCTGTGACCGCCCGTTCCGGCGAATTGGACGAGACGTCGACGCCGGTCCACGCTAATCTCGACCGGCCGTCTGTCCGACGGATGCGATTCAAGCATGGGGGAAACAACACAGATGTCCATCAAGGAATTCATCGGTGCACGCTCGATGGGGACCAGGCTGGTGGCGGCAACGATCGCCGTCGTCCTCACCGCCGGCACCCTGTCCACGGTCAACGCCGTCGCAGAGGTGCCCGCCATCAACGGACCGGTGCTGCCGGCACCGGACAGCACGGCCGCGGCCCTGGCCACCGCCATCACGCACACCCTGCCGGCAACCCTGGCGGTCGGCACCTCCGCCGACATCGAGGTCCTGGTCACCTCTGCGGACGGTGCGGCTACCGGACCCGGTCCCGTCGGCGCGGTCGCGCTGGTGGTCGACGAGATCGTCGGTGCCGCGGTTCCGCTGGCGGTCGGCGCGGACGTCAGTACGGCGACCCTGACGGTGGACGGTGCCGGCCTCACCGTCGGCGCCCACCAGGTGCGGGTCGACTACACCCCGACGGGCACCGATTTCGAGCCCTCCACCAGCACACCCGTGACGTTGACGGTGGTCAAGGCGGCGAGCACCGTCACCGCCCAGGCTCCGACGGCGGTGTACGGGAAATCGTCCGTCATCACGGTCGTCGTGACGGGCGGGACCACGACTCCGACTGGCAGGGTCACCCTGCTGGAGGGTGGAAAGACCCTGGCCGACGCCGCTCTCACCGGCGGGCGGGCCACCGTGAAACTGGCCCCCACCGCCGCTGCGGGCAGTCACCGGATCACGGTCACCTATGCCGGCGACGACGGCCACGCGCCGGCGTCCGCGGTATCGGTGGTCAGCCGCACCAAGGCGACACCGGCCGTTCGAGCCACTGCCTCCAAGGCCGTGTATCCCGGCCGCGGGACCGTGAAGGTCGCGGTCACCGGTAGCGGGTCACACCCGACCGGCACGATTGCGATCCGGTACAAGAACACGACGGTGGCCAGCGGAAGGGTGTCGGCCGGTCGCGCCTCCATCGCGCTGCCGAAGAAGTGGAAACCCGGAACCCGGAAGCTTGCGGTCGTCTACCGCGGCGATTCGAATTACCTCACCGTCAGCAGGTCGGTCGATCAGACGGTCTCCAAAGCCACCTCCAAGGTGACGGTCGGGAAGCTGCCGACCGTGGCCCACGACCGGAAGGCCCGGTTCACCGTGAAGGTGACGAGCAAGGCAGGGACCCCGACCGGCGCGATCCACGTACGGATCAAGGGGAAGACGGTCGCGACCGCAAAACTCAAGGGAGGCAAGGCGAAGGTCACCCTGCCGATCCGCCCTGTCGGCACCTACTCCCTGGACGTGCGGTACCTCGGGAGCACCACGGTGCGGACCTCCCACGCCCCGAAGAAGATGACGGTCAAGTTCACACTGCGCGGCGCGAAAACCTTCGGGGACGGGCTTTTCAAGGTCAATGCCGACGTCCGGCCTGGCCTGTACCGGGTCAAACTCAAGGCCCGAACCGAGTGTTTGTGGGCGAAATCCAATTCCCAGGGAACCAGCAAGGAGAGCTGGCGGGCCAAGGGGTACGGGTTGATGCGGGTCCTCACCACCGACACCTACTTCTTCTCCGAAGGCTGCGGGACCTGGAAACTGGTCTCCGAGACACCGAACTGGCCGTTCACCGACGGCACCATTCCGGGCGACGGGACCTTCATCGTCGGCAAGGACATCACCCCCGGGATCTACTACCAGTCCAAGGCCAACTGCTACGTCGGAGCGATGAGCGACCTGACCGGGCATCGGAAGGACGTCCTCTGGGCAGGTGTCACGGAGGGTGCGGCCTACATCCGCATCCTGCCCGAGGTCTTCGCCGTCGAGACCCTGGGCTGCTCCGAGCTGGTCCGAGTGGCCTGACCGATCGCACTGCACGATTCGGGTTCCAGATGGTCCGATTTCGACCATCTGGAACCCGAATCGTGAATGCTTGACCGACAGCTGCGGGTCCGCGCGGCTGACCGGTCACCCCCGACGCGGCCGACGCGGATCAGCGACCGGCCCGGACAGATCCCGGTACCGCGTCCCCTCGGGACCGGTGGATTCCAGCAGCGGGTACAACGGCGAGCCTGCGGACCCGGAGGGTGCCCAGACATATCGGTCCCCCGGGGCGGAGCTCGGCGGGATCGTCGGCTCTCCGCTCGGGTTCGCCGCCCAGGACATCACGTCCGGCACAGCGACATCCACCGCGGCGACCCAGCCCGCCTCGCCGTCCCGCCCGAGCCGCACCAGGAGATACCCGCCGTCATGGTCGAGACGGTCGACCGCGACCGCCGTGGCGGGCACCTCCGGGCCGGCCCCCGTGGCCCGGCGCGCCAGCTCGACGGCCCGGTCCACCTCGGTCGACGTCATGGTGACCAGGCTAGCGACACGTCAGATGCCGCGGCCGGTGGTGGTGAGGCTGTGGAAGATCCGGCCGTCGCTGCGGACGTACAGCCGGTCCGCCCCGTAGGTGATGAGTTTGAACGGGTAGAACGGCGAGAGCGACTCCGCACACGGCTTCCACACCCACTGGTCGGAGATGCAGGCAAGGCCCGGCCGGATCAGGAGTTCCCCACGCCGGTCGGTGAGCTGGTGCAGGCGACCGAGGATCAATTCCTCGACCTCCGTGCGGTCCAGCACCAACAGGGCCGTGCCCTGCGGGTCCGGGAGCGCCCGGGCCTGCTGGTAGTTGCCGAACCGGGCATCGATGTTCACCACCGCGGTCGCGATCCCGCCGCGTGTCTGCGGGACCACCCAGTAGAAACTGTCCGCGCGGTCCAGCCGTTGCACCAGGATCGGATCACCGGTCTCGGTGCCGGACAACGCCTTCGCCCAGTTCTCCCGTTTCGTCAGGCCGACGGTGTCCAACGCCCGGATCGACAGTTCCGCCGCCACCCGGCGGTCGATCAGCTCCTCCCCGTCGAAACGGGAGGGACGCTGCGGCTCCTGGGTGTCCGGGTGCCGGGTCGGTGGCGGCTCCGGATCACAGACGGCGATGAACTTGCCGTTCCAGTGGCCCCCGGTGACACCGGTCATGTAGTCCGTCCGCCAGGTGCTGTAGGAGATGTGCTCGTCGGCAACACCTCGGGTGCCACCGGACCCACAGACGTCCGAGCCGGTGTGCGGCGGCGGCGGACCGCCCGCCGGGCAGGGTGGCCACGGGTTGTTGATGTCGAAACCGCTGAGGGTGTAACCGACGTCGCCGGAACTGGTGGGGGTCGCACTGGCGGTGTACCCGCGGACGACGATCCAGTGCGCCGAACCGTAGACCATGGCGATCGGTGCCACCCGGTAGTGGTGGATCGTCCAGGCGATCATCCTGGAGATCGCGTCCTCGGTGTTGAGCGCGTCCAGCACGAAGTACTTGCTCGACTGCCGGTTGTTCATGGTCCAGGTGAGACCGTCGGGAGCGGTGTACCAACCCGATTCCGCGGTCGAGTGGCTGTGGTTGTCGTTGTACAGGCCGGTCTGTCCCAGCAGACCGGCACCGCACTGTTCCAGCACCATCTGTGCGGTCGCCGCGCCGCAGTAGTAGTCGGTGTCCTGCTGGTGGTACTGGGTGGGCAGATCCTCGTGCACGGTCATCGGATGCTCCTTCGTCCAGTGCAGTGACGCCCGTCGCCACTGTCGCTGTACAGGAGATCGGCCGCCGTGGCAGTGATACCGGTGAACCTGCTGCGCCCGCCATCCACCGATCGGTGGATGACACCACCGCCGGGTGGTGGAGGCAAAACGCCGCCGAGCAGGGCAGGATCAGGGCATGTCCATGATTGATGTCCGCGATCTGCGGAAGGTGTACGGCGGCCGGAAGGTCGTCGACGGGGTGAGCTTCTCGGTCGAGGAGGGTGAGATCTTCGGCATCCTCGGACCGAACGGTGCCGGCAAGACCACCACGGTCGAATGCATCGGTGGCCTGCGAACGCGGGACGGCGGATCGATCTCGGTGGCCGGGATGGACCCGGCCCTCGAAGGCACCGCCTTCCGCGAGGCCCTCGGGATCCAGCTGCAGGAATCGCGCCTGCCCGACAAACAGACCGTCGAGGAGGCTTTGACCCTCTACTCGAGTTTCTACTCCCGGCCGCGGGACTGGCGGGAGCTGCTGGAGCGGCTCGGCCTGGTCGAGCAACGCCGGACCTACTTCGGGAAACTGTCCGGCGGTCAAAAGCAACGGCTGTCGGTGGCACTGGCGTTGATCGGCAACCCGCGGGTGGCGATCCTGGACGAACTGACGACCGGGTTGGACCCGGCCGCCCGGCGCGAGGTGTGGAAACTCCTCGAGGACCTCAAGGGCACGGGGGTGACCCTTCTGCTCGTCTCCCACTTCATGGAGGAGGCCGAACGGCTCTGCGACCGGGTGGTGGTGATCGACCGCGGGCGGGTGATCGCGGCCGACACCCCGGAAGGGCTGGCCGCCGGCGTCTCCGCCGACCAACGGATGAGTTTCGCCCCGTCGGCCCCGGTGGCGGCCGGGGTGCTCGAAGCCCTGCCGGATGTGCACACCGTCTCGACCGGGGCGGACCGGATCGTGGTGACCGGCACCGACAACGTGGCGAGTGCGGTGATCATCGCCCTGCACGAACGCGGGATCGCCGCCACCAGGCTGCGGGTCGACCAGCCGAGCCTGGACGACGCCTTCGTCGCGCTGACGGGCGAGGACCACGGCAGCGCCCAGCACAGCGGCACCGACCGGAAAGGGGCCAGCGCATGACCGCGACCACCGCCATGCTCAAGGCCGAGGGGAAACTCCTGGCCCGCAACCCCGGGGTGATGATCTGGACCGCCATCCTGCCGGTGGCCGCCTCCATCGTCCTCGCCGCCATCCCCGGTGTCCGGGAACCGTCGGAGGCGATGGGCGGCCTGAGCTTCTTCCAGGTCTACCAACCGATCCTGGTGCTGTTCGCGATCACCCTGCTGGCCCTCCAGGCGCTCCCGGACGTCCTGACCCGCTACCGGGAGATGGGGGTGCTCAAACGCCTGCGTACCACGCCGGTCTCCCCCGCGCTGCTGCTGTTCGCCCAACTGGTGCTGGTCCTGGCCGTGTCGGTGGGCTGCATGCTGCTGATGGTCGTCGTGCCGGCCCTGGTCGGCGCGACCTGGCCGAAGAACCTGGCCGGGTTCGCGATCTCGTACCTGCTCGCCGCCTGGGCCCTGCTCGGGGTGGGTATGGTCATCGCCAGCCTGTTCCGAAATGCCAAGGTGGCAGCCGGGTTCGGCTCCATGTTGTTCTTCGTGATGCAGTTCTTCGCCGGCCTGTGGATCCAACGTCCGGTGATGCCCGACTGGATGCGGAACATCTCCGACTTCACCCCGAGCGGGGCCGCCGCACAAGCCCTGACCGATACCTCGGCGGGGCACTGGCCCCGGCTGCTCCACGTGGTGGTGCTGATCGTCTGGGGGGTCGCCGCGACGACCTTCGCCGTCCGCCGGTTCAGCTGGGAGTGACCGGGTGACCGGTTCCGAGCTGTGGACGGCGGGTTACGAGCTGCCGCCCTATTCGCTCTGGCGTCGGACACGCGAGTGGGAGCCGCGGGGTCGATGGCTGCACGACCGGCCGCAGGTGGAATGGCCGGACACCCTGTTCTCGGTGACCAGGATGCCCTGGTTGCTGCGGCTGCTGCTGATCGTCAGTTTCGTCCTCGGACAGTTGACGATCGACGGCGGCACGGCTCGCCGGCTCCTGTTCACCGGGCTGGTCGTCACGCTGTGGGCCTGGATCGAGTGGTGGCAGCACTGGGATCTCGCCCCGCTCGGTCGACGACTGATCGCGGTGGGGGTCCAGATCTCCCTGATGGCAGGGATCATCGCGATCAGCCCCCTCGGCGGGCTCGTCGCCTGGACCCAGTACGTCATCTGCGGGACGTTCTTCACCGGGCCGGTGCTGATCGCGGCCCTGAGTGCCTCCTGCCTGCTGTTGACGACCGTTCAGGTCGGCGGGTTCGGGCACCTCGACGACCGCTGGGCACTGACCGGTGGACTGTTCGCCCTCAACGCCCTGATCGGCCTCTCCTCGATCGGACTGGCGAACAGGAGGGAGGAGGCGGTGCTGCGGCGCAATGCGACCGCCGGACGGCTGTTGGCCGAGCAACGCCGTAACTCCGAGTTACACCAGCAACTCCTCGACCAGGCGCGCGCGGCCGGGATCGGTGAGGAACGGGCGCGACTGGCCCAGGACCTGCACGACACGGTGGCGCAGGGATTGGTGGCCGTGATCACCCAGCTCGAGGCGATCGACGACGACCGGCTGACCGATGCCGAGACCCGCCGCCGGGTGGACAACGCCAAAACCCTGGCCCGGCAAGGACTCGGGGAGGCCCGCCGGGCCGTCCACGCGCTGCGGCCGATCGCCCTGGTACGGGCCACCCTCCCGAACGCGATCAATCAACTCCTCGACACCTGGTCCGATGTCAACAATGTCGAGGCGACCGTGATCATCTCGGGTGATCCGAGGCCGACCCCGGCCGATCCGGCGTTGATCCGGGTCGCCCAGGAATCCCTCGCCAATGTGGCCCGGCACGCGCGGGCCCGGCATGTCGCCGTCAACCTGGACTACCTGGAGGATCAAGTGCTGCTCGACATCCACGACGACGGCGTGGGTTTCGACCCGACCTGCACCGCAGGCCCCTCGGAGCACGGTGGCCACGGGCTGCCCGGCATGGCCGACAGACTGCGGTCCGTCGGCGGCACCCTCGCCGTCGAGTCCGAGCCCGGTGGCGGTTCGGTGATCAGCGCCGGGGTTCCCGGATGACGGGCCAGGGGCGAGCGCACGTCACCGCCGCACCTGCCGGCGACCCTGTCCGGGTGATCGTGGTGGACGACCACCCGGTCGTCCGGGACGGTATCCGTGGGATGCTCGCGCGCGACGATCGGATCGAGGTGATCGGTGAGGCCGCCGGCGGGGAGGAGGCGCTCCTCGTGGTCCGTGCCGTCGATCCGGACGTGGTGCTGATGGATCTGCGGATGCCGGGCGGGGACGGTGTGTCGGCCATCCGCACCCTCCGCGCCGTCGATCCGGTTCGACCCCGCATCCTCGTGCTGACGACCTACGACACCGACCACGACATCCACGCGGCGATCGATGCCGGGGCGGACGGGTACCTGCTGAAGGCGACACCACGGGCCGAGCTGGTGGAGGCCGTCCTGCGGGCAGCGGCCGGTCAGAGCGTCCTCGCTCCCGCCGCCGCCCGCAGCCTCGTCGACCGGGCCAAAGGCGAACAGCTCACCGCGCGTGAGCTGCAGGTGCTGGCCGCGGTCGCCCGGGGTGGCACCAACCGGGAGGTCGCCCGGGATCTCCTCGTCTCCGAGGCCACGGTGAAAACACATCTGTTGCACCTGTATCCGAAACTCGGGGTCCGTGATCGAGCCGCCGCGGTCCGGGCCGCCTACGAACGCGGCTTGCTCGGCGGCCCCTGGGATCGGCCGGACCAGCCACGATGAACCGGATCGAAATGGTGCGGAATAGGATGGGGGTCGACGTTGCTGAAGCCGGGGTGACAGACGCTCCGGCAACGATGAACCGTGACGACCTGATCGACCGCGCACTCGGGTCGATCGAATGGGACCTGACCGGGACCCGACGGGTCGCCCTGCACACCGGGGAGCTGATCGATCAGGCGCACACCGGGGCCGGCTTCTCCTACGTGTCCGCCGGCCGGGGCGCGATCCGCCTGTCCGGGACGAACTGGACCCCGATCGAGGCCGGTGACCTCGTGGTCGTCACCAGGGACCACCGCCGCCGGATCCGGGCGGACGCGTCGATGTCGACGGTCGACGTCTCCTTCAGCCGGCCGCCGGGCGGCCGGCACAGCGCGATCGACGCACTCCCCGATTCGCTGGTGGTCCACCGGTTCGCCGACCACGAACCGCACATGACCGCGTTGATCGACGACATGAAACACGGGTGGTCGCCGGCGGGTCTGCGCCGGCGCGGGGACGCGGTCATCTGCGGCCGGATCGCCACGACGCTGCTCTCGGTCGCCTTGCGACTGTGGATCGAGCTGGGGTGCGGGGCCGATCGTTGGCTCCAGACGGTCGAGGACCCGCGGATCGGCCAGGCGGTGGACGGTATGCACTCCGACCTCACCAGGACGTGGTCGGTGGACGACCTCGCCCGGCTGGCCACCATGTCGCGATCGGCCTTCGCCGCCCGTTTCCGCGAGGTCGTCGGCACCACACCGGCGAGCTACCTCACCGCGATCCGGATGGAAGCGGCCCGCGAGCTGCTCCGCACCGAGGACGTGACGGTCACCGAGCTCGCCTACCGGGTCGGCTACAGCTCCGACGCCGGCTTCAGCCGGGCGTTCCGGCGGCACACCGGGGTGGTCCCGTCCCGGTGGCGGACCCAGCGGCCGGAGCCGTCACCCTCGGTCGCCTAGCTCCGGCACCCGCTGCTTCGCCGTCCCGAACAGCAGTCCGCCGACCACCGCGCACACGGCAGCGACCCCGAGGGCCGGCCCTACTCCCGCGCCGTCGACGAGGAGGCCGCCCAGGGCCGCCCCCACACTGATCGCCAGCTGGAATCCGGCTACCAGGAGCCCGCCACCGACCTCCATCCGTGCGGGAACCGCCCGCGCGATCCAGGTCGCCGCCACGGTCAGCCAGGATCCGAAGGCGAAGCCCCAGAGCGCCACCAGCACTCCGACCAGCCAGATCTGCCCCGGGAACAGGGCCAGACCGCCGATGCCGGCACCGATCCCGAACGGGACCAGGAAGCGCAGCAGCCGCAGATGTCTGTCCACAAGGCTGCCGACGACAAGATTTCCCACAAAACCGCCGAATCCGAAGACGATGACCAGCCAGGCCACCCCGGCCTCGTTCAGCTCGGGTGTCCGGGCGAGCGCTGCCCGGATGTAGGTGAACGCGGCGAAGTGCCCGAGCACGGTCAGCACGTGCCCGGTCAGTCCCCGGCCGAGGCCCGGGGTCCGCATGGTCTCGCCGAGCACCCGGAAGCCGGTGGTGGCGGCCGGCGGGACCGGTGGCAGCACGACCCGCAGGGCCACCGCGACGATCAGCGTGACCACGGCGACGCCGCCGAACACCGTCCGCCAGTCGTAGATCGAGCCGAGGTAGATCCCCAGGGGGACACCGGCGACGGTCGCCAGGGTGGTGCCGGTGTTGACCAGCATGACCGCCCGTCCGACATGTTCCGGTGCGCTGAGCCGCGCCGCGACCGCCAACGACATCGCCCAGAATCCACCGATCGCCGCGCCGAGCAGCAACCGGGCGATCAGCAGGGTGACCAGGTTCGGCGACACCGCCACGGCCACGTTGGAGACGGTGGCGGCAACGGCAAGCAAGGACAGAAGGGTGCGGCGCTCCAGCCGGGGGAACAGCATCCCGATGGTCGGTGCCGTCACCAGACCCACGAGCGCGGTGGCCGTCACGGCCTGGCCGGCCTGGCCCTCCGAGATCCCCAGGGATGCGGCCATCGAGGGCAGCAGGCTCGGCGGCAGGAACTCCGCCACCACCAGCACCAGGCTGGTGGCCATCATGACGACCACGCCACCCCAGGCGGTTCGGGTCGTCGTGGGTTGCTTCAGGGTTGCCGCGTGTGTCATACCTCCACTGTTGCCGCCGCCCGATCACGCCGCCCGACCCAGCGTCTCGTCCCGGCGATCGATCGTCCATCGTTGCCGCTTCCCCGCGACCTGCCACGGACCACCTGAGCCCACGACGCCGCAGCCAGTTCGGCTGCTGTTCTTCTGCATCTCGCCGCCATTGCATCCCGCGGCGGGACATGCGCAGTTGTGAGC
>QXCQ01000073.1 GCA_003576535.1 Nakamurella silvestris | reverse complement strand
CGGCCTAACCCACTCCGTTGCACCAACCACTTGACTCCGCCGGCCGAAATCCTGCGCATATCCCACCGCGGGATGAAGGGTTACGGGGCCGGGAAGGCGACCGTCGGGTCCCCGAGCACCACCAGCCCGGCCCGGTCGAGGGCGCAGATCTTGTAGTACTGGGCCCAATTCTGGGCCACGTTGAAGTTACCGGTGTTGTACGCCTTGCGTTCTCGCAGCTGCTGTTGGAGCAGACCGCCGATGGGTCGGAAGAACGATTCGAAGGCCAGTCCCACCGGGGCCTCGTCACACAGTCCCGTGTACAGAGCAGCGACGAGGTCAGCAGTCAGGGCCTGACGGCTGGTGGGGAACTGCAGGGTCCAGTTGAAGGTCGGCTCCACCCGTCCGATGAAGGCGCGCAACGGTTTCGCAGCACCCAGCAGTGCTGTCGGGAGCGGTGCGACGTGGCTGCCGAGTGCGGCGACCTCCTGCAGGGCGACCCCCACCGGATCGCCGGCCGGGAACAGGCCGTCATAGGAACTGCGCCCGTTGGACCCGGCCGAACAGCAGGCCTGGGCCATCCAGATCGCACCGTCCGGGGCCCAGGTGTGCAGCAGGTCGGAGATGTCCAGTTCCTTGCCGTCACCGTCGATGGGCAGCCCGAGCCGGGGGAGGAAGGCTGCCGGATCCCCGTGGTACTCGGTCTGGCCGTGGCCGGTGGTGAGGATCAACGCGGGTCGTCGTTGCTCCAGCGCTCCTATCAGGGCGGCACCGGTGGCTGCCTGGGTGGATCCGTCGAGGTAACTCACCTCGGTGATGTCCGGGTCCGCGGTCAGCGCCGCCCGAAGTGGTTCGGCCACCGTCCGTCTCATCAGGGTGGTGATGTCGGAGGTGCCGTCGCCGTTGTCGACCGACCACAGCACCGGGGATCTGTAGTCGGCGGCCGAACCGGGCCAGCAGTGCATCAACGCCTCGACGTAGCGGGCGAGCCCGTCTGGCGGCAGGTCGAGCCGCCCGACGAACCGGGAGCTGTTGAGGACGAACTGGACCTCCCACGGGATGGTCTCCGGATCACCCACGATGAGCAGATATCCGGGCAGTTCCCCGTCGCCCATTCCGCGCGGCGAGGTGGCAAGGGTCAGGTCCTCGGGCCTTGACCAGTTCCTGACGGTCCATCGCCGGTTGGGGACGCCGGAGCGGTAGCGGAGCACCTTTCCACCGCGGTCGGCCACCAGCGCCTTGATCGGTTCGGGGGCGTCGTCGGCCGTGGCCAGGGCGGCCGCGTCCAGGCCCGCGGTCTCCGGGAGGATCACCCCCCACCCGACCCGCGGGTCCTTCCAGTTCCGATCGTCCGGGGGCGCGGGGCGCAGGATCGTGTCCGGGCCGCCGCCCGCTCCCCGGAGGGACCACGGCCCAGGGCCCGAGAACTCGGTGGTGACCGGGCCGCCCCCGCGGAGGGTGTCGATCCAGACGGTCCCGGCGAAGTCGGGGACGAAGCCGTCCGGGTCGGTCATCGTGGTACCGCTCCGGCCAGGACCGAGATCCGGTCGTTGATCTCCTGCAGCAGTGCCGGGGGACTGTCCGCCGGCAGGGTGGGCAGCAGGCCGCGCAGCAGATCGAGTTCCAGCCGGTCGGTGCGTGGGCCCGGGACCCCCATCGGGATCTGGAAGTCCGGGCGGGACACGTACATCACCGGCAGCGTCCAGGCCCGATGCGTCCGCGCGGCCGTGCTGAGGGCGGCACCGGCGGTGCGGGCGACCTCCCGGCGGGCCGACACGAGCAGGTCGGGCCAGTTCCAGGGTCCGGCGGCGGTACCCCGCACCCGGTCACCGATCTCCGGAAGCAACCGGTCGTAGAAGGCGCCGGTGAACCGTGTCGCATCCTCGCTCAGCACCGGCTCCCGCATGGCGACCACCACCGGGAAGGGGCCACGTTGGACGAGCCTGGCACCGAGGGATTCCTGCCCCGTCGTGCCCGCTGCGCCCTCGCAACAGTTCAGGACCAGCAGCCACGGCGGATCGACCGTGGGCGGTGCCATCCCCATCAGCTGGCCGTCCTCGATGATCAACGGGTCGTCGGAACTGCCGCTGGCGTGATCGGCGGCCGGGGAGAGGATGAGATGGCCGCCGTCATCGGCACTCCCGTGGCAGAAGAAGTGCAGGACGTGAGGGGCGAAAGCAGTGATCCGCCGTTGCAGGTCGGCCGGTGCATCCGGGAGCATCTCGACGGTCAGGCTGCCGGGCACGGATGATCCGGCCACCGAGAGCATCTCGGGTTCGCCCACCAGCAGGAGCACCTCGGCCGCCACCGCGCCCGGCCGACTCAGCGCTGTCGTGATCGCCTCCCACTCCTGAGCCGCCGACACACCCAGACAGGAAAGGACACAGGCGATCCGCAGCGGCGGCTGGAACGGTGTCAGCTCCGGTGGGGTCGGGGTGGCCGAGAGGGTCCGACCGACGGGCCAGCGGGCCAGTCCGAGGAAGCGTTCGCTGTCGGCCAGCCGTGGTGCCTGGGTCCGCGAGGCGAACACGGCCTCCCAGGGCAGGCCCTCCAGGTCGGTGGTGTTGAAGGAGATGTAGATCGGCTGCGGGTCCGGGCCGGGAGAGTCCAGCATCTGCAACAGGTGTCGGGAGATCTGCGGGTCCTTGAGCAGTTCGTCGAGGAGATGCCCACCGGCGGTCGCGGTGATCTCGTCGGTGCCGTCGACATCCAGCAGACGGCCGGTGAGTGCCTGGATCTGCGGATCGGCCGCGCTCACCCGGAAGTCGGTGAACACCGACGGCCACAGCACCGGATCCTTCAAGGTGATCCGGAACAGCTTGTCGTCGCCGAGGTAGAGCTCGGACAGTTCCAGGACCAGGGCTGTCATCGGATCGGTCCCTCGCGTCCGGTGATCTGGGCGTGACGGTCGAGGAGCCGACCGACCGCGCCGAGGGCGTCCAGGGCCTCCGGGTCGTTCAGCGGCTCACCGGTGCCCGAGCCCGCCTGCGTCGGCAACCAACCCGCCTGCCTGCCCTCCAGATACCTGGTACCCACGGCCAGCCAGGCCGGGGTGTCCGCGCGCCCCAGCATCTCGGTGGTTGCCGACTTCACCATGGTCGAGGTCCCGTCCACGTCCACACCTCGGTCGGCCGGACCGCCCCCGTCGCCGAGGAACTGTGGGTGCACCCAACAGGTGGTGGCGGGCAACGGCTCGGTCACCCGTGACCGTTCCCCGCAGACCAGGGCCACTCCACGATCCATCTCACGTCCCGTGGACCTACCGACCAGATCCTGCACGAGCAGGACCAGCGGACCCGATCGCGCCAGCACATCGGCCATCTCGATCAGGGCGGGCACACAGGAGTCACGGCCGGTGGCCGCCAGCGCCACGCACCACGCCCCGAGGCGGGTGGTGAAGAGGGCGAGCTCCTCCCCGGCGACCACCTGGCGTTCGCCGTCCCAGTTGCCGGGCTGGACCGGCAGAGCCACCCCGCCCCTATCCCGGGTGAAGGTTCCCGGGGCGAGCACCTGCACCACGTCGACCGCGATGTTGCCCAGGGAACGGGAGATCCAGGTCAGCCACGGGTCCACCTCGGTGGAGGCACCGGGAAACGGATTGTGCAGGGTGACCTCGGCGACCCGACCGAGGGAACGTCGCAGGGAGCCGAAGGCCAGGAAATCGGCGAAGACGTGGATGCGCACCCGCCGGTGTGAGTTCTTCGTCCACGCCGAGCACAACTGCAGCACCGCCTTTTCGGTGCTCCGGCCGGAATCGAGCACCGCGATGACCACCGTCAGGTTCTCGCCGGGCGCCTGGGGGTGCAGCAGATAGTTGGGCAGGCGGATCAAAGTCCGGTTCAGTGGGGCCAGCAGCCGTTCCCACGGCAGCAGGTAGAGGTACCCACGAGGGGCGGGTATCTCCAGCCACAGGGCGGAGGCCGGGAACGACGGTGAGAGGCCGACACCGGCAACTGCGGAGCGCAGGTCCAACAGGAGTGCCTTCGGCAGGGCACCTATCGATCGCACCGAATCCGCGCCGTCGATGACGGCCGGAACCCCGAGTTCCCGCAGGCTGATCCTGCCTACGGTGACGGGATCACGTGGGCCCCTGGTGACCTGGAAGACGGCGACCGGCCCGGTGGACGGTCGTTCCATCACGATCCGCAGGGTGGGCAGGTCGTTGTCGGATCGGATCTGCTGGGCCACCGCCGATCAGCTCCGGAGCTGATCGGCCAGGATCCAGGCGGTCGCATCGCTGACCACATCGCCGTGGCCAGGGATGATGTCGTCACCCCGGATCGCGAGCACCCGTCCGTTGAGACCGGGGCGGTAGTGCTCGGGCGGGTATACCGGGTCGGTGCGGTCCACCGCCTCGTCGACCCGTTTCGGGCCGAATCCGCCCAGTGCCGCGTAGGCCGATTCCGCTGCCCCGGCGATCACCACGTCACCCAGGTCGGAGGCTCGCCGGGCCGCCAGGTGGAAGAGTTTGGTCAACGGGAAGTCGTGGGCGCTGTAGGTCAGCACGACCCCGGACCGGGACTTCGCCAGCGCCGGCCGATACCCACCGGGGGTTCCGTGGTCGTCGGCATCAGCGGCGAACGATCGGGCGGACATCGCCGGCTCGAAGAGCAGCACCGAGTCCACCGGCCGCGGGGAGTTGTTCCGGGTCAATGCCGACAGCACCACCTTGCTCCCGAAGGAGTGGCCCACCAGATGGACCCGGGTGGTCGCCGGAACGGTGTCGAGGAGCGTTTCGAGCAGTTCGGCGACACCGTAGCCGCCGACCCGCCCGGAACGATCCTTCATCAGCAGCACACTGCCCAGTCGGAGCAGCCAGAGCGGTTTCAGCACAGCACTTCTCAGTCGGTCGAACAGGCCGGCCGTGACAGCCGGTGCGGCCCCGGACGTGTCGTTCCCGGGGGCTCCGTCATCGATCAGAACCGGACCATCAGGGGCTGCAGGCTCGACATCCTGGGCCTGCAACCACTTTCGGCGCAGCTCGGTGGCCGGTACCGGGATCGCCGCACCGGCCACATCGCTGTCCGGACCGGAGAAGGCACCGATCACCGTCTCGGCCACTTTCGTCGACTCCAGGGGGTCCAGGGTCGGCTGCCGGAGGGCGCGGCCGACCTCGGCGGCGTCCTCGGCGTCCAGGCCCGCGGTCAGGAAGGTGACAACTTCGTCCTGCCAGGAGTTCCCGGTATCCGGGCCGGCGAGGTTCGGCGCCCACCCTTCCGATTCCGGCGCGATGATGCTGGGCCAGTACACACCGATGAACACCGGGAGGAACTGCTCGACGGTACCTGCCGCGCGGACCTTCAACAGTCCTTCGATCCAGCCGCGGTACCGGGCCAGCATGGTGTCCCAGTCGTTGTTCCAGCCGTGGGAGAGCAGGATGACATCCGTGCCGGCGCGGGCCGCCTCGACCGCCCGAGCGGCGGTCTCCGGGGAGGTGCAGACGCCGTCCTTGTCGTAGGCGATGACGAACAGCGGCACGGGGATGGACCCCGGGACGGTGACGAACTCCAGCGGGCCGGTCAGAACTGGTTCAACCATCGCGGTGTTCCTCCACATCATCGGTGGACGTGCGGAACCGGTTGCGGTCAACCGTGCTCCCTGGTGAGGCCGACTGATGACCCACTATCACCAGCGAAGGTGCGCAGGTCAAGGGTTCACGGTGTGGTGGACGCCGGTGAAACGATAAACAACCCATTGGGCGGATTCGTCCTGGTCCTTCGGGCTCGGCACACCCGTTCGCCGGTGGCCTCAGCTGCCGCGGAGATAGCGGGCGGGGGGTACACCGAAGGCCTTGCCGAACTCCCGGGTCAGGTGTGCCTGGTCGGCGAAACCGAGCTCGGCGGCCACCTCCGCCCAGACCACCGGCGTCCCGGCGGCGGCTGCCTCGGCCGCCTCCAACAGGCGGTACCGCCGCACCACCTGTTTCGGGCTCAACCCCACGTGCTCGGCGAACAGTCGTTGCAGGCCGCGAACGGAACGTCCGGTGCGGGTCGCCAGTTGTTCCACCGTGGTCAACCGGCGGTCGGCGGCGATCAGTTCCGCCGCGCCGATGGCCGCGGCGGCCGCGGGACCGGGGGAGTCCGGGATGCGTTTGGTGAGGAAATCGTCCATCAGCTGGGCGGCCGAGCTGATGGCGTCATCGGACAGGGCTGTGCCGGACAGGGCTGTGCCGGACAGGGCTGTGCCGGACAGTGCTGTATCGGACAGGGCAGCCCGGACCCCCGCCACCAGATCCTCCCCGTCCGGACCCCACAACTGCTCGACCGTTCTGACCTGGTCGACCATCTCGGTGGCCGGACCGGGCAGGAACACCCGGGCACCTCCCGGCCGGAACATCACCGCCAGCGCCCAGCCCTGCCCGCGCAGGGTCTGCCGGCCGATGACGGTCGGCACCCCGTACATCGCTGCCCGGTCCGGCTCGATCACCAGGTTCACACAGGGATGGGCGAGGACCGGTTGGACGAAAACCTCCTCGGGCGGCAGGTCCCAGCGCACCAACCAGAACCGGTCGGTGAAGGCCGCGAGGGCAGGGGAGGGCGGGAACCGGTCGAGCGAGAAGTGCTCGAAACCGGTCCGCGGATGCACGATGCCCCGGGTGTCCGTCACGCCGGCAACGATAGTGCGGCCCACCGACACGCACCGGTCGTGTTCCTTCAAGACGGATCGACCGCCGGCGGCCTAACCTCGGCCCATGACCGACACACACATCCTCGAGGGTGTTCTCGACAAGACCGCTGCCATCGTCGCCGGCGTCGCCCCGGCGGACGGGGGCAGACCGACACCGTGCACCGAACACGACGTGAACAGCCTGGTGGGCCATATCGTGGCCTGGGTCCGCGTGTTCGCCAACGGCCCGGCCGGTGATGAACAGCCGGCCGATCCGGAGGCCTACGTCTCCACCGACCCGGCCGGTGACTTCCGCGCCGCTGCGGCCAAGGCCGTTGCCGCCTACCAGGCGCTGCCCGACGACGCCCCCGT
This sequence comes from Nakamurella silvestris, assembly GCA_003576535.1. Lineage (GTDB taxonomy): Bacteria > Actinomycetota > Actinomycetes > Mycobacteriales > Nakamurellaceae > Nakamurella > Nakamurella silvestris. The sequence goes on along the minus strand of QXCQ01000073.1, from coordinate 48,890 downwards.
GCGGTTGAGCTCGGGCTCGATGCCGGCGGCCGCAAGTGTGGCCATGATGACGGGTGAGTACCTGGCGCACGGCTGGGACCTGGCCAAGGCGACCGGCCAGCCGATCCCCTACACCGATGAGGAGGCCGAGGTGGCCCAGGAGGGTCTCGCCCCGCTGCTTGCCCCGGAGTACCGCGGTGACGGGATGCCGTTCGGGGAGATCGTCGAGGTTCCGGACACGGCCTCGGGGTTGGACCGGTTCATCGGTTTCTCCGGACGCAACCCGGACTACGTGGCGGGCTGACCCGTCAGACGGTCGGGGTGGTCGGGCCCCCGGGTCCGGCTGCCCCGACGATCAGTCGGGCCCGTTCGCGGAGCCAGGCCTTGTTGGCCTTGGCATCGACCGGCAGGTGGGGACGGAGTCGGTCGGCGAGCATCTCCTGGACGGCGTCGACGGGTTTGCCCGCCGCCTCGGCCGCGACCTCGTCCATGACCCGCTCCACCAGGTCCTCCAGGGCGTCGAGCTGCCGGGACTCGGACTGCTTGATGGCGTCGGCGATGCTGCGGGACGGGACGGACGGCTGCTCGGACATGGTTTCTCCTAAGCCTGGACGATCGGTGCCTTCCCATACTGCGGTGCCGACCTCGGGGATGGGAAATGCAGTCCACCGGGCAGTCATGGGTCGGGGGCCCGGTTCAGCGGCCGTTCGCCGAGAAGTGCTGGTAGTCGACGGGTGCGGTCCATCGGCCGCCCCAGGACCACCCCTCGGAGCCGAACGCGCGTTCGGCCGCACCGTCGCCCAGCACCATCCCGGAGCGGTACACGGTGCGGTCCAGGTACCTCCGGCCCGCCGGCGGTTCCACGGAACTGCCGTCGACCCACGGGTTCTGCACCGGGTTGAGGTCGACGGCGGTGCCGTAGGAGTGCTGGGAGAAGGTACTGGTCCCGGCAACCGGACGACAGTTGAAGGCCGAGGTGTTGTTCGCGGCCATCGACCGGTTGTCGTCCGCGCCGAAGACCGTGACCGGCTCCATCCGGTTGATCCGGAACCGCGCGTTGTACAACCGGTTGAGGGCACGGACCACGGCCGGCGCTGCGGTGTCCCGCACGATGATCGTCCCGGTACGGGTGTGCCGGTCGAATCCGACGTAGTAGACCGTCAGCTGCCGGAGATGGGCGGGGGAGACGGGGCAGCCCGCCCGGTAGCTCGCCCCCAGCTGGGCGGCGGTCACCCGGGTGACCTGGTACTTGAAACCGGTCAGCCCGTCGGGCGAGGTCAGTCGGAGGACCCGGCCGGTCCGGAGGGTGTAGGGCTGGATCAGGTTGTTCCAGGAGGCGAGATCACGCCAGTCGTGGTGGGTCTTCCGGCTGATCGACCGGATCGTGTCGCCGACCAGTACGCGGTACCGGGTGGGTGTCCCGACGGCGAGCTGATGTGGAGCGGCGAGACCGCCGATGGTGGTTGCCGGCGGCAGGGATCTGGGAGCTGATCCGCTCGGTCCGGCCATCGCGGCGGTGGGCTGGACAGCCGCGACCGCTGTGAGCAGAGCGATCACGAGGATGCGCGGCACACTCCGGGCCCGGCGGCCGACCTTCGCGTTCATCTGCCCATCCTGACCCGAAATTCCATCCTGTGGTGGGATATGCGCAGATGGGAACGCTCACAACTGCGCATATCCCACCGCAGGAGCAGGATCAGGACACCGAACGCCAGGGCTGATGGTTCAATGTACTTGAACGTTGAAATAAATTCGGCGCGGATCCTGTTGAGGAGAACATGAGCACCCGATCAGATCTGCTGCCGTCCACCACCCACATGGCCGGGGTCACCCTCAAGGTCGCCGACCTCGACGGCATGATCAACTTCTACCGGGACGGTGTCGGCCTGTCCCTGCTCGCCCAGACCGGACCGCTGGCGGTTCTCGGCCGGGCCGGGACCACCGTGGTCACCCTGGAACACAGCCCCGAGCTGAAACACGCCCCGGCGGGGCACGCCGGCCTGTTCCACACAGCTGTGCTGTTCGAACAGGAAGCAGATCTCGCGGCCTCCCTGTACTCGGTCGCCCGCCGGTACCCGCGCGCCTTCACCGGCAGCGCCGATCACCTGGTCAGCAAGGCCTTCTACTTCGACGACCCGGAGGGCAACGGTCTCGAGCTCTACTGGGATCGTCCGCGTTCGGAATGGACCTGGTCCGGCGGTGAGGTCCAGATGGCTTCCCTGGTACTGGATCCGAACCGTTTCATCTCCCAGTCGCTGACGGACGAACCCACCGCGGCATCGGTGGGGGCTGCCGCCCTGGACATCGGCCATGTGCATCTGAAGGTGGGCGACATCGCCACCGGCCGCGAGTTCTACGTCGAGACCATGGGTTTCGAGGTCACCGCGAACTTCGGCACCCAGGCGCTGTTCGTGGCGGCAGGTGGCTACCACCACCATCTGGCGATGAACACCTGGCAGAGCCACGGTGCCGGACCCCGCTTCCCGGCCCTGGGCCTCGGGCAGGTGTCCGTCGCGGTCCCCGCCGTCGATGATCTGCAGGCACTGGCTGATCGGCTCGCACACCGGGACGTCCCCGTGGAGTACGACGGCGCGGTCCTCACCGTGCGTGATCCGTGGGAGAACCTGGTCCGGGTCGAGGTCGGCCAGGCCTGACCTGGGCACCGGCAGGCCGCCGGTGCTCAGCCGGGCCAGTGCTCCAACCGGCGTCCGCTGACGAAGGTGCGTGGGCGGCCGCTGATCGGGTCGGTGAACGTCACCGATCTGGCCAGCAGCTGCAGGGGGGCGGTGTAGTCGTCGGGGGCGACGTCGTAGAACCGCGGATAGAAATTGTCCCCGACGATCGGGATGCCGAGTGCGCTCATGTGCACCCGGAGCTGGTGTGTCTTACCGGTTCTCGGGCTGAGCCGGTACCCGGCCAGGGATCCGTCGCTGACGGCCAACTCGATCACGGTCTCGCTGTTGGGCACCCCCGGCACCTCCTGGGCCTGCAGGATGCCACGCTCCTTGACGATCCGGCTGCGGACGGTCCGGGGGAAGCTGAGCTCCGGCCGCAGAGGTGCCACCGCCTCGTAGACCTTGGTGATCCGTCGCTCGGCGAACAGGGTCTGGTAGGCACCCCTGACCTCGGGCCTGACGGTGAGAACCAGGACACCGGCGGTGATCCGGTCGAGGCGATGGGCCGGACTCAGCTCCGGCAGCCCCAGATCCCGGCGCAGGCGGACCAGTGCCGATTCGGCGACATAGGAGCCTCGCGGGGTGCTGGCCAGGAAATGTGGTTTGTCCACGACCAGGAGATCCCGGTCCTGGTGGAGGATCTCGAGTTCGAAGGGAACCGGTGTCTCCGCCGGAGGATCCCGGTACAGGTAGATGAACGCACCCGGGGTGAACGGTGTGCCCGTGTGGATCGCCTGCCCGTGGGCGTCGAAGAAATCCGGTACAGCCATCTTTGCCGGCAGCCGCGCCGCGTCGGCGGGGAAACGGTCGCTCAGGTACGCCAGAACGGTCGGCCAGGAACCGTTCTCCGGCAACCGGTGTCGGATGGCGTTGAGTCCCTCCCGCAGCGGCAGAACCGGTTTCATCGCCGTCAGCTGCCGTAGGCCTCGAGCACGGCGTCGGACAACACCGGCCAGGCCTGGGCGGCCCACGGGCCGAAGGCGCGGTCGGACAGGCTCACGCAGGCCACCGAGGCCACCGGATCGACCCAGAGGAAGCTGCCGGACTGGCCGAAGTGGCCGAAGGTGGCCGGGCTGTTGCGGGTCCCCGTCCAGTGCGGGAGCTTGTGGTCGCGGATCTCGAAACCCAGACCCCAGTCGTTGGGCGACTGCCGACCGAAGCCCGGCAGGATCCCGGCAAGGCCGGGAAAGGCAAGGGTGCTGCCGAGGCGGACGGTCTCCGGATCGAGGATGCGCGGCTGGAGCATCTCACCGGCCAGGATCGCCAGATCCGCGGCGGGGCCGCGGCCGTCCTTGGCGGCCGACCCGTCGATCGAGGATCCGGTCATCTCGAGCGGTTCCAGGATCCTGGTCCGGGCGGCCTCGCCGAAGGACTCACCGGTCCGGGAGGTGAGCAACGCCGCGAGTACGTCGAACCCGACGTTCGAGTACAGGCGGCGGGCACCGACCGCCGCCCCGGGGCCATCGGCTTCGAACGGCAGACCCGAGGTGTGGGCGAGCAGGTGTCGCACCGTCGACCCAGCGGGGCCCGCCGGTTCGTCCAGGTCCAGTTCCCCCTCCCCGACGGCGTCCAGGAAGGTCAGCGCGGCGACGAGTTTGGTCACCGAGGCCCAGGGGTGGACGACGGTGTCGTTGAGCGCCTCCACCACCCCGGCCGGGGTGACGACGACCACCGCTGCCGAACCGACCGGCCATTCGGCCACCAGACCACGCACATCCACCGCAGAACCCCGTTTCACACCATCGCCAGAACCTGCGTCCATCCTCTCAGGCCCGGCCCGGGTGCGAACACCGCGCGCGCGATCCGACGTGGTTCCTGTCCTACTTCAACAGCCGGGACATGGCCCGGTCGGCGAGCTTCTTGCCGCCGGTCTGGCAGGTGGGGCAGTACTGGAAGGACCGGTCGGCGAGTTCCACCTGAGCCACTGTGTCACCGCACACCGGGCAGGGGATTCCGGCCCGTCCGTGCACGTTCAACCCGGATCGTTTCTCCCCCTTCAGGCGCGCGGCCTCCTGGCCCACCGACCGCGCCACCGCGGCATCCAGGATCGTTCGCATCGCCTGGTACAGCCGGGTCAGGGCGTCGGGGGTGAGTTTCTTCCCGGTGGCGAACGGGGACAGTTTCGCTGCGTGCAGGATCTCGTCGGAGTAGGCGTTGCCGATGCCGGCGATGACGTGCTGGTCCACCAGCACCGTCTTCAGGCGTGCGGTGGTCGCGCCGATCACCCGGTGGAAATCGGCCTCGGAGACGGCGAGGGCATCGGGCCCGAGCAGCGGGATACGCGGGACCTCCTGGGGGTTCTCGACCACCCAGGCCGTCACCGACTTCTTGGTGCCGGCCTCGGTGATGTCGAAACCGGAGCCGTTCGACAGCCGCATCCGGAAGGCGATCGGCCCACCCATCTTGGGGATGGTGGCCGGCATCTTGTCCGACCAGCGGAGCCAGCCGGCCCGCGCCAGGTGCACGATGAGGTGTACGACCCGGCCGGAGGTGGTGTCCACGATCAGATCGAGGTACTTGCCGTGGCGATCGGCGCCCCGGAGTGTCCCGCCGACCAGATCGGACGGAGCGGGGGAGACCGTCGAGAGCAGGTTCATCGATGTCGGGTTGGCTGAGGTGATCTGCAGGCCCGCGCCGTGCTCGTTGATGAAGGCGGCCAGCGCGGTGACCTCGGGAAGCTCGGGCATGGTGGACAGTGTGCCCGAGGTGACGCCCGGCCGCGAGGGGGTGGGTGAGCGGGACCCGACGGGTCAGTTCACCGCAGTCGCGGCGTTGATCATCCGGTCGAGGGCGGCGAGGGGTTCGGCGGTCCGCTCCAGCAGCCCGGGGTCACCGGTGTCCCGCAGCGCCCGGATCAGTTCGGCTAGGGCGTGGGCGGCGTCCGGGGCCGGGGGAACGATCCGGTCCCATTGACCCGTGCCCGCTCCTGATCGCTCGTCCGGGTCGGAGGTGGCGAAGATCAGCTGCTCGATGATGTCGATCTCCACCCCGAGAATCTGCGCCCACGAGGTGATCTGGTCGACGTACTGTTGGTAGCTCTCCACGTCCCACCACCAGATGCGGAGCTGGCTGCCGGGGATCTGGTCCTCGAACCAGCGGGCGACCACGGCATCGAGGATCGGCGCGATCGGTACCCCGCTCGTCGCCGCGGCCTTGGTGCAGAAGTACAGGTACTTGGTGCCGAAGGCCGGGCCGAGGTGCTTGAGGTAGCCCTTGTCCTGTTTCCGGCGGGCGGCGATCTCACCGAAGGCCACCAGGCCGCCCTGGGTGAAGCAGGTCTGTGCGATCGACAGCAGCTCCGCGCCGAGGACCTCCTGGCCACCGTTCTCGTTGATGACCCTGGCGGTGCGGAACGGGCCGTACCCCGACCGTCCGTGGCCCCAGACCATGGCCACGATGAAGGCGGCAAGGGCCGACGGGGGGTCGACGATCTGCCGGGCGTAGGCGGTGACCTCCTCCCGGGTGATCCTCGATCCGAGCCGGTTCAACAGGTCCTGATGGGTCTCGAGCCGACCCCACGCCTTTCGGCTCCAGCCGATGCCGGCCTGCACGGGTACCTGGGCAGGATCAGCCCCCCTGAACAGGGCCAGAACGGGTTCCGGTAGCTGTGCGTGGTCAGTCATATCCGGAGAATAAGGGAAGAATCGCTAAAACGGGCAATTCGGGCGACACGAACGGTGGGCAGTGACACACGATCCTGCACAACGGTCCTGATCATCATCTGTCCGAGGGATCTGGAGCGTCCTAAATCACTCGGACCGGGGTACTGGCGAGGGATTCGGGCACCGTTTCGATGGCTGGGAGTGCTGGTCGAACTGCCTTAGGGTGATCTCGGGGATGAACCTACCGCCGCCGGCACGAGAGCGAGAACGATTTTTTGCCGGGTCGGTTGGTATGCCCACCGTTCCACCAGGATCGAGCAGTCCCGCACGACCCGAGAGATCAGCACCATCCAACACCCCGGAGGACCCATGACGAACGCCGGCACCGCACCCACCTGGCCGCGCACATGAGCCGGCTCGACGAGGTCGGGGCACGCGAGGGCTGGCGTTGTTGGCTCTGCGACGAGCCGGTGGATCCGACCATGTCGGTGAACGACTCCCGTGGTCCCAGTATCGACAACATCAACGCGGCCACCAAGGGTGCGCGGAGCAAGGCGGGGGAGGAGAGACTGGCCCACCGCGGGTGCAACACCAAGAGGGGTGCGGTCAAACCGGTCATCCCCTGGCCGGCCGACCTGATCATCGCCGAGCCCGCGGTCATCCTCACCACCGTCGAGCGCCTCGAACGTAAGGGTGGTCGAGAAGTGGTGGCCCGCAGCGTCTCCGCCTCCGACGCCCAGCGCGCGGCTGATTGGCTGGTCGATCGGATCTCGCGCCTGGCGCCGAACCTCGCCGTGACCGCTGCCGTCGAACAGGGTGGGGGCCAGTACCTGGTGGTGCTGAACGCCAAGCGCTGAAACAGGTTTCAGGACTCCCGCTCGGCCGCCATCGCCCGGAGCTTTTCCACACTGTTCCAGTTCCGTGCGGTGCCGGCGGTCTTGATCTCCTTGCCGAGGGAGGCAAGGGTCAACTTCGAGGTGCCGATGCCGTTGCGGTACCAGAGATACAGATGGCCACCACCGCCGGCGACGACCTCGTCGGGGAACCTGGTGGCGTCGAAGGAGTCCAAGGCGTTCGAGGGAAGCTCGTGATCGAGGAACACCACGACGAAACGAGCGGGTTCAGCCGTGGCCTCCGGCAGCGGGTTCTCGGCGATGACCTGCTCCAGCTGGGCAGCAGTCCGCAGCTGGAGCTGGATGTCCAGGCCCAGCTGCCGTTCCAGGGCTGCGTGGATCTGCGAGACCAACGCCCTGACATCCGTCCGGTCCGTGCCGAAGACCGCGTTCCCGCTGTTGAGATGGGTGGCCACATCCCGGAACCCCAGATCGCCCAACACCTGTCGCAGGTCCGCCATCGGCACCTTGCGGTTCCCGCCGACGTTGACCCCGTGGAGCAGCAGGACGTAGCCGGTCACGGGCGCACCGACAGCCCCGCCAACTCGGCCGGGAGATCGCCGAGGTGGATGACCCCGAGGCGTTGGGTCGGCCTGGTCAGGGCGACGTAGAGGTTGTTCAGGCCGCGGGAGGACTCGTCGACGATCCCCCGTGGATCCACGATGACCACCGAGTCGAACTCCAGACCCTTGGCCTCGTTCACTCCGAGCACCACCAGCTCCTGCTCCAGCTCGGTGCCGGCCGGGGCCACCGCGGCAGCAGTTTCCTTCCCGGCCGCTGCGCGAGAGGTCAGGCCCGCCAGAAGTGTTCGCAGTTCTGCGAGCCGGCGCTCGGGAGCAAGGACTGCCATCCGGCCGCCGTCGAGGTGCTCGAACTCGTCGGTCACCTCGGCCAGCACGGTCTGCGCCACTGTCCCGGCGTCGGCCCCTTGCTGCCACGGCAGCCTGCCGCTCGACCGCACCGACTGGGGAGGGGTGGCACCGGCGTCGATGGAGGCGAGGACCTGGTCGGCGACATCGGTGATCTCGCTGGGGGTGCGGTAGTTGACCGTCAGATGCTCCAGCTGCCAGAGGTCACCCAGGTAGGGCTCCAACACCTCCGACCACGAGGTGCTGCCGGCCGGGTCGCCGGTCTGTGCCACATCGCCCACCAAGGTCATCGACCTGGTGGGGGAACGGCGCATCACGGCGCGCCAGGCCATCGCCGACAACTCCTGGGCCTCGTCGACGATGACGTGACCGTAGGTCCATTCCCGATCGGCCGCCGCGCGCTCCGCGGTGGAGAGGTACAGCTGGTGATCCTGCCGATCGGCCAGTTGGTCGGCGTCGATCAGGTCGGCCGCGGAGAGCATCTCCTCCTCGGCGTCATCCTCGAAGTCAGCCGAACGCGAGCCCTCGATGATGTCCAGAACACCTTGTGCGTAATCGATCTCGGCCCGGCGTTCGCGGTCGGCCAGGGCCTTCGCCGCGCGCTCGTCGATACCGAGCAGTTCGGCTGCCTCGTCAAGAAGGGGGACATCCCCCGGGGACCAACCGCTGTCGCGGTCCCGCAGCAGCGAATCGCGCTCCTGCTGGGTCAGATCCTTGGCGGCGGCGGCGATCTGGTCGACATCGGCGTACAGGTCGTTGAGCAGATCCTGTGGGCTGAGGACCGGCCAGTACTCCTCGATGACGCGGTCGATGTCGGCGTCGGCGTACATCTCCCGCCGCACGTCCTCGAGATCGTCGGAGTCCATCAGGCTCGGGCCGTCGAGCACGTTCGCCCCGACCAGGTCGCCGTACTGCTGGGCGAGGGAGGCGATCACGTGCCGGGTGAACACGGCCCGGGCGAGATTGTGCGGGCGGCGGGAGGCACGGGCGCGCCGGCGCGCATTGACCGCGGTCGCCCGGTCCAGGGCGATCTCCTCGCTCTCGAACCTGATGGGGTGGGAGTCCTCGGGGACCAGCTGGCGGTTCCGGACGGCGGCGGCGACGATGTCCACCATCCCGATCCGGCCCTTCACCACCGCGGCCGTCGGGGAGTCGGTGAGGGTGGCGCGGACGCCGGGGAACAGGGTGCCCATCGTGACCAGCGAGACTGCGGTCTCACCGAGAGAGGGCAGCACCTGCTCGATGTACTTCAGGAACGTCGGGTTCGGCCCGACCACCAGGACCCCGCGGTTGGCCAGGCGGTCCCGGTGGGTGTACATCAGGTACGCCGCGCGGTGCAGGGCCACGGCGGTTTTCCCGGTGCCGGGCCCACCCTGGACGACCAGCACACCGTGGTGGTCGGCGCGGATGATGCGGTCCTGTTCGGCCTGGATCGTCTCGACGATGTCGCCCATCCGCCCGGTGCGGTTGGCGTTGAGGGCGGACAGCAGAGCCGCCTCACCGGTGAGGGCGACATGGGAGTCCGGGCGGACCTGGGAGATGTCGAGCACCTCGTCGTCGATCCCGGTGACCAGTCGTTTGCTGGTCCGGATGTGCCGCCGCCGGGCAACGCCCTGCGGTGCGGCGGCGGTCGCCAGGTAGAACGGCCGCGCCGAGGGGGCGCGCCAGTCGAGCAGCATCGGCTCGTACTCGTCGTCGAAGATGCCGATCCGGCCGATGTAGACCGGTGCGGTGCCGCCGGTCCCGGTGCCGTTCGACTCCGGCGCGCTGTGGCCCTCCTGGAAGTCCAGCCTTCCGAAACACAGGCCGTACTCGGCGGCGCTGTAGGCCGCGAGCCGTTCGCCGTGCCGGGCGGTGGCGATGTCGCGCTCGGTCAGTCCGCCGGGGGTGCCGTCGCTCTCCCGCAGCGCACTCGCCAGGAACTGCGATGTCTGGCGGTGCATCTCGTCCAGGCGTCGGTAGAGCACGGAAACATGTTCCTGCTCGCGATTGATTTCCTCGCTGGACAACGTCAGAACTCCCCGAATGTGTGTAGGACCCGAAAACGGGCGGATACCAGCCTCCACCGCCGGAGCGGCCGGTGGCAACTCCTGGCGTGTGAGTACCGTTACCCGGCCTCGGTCCGGCGAACCGGGACGGTGGTCAGGTCGGTTCCGTACCGGACGGCTCCTCGCGGAGCCGGGCCTCGGTGCGGTTGCGCGAGTGGATGCCACCCTTGTCGGCGTAGAAGGCACGCACCAGGTCCATGTCCGCCGCCACGTCCCCGCTGGGACGGAAGGTCGGACCGAACCCGGCGGTGCGGGTGCTCCGATCCACGAACCCCAGGGAGATCGGCAGGCCCGAGTCCACCGCGAGGCGGTAGAAACCGGACTTCCAGAACTCACCCCTGGACCGGGTGCCCTCGGCGGCGATGACCACGAAGAACTGCTCACCCGAGGCCACCCGGGCCGTCAGCTCGGCGACCAGGCCACCGGGGTTGCCGCGGTCCACCGGGATGCCGCCCATCCCGCGGGTCAGGAAGCCCAGGGGTGTGGCGAACAGGGATTTCTTGGCCAGGAACCGGGCATGGATCCCCGACCTCCAGGTGATGGCCAGCATCACCACGAAGTCCCAGTTCGACGTGTGCGGTGCACCGACGAGGATGCCGGCCGGTTCGGTCGGCGGCTCTCCGACGAAGGTCCAACCGGTGATCCGCCACAGACCCCGGGCGAACGTACGGCGAACGGGCATCGAAGTCATGACGGGGCAAACATGGTGATGGTGGCCGATCGGGTCTGCGGGCTACGGGCTGGGCGACCGCAGTGCCACCAGGGCCCCGGATCGCAACGATGCGGATCCAGGGCCCTGGTGGGTGGTGCTGTGTGGTGTGCCGACGGGTTACAGGTCGAACTCGGCCGGGGCGATGCCCACGGCGAAGCAGGCCTCCTTGACGGCCTTGCGCTCGTGCTCGTCGAAGTTGCCGTCCGAGCCGCCGATGATGATGCCGATCTGCAGGACCGCGCGGGCCTGATCCTGCTTCTTCTTCAGCTTGCTGATCACACCGATGACCTCGACCTTGCCGAAGTCGTAGTCGTTCTGCAGCTTGTCGCAGTAGGTGTCGAAGGTCTGCCGCAGTTCGGCCGGCGGGAAGATCGACAGCACGTCGTTGGAGGTGATGAGCGCGGCGGTCTTGCTGCGCTCCTGCGGATCGATGCTGCCGTCCGCCGCGGCGATCAAGGCGCACATCGCCATGCTCGCGTTCGCGAAATCCTTGTTCTTGAACTGCCCGACCTTGGTCTTGAGACCAGAGTTCAGATCCTGTGTCTTGGACTTCAGGTTGTCCCAGAAAGCCATGATGAGCCCCAATCTTTCGCCTGCGCACACATTGTTCTGCGCCGTCCGGCGCGATTGCACGGATGCGCCGGTTCGCGGCGCACCCGCCGATGACCCTACCGCTGGGGCGGGGCCGTCGTGACGTGAACGGGTGGACCGGCGGTGGAGTTCCTCGATCGGGGAATCGGTCGCGGCGGGCACCGACGTTCCCGGTTCTACCAGGGGCTACGTTCGAAATCCTTCAGGAAGCAGCCGTAGAGGTCCTCGCCGGCCTCGCCCCGAACGATCGGGTCGTACACCCGGGCGGCGCCGTCGACCAGATCCAGCGGGGCGTGGAAACCCTCCTCGGCCAGCCGCACCTTGGTGGTGTGCGGCCGCTCGTCGGTGATCCAGCCGGTGTCGACCGCGGTCATCAGGATGCCGTCGGTGAGCATCTCCTGGGCGCTGGTACGGGTCAGCATGTTCAAGGCGGCCTTGGCCATGTTGGTGTGCGGGTGGCCGGGACCCTTGTAGGCGCGGCTGAACTGACCCTCCATGGCGGAGACGTTGACCACGTACTTGCGCCGGGCAACCGCCGCGGCCATGGCCGGGCGCAATCGACTGACCAGGATGAACGGGGCGGTCTGGTTGCACAGCTGGACCTCGAGGAGTTCCAGCGCGTCCACCTCGTGCACCACCTGGGTCCAGCTGTTGGTGTCGACCAGATCGGGCACCAGGCCGCCGGCGTCGATGGCCAGCTCGGCCTCGATCCGGTCCACCGAGGCCGAACCGGCCGTCAGTGCCAGGGCGGTGATGGCCTGCGGGGTCAGGGACTGCCCTGGCAGCGCCGAGACCAGGGCTGCCGGGTGGGCGTCACTGGTGTGGCCGAAACTCTCGATCTCGGGGAGCTGACCGGCCGGCAGCGGTGCGGCCTCGGCCGCGGCCAGCGGGGCGTAGGAACCGGTCGAACGCCGGACCGTCTGCGCGGCGTTGTTGATCAGGATGTCCAACGGACCCGCGGCGGCGACCGAATCGGCCAGGCTGACCACCTGGGCGGGATCGCGCAGGTCGATGCCGACGATCTTCAGCCGGTGCAGCCAGTCGGCGCTGTCGTCCATGGCCGCGAAGCGACGGACGGCGTCGTTCGGGAATCGGGTGGTGATCGTGGTGTGGGCGCCGTCGCGCAGGAGACGAAGGGCGATGTACATGCCGATCTTCGCCCGGCCGCCGGTGAGCAGGGCGCGCCGTCCGGTCAGGTCGACCCGGGCGTCGCGGCGCGAGCGGTTCAGGGCGGCGCAGTCCGGGCAGAGCTGATGGTAGAAGGCGTCGACCTGGGTGTACCGGGTCTTGCAGACGTAACAGGCGCGGGCGCGCAGCAGGGTCCCGGCGGAGGCGCCGGCGACGTTCGAGACCAGCGGGATGCCCTGGGTCTCGTCGTCGATCCGGTTCGGTGAGCCGGTGGCGGTCGCCTCGATGACGGCCTTGTCGGCGGCCGAGACTGCGTCACGCTTGATGGTCCGGCGATGGTTCTTGACCGACTTGAACATCTTGGCCGTCGCCCGCCGCACGGTCACGTGGTCGGGGTGGTCCTCCGGCAACTGGTGGACCAGGCCGAGGATCTCCAGGCAGACGGCGAGTTTGTCCGGGTCGAGGGACTCGGGGACGGCCTCGGCCGATTCGTCGACATCCGTTGCTCTGGAATCTGTTTCGTCGGAATCCGGTCGGCCAAGGTCCTCGTCGATCGCCGTCATAGCTGTTCCACTGCTCATTTCTGATGTGTTGTGCGAAAACTGTTCTTGTGCGTCGCACCCGGATGGGGGGGTTGCCCTCCGACGCCCGTGGGGGCGGCCGGTCGGCGGTACGCGCGCCCGTTCGCATCGAGCGCTCAGGGGAACACTTTACGCGGTGGTGCGCCGGTGGTGGTACATCAACCTGGGGTGGCGCTGCGCCCGAGTCACCTGGTGTCACCGATCGGCGGCGGGGATCACGACGGGTAGGACGATGGGCCCTGTCGTCCGGGGAGCGCGGTGAAGCGGGATTCGATGGCGGCGTTCTTCCGCCGGAGGAAGGCGCTCATCTCCCGCTGGGGAGGGTCACCCACTCGGTACCGACGGCGGTGAGCTCACCGTCTCCGGTGGTGACGGCGGCGACGATCTGTTCCAGGGAGCCCAGTTCCTCGGCACCGACGGCCAGGCGCAGCACCGCGCGGGCGCCGTACGCGACCCCGCGGACCAGCACACGGCGGTGGCGCAGCTCGGCTTCCACCCGCCCCGCGGTCGCATGGTCGACCGGCAACTCGAAAAGCGAGAACTCCTCGCGGACGAGTGTTTTCATCCCTGCCAGTGCGGCACTCATCGACTCCCCGTAGGCCCGCGAGAGACCGCCGGCACCGAGCAACGTCCCGCCGAAGTACCGGGTGACCACCGCAACGATGTCGCTCACACCGGATCCGCGGATGGCTTCCAACATGGGGGCGCCGGCGGTTCCGGCCGGTTCGCCGTCGTCGTTCGACCGCTCGGTCATCCGGTCCGCCCCCAGGATGAAGGCCGAGCAGTGGTGCCGGGCCCCGTGGTGGGCCTTGCGCCGTCCGTCGATGAACGACCGAGCCGCCGCCTCATCGGCGACGGGCTCCAGCGCAGCGATGAATCGTGAACGCTTCACCTCGATCTCGGCCGCCGCCGGTCCGGCGGGGACCTGATAGCGGTGGGTGCTCATGGCCTCGAGGGTAGGTGGCGGGGGGATGCAACACCTACCCGTGGAGACCACGGTCGGTCGGCTCAGGCCTGTCCCGCGGCGGCGATGACCTGGAGCAGGGCCGTGTGCACCTGCTTGATCTCGGTGAGTGGCATCCCGAGTTTGGCGACCACCTCGGCCGGGATCTTGGCCGCCTCGTTGCGCAGTTCCACACCCTTGGCGGTGAGGTTCACCGACAGCAGGCGCTCGTCCGAGGTGGACCGCTCCCGGGTCACCAGTCCCGCGCTTTCCAGGCGCTTCAGCAACGGGGAGAGGGTTCCGGGGTCGAGCTGCAACAGACTGCTCAGATCCTTCACGGACAGCGGGGCCTGCTGCCACAACGCCAGCATCACCAGGTACTGCGGATGGGTCAGCCCCATTGGCTCGAGGATGGGGCGGTAGATCCCGAGCACGCTGCGGGCGGCCACCACCAGGGCGAAACAGACCTGGGCCTCCAGGGCGAGCGGATCCTCTGCGGGCAGCGTGGTTCCGTGCGGTGCGGCGCTCGGTGAATCCGGGGCAGGCATGAGGTCCATACGGTCCGTCCTTCGTCCGACGTGAGGCCCGGCGGCCGCCGGTGGATGCTCGCCGTCTGTGATCAGTATCTGTCACTGTACCAATGGTTTGTGCACCAATCATTGGTGTATGTTGTAGATAGGTCCTCGGAAGGTGGAGCAGATGATGGCATCGGGTGTGGCGGCGGTGACGCTGGTGGCGGCTGCCGCTGCGGACGAGGGTGTGGAGTTCAACTTCGGCACCTTGATCCTGTTCGTTCTCGGCGCGCTGGCGCTGATCTTCGTGTGCATGCTGGGACCGATCTCGCGGATGTACGAACACCGTGCCGAGCGCCGACGCGAGGAGCGGGCCGCGGCGGACGCCGCCTCGGCCGACAATTCGTTGCGGGATCTTGACGATCGCAACTAGGGCGCAATAGTCTGCGTGGGTGACCTCCTCCGAAGGAACCCGACGCAGCGCTGGTGCAGCGGCCAACACCGTCACCGGCAACATTCGTGAGATCGAACCCGGGATCGAACGTGATCTCGCCGGCCTGAACTACGGCAGCTACCTCTGCCTGGACGAGTTGCTCAGCGCCCAGCGGCCGGTCTCCGAGCACCACGACGAGATGCTGTTCATCATCCAGCACCAGACCACCGAGCTGTGGATGAAGCTGGTGATCCACGAACTCCGGTCGGCCATCCGGCTGATCGCCGCCGATCAGCTCGGGCCCGCCCTCAAACGGCTCGCCCGGGTCAAGCACATCCAGCGCCAGATGACCGATCAGTGGTCCGTGCTCGCAACCCTGACCCCGACCGAGTACGCCCAGTTCCGCGGCGACCTCGGCAAATCCTCGGGGTTCCAGTCCCAGCAGTACCGGCTGCTGGAGTTCCTGCTGGGCAACAAGAATCCCGCCATGGTGGCTGTTTTCGCCCATGACGAAGCCCTCCAGGCAGAACTGAGGGAGGCCCTCGAGGCCCCCAGTCTGTATGAGGTGTTCCTGATGTTCCTGGCCCGGCGCGGATACCCGATCCCGACGGACCAGATCGAGCGCGACTGGTCCGTTCCGCACACCCTGAACGAGGGACTGGTCGAGGTCTTCACCGACGTGTACCGCCACAGCGATCAGCAATGGGATGTCTACGAGGCCTGCGAGGAACTCGTCGACATCGAGGACACGTTCCAGACCTGGCGGTTCCGCCACCTGAAGACCGTCGAGCGGATCATCGGGTTCAAAACGGGAACGGGGGGATCCTCCGGGGTCTCGTTCCTGCAGCGCGCCCTGTCGTTGACCTTCTTTCCCGAGCTGTACGCGGTCCGCACCCGCATCTGAGGTCGCCGACGGCCGGAACCGTGGTCCGGCAGCATGTTCACACCCGACTCTCAGGCCCGGACCAGACCTGTGGCCCCCACCCCATCGACACCGGAGAACCCCATGACCTTGACCCGTGAAGACGCCGTCTCCCTCGATGCCGGCGATCCGCTGGCGGCCTTCCGGCACCGGTTCGTCCGCCCCTCCGAGGACGTGATCGCCTACCTCGACGGGAACTCCCTCGGCCGCCCGCTGCAGTCCATCGGAAAGGTCTGGGCCTCCTTCGCCGCCGATCAGTGGGCCGGCCGGCTGATCCGGGGGTGGTCCGAGGGCTGGATGGAACTGCCTCAGGTGGTCGGTGACGAGTTGGCCGCCGCCGCCCTCGGCGCCGCTGCGGGGCAGACGGTCATCGCCGACTCGACCACGGTGAACTTCTACAAGGCGGTCCGGGCCGCGATCAACCTGCGGCCCGGTCGCCGCAAGATCGTCATCGACCGCGACAATTTCCCCACCAACCGGTACGTCGTGGAATCGCTGGCCAAGGACCTGGGACTGGAGATCGTCTGGCTCACCGGTTCCGAGGACACGGGGATCACGGTCGCCGACGTCGAGGGAGTCCTCGACGACCAGGTGGCCGTCGTCACCATGAGCCATATCGCCTACCGCAGTGGCTATCTCGCCGATGCCGAGGCGATCACCTCGGCCGCCCACCGGGCCGGGGCGTTGGTGGTCTGGGACCTGTGCCACAGCGTCGGATCCTGCGAGATCGAACTGGACCGGTGGCAGGTGGACTTCGCCGTCGGCTGCACGTACAAGTTCGTGGGGGCCGGCCCGGGCGCGCCCGCCTTCGCCTACGTCAACACCGCACACCTGGACCGGCTGGACCAGCCCATCTGGGGGTGGCTCGGCCGCCAGGACTCCTTCGAGATGGAGCAGGGGTACGTGCCGGCCGCCGGGATCCGCTCGATGATCTCCGGAACTCCCTCGGTGCTGGGCATTCTCGCCGTCCGGGAGGGTGCGGCTGTCATCGCCGAGGCCGGGATCGGCGCGATCCGCGGCAAGGCGCAGGCGCTGGGGGAGATGACGATCGCACTGGCCGACGACTGGCTGGCACCCCTCGGTTTCACCCTCGGTTCCCCACGCGACAGTGCCCGACGGGGCGGCCATGTCAGTCTGGTCCGCTCCGACGCCCGCGAGCTCTGCGCCGAACTCACCCAGGCCGGGGTGATCCCGGATTTCCGAACCCCCGACGCGATCCGGATCGGGCTGTCACCGTTGCCGACAAGTTTCACCGAGGTCTGGGACGGCCTCGACCTGATGCGGGAACTGGCCCGTTGAACGGTTCCGGCCCGGCGGGTGACGGCGGACCGGAGCGGGCCAGGACACCGGGCTCCCTCATCGTCTCCTTCGCCGGCTCCTACCTCCGCGAGATCGGGGGCTGGATCTCCGTGGGTGACCTGATCACCCTGCTCGCTGCCGCCGACATCGGGGAGCCCGCGGTCCGGCAGGCATTGGTACGTCTGAAGTCCCGCGGATTCCTGGAATCGGAGAAGCGTGGCACGGTCGCCGGGTACCGGCTGACCGCCGACGGCCTGAAGGATCTGGAACGCGGGGACCGGCGGATCTTCCGCCGCGGTGAGGCGGATCCGGACGCCGGGTGGGTCCTCGCAGTGTTCTCGGTCCCGGAGAACGCCAGGGCGCAGCGGCACCGTCTCCGCGCCCAACTCGGTTGGTTGGGTTTCGGCACCGTCAGCTCCGGGGTGTGGGTCGCACCGGGATCGCTGGCCGATCTGGCCCGCGAGATGCTCGCCGAGGCCGACCTCGGCCAGTACGTCACCTGGTTCACCGGCCACCATCTGGGTGAGGTAGACGTCGCCTCCTGGTGGGACCTGGCCGAACTCGCAGTGTCCTACCAGGAGTTCCTGCGGGTCTGGCGGTCCCGGGCCGCCTCGGCCGATCCGCTCGGACCGGCGGAGGCCTTCGGCCGGTACCTGCCGCTGGTCGACGGCTGGCGGCTCTTCCCGCGGCTGGACCCGGGACTGCCGGCGCGTGTGCTGCCGACCGACTGGCCGGGCCGGGAAGCCTGGGAGGTGTTCGACACCCTGCACCGACGCTGGTACGTCCTGGGTCGGGAGTTCGTGGAGGCGACGGTGGCTCACCAGCCGCAGTAGTCGGACACGTACTGGTAGATCAGACCTTTGGTGTGCTGCGGTATCTCGGTGAACACCACCGGCAGCTCCTGGCCGTCCACGGTGACGTGGGTGCCGAGGAAGGTGCCCCGCTTGTCCTCGGCCACCGCGTGCGGATCGCAGCGGGCCGGGATGACCTCGAGATCGACGGTGACGGGCTTGCCGTGGGAGTTGTTCAGCCCCTGGGGTTTCCAGGTCGCGGTCCCGGCGGGTACCAGCAGGGTGGTCCGTTCGAGTTCGGTGACCACGAGGGTCCGGTCGGTTGCCTTCGGGGTGAGGGTGAGTGACAGGAGGGCGGTCGAGGTGCCGTCACGATCCACGACCTTCAGTTCGTCGGCGAAGGACAGTGTTGCCAGAGAGGCGATCTCGTCCACGGCGCAATCGGTCCGATGTACATCCTCCAAGGCGCCGTAGGTGTCCACCGGTACCACCGTCATCGTTCCCTCGACACCGGCGCTCCGGTACCTGATCGTCACCGACGGGTCCGCTGTCGCCCCCGGGGTGCAGATCGCAGCCGGCAGGGTGAAGGCCAGGGCCAGAGCCGCACCGGCGCGCACGGTGCCGTCACGGTAGGGCTCGACCGCCTTCTGCAGGTACCCCGAGGTCAGATCGGCGGTCAGGATGTCGAGGTCGGCGGTGGAGGAGTTGGTGATGACGACGTTCATCTTCCGGGCCCCGATGCCCACCCGGCTCTGGTTCAGCTCGGCCGAGATGTCCGCTGCCGTCGCGGGTACCGCTGCGCCCGATGTTGTCGGGACTGTCGGGACTTTCGGGACTGTCGACGGAGCAGAGCCCGAGCTCGAACCGGCAGACGAACTCACAAACGTCGGGGCACCAGGAACAGTCGGTCCCGGGACATCGGAACTGCTGCACGCCAGAACGAGTGAGGTGAGAGCGGCCAGCGCGACCCCGAACCCGGCCCTGCGTGCGACGGTGGTGCCCATGACGCTCAGCTTCCCAGTTCGGTGACGTGACCTGCCTGCACCTGCCACCGGCGATTGAGCTCCACGGTCTCGAGCATGCGCCGGTCATGGCTGACGAGCAAGAGGGTCCCGGTGTAGGAGGCCAGGGCCTGTTCCAACTGCTCGATCGCCGGCAGGTCGAGATGGTTGGTCGGCTCGTCCAGGACCAGCACGTTCACCCCGCGGGCCTGGAGCAGGGCCAGGGCGGCCCGGGTCCGTTCTCCGGGGGAGAGGGAGGCGGTGGGCCGCAGCACGTGCTCGGCCTTGAGGCCGAACTTCGCCAACAGGGTCCGCACCTCCGCCATCGGCCAGTCGGGGACCTGGGCGGCGAAGGTGTCGACGAGGCTGTCCGGCCCGGTGAGCACACCACGTGCCTGGTCCACCTCGCCGATCGCGATCGAGGCGCCGAGGGCGGCGTCACCCTCGTCCGGGGTGATCCGTCCCAGCATCACCCCGAGCAGGGTGGTCTTGCCGCTGCCGTTGGCCCCGGTGATCCCGATCCGGTCCCCGGCGCTCACCTGCAGCGAGACCGGCCCGAGGGTGAACGCCCCCCGCCGTACGGT
The DNA here is from genome assembly GCA_003576535.1 of Nakamurella silvestris. GTDB lineage: Bacteria > Actinomycetota > Actinomycetes > Mycobacteriales > Nakamurellaceae > Nakamurella > Nakamurella silvestris. Next base: position 29,327 of record QXCQ01000073.1, on the reverse strand, counting down.
CGCCTCGCGCAGGGTCGCCACCACGCCGCTGGACCGAGGGGCGGTGGCGATCTCGTACTGGAGCTCCCATTCCTTGCGGGGCTCCTCGACCTCGGGGGTCCGTTCGATCATCCGCTGGGTCTGTTTGACCTTGGACGCCTGTTTCTCGGTCTGCTCGACCCGGAACCCGCGGCCGACCTTGTCGTTGTCCGGACGTTTCTTGGCCTGTTTGCGCAGGCCGCCGTCGAGCCAGTCCTGTTGGGTGCGGCGGCGGTCGGTGAGGTCGGAGATCTTGTCGGCGTACTCCTCGTAGGCCTCGCGGGCGTGCCGGCGGTCCACCTCGCGTTCGCGGAGGTAGGCGTCGTACCCGCCGCCGTAGACCTTGACCCGCTGCTGGGCGAGGTCGAGTTCGACGACGGAGTTCACGCACCGGGCCAGGAACTCGCGGTCATGGGAGACCAGAACCACCCCGGCCCGCTGGGAGGTGACGAATCGCTCCAGCCGCTCCAGCCCGTCGAGGTCGAGATCGTTGGTCGGCTCGTCCAGGAGCAGGATGTCGAAACGCGAGAGCAGAAGGGCGGCCAGACCCACCCGCGCGGCCTGGCCGCCGGACAGTGCCGTCATCGCCACCGAGGTGTCCAGGTCGATGCCGAGTTCGGCCAGGACCTGATCGATCCGTTCCTCCAGATCGGCAGCGCCCAGGGCGAGCCAGCGGTCGAAGGCCACGGAGTAGGCGTCGTCGGCCCCGGGTGCGCCGTCGGTGAGGGCGGCGGTCGCCTGGTCGAGGTGGTGCTGGGCAACGGCGACCCCGGTGCGTCGGGTGAGATGATCCAGGACGGATTCACCCTCCCGGCGTTCCACCTCCTGCGGCAGCCAGCCCACGGTGGCGTCGGCGGGGGACAGCCCGACGGAGCCCTCCACCGGCTCGTCGACCCCGGCGAGGAGCCGCAGCAGGGTGGACTTGCCTGCCCCGTTGACACCGACCAGGCCGATCACGTCGCCGGGGGCCACGACCAGGTCGAGGCCGGAGAAGAGCTGTTTCGCGCCGTGGCCGGCACCCAGCTCCCGGGTCACAAGGGTTGCACTCACGGGTGTGATCATGCCAGCCGCCGACGGCCCCGCGGGCCCACCGTGACCGGACCCGAGCGCGGTGGGGTCCGGTCGCGGTGCCACGAAAGGTGCCCCTCGCGGATCAGCCGATCGCCTGCAGCGGGGTGATGCTCTCCAGCCCGTGGGCCTGGGCGACGGGCGCGTTGGTGAGGGTGCCCGCGTAGGTGGTGAGGCCGCCGGCCAGGGCCGCATCGGCTCCGACCGCGGCCCGCCAGCCCTTGTCCGCGACGGCGGTGACGTACGGGAGGGTGGTGTTGGTCAGCGCGAAGGTGGAGGTGCGCGGGACCGCCCCCGGCATGTTGGCCACGCAGTAGAAGACCGACCCGTGCACCGTGAAGGTGGGTTCGTCATGGGTGGTGGGACGGCTGTCGGCGAAGCAACCACCCTGGTCCACGGCGATGTCCACCAGTACCGAGCCCTCACGCATCCGTGCCACCAGGTCGTTCTGGACCAGTTTCGGCGCGGCCGCGCCGGGGATCAGCACCGACCCGATCACCAGGTCGGCCTCGAGGACGGCCTCGGCGATGTTGTAGGCGTTGGAGGTCAGCGTCCGGACCCGGCCGCCGAACTGGACGTCCAGCCGGCGCAGGGCCGGCAGGGACAGGTCGATGACCGTCACCTCCGCGCCCATCCCGACGGCGATGGTGGCAGAGTGCATACCGGCGACACCGCCGCCGAGCACCACCACCTTGGCGTTGGAGACCCCGGGCACACCGCCGAGCAGCACACCGCGGCCGCCCTCGTTGCGCATCAGGTGATAGGCGCCCACCTGAGGGGCGAGTCGGCCCGCGATCTCGCTCATCGGAGCAAGCAGCGGCAGGGAGCGGTCCGGCAGCTGGACGGTCTCGTAGGCCAGGGACGTGGTCCCGGAGGCCAGCAGTCGATCCGTCAAGGGTCGGTCGGCCGCCAGGTGCAGGTAGGTGAACAAGGTCAGGTCCTCGCGCAGGTAGCCGTACTCCGCGCTGACCGGCTCCTTGACCTTGACCAGCAGCTCCGCCTCGGTCCAGACCTGCTCGGCCGTGCCGACGATCTTCGCCCCGGCGGCGGCGAAGTCCTCGTCGGTGATCCGGGAACCGGTGCCCGCACCCTGCTGGATCAGGACGTCATGTCCGCGTTCGACGAGGTGGTGGACACCGGCGGGGGTCATGGCAACGCGGTACTCGTGGTTCTTGATCTCTGTGGGTACGCCGATGCGCATGATCGTCTCCTGATGTGATGGGCCTTGTGGGCGGAGACAATTGTGGAACTTCACGCTGATTCAGCGGAAGAGTTCTGCAGAAGATTCGTTAACATCGGACAATGTCGTCACAAAATTCGTTCAGGGCTGCTGGTGCCGCCGGTTCCGCGCAGGATGTTCGACGGCCGGTGCCGGTGGTGGACGAGATCGACCATCGGATCCTCAACCTGCTGGCCGCGGACGCGCGGATGCCCAACAACGCCCTGGCGGCCGAGGTGGGGATCGCCCCGTCCACCTGCCTCGGCCGGATCCGCGCGTTGCGGGAATCCGGCGTCATCCGCGGGTACCACGCCGACATCGACCAGGCGGCCCTCGGTCGGCCGATGCAGGCGATGATCTCGGTGCGGATCCAGTCCGGTGCCCGCGAGCGGATCGGGGCCTTCCTCGACCGGATCCGCCGACGGCCCGAGGTGCACAACGTGTACTTCCTGTCCGGTGCGAACGATTTCCTGCTGCATGTCGGGGCGGCCGATGCGCACATGCTCCGGGACTTCGTGGTCGACCAGCTGTCGGTGCACCCGGAGATCGCCCTGACCGAGACGAACCTGATCTTCGAGCACTACCGCGGTGAGGCGACCGGCCTCTAGACGGTCCGAGCAGGCCGGCACAGACCCTCGTTCCCGCGCACCGTGTTGCTCCTCGCGCACGTAGTTACGTGCGCGAGGAGCAACAACCTGCGCGGGAACGGGAGGGGTAGTTACTTGTCGGCGACGAATTCCTTCAGCCAGTCGACCAACGGTCCACCCAGGTCGTGCCGCTCGGAGGCGAGGGTGACGACGGTCTTGAGGTAGTCGAGCCGATCCCCGGTGTCGTACCGCCGACCACGGAAGATCACCCCGAGCACCCCGCCGCCGTCGGCGACATCGGTGTCCATCAGGGTGGCCAGGGCGTCGGTGAGCTGGATCTCGCCACCGCGCCCGGGAGGGGTGTGACGCAGCACCTCGAACACCGCCGGGTTGAGCACGTACCGGCCGATGACGGCCAGGTTGCTGGGGGCGTCCTCGACCGCGGGCTTCTCCACCAGGCCGGTGACCTGACGCACCTCGGTGGCGGTCGGCTCCGACCCCTCGCCCAGGTCGAGCCCGGGCGGCAGATCCGAGACGGCGGCGCAGCCGTAGAGGCTGATCTGGTCCTGGGGAACCTCGATCAGGGCGATCACACTCTGCCCGGTCGCCCGGTGGACCTCGACCATGCGTTGCAACAGCTGATCCCGCTCATCGATGAGGTCATCACCCAGCAGCACCGCGAAGGAGTTGTCCCCGACGTGGTTGGCCGCGCACAGCACCGCGTGGCCGAGGCCCTTCGGATCCCCCTGGCGCACGTAGTGGATGGTCCCGAGATCGCTGGAGTGGTTGACGTCGGCGAGTTTGCCGGTGTCACCCTTGGCGGTGAGCACGTCCTCGAGTTCGTAGTTGCGGTCGAAATGGTCCTCCAGCGGCCGCTTGTTCCGCCCGGTGATCATCAGGACATCGCCGAGTCCGGCGGACACCGCCTCCTCGACGACGTACTGGATCGCGGGTTTGTCGACGACCGGGAGCATTTCCTTGGGCATCGCCTTGGTTGCAGGCAGGAACCTGGTACCGAGCCCGGCTGCCGGGATGACGGCTTTCAACACCGGATGAGCTGTCGGCATCTGGGTCCTCCACTTTCACGTTGTACGAATTGTCCGGTTCAGGTTCTCACCTCGGACCCGGCGGACAACCGGACGGTGGCCGAGTTCACTTCCCGAAGATCATTCACATCGGGCATCCGCGGGCGGCCGGCCGGTCTGGGTTCAGAGCATAGGGGCCAACGGTGAGCCCGCAGTTCGGGCCGGGGTCGGCCGACCGCTGGCGAGCCGGATCAACCGCCCCGCCTTCAGCTCGGTCTCGTCCCATTCGTCCGCCGGGTCCGACGGGTAGGTGATCCCGGCGCCGGTGCCGAAACACAGCTCCCGATCCCCGGCCGACCCGGTACGGGTGAAGAAGGTCCTGATCCCCACGGCCAGGACCGCCCGCGAGGCGTCGGCGTCGACGAAGCCGATCCCGCCGCAGTAGGGTCCGCGTGGCCCCGGTTCGAGTTCGGCGATCACCTCCAGCGCCCGGATCTTCGGCGCGCCGGTGACGGACCCGGGAGGGAAGGTCGCGCCGAGGAGCTCGGACCAGCCCACCCCGGGGCGGAGCCGGCCCTCGACCGTGGACACCAGGTGCACCAACCCCGGATGCGGTTCGGCGTCCAGCAGGGTCCGCACCCGGACCGAGTCGGGGGTGCAGACCCGGTTCAGGTCGTTGCGCACCAGATCGGTGATCATCACGTTCTCCGGGTAGTCCTTGGGCTGGAAGTCCTCGCCCAGGACCGCGGTTCCCTTGATCGGGGCGGAGGTCACCAGTGCGCCCTCGCGGCGCAGGTACAGCTCCGGCGAGGCGCTGACGATCCACTCCGCGCCGGTGTGGATCACCCCTTGGTACGGGGCGGGATTCCCGGCGGCGAGGATCTGGGCCAGGCCCTCGGGGGTGGGGCGGCCGTCGAGGGGCGCGGCCGACGACGGATCCGCGGTAGGCAGCTCGGCGGGCAGCGGTGCGGTGAGCATCCGGCAGACGTTCACCTGGTAGACCTGCCCGGCGGCGATGTGATCGCGGACCCGGCCGACCGCGGCGATGTACCCCGCCCGGTCCAGGGAGGTCGACCAGCTGCCCGGGTCCGGACCTGCCCAGGGCCTGGCCGGCCGGGGGAGCGGGGCCGGTCGCACTGTCGCGAAGCGGTACGCCCGCACCAGGCCCTCGAAGGTCGCGACCACGGCCCACCAGCCGCCGCCGTCCAGGGCGTCCGGTCGTTCGGCGAGGTCGGCGACGTCGATCAGATCGGTGGCCAGCAACCCGTCCAGGTGGGCCCAGGCCCGAGCGGGTTCGCCGCTGCCAACGGTCCGGAACGGGAATGACGCCATGGCAGTTGACGGTAGTTCAGGTCCGGCGACGCACCGAACTGCCCGCGGGGCGATGGCCGACGCGCGCGGCCGTCACCCGACGATAATGACTCGAATGGAACAGCACCCCAACACCAGCGGTCAGGCAGATCCGGATGGGTCCTACATGCGCCAGGTCGCCAGCACCGTCGTCTACGCCAACCCGTGGATGTCCGTGCGGGAGGACACCTTCGAGCTGCCCGACGGCACACGGGGGACCTACGGTGTGGTCGACAAACCGGATTTCGCGGTGGTGATCGCCGAGCAGGACGGCTGCTTCCACCTGGTCGAACAGTTCCGCTACCCGACCCAGCAGCGGTCCTGGGAGTTCCCGATGGGCGGTTGGCCGGCGGGCAAGGGCGGCACCGCCGCCGAGCTCGCCGCCGCCGAGCTGGTGGAGGAGACCGGGGTCACCGCCGGGACCTGGCGGCACCTGGGACGCCTGACCAACTCCAACGGGTTCTGCTCCCAGCAGATGGATGTGTTCCACGCCACCGACCTCACCGCCGGCGCCCACCGCCGCGAGGACACGGAGGCGGACATGGTGCACCGGCTCGTCCCGGAGGAGGAGTTCCGTCAGATGATCCTGGACGGCCGGATCAACGACTCGGAGACGATCTGCGCCTACGGGCTGTTCCTTCTGCACTCCGGGGCGCGACGCACCTGAGTCGGTCGAAGATCTCCCTGTTCCCGCGCACCGTCTCGGGATCGGCGCACTCTGCAGGGTGCGCCGATCCGTGCACGGTGCGCGGGAACAGGAATCTTCCACCCTCACCTAGACTTCCTACGACCGGCGGACATGGCGACGTCAGGAAGGACTCGAACCGGTGACAGAACCCGTCGGATATCGGGTGTGGACCATCCCCAACCTGCTGTCCTTCATCCGGCTGCTCGGGGTGCCCCTGCTCCTGTGGCTGATGCTCGGGCCGAAGGAGGACGGCTGGGCACTCGCCGTCCTGATCTTCAGCGCCTTCTCCGACTGGGCCGACGGCAAACTCGCGCGCCTGCTCAACCAGTTCTCCAAACTCGGTGAGCTGCTCGACCCGCTCGCCGACCGGCTGTACGTCATCGCCACCCTGGTCGCCTTCGTGATCCGCGACATCATCCCCTGGTGGGTGGCAGCCCTGATCCTGGGCCGCGATCTGATCCTCACCCTCGCCCTCCCCGTGCTCACCCGACGCGGATACCCGCCCTACAAGGTCCACTACCTGGGCAAGGCGGCCACCTTCTGCCTCCTCTACGCGCTGCCGCTGCTGCTCTGGGCCGAACTCGACTGGTGGGCCACCCCGGTCGTCGAACCGGTCGCCTACGCCTTCACCGGCTGGGGGGTCTTCCTCTATCTCTGGGCCGGGTGGCTCTACCTGAACCAGGTCATCTGGGCCGCGCGGAACGCACCGGTGGTGGCACCCGAACTGCGGCCGGACGTGCGGAGCGTCACGGGTGGCTGACGTTCCCGAGAAGGCCGTGAAACGGAATCCGCCGCCGCCGCTGCTGGCGACGCTGATGTCGGACACGCTCGATCCGGGGTACGCCCGGGCCGCCGCCCGCAAGGCCGCGGCCCGCGAACATCACCACGCCGCCGAGGGGGCGCACCGGGACGGCACGGCCGGACAGAACGCCCGCAGGGCCGGTCGCCGTGCGGTGGCCTGGCTCGCCGGTGGGTCGATCCTGCTCGGGATCCTGCTGGGCATCGCGGCCGCCAACACCCGGGCCAACGCCCCGAAGGTGGACCAGGTCCGCAGCGCCCTGGTGGTCGACATCTCCGCGGCCCAGGACCGGGAGGATCTGCTCGCAGCCTCGGTGAGCGCCCTCGGCGCGGACCTGCGCGCCCGCCAGTCCGCCCTCGGCACCGCCGGCCCGCTGCGCGAACTCGCAACCCTGGAGGAGATGAACGCCCAGGTCGCGGTGACCGGCCCGGGGCTGAGCATCCTGCTGACCGATCCGAAGGCGGCCACCGGGGAGGGAACGATCCTGGACAAGGACCTCCAGGTGATGGTCAACGGGCTGTGGTCCGCCGGGGCCGAGGCCATCTCCGTCGGCGGGGTCCGGCTGCGGGTGACCAGCGCGATCCGGCAGGCGGGCAGTGCGATCCTGGTGGACAACCGGCCGGTCCTGTGGCCGCTGACGGTCGAGGCCATCGGCGACCCGGCCAAACTCCACCCGCGGTTCGTCAACACCCTCGGGTTCGCCCGGTTCACCGCCTTCGTCCAGCTCTACGGCATCGGGTTCGACGTCACCGTCGCCGACGACCTGAAACTGGCCGCGGCCCCGGCGGTGGACGCCCGCTACGTGCGCAGTGTCGGCAGCTCCCAGGCCAACAGCAGTCAGGCCAACAGCACCCAGGCCAACAGCAGTCAGGCCGGCGGCACCCGGACACCGAGCGGGCCCGATCCGGTGACCACCACCACAGATCCGGGGGAGACCGCCACCGGCACCACCGACCTCACCGGTACCGAACCGACCCGCACGGTAACGTCCGCGCCCGCCAGCTGAACCGGAAGAAGACGACACACGTGTATGCAGTTCTCGCCCTCATCGCCGGGATCGCCCTCGGCCTGTTCACCGGCCCGACCGTTCCCGACTGGCTGGCCCCGTACCTGCCGATCGCCGTGGTCGCGGCCCTCGACGCGGTCTTCGGGGGGTTGCGCGCCAAACTCTCCGACATCTTCGACGCGAAGGTGTTCGTGGTCTCCTTCGTCGCGAACGTCGTGGTCGCCGCGTTCATCGTGTTCCTCGGTGACCAGCTCGGGGTCGGGTCCCAGCTCTCCACGGCCGTCGTGGTCGTCCTGGGCATCCGGATCTTCGGCAACGCCGCCGCCATCCGCCGTCACATCTTCAAGGCCTGATCGTGGTTGAACCGATCCGACCGCCGGGGTCCGCACCGGATGCGCCGGCCGAGTTGTCGGCTCAGGCCGCGTCGGCTCAGACCGCGCCCGACCGGACCGCGGTGCCTCAAACCGCGCCGAGACCCGACCAGGACCGGGGGCAGGAGCCGGTCCCGGACCAGGCGGGCCCGGACAAGCGCCAGCGCCTGGTGTCCCACCTGCTGATCGCGGTGCTCTGCCTGAGCCTGGGCTTCGCGATCATCATCCAGGTCCGCCGGACCCAGGACGGCGACGCCCTGTCGACCGCCCGCCCGCAGGACCTGGTGGCGATCCTCGACGGCGTCCAGCGCCGGGAGGACGAGCTGATGGCCGAGATCGCCGACCTGAGCGAATCCCTGAACACGCTGCGGCGGGGCGGGGCGAGTTCGGCCCAGGCCCTCGCGGAGGCGCAGCGCCGGGCCTCCACCCTCGGCATCCTGGCCGGGACGGCGGCGGCCACCGGGCCGGGCATCGTGCTCACCCTCGCCGATCCCGAATCGGCCATCACCCCCGAGGTGCTGCTCGGTGCCCTGCAGGAGCTCCGCAACGCCGGTGCCGAGGCCGTGCAGGTCGGCCAGGTCCGGATCGGGGTGGAGTCGGCGTTCACCGGTCAGGCCGGCGGGATCCTGGTGGACGGCACACCGATCTCCGCCCCGTACGTGATCAGGGCCATCGGCGATCCGCCTACCCTGTCCGCCGCGATGAACATCCCGGGCGGGGTGGGGGACACGGTGCGGCGGGCCAACGGGACGATGGATCTGACCCAGTCCGACTCGATGACGATCAGCGTGCTCCGGCCGGTGAGGACGCCGACCTTCGCCCGTCCGGTGGGTTAACCGGGCCCCGATGGGGCACTATCGTCAGGATGCGTCCGCTGCACCGGTGTGCTGCCAGGACCGCGCTCACATCGTCCGCCCTCCCCGAGTTCCCGCACCCGAGTTCCTGCACTGTTTGCTGTACCGAGTTCCCCCCCGCCCCCTGCGGCTCGCAGACCAGACCCAGACCGTGAGCCCAGGCCCACCCCAGCGCATCGAGAGGCACGCACCGTGATTCCAGAGGACCTTCGTTACAGCACCGACCATGAGTGGGTTCGCACCGGCGCGGAGGGTGTCGTCCGGATCGGGATCACCGACTACGCCCAGGGCGCCCTCGGCGACATCGTGTTCGTCCAGCTGCCCGGGATCGGCGAGACGATCGAGTCGGGGGATTCGGTCGGCGAGGTGGAATCGACGAAGTCGGTGTCGGAGATCTTCTCCCCGCTCACCGGGACGGTGACGGCGGTCAACGAGGCACTGGAGTCCGCGCCGGAACTGGTGAACTCCGATCCCTACGGCGACGGCTGGATGTTCGAACTGGAACTGGCCGATCAGGGCGCCCTGGACGAGCTGCTCGACGCCGACGCCTACGCGGACACCATCGGCGAGGCGTGAGGAGTTCGCTCCCCGGGTAAGCCGACCGGGGAGCGCCGGGTCCGCCCCGCCGCATCGAAGTCGATCAGCGGGTAGCGGTGCCGCAGGTGCCGTCGGCACGGTACGGTCATTGAGGTCAGGGTTGATCAACCGTTGACTCTTTTTTCGAAGGAACAAGTAGGGGAGTTCGCAGGTGACGGAGAGCGACCGCGATAGCGGAGTGACCTCGACATCGATTTTCGCCGGTGGTCTGGTCAACCAGGCCGAAGCGGAACCTGACACGGGTGCCCTACCAGCGGTTTCGGGTATCGAGGGGTTGGACACCCTGGCGCCGGGCACGGCGCTGCTGGTAGTCAAACGTGGTCCCAATGCCGGCTCCCGGTACGTTCTCGATCGTGCGCTGACCACAGCGGGTCGCCACCCCGAGAGCGACATCTTCCTCGACGACGTGACGGTCTCCCGTCGGCACGCCGAGTTCCGGCGCACCGACAACGGCTTCGAGGTCGCCGACATCGGTTCCCTGAACGGAACGTACGTCAACCGGGAAGCCGTCGACTCGAGCGGGCTGGCCAACGGCGACGAGGTCCAGATCGGCAAGTTCCGCTTGGTCTTCCTCACCGGAAGCCCGGCGGAGACCACACCGGCTACATGACCGCGGCGGGCCTACCGTCCGGCGGCGCGCTCAGTATCGGGGCAGTTCTGACCCGGCTCAAGCCAGATTTCCCGGACGTGTCCATCTCCAAGATCCGATTCCTGGAATCGGAGGGTCTGGTGACCCCGGAGCGCACACCGTCCGGCTACCGCCAGTTCTCCCTCGGTGATGTCGAGCGGCTGCGGTACGTGCTGGCCGCTCAGCGGGACCAGTACCTGCCGCTCAAGGTCATCAAGGAAGCGCTCCGGGCGATGGAGAACGGTGAGCCGGTCGCGATCGGCGGCCTCCGTCAGCCCCGAGGTCTGGTCTCCGCCACCGACATCGGGCTGGTCGCTGCCGAACCGGCCCGGACGGTCCGTCGGTTCACCCGGACCGAACTGCTCGCCGACAGCGGGCTGACCAACCCGGTCCTGCGGGAGATGGAGCAGGTCGGTCTGTTGCAGGCCGGCCCCTCCGGAAGCTACGACCAGGATGCCGCGGAGATCGCCAGGACCGTGGCCGAGCTGCTCTCCTGCGGTCTGGAACCCCGCCATCTCCGGCCGATGCGTACCGAGGCGGAACGGGAGGCGGCCCTGGTCGGCCAGCTGGTCTCCGCCGGTGCCCGCCAGCGTGATCCCGATGCCAGGGAACGCGCCGGATCCACGGCCTCGCAGCTGGCGACGACGTTGCTGAAGCTGCATGCTCTGCTCGTCCGGGCCGGGGTCAAACGCGAACTCGGGAGCTGACGGCGCTGCTGCGCACCTCACCCCTCTCCTCGCTCTGTGCGCAGGAGCCGGTGTGAGGAAACTACTGCCCGGATAAAGGTCGGTATTCCACTGAGCACTGTGTAGCGTTGTCATTGCGAGGGCCCGGTCGGCCCGGGAGGCGGACTGAGATGATTGAAATGCGTATTGTCGGCGTTCGCGTCGAGATGCCCAGCCAGCAGCCGATTCTGGTGTTGGCCGAGATCGACGGTCCGCGTAGCCTTCCCATCCTGATCGGCTCGGCCGAGGCCACCGCCATCGCGATGCACCTGCAAGGGGTCCGGCCGTCCCGGCCGTTGACCCACGACCTCCTCGGTCAGGTCATCACAGCCCTGGGACATCAGGTGGTTCAGATCCGGGTGGTCGATTTCCGCGAGGGCACCTTCTTCGGTGAGCTGGTCTTCGACGACGGCACCACGGTGTCCGCCCGTCCCTCCGATGCCGTGGCCCTGGCCGTGCGCTCGGAGATCCCGGTGTTCGTCGACCCGGCCGTCCTGGACACCGCCGGAGTGGTGGTGCCCGAGGACGAGGATTCCGACGAGGACGACGAGGGTGACGACGCCCTCGATCCCGAACGGGGGGAGGAGGAGGTCGAGCGTTTCCGCGAGTTCCTCGATTCGGTCTCCCCGGAGGATTTCGGCGAGGGCAAGGGCTGATCTCCGGCCGTCGTGCTGCGCTCCCTTGGGTAACCCTCTAGTAAAGGTTGAGGACACGCCGAGGGTTAGCGTTGACCGGCCCGCCCGGCGGGCCTACGTTCGACGGTAGTGAGCTGAATTGTTCGGCTCGCCAGCAGATGCTGAATATGGTCGGCCGGACGGCAGATGGGCGGTAGCGCGATGCGCGAGAGCGAGCAAGGTGCGCTCTTCGAGAACGCCGCACTTCCCGACGAGAGTCTGGGATACCGGGGACCGACCGCCTGTCAGGCAGTCGGGATCACCTATCGGCAGCTCGACTACTGGGCGCGGACCGGACTGGTCGCCCCCTCCCTGCGTGATGCCTCCGGCTCCGGGACCCAACGCCTCTACTCCTTCAAGGACGTCCTGGTCCTCAAGGTCGTCAAACGACTGCTGGACACCGGGGTCTCGCTCCAGAACATCCGCGTCGCGGTCGATCACCTGCGCAACCGCGGGGTCGAGGACCTCGCCGGTGTCACCCTCTTCTCCGACGGCACCACCGTGTACGAATGCACCTCGCCCGAGGAGATCGTCGATCTCCTCCAGGGTGGTCAGGGTGTGTTCGGGATCGCCGTCGGCGGCACCATGCGTGAGATGACCGGACAGCTCGCCCAGTTCCCCGGCGAACGGGTCGACGGAGCCTCCGTGGTCACCACCCACCGGGACGAGCTGGCCGTTCGCCGGTCCGCCCGCAACGTCGGCTGAGCCACCGGCCCGCAGCCACAGGTGTGACTCCCGTCCGGGGATATCGGTTCTCGTGTCGCCGGCGTGTAGATTTGCCGGTGTTGACGATCCCTTGCGGGAGAGTTCCGACACCTGCTTCCACCGGGGCGTCGGCACCGAAGGAGCAATTCCTCCCCGGAATCTCTCAGGTACCCAGGACCGCAAGGAAGAGACATCTCTGGAGAGAGAACGGCCCAGGCCGTTCCACCGATGGGGCAAGCCGGTAGTCACGGCGACACTCTCAGGTTCCATGTGACAGAGGGGGAGGAAACCGGACGGCCCCCCGTCCGGCGAATCCGCAATCCCGCTGAACGCGTGCCCCACCCGGGGTGGATCTGAGAGGTCTCCATGAGCAGGCACACCTACCCCGGATTCGACTCCACCGGTCCGGCCTTCGCCGACCGTCACATCGGCCCCGATTCCGTCGAACTGACGACCCTGCTCGGCAGCCTGGACCAGGCCGACCTCGAAGCGTTGGCGGTCGCCGCGGTGCCGGCCACGATCCGGTCCGACAGCCCGCTGAACCTGCCGGCACCGGCATCCGAGGTCGAGGCCCTCGCGGAGCTGCGTGGTTTTGCCGACCGCAACCGGCAGATGGTCCAGATGATCGGACTCGGTTACCACGACACGATCACCCCCGGGGTGATCAAGCGGAACGTCCTGGAGAACCCGGCCTGGTACACCGCCTACACGCCCTACCAGCCGGAGATCTCCCAGGGTCGGCTCGAGGCCCTGCTCAACTTCCAGACCGCCGTCGCCGATCTCACCGGACTGGATCTGGCCAACGCCTCCATGTTGGACGAGGCGACCGCGGCCGCCGAGGCCATGACGCTGGCCCGGCGCACCGCCCGCTCCAAGTCCAGCCGCTTCGTGGTGGACGCCGACACCCTGCCGCAGACGATCGCCGTCATCCAGACCCGGGCCGAGCCGCTGGGCATCGAGGTGCTCGTCGCCGATCTGAGTACCGGTCTGCCGATCGGTGACTTCTTCGGGGTGCTGTTCTCCTACCCCGGTGCCTCCGGTGCGGTGCGGGACTTCGAGTCCCAGATCGCCGAGGCGCACCGGCGTGAGGCCAAGGCCGTGGTCGCCGCGGACCTGTTGGCGTTGACCCTGCTCAAGGAACCGGGCGCGATCGGTGCCGACATCGCCGTCGGCACCTCGCAGCGGTTCGGTGTCTCCCTCGGCTTCGGCGGTCCGCACGCCGGTTACATGGCGGTGCGCACCGAGCTCCAGCGTCAGCTGCCGGGCCGGTTGGTCGGGGTCTCTCACGACGCCGACGGCAACCCCGCCTACCGGTTGGCCCTGCAGACCCGGGAGCAGCACATCCGCCGGGAGAAGGCCACCTCCAACATCTGCACCGCCCAGGTGCTGCTGGCCGTCATGGCCTCGATGTACGCGGTCTACCACGGGCCGGACGGGCTGACGGCCATCGCCCGCTCGGTGCACACCAAGGCCGCGGCCCTGGCCGATGCCCTGCGCGCCGGTGGTATGACCGTCGAGCACCAGGACTTCTTCGACACGGTCCGCGCGGTCGTCCCCGGCCGGGCCGACGCCGTGTTCGCCGCCGCCCGTGAGGCGGGCGTCAACCTGTGGCAGGAGGGCGCGGACGTCATCCAGATCTCGGTCTCGGAGGTGACGACCGCCGACCACCTCCTCGCCGTCCTCGGGGCGTTCGAGGTCGACGGCGCGTTGCTCTCCGACGCTGCGGCTCCGGCCCTGCCCGAGGCCCTCGCGCGGACCTCCACCTTCCTGACCAACCCGGTGTTCCACGACCACCGGTCCGAGACCGCCATGCTGCGTTACCTGCGCCGGTTGTCGGACATGGACCTGGCCCTGGACCGCTCGATGATCCCGCTCGGTTCCTGCACCATGAAGCTCAACGCCACCGCCGAGATGGAATCGGTGACGTGGCCCGAATTCGCCGGCCTGCACCCCTTCGCGCCGGTGGAGGATGCTGCCGGTCTGCTGGACATGATCGGCCAGCTGGAGCGGTGGCTGGTCGAGATCACCGGCTACGCCGCGATCTCCCTGCAGCCCAACGCCGGTTCCCAGGGGGAACTCGCCGGGCTGCTGGCCATCCGGGCCTACCACCGCGCCAACGGTGACGACCACCGCACGGTGTGTCTGATCCCCGCGTCCGCGCACGGCACCAACGCGGCCAGTGCCGTCATGGCCGGGATGAAGGTCGTGGTCGTCGGGACCGACGAGGGCGGCAACATCGACCTGGCCGACCTGCACACCAAGATCGACAAGAACGCCGAGAACCTGGCCGCGATCATGGTGACCTACCCGTCGACCCACGGTGTGTACGAGGACACGATCACCGACATCGCCGAGTCGGTGCACGCCGCGGGTGGGCAGGTGTACGTGGACGGGGCCAACCTCAACGCCCTCGTCGGGGTGGCCCGACCCGGGACCTTCGGCGGCGACGTCTCGCACCTGAACCTGCACAAGACCTTCTGCATCCCGCACGGCGGCGGCGGACCCGGGGTCGGGCCGGTCGCGGTTGCCGCGCACCTCGCCCCGTTCCTGCCCACGCACCCGCTGCAGCCCTCCGCCGGTCCGGCCACGGGGATCGGGGCCATCGCCGCCGCACCCTGGGGCAGCGCCTCGATCCTGCCGATCTCCTGGGCCTACGTCCGGATGATGGGTGCGGCCGGGTTGCGGCGGGCGACCCTCACCGCCGTCGCCGCGGCGAACTACATCGCCCGCCGGCTCGACGAGTACTACCCGGTCCTCTACACCGGCGAGAACGGGTTCGTCGCCCACGAGTGCATCCTCGACCTGCGAGGTATCACCAAGGCGACCGGGGTGACCGTCGACGATGTGGCCAAACGCCTGGCGGACTACGGTTTCCATTCCCCGACCATGTCCTTCCCGGTGGCCGGCACCCTGATGGTGGAGCCGACCGAGAGCGAGGACCTGGCCGAGATCGACCGGTTCATCGATGCGATGATCGCGATCCGGGCCGAGATCGACCGGGTCGGCAGCGGCGAGTGGGATGCCACCGACAACCCGCTGCGCGGGGCCCCGCACACCGCTGCGGCGTTGGCGGGGGAGTGGAACCACGGTTACACCAGGGCCGAGGCGGTGTTCCCCCCCGGTGTGAACCCGGCCCACAAGTACTTCCCGCCGGTGCGCCGGATCGACGGGGCCTACGGGGACCGCAACCTCGTGTGTTCCTGCCCCGACCCCTCGGCCTACGCCGAATAGCACGTTCCTCCTGCCGCGAGTGGACCCCCACTCCCCAGAAAATGGGGTGTGGGGGTCCACTCGCGGGAGGGTTGTCAGCCGCCGGGGCCGCGGCCACCACCCGGACCGCCGGCCGTCCCGCCACCCATGCCCGTACTGGTGTTCTCCCCGCCGACCACCGTGCTCACCAGGGTCGCCCCGCTGTGATCACCCGCGGAGTAGTAGCCGCCGGTCGAGTTCCCACTGACGGTCCCGCCCACGAACACCTGGTAGCTGGTGCCGGCGACGATGTCCGCCGAGGAGAACACCACCGACTGGAAGTCCTTGGTCGACCGGTACGCGGCGATCTCGCTGCCGTCCGCGGCGACCAGATGCACGACCGTGCCTGCCGACTGGACCGAGTCGAAGGTCACCGCCACCATCGACTGGGTGGAGGTCGCGTTCGGGGTCGCAGCCATCCCGGAACTGCCCGCCGCGAGCAAGGTGCCACCGGAGACCTCGAAGGTGCTGTCGACATCCAGTGCCCCGTTGCCGTTCTCGGTCGGCCCGTTCACCACGATGGTGCCACCGGTGATCTCGGCCGTCCCGTTCGAGTCCAGACCGTCGCCCTGGGCGTTGACGACCAGGGTCCCGCCGCTGATCAACAACGCGTAGGTCGCCTGGGAGTCGAACTGCTCGGTACCGCCGCCGGCCGGTCCCGCCGTCCCGGAGCTGTCGGCACCACCTGCGACGTTGACCCCGTCATCGGCGGCGTCGACGGTGATGGTCCCGCCGCCGATCGTGATCCCGGCGCCCTCCAGACCCTCGTAGGAGGTGGAGATGTCGACGGTCCCGTCGGCGATGGTCAGGGTGCCATCGGCGTGGACACCGTCGTCGCCGGAGGCCAGGGCGAGTTCCCCGCCGGCGATGCTCACCGTCCCGTTCGAGTGCACCGCGTCGTCGGCCGAGTCGATGTCCAGGGTCCCGCCCTCGATCACCACCGACACACCGGCCTTGAGGCCCTTGGCCGAGACGTCCTCGGCCAGGGTCGTGCCGCTGCCGCCGCCGGACGTCACGGTCAGATCTCCGCCGGTGACCACCAGGTCGGTCTCGGCCTGCACCCCGTCGGCCCCGGCGGTGAGGGTGATCGTCCCACCGGTGATCGAGATGTAACCCATGGTCGTGTCGTCGGCGTTGTCGGATTTCATCCCGTCCCCGCCGGCCGTCACCGCGAGGGTGCCGCCGTTGACCACCAGGTAGTCCTTGCCACGGATCCCGTCGTCCACAGCGGTGACGGTGATGGTCCCGGACTCGATGACGAGTCCGTCCTCGCTGGTGATGCCGTCGTTGCCGTTCCCGTTCACGGTCAGGGCACCGGTGCCGGTGATCGTCAGGTCCTTCTCGCTGAACAGCGCGGCATTGGTGGTCGCGGTGTCGGAATAGCTGGACGTGTCGCTCAGCGAGTTCTGCGAGCCGTCGGCCAGGACCACCGCCGCATCGTCGGCATCGGTGATCACCAACGCCGACCCGGTCGAGCTGGAGATGTCCGCGCCGTCCAGGATCACCCGGATCAGTCCGTCCCCGGTGGAGTCGACGATCACCTGACCGTCGGTCAGGGTGCCGGTCAGCCGGTACGTTCCGGCGGCGGTGATGGTCACCGTGCTGCCGTCCACCTGGATGGCGTCGCTGTCGGTGCTCGCCGTGTCCCCGTCGAGGGTGACGGCGACGACATCGGCCTCGTCCCAGGTGGCGTCCTCCACGCCGACGGCGCTCGCCGATGCGTTCGCCGCCAAGGTCGCCGCGGCCGTGAGATCGGTTCCCGCCGTGGTGGTGGCGGCTGTGGTCGCATCGTCGGCGCCCCCCTGACTCCCACTGGATGCGATGCTGCTCGCCGAGCCGACGGAACCAACTGCTCCAACTGTTCCGGCGGTTCCGGCGGTTCCGGTGGTGCTGCAGGCCGCCAGGGTCGCGGCCATCAGCACGGCGGCGAAAGCGGAGGGAAGTGCGCGGTGGCGCAAGGGTCGACGTGTCATGGAAGGCTCCCGGTCTCGAATCCCCGGTGATGGGGTGTTGCTCCCATCTAGCCGCTCCAGGCTTTGCGCCGGCTGTGCGGTGGTTGTGCCTAAGGCGTGCCTGGCACCCCGGTCACGGTGTCATCAACGGGGTGAGGACACCGGCCACCTCGCTCGCGGAGGCGACCTCGGTGTACGTGCCACCGCCTGCCGCCGCGACCTCCGTCAAAGCGCTCGTCGGGGCCGCGGCGCCGATCCCGATGATGTCGAGGGTGACCCCGGGGTTGGCGGCTGCCGCCGCGGAGAGCGCGGCGACGACATCGGTGCGGGGCAGGCTCGGGGTGTTGTCGCCGCCGCTGACGACGGCGATGACCCGGTTCGGAACACCCTTGACCTGGGATTTCGAAGCCTGTTCGTAGGCGGCGATGATGGCTGCGTAGGAGTAGCGGTCGCCGGCCGGGTTCAGCGCGTCGATCCCGGCGGCCAAGGCCTGGGTCCGGGGGACCGTACCGACCTTTGCCGTCAACAGTCCGGTGCCGACGGTCTCGGCGTAGCCCTGGGCGGCCGCGGCGGTACTGACCGTCCACAGCCCGATGGCGGTGCCGGTGCCGGCCGAGACACGCTGTCGCAGGGCCTCCTGGACCAGAGCGGCCCTGGTCTGTCCGCCGTCGTCGTCGGCCATCGACCCGGAGCTGTCCACCACCAGGGTGTAGACCCCGGTGGGGGTCGCCGGTGCCGGCGGTTCGGACGGTTTGCTGGTGGAGGGCTTGCTGGTGGAGGGCTTGGTGCTCGTGCCGGTGGTGCTCGAACCGGTGGTGCTCGTCGACGAGCCGGTACCGGAGCCAGTGGTCGGTGTGGTGTTCGGGGGGTCGGTGTTCGGGGGGTTGGTGTTCGGGGGGTTGGTGGCCGATCCGGTGGTGGACGGCTCGACAGGGGATCCGGTGGTCTGCGGCTCCGTCGTCGTGGAGGAGTTCGACGGGACCGAGGAAGTGCCCGGGTCGGCCTGGTCCGGCAGCCCGAGGGCACCGGTGAACTCACTGACCACCGCTGCGCCGGCGGCAGGCAGCACCGTCACGGTCCGGCGGAAATCGATGCCCGGGGCGCTGGACTGGGTGCTGACACCGGGAATCCTCAGGTCCGAGCCGGACAGCGCGGTGATCGCCGCAGGTTGGCTGAGGAAGGAGGAGAGGGCCGTGGCGGCCTCGCGCCCGTCGGCGTCCACCCAGGGGCCGGTGACACCGATGGAGGTGATGTAGTCCCCGGCCGTCGGGCCGGAAGGGTAGACGGCGGCCAGCGGGGTCGCCGTGCTGCGGTTGAACACCGCCAGTTCGGACTCGACCACGGGAACCGCGGTGAAGGAGGCGGTGCCGTCGGCCAGTGCGGCGAGGGCCTCCTGCGTGCTGGCCACGGCGGTGGATCCGCTGACCAGCGCGGCCAAGGACTTCACCACGGACCCGGCGTCCTTCGCCGTCGAGGCCGAGATCGGTGTCGGGGCGCCGGAGGAGATCGGAGCGATCATCGACTGGAGGGCGTAGGAGGTGGCCCGGTTGGTGCGCGGGTCCGGCAGCGCGAAGCTCAACGGCTGGCCGTCCACCATGGTCAGGGTCGAACCCGGAAGGTCCGTCCAGGCCATGGTCTCGTTGCCGGAGGCGGTGAACGACCCGGTGTCCCCGCGCCGGACGGCGAGCACCACCGGGCTGGTGGCGATGGCGTCGTTGTTGAGACCGGCGATGACCGAGCCGTTCTTCGCGGCCACGCCTTCGACGTCGCCCAGGTTGTCCGGGGCCCAGATCGTCGGCCGCGGGGTCTGCGCTCCCTGCCAGTTCTTCACCAGCAGGTCGGCGGCGTCGGCGGTGCGGACCATGGACACCTCGGCGGTGAGACAGACGCTGCGGGCGACCGGCGCGGTCTCGTTGAAGGCACGGGTCACGGCGTTCAGGCCGGGGGCAGATCCGGTGCCTGCCGCGATCTCGATCAGGGCGGTGGTGGTACAGGTCGGGTTCTTGGCCTGCGGATCCTCCCTGGTCAGGAGGAGGTATCCGGTGACCAGACCGCCGGCGACCAGGATCGCCACCAGCACAACGATGGGCCACCCGGCAACACCTCGGCGACGGGCGTCATCACTGTGCCGACCCATACGTGATCGTCCGATCCCTTCCGGTTACCCGTGGAGCCGGTGCTCCGTCGGTGTCCATTCGCGGCAGGAGGGTGTGCGGATCCTGGTGGATCCCGGTTCCTCCGGCCGGCCCGTCCCACTCTAACGACGAACGCTGTCGCCGTTTGGTTCCTGGGTGGGTTCGACGGATCCGAGCGGTGCGCAGGGGCCGGGAAACCCGGCGTGGCATGCGCCGGCAGGGAGGGTGACACTCGTTCTGCTCGTCGCCTGCTCATCGCCTGCTCATCGCCTGCTCGTCGCCGCCGGACCTGGGGGGTCTCGGGGGCACAGCCGATCACGCTCGGGAGAAACCCGAACCGGGCCTGGGGGCATTCCCTGATTTATCCTGCATTGTGGGCCGCTGATGGTGGAAGGTGGACGCACTACCTGACACGATGATGGTCAGGGGTTCGCGCACCACCCGGCGGACCCAGACAGATCAGCGATCACTTTCGTGACGTGCAGTTCGGTCTCAGCAGACCCGAGAGGACACTTGGACGATGGCGAATCCCTTCGTAAAGGCCTGGAAGTACCTGATGGCACTGTTCTCGTCGAAAGTGGACGAGTACGCGGATCCGAAGATCCAGATCCAGCAGGCGATCGAGGACGCCCAGCGTCAGCACGCAGCTCTGTCGCAGCAGGCCGCGGCCGTCATCGGCAACCAGCGCCAGCTCGAGATGAAGTTGACCCGCCAGATGGGCGAGGTCGAGCGTTACCAGGCCTCCGCCCGTCAGGCCCTGGTCCTGGCCGACGAGGCCCGGGCGAAGGGTGATGTCACCAAGGCCGCCGAGTACGAGCAGACGGCGACGGCCTTCGCCACCCAGCTCGTGGCCGCCGAGCAGCAGATGGAAGACCTCAAGGCCATGCACGACCAGGCCCTGCAGGGTGCCGAGCAGGCCAAGAAGGCCGTCGAGAACAACGCCATGCAGCTGCAGACGAAACTGGCCGAGCGGACCAAGCTGCTCTCCCAGCTGGAGCAGGCGAAGATGCAGGAGCAGGTCTCGGCCTCCCTCAACTCGATGTCGGAGTTGAGCGCCCCGGGCAACACCCCCTCGCTCAACGAGGTGCGCGACAAGATCGAGAAGCGGTACGCCAACGCCCTCGGTTCGGCCGAACTGAGCCAGAACTCCGTCGAGGGACGGATGCTCGAAGTGCAGAAGTCCACCCTCGACATGGCGGGCACCTCCCGGCTGGAGCAGCTGCGGGCGCAGTTGCACCCCGAACTCGCCGGCCAGCAGGCCAGGGCCATCGACTCCGCCACCCAGACCGCGGGTGTCGACACCACCAAGTCGGCCCAGCCCAACGGTCAGAGCTGAGTCCGGACCGAACTGAGTCGAGGCAGGTGCGATGACGCCGGTGAACAAGGCCGTTGCCCGTGCCTTGATGGTCAAGAACGCCGCCGGCCGCGGTGCCGACCTGGCCACCCAGGTCGGCACCGCGGTCAGCCGGGGGTATCGGAGCTGGAGCACCCCGCAGGCCGCCCTGAAGCGCAAGGTGCGCTCGGCCCGCCGCCGTCGAGGTGTGTGGGCGGCCGGTGCGACCGCCACCGGTGCCTTCACCGCCTACCAGGTGGCCACTGTCGTCTCCACCGGAGTCACCCCCACCCTGATAGCGACCGGTCTGATCACGGTCGTCCTGTTCGTGTGGTGTCTGCTCGCCGTCGTGCGGGCCGTCACCGACCTGCGCTCCCGGCGGCGGGAGCTGGCCGCCCTCGCACCCGAGCTGCCGGCCCGCCATCCCGTCGCGGTCGAGATCCGGGCGGACATCGACCGCCTCACCGGCTACAGCGACGGCCTGCGTGGACTGGTGTCCATGATCGGGCTGGACGGTGACTCACCGGCCACCAGGGAGCTGCGGACCGACACCCTGCAGGCCGCCGATGCCGCCGAGAACCACCTCCGCCGATTGGCCGACGACCACTCGTCCCTGCGCCGGGTGCGCCGTACCGCCCCCGCAGCGGCGCGGGACTCGTTGGAACAGGCCGCCAAGGACCTGGAACGGCAGATCAGGGCCGGGGTGGCCGAGTACGGCGACCTGGTGACCGCCGCCAGTGCCACCGTCGGTGCCGGTCAGATGCTGCGGGACCAGGCCAGACCCGATGGGGGAGAGCTGCTCTCGTCCACGCGGGAGAGGATCACCGCGCTGTCCCTGGGGATGCGGGAACTGGCGGGTCAGGGCGAGGAGCCGGGCTCAGGCTGACCCCGAGGCACCTCGCATTCTCCCGTGAGTGGTCTGCGACGCCCCACCTGTTTCCGCGAGTGGATTGTGTCGCCTCACCTGCTCCCGCGAGTGGACTGTGGCACCCCACCTGTTCCCGCGAGTGGACTGTGTCGCCTCACCTGTTCCCGCGAGTGGACTGTGGCACCCCAGATATGGGGGTGTGGGAGTCCAGTGGGCAGGGCCCCAGGGCCGGCGATCCAGCGGTCTGCGTCACCGGTTCTTGCGACCGTGGTCCCGCCACGCACGGATGGCCAGGACGAGCATCACGATCAGTCCGGCGAGCATCGCGAACTGGGCGATCGGGGACGACAAACCGGAGGAATCCATGCCCCCACTGTGCCCTATCGGCGGGTCTCGTGCCTCGTCCGCTGTGCCTGATTGGCCGCCCTTGTGCCTCGTCCGCCGTGCCCGATCGGCCGCACTGTGCCGGATGCCCCACCTGCGGGCAACACCGACTCACACATGGTCCCTCCGGGCTCACACACGGTCCCTCCGGGCGGCAGGTACAGTGCCACGTCGTGCGACTCACCGAATTCCGAAGCCTGATGGTGGAACATTTCGGCCCGACCAGAGCGCCGTCGGTCAGCCATGACCACGTCTTCGGCGCCCTCGGCAACCGGACCGCCGACCAGGCCATCGCGGCCGGTCTCGACGTCCGGACGATCTGGTTCGCGGTCTGCGATTCCTTCGACATCCCGGACACCCTCCGCTGGGGACTGCCCGACTGACCGGCCCGTCCCAGACCCGGTCTCATATCCGTGGGTGTGCGGAGCCCGTACCAGCGCCGGACCACTGCTGTCCGGTCGGAATCGACGCCCTCGGCCGACGTGACGACACGCCGAAGAGGCACTGGACCTCGAACACCTGTACGCCTACAGTGGTGGGTGTCGACCTTCGCGGGCGGGGCTGTCCCGGCCTGCGGAAGTTGTCCACAGAGCGCGAAGTTGTCCCCACCCGGTGAGGATTTTCGGGCCGCTGTCGGTGCCTGGCTCTACCGTCAGGTGTGTTGGAGGAAGGGCCCCCCGGGGCTCCTGCGAGACACCGGCAACGGCTCACCTTCAGCGGTCCATTCAGGCAGTACATGACACAGGGCACGGGCTCAGCCACGGCCGACAAACGATGGAAGGCACGGGGTGGGTCCCATGGCACCAGCAGCACCGGATCGTGAGAAGGCGCTCGGAATTGCGCTCGCTCAGATCGAGAAGCAGTTCGGCAAGGGATCGGTCATGCGTCTGGGTGACGACACCCGCGCACCGATCGAGGTTATTCCGACCGGGTCGATCGCCCTGGACGTGGCCCTCGGGATCGGTGGTCTGCCCCGCGGCCGGGTCATCGAGATCTACGGTCCGGAATCCTCCGGTAAGACCACGGTCACCCTGCACGCGGTGGCCAGTGTCCAGGCCGCCGGCGGTATCGCCGCGTTCATCGACGCCGAGCACGCACTCGACCCCGAGTACGCCAAGGCCCTCGGTGTCGACACCGACGCACTGCTCGTCTCCCAGCCGGACACGGGTGAGCAGGCCCTGGAGATCGCGGACATGCTGATCCGCTCCGGTGCGATCGACCTGGTCGTCATCGACTCCGTTGCCGCCCTGGTGCCCCGTGCCGAGATCGAGGGCGAGATGGGCGACAGTCACGTCGGCCTCCAGGCCCGGCTGATGTCCCAGGCGCTGCGGAAGATCACCGGTGCCCTGAGCAACACCAACACCACCATGATCTTCATCAACCAGCTCCGCGAGAAGATCGGTGTCATGTTCGGCTCCCCGGAGACCACCACCGGTGGTAAGGCGTTGAAGTTCTACGCCTCCGTCCGCCTGGACATCCGCCGGATCGAGGCCCTCAAGGACGGTACCGACGTGGTCGGAAACCGCACCAGGGTCAAGGTCGTCAAGAACAAGGTGGCCCCGCCGTTCAAGCAGGCGGAGTTCGACATCATCTACGGCCAGGGCATCTCGCGAGAGGGGTCGTTGATCGACGTCGGTGTGGAACAGGGGATCGTCCGCAAGGCCGGTGCCTGGTACACCTACGACGGCGAACAGCTGGGTCAGGGCAAGGAGAACGTCCGTAACTACCTGTCCGAGAATCCCGACATCGCCAACGAGATCGAGAAGCGCATCAAGGAGAAGCTCGGAGTCGGTGCCCGTATCGACCTCGACGAGCCGGTTCCGGCTCCCGTCGACTTCTGACCGTGCAGCCGGAAGTGCCGCAGTTCCAGCAGCCTGAACCGGCCGGGCCCACCGGGCCCGGCCCGGTCGCGGTCCCGGATGATCCGGAGGCAGCGGTGCTGGACCTGCGGGATCGGATCAGCCGGATCCAGCAGGATCGGAACGCGGGATCGGCCTTCAGTCCTGTCAGCGCCGGCCGCGACCGGCCCTCCGCCGACGCGAATCGGCGTCGGGGGCAAGGGCAAGGCCAGGGGCGTACCCGCGGTCGAGGTGCTACCCGGTCGGACGCATCCGAGGAACCCGGCGACGAGGTACCGCGTACCACCGCCGAGTACGAGGCCGCCGCCCGGTCGATCTGTCTGCGCCTGCTGACCGGATCGGCCCGCACCCGGGCGGATCTGGCGAGCGCGCTGTCCCGGAAAGGGATCCCCGAACTCGTCGCCCAACGGGTGCTCGACCGCTACACCGAAGTCGGTCTGATCGACGACGGGGCCTACGCCCACGCCTTCGTGCGGACCAAACACCGCGAACGCGGCCTCGGGCGGCGCAGTCTTGCCGTCGAACTCCGGCGGAAAGGGGTCGCCGAGGTGGATGCCGAGGCAGCCCTGGCCACCATCGACACCGAGGACGAACGGGTCCGAGCCCGTCAACTCGTGGAACGTCGTGCCGCTACCGCTCTGACGGCCGGTCCGGACGCGGCCCGCCGCAGGTTGCTCAACCTGCTGGCCCGCCGTGGCTACCCGCCGGATCTGGCCTTCGAGGTCGTTGATTCGGTGCTGCGTGATCACGGTCTCGATGACGGGGACGGCCGCGGCGGGGACTCGGGTGCGGACTTCGGGCTCTAGGGTGTGGCTCCTAGCTCGTGATCGGTCGGGTCCTGCGGTGTTGAAGTGCCGTGAGGTTCCTGCGGGTCGGCTTGACCGCCCCCGGGGTGATACCTAACCTCAACATCACAGAAGGATCACACCGCGCGCACTCTGTGTGCGTCGCGCGACTCATAGCGGCACCTGGTGCCGTACGTACCACCCCTCGCGGGAGCCGCGGGTACTTGTTCAGGTATCCGCCTCCTGGACCGACGACGACGCCGGTTGCTGGAACGTGTGCGCGCTCGGCACCGATCCTCTGTGCCGTCCCCAGGGACGGGTGAACGAGGAGGTGTCATGGACAAAGCTCTATTCATTGTTTTGATTGTTGTTGTCGTGGCGCTCGTGATCATGTGTGGACTGCTTCTACGCCGCCGTCCCGAAGCGCCAGCCGTACCTGTACTGACCGAAGACATTGCCCGCCAGTTGATGGCACATGTATCCGCTACCCAGTCCGACCCGGTTTCGACGGAGGAGGTCGACCGTCTCCGGAGCGAGGCGGAGCAGCTCCGCCAGGATGCTGCCCAGGCTCTCGAGGAGAGCAGGGTGGCTGCGGCCGCCAACGCCGAGAAGATCCGGGCCGGTGCCACCGCCCAGGCCGACGCGATCCGCCAGGAAGCCCGGCAGGACGCCGACGCCCAGCGTCGGGAACTGCGTAGCGAGGTGGAACAGATCCGCTCCCGGGCCGAGGAGGAAGGACGCAGGCAGGCCGAGCTCGCCTCGACCAGGCTGCAGTCCGACCGGGCCGATCTGATCATCGCGCAGAAGGCCCTGCGCGAGTCCAGCGAACAGCTGGGGCGCGAACTCAAGTCCTTCGACAAGGACCGCGCCGCCACCCTGCAGCAGCGCGCCGAGGTCTCGGCCGCCCAGACCGCCCTCGAAACGCGGGCCCAGGCCCTGCGCGACGAAGGCCAGGCCCTGCAGGACCGGGAGAAGGAACTCGCCGCCCGCGCCGCCGAGCTGGCTGCCAGAGCCGTCGAACACGACCGCGAGCTCGAACGGGTCGGTGGCCTGACCGCCGAGGAGGCCAAGGCCCAGCTGCTCTCCAAGATGGAGGAGCAGGTCCGCCGCGAGGCCGGCATCATGACCCGCCGGATCGAGGTGGAGGCCGAGGCCACAGCGAAACAACGCGCCAGGGCCATCGTCGCCGACGCCGTCCAGCGGGTCGCCAGCGATCAGACCGCCCAGTCGGTCGTCTCGGTGGTGCACCTCCCGGCGGACGAGGTCAAGGGGCGCATCATCGGCCGGGAGGGGCGCAACATCCGAACCTTCGAGACGGTGACCGGGGTGAACGTCATCATCGACGACACCCCCGAGGCGGTCCTGCTGTCCTGTTTCGACCCGGTCCGTCGGGAGATCGGCAGGGTCACCCTGCAGATGCTCATCGACGACGGCCGGATCCACCCGCACCGGATCGAGGAGGCTTTCGAGCGGGCAGGGGACGAGGTCGAGGCCCTGTGTCGTCGCGCCGCGGAGGATGCGCTGCTCGAGGTCGGCATCGGTGAAATCCACCCGGAACTCATGGTCCACCTCGGTCATCTGAAGTACCGCACCTCCTACGGCCAGAACGTCCTCGGCCATCTGGTCGAGACGGCGCACATCGCCCGCGGAATGGCCTACGAGCTGGGTGTGGAACCGACGGCGCTGGTCCGGGGTGCTTTCCTGCACGACATCGGCAAGGCGCTGACCCACGAGTCCCTGGGTTCCCACGCCATCGTCGGGGCCGATCTGGCCCGCCGGTACGGCGAATCGGAGGATGTCGCCCATTGCATCGAGGCCCATCACGACGAGGTCGCACCGAACACGGTGGAGGCGGTTCTCACCCAGGCCGCCGATTCCTGTTCCGGCGGTCGCCCCGGTGCCCGCCGGGAGTCCCTGGAGTCCTACGTCCAGCGGATGGAGCGGATCGAGGCCATCGCCGGTGCCAAGCGTGGGGTGGAGAAGGTCTTCGCCATGCAGGCCGGGCGTGAGCTGCGGGTGATGGTCAAGCCGGAGGTCGTCGACGACATCGAGGCACACATGATCGCCCGTGAGGTCGCCAAGCAGATCGAGGAGGAGCTGACCTATCCCGGTCAGGTCCGCGTCACCGTCATCCGGGAGTCCCGGGCCACCGAGATCGCCCGCTGACACCCTCTGTTCCCGCGCACGTAGTTGCTCCTCGCGCACGTAACTACGTGCGCGAGGACCAAGATCGTGCGCGAGAATGGGATGACTGCAGCGAATACGGGGGAGCTATGACGTCATCGACACCGAAATTATGGGCACGACGGATCGCGGGCGGGGCGGCGCTGCCGTTCCTGGCCCTCGCCGGCTGGGTGCGGACGACGATCTTCGGTCAACCGGACGAGCCCGACAACTGGCTCGCCCGGAAGATGGCCTGGGCCATCGAGCCCTTCCGTCGGGCTCCGCAGAACTGACAAACCCCCTGTTCCCGCGCACGTAGTTGCTCCTCGGGCACGAAACTTCGTGTGCGAAGAGCAACATCGTGCGCGGGAACGAGGGGTTACTTGTTCAGGTCGAGACCGGGGGCGGCGTCCATCAGCACCGCATCGGCTGCCGTGGGCTCGCCCGGCTTACGACGTCGACCACCACGCCGGTTGCGCAGGTACTTCTCCAGCCGCGACGCCAGCGTGGTCAGCGTCAGGTTCAACAGGATGAAGATCGCGGCGGCCACGATGAACATCGGCACCACGTTCTGGTAGTTGGCGAACGCCGTCTTCGCCGAACGCAGCAGTTCCGGGTACTCGATCGTCAACAGCCCGCCCAGGGCGGTGTCCTTGACGATGACCACCAGCTGGCTGACGATCGCCGGCAGCATCGCCGTCAGCGCCTGCGGCAGCAGGATGATCGTCATGATCTGTCCCTTGCGCATGCCCACCGCCAGCGCGGCCTCGGTCTGACCGCGGGGCAGCGAGTGGATGCCCGAGCGGAACACCTCCGCCAGCACCGAGGCGTTGTAGAGCACGAGCCCGGTGACGACGGCCAGCAACGGTCGGATCTCCTCGCTGCCGATCTCGGCGGCGACGAAGACGACCTTGGCGAACACCATCAGCAGCAGCACCGGGATCGCCCGGAAGAACTCGATGATGACGGTGCAGGGCCAACTCACCCAGCGGTGGTCGGACAGCCGCCCGATGGCGAGCAGGGCACCGAGGGGGAGTGCGATCACCAGGGACAGCAGGGCCGCCCGGAGCGTCTCCCACAGACCCGGCAACAGGTACGTGGTCCACACCTCTCCGTGGACGAACGGGGACCACTTGGCGGCATCGAGCTGCCCCTTGTCCTTCAGGGCGCTGATGACGACGTAGAGCACCCAGGCGAGCACCAGCCCGAACAGGATGGTGAACAGGACGTTGCGTCGTTTCGCCCGAGGTCCGGGAGCGTCGTAGAGGACAGTCAGGTTGCTCATCGTTTCACCGCCACACGTTTGGCCACGGCACCGAGGATCAGGCCCATCGGCAGGGTCAGGACCACAAATCCAGCGGCGAAGACCAGGAAGGCCGCGGTGCGGCCGTCGGCCTCGAACTCGAGGATGTTGGACATCAGCAGGGAGGCTTCCATCACGCCGACGCTGGCCGCGACGGTGGTGTTCTTGGTCAGGGCGATCAGCACACTGGCCAACGGCGCGATCACCGATCGGAAGGCCTGGGGCAGGATGATCAGGGTCAGGTTCTGGGTGAAGGTGAGCCCGATCGCCCTCGCCGCCTCGGCCTGGCCCGGCGGCACGGTGTTGATGCCGGAGCGGATCGCCTCGCAGACGAAGGTGCCGGTGTAGGCGATGAAGCCGATGATCGCCAACCAGAACGCGTTGGTGTCGAAGCGATCGGACAGCTCGATCAACATGGTGTCGGCGAGCACGATGGAGGTGGCGCCGATCAGCACGGTCAACGGGGTGTTGCGGAAGATGTTGACGTAGACGGTGCCGAACCCGCGCATCAGGGGGACCGGCGAGACCCGCATCGCTGCGAGGATCGTGCCCCAGACCAGGGCACCGAGAGCGGACCAGAAGGTCAGCTGAATGGTCATCCAGAATGCGGCCCACAGGTCGTAATTCGGATTCGAGAGGAAATCGAAGTTCACTCTGCCTCCTGGGCGAACATCACTCGTTCGTTTCGGGCGCTGTCGCGCCGCTGGTCATTTCCTTCAACCGCGCCGCGGGACGCGTGGGTGGTGGGACGGCGAGCGCCGTGTTCCACCACCCACGCGTCCCGCGGGCCGATCAGGAGGTCTCGGTGATGGTCGGCGGGGAGGGGATGACGTAGCCGGACGGGCCGACGGTGCTCTCCAGGGCCTTCTTCCAGGAACCGTCCTTGAAGGAGCGCTCCAGTGTCATGTTGATGTTCATCTGCGCCTGGGTGTCGCCCTTGGCGATGCCGATGCCGTAGTTCTCCTCGCTGAAGCCCTTGCCG
>QXCQ01000081.1:118640-183318 GCA_003576535.1 Nakamurella silvestris | reverse complement strand
CAGGGGTGTGGCCGTCCACTCGGCACGCAGACGCCTTCCCCTTCCCCGCGAACGGACCCTCACCCCCCACATTCAGGGGTGTCACAGTCCACTCGCGGCGAAGGGCGACGCGGATCGGTCAGCCCAGATCCCCGTCGAAATGCATGAGCTGACGCCCGATCTCGGTGATCGACCCGGACATCGACGGGTACACACTGAAGGTGTAGGCCAGATTCTTGGCGGTCAGCCGGTTCTGCACGGCCATGGCGATCGGCAGGATCAGCTCACTGGCATCCGGCCCGACCACCACACCACCGACCACGATCCCGGTCGCCGGACGGACGAAAAGTTTGACGAACCCGTACCGCAGACCCCGCATCTTCGCCCGCGGGTTGGTCGCCAGCGGCAGCATCAGCACCCGCGAGGGCACCTTGCCGGCATCGGACTCGGCCTGCGAGATGCCGACGGTGGCGATCTCCGGGTGGGTGAACACGTTGGCGGACACCGTCTTCAGCCGCAGCGGCGGGACACCGTCACCGAGGGCGTGCCACATCGCGATCCGGCCCTGCATGGCGGCGACGGAGGCGAGCATCAGCACCCCGGTGCAGTCACCGGCGGCGTACACACCGGGGACCGCGGTGCGGGAGACCCGGTCCACCTGGATGAAACCACCGGGGCCGGCCTCGATCCCGACCCGCTCCAGGGCCAGGTCGGCCGTGTTCGGGATGGACCCGACCGTCATCAACGCGTGGGAGCCGGTGACCACGCGGCCGTCCTCGAGGGTGACGACGACCCCGTCGCCGTCCCGGACCACCGAGGCGGCGCGGGCGTGTTTGACCAGGGTGGTGCCGCGCTCGGCGAACACGTCCTCGATCACGGCGGCGGCGTCGGCGTCCTCACCGGGCAGCACCCGGTCGCGGCTGGACACCAGGGTGACCCGGACACCCAGTTCGGTGTAGGCCGAGGCGAACTCGGCCCCGGTGACACCGGATCCGACGACGATCAGGTGCTCGGGCAGCTCGGTCAGCCCGTAGACCTGACGCCAGGTGAGGATCCGCTCTCCGTCCGGCATGGCCGTGGGCAGCAGGCGCGGGGTGGCTCCTGTGGCGATCAACACAAAGTCGGCGGCCACCTCGAAGGTGCTGCCGTCGGTCTCGGTGACCTCGATCATGTGCACGGCCAGACCGGGCACCTGGTCTGCGAACCGGGCCCACCCGGACACGATCGTCACCCCTTCGGCCAGGAGCCGGGTCCGCACATCGGCGGACTGGGCCATGGCCAGGTTGGTCACGCGGGCGTGGACCCGGGAGATGTCGACGGCGACGTCCTCCCGCGGGATGACGATGCCCAGGTCACCGGCCTCCCGGACCGAGGTGCGGCCTCCGGCGGAGGCGATGAAGGTCTTGGAGGGGACGCAGTCGTAGAGCACACAGCCGCCGCCCATGCCGTCGGCCTCGACCAGGGTCACCTCTGCGCCGTACTGGGCGGCGACCAGTGCTGCCTCGTAGCCGGCGGGTCCGCCGCCGATGATCACGATGCGGGTCATGGAGGAACTCCTAGGTTCAGGGCCGGTGGGGTCACCACCGGTACGGCTGGGCCGGGTGCGGCGGGCAAACGAGCGGTTCCACCGTAGCCCGCCACACAGCGGCAATACAGCCGGGAGGGCGACACCCGCCCGTGGCGGGCCGCCCCTGGGCATGAGGAGGGGGTGCGCAGCGATACGCTGACACCATGGCCCTCTATGCCGCCTACGGGTCCAACATGGATCCCGCGCAGATGCTGCAACGGTGTCCCTCCGCACCCCTGGCCGGTACCGGCTGGCTGCAGGGCTGGCGGCTGACCTTCGGCGGCGAGGACCTCGGCTGGGAGGGTGCTCTGACCACCATCGTGGAGGACCCGGACAGTTCCGTCTTCTGTGTGCTGTACGACATGGCCGAGGCCGACGAACGTGCCCTCGACTCCTGGGAGGGCGCCGACCTCGGTGTCTACTCCAAGATCCGGCTCCGGGTGTCGACCATCGACGGTGACGTGCTCGCCTGGTTGTACGCCCTGCAGGCCTACGAGGGCGGCCTGCCGTCCGCCCGGTACCTGGGGGTCATCGCCGATGCGGCCGAGGCCGCCGGAGCCCCGGACGACTACGTCACCGGGATCCGTCACCGCCCCTGTCGTTCCCACGGGACCTGAGCACCTTCACGACCCGGTACCGCTGACCGCGCTCCGTCCCGACCATCGCGCTCGCTGCAGCGGGCGCGATAGTCGAGAAGAAGCGCGGCCAGGTATTCAGCCGGCGGCAGGTCGCCGTCCGGAGTGGATTGCCCGGACCGCCACAGCCGCACCGATCACCACGGCCCCGCAGATGGCCAGGGTTCCCATCCGCTCGTGCAGGATCAGCGCCGCCAGCACGGTGGCGGTGAGTGGTTCCAGCAGTGCGGACAGGGCCGCGGCCGTGGGGGCCGTGCCCTCCACCCCGCGGAAATAGGCGGTGTACGCCAACGCCGTCGGGATCAGCGCGAAGGCCAGGACCAGCAGGATCGATTTCCAGTCGTCGATCCCGGACACCTGCGCGCCGAGGGAGCTGCCGTCGATCGCGGACACGATCGCCACCACCGGGATCAGCACCAGACCTCCGATGACGAAGGCGGGACCGGCCGCGGCCATCGACGGCAGACCCGGCAACGGGGTGGCCGTGACCAGGGTGATCACGGTGAACCCACAGGCAGACAGGAAGCACAACCCGAAGGCGAGAAGGGCTGCCAGTCCGTAGTTCTCACCCGGGAATCCGATGAGCAGGATCAGACCGCCGACGGCCACCGAGGTGGTGACGACGGTGATCGGCTCCGGTCGGCGACGGTCCCGGATCGCCGAGGCGATCGTCACCAGGACGGGGCACAGACCGATGGTCACCAGCGTGGCCAGGCTGACCGAGGTCAGCGCCACCGCGCAGAAATAGGCCGTCTGGAATCCGGCGGAGGCCAGTCCGATCACCAGCAGGCGCCGGCGAATTGTTCTGTCCCAACGGATGTCGGACAACATGCCGGTCACCGCCATCACGGCGGTGACGATCAGGCCCCCGCCGAGCAGCCGGATCGCCCCGTTGGTGACGGCACCGGTACCGGCATGTTCGGACAACAGCGATCCGGTGAGACCACCGGTGCCCCACAGTATTCCGGCCAACAGGGTCAACAACAGCGGACCGGAGGAGGCTGCGCCCCGCCCCGCCCCGGGTACGGCACTCGTGGCGGAGATCGGCGCAGAGAGGGATTCAGGTCGTTCGAATTGCGAGGAGTACATCAGGATTGCTCCCACAGCTGGAAATGGTCGATGGACGCATCTCGGGAGGGAGTCGTTGCACCGCACCAGGCGGCAGCCCTACCCGTCAGTGACGGGACGGCGGCGGAGTGGCGGTGGTGTGACCGCAGTACTTGCGCATGTGCAGGAGCTTAGCCTGGACGTCGGGGACGGTGTCAAGGCATGATCGGCGGTCATGTCCCCCGATACCCCCGTCACCGTTCCGACCGATGCCGATGTGCG
This sequence comes from Nakamurella silvestris, assembly GCA_003576535.1. Classification (GTDB taxonomy): domain Bacteria; phylum Actinomycetota; class Actinomycetes; order Mycobacteriales; family Nakamurellaceae; genus Nakamurella; species Nakamurella silvestris. The sequence goes on along the minus strand of QXCQ01000081.1, from coordinate 179,808 downwards.
GGCCTTCATCGAGGCGGTGGAGCATCCCGTCCGACGGTCCGATGCGCTCACCCTGCTGGAGGTTTTCGGTGAGGCGACGGGGCAGCCTGCCGTCATGTGGGGGTCGGCGATCGTCGGGTACGGGTCCTACCACTACCGCTACGACTCCGGCCGTGAGGGCGACATGGCCGCCACCGGGTTCTCGCCGCGCAAGGCGCAGACCACCGTGTACCTGGTGGACGGATTCGAGGCGTACGCCGAACTGCTCGCCCGGCTCGGACCGCACACCCTGGGAAAGTCCTGTCTGTACCTGAAGAAGCTCGCCGACGTCGACCTGGATGTGTTGCGTGAACTCGTCGGGCGGTCCTACCGGTCCGTCACCGCCCGCTCCTGAGGTTCAGACCGTGGCGGCCGGGGCCGGCTCGGTCGCCGCCCCGGCATCCAGTGCCGCCCGACGGGCCTCTTCGACAATTGCCCGGATGGCCCTCTCGGCCGCATCGGCGTCACCGCCGGAGATCGCCAGCGCCGCAATCTGATGCAGGTCGAGCGCTTCGACAGCAGGCAGCGCGGGAGACAGACCCAACCTGGTCCGGCCGGCGAGGACCTCGCCGATCACCTCACCCAGAACCCCGGCGAACATGTAGTTGCCGCTGGACTGGGCGACCAGCCGATGGAAATCGATGTCGGCGGTCAGGTACTCCTGACTCTCGCCGAGCCCTTGACGACCCAGATCCCGGAGCCTGGAGGCAAGGGCCACCAGTTCCGCCCGGTCCCCGGCCGAGGCCCTGGTGGCTGCCAGCCGCGCCGCCACCGGTTCGATCGCCTGGCGTAGTTCCATCAGTGAACCGAGTTCTTCCTGACGTCCCGGGCCGGCAAGGTTCCAGCCGATGAGTCGGACATCGAGGGCGTTCCACTCCGGACGCGGGCGCACGGTGATCCCGACATGCCGACGGGCTTCGACCAGACGCATCGCCTCCAACACCCGCACGGCCTCCCGCACCACGGTGCGCGACAACCCGTACTCGGCTTCCAGGGCTGCCGTCGTGAGCACGGTTCCGGGTGGGAGCCGGCCCCACGCGATACGGCATCCGAGATCGTCCAACAGCCCTGCGTGCAGCACGTGACCTCCGGACATCGGCGTGGGTAAGTGCCCCAATCCTAGGCAGGATCTCCCGCTGTGCCGGACCGCGACGGCCTGACCTGCGACTGGGCCATAAGTATGACTATTGCATAAGTATGTTTTATCTGTCAGGCTGATCGCATCGCACTTCCGACGCCCCCTGAGCGGTGTCGACACACCATTCCTTGATCAACGGAGATCCTTATGGACGACTGGACTCAAACCCTCGGCACGGGCCCGCTCCTGCTCATCGCCGTCGGCGCTATCGCGGTCATTCTGTTACTCGTCATCAAGTTCAAGGTGCATGCCTTCCTCACCTTGATCATCGTGTCCCTGCTGACCGCCGTGGCCGCCGGCCTGCCGATCTCGGCGGTGCTCAACACCCTGACCGGCGGATTCGGCAGCACTCTGGCCGGTGTCGCCCTCCTGGTCGGCCTCGGCGCGATGCTGGGCAAGCTGGTGGAACACTCGGGCGGCGCCAAGGTGCTGGCCGATGCGCTCGTCCGCCTCTTCGGCGAGAAGCGGGCCGTGTTCGCACTGGGCCTGGCGAGCCTGATCATGGGCTTCCCGATCTTCTTCGACGCCGGACTGATCGTGATGCTCCCGGTGATCTTCGCGGTCGCCCGCCGGATGGGCGGGGACAACGTGCTGCTGTACGGCATCCCGGCCGCCGCGGCGTTCTCCGTCATGCATGTCTTCGTCCCCCCGCACCCGGGACCGGTGGCCGCCACCGAGCTCTACGGCGCCAACCTCGGCCTGGTGCTGCTGGTCGGCCTGATCCTGGTCGTTCCGGTGTGGTACGTCTCCGGCTATCTCTGGGGCAAGTTCATCGGCGGAAAGATCATCCTGCCGGTGCCGGCCCTGTTCGGTACCACCGTCGACGACGACCAGCCCACCAACCCGCCGAAGGTCAGCACCGTCGTCATGGTGATGCTGCTGCCGATGCTGCTCATCTTCATGAACACCGGCGTCTCCTCCCTGGCCTCGGCGGGGTCGGTCGACAAGGACGCGACCTGGGTGCAGACCTTGATCCTGATCGGCAGTTCGCCCATCGCACTGCTGATTTCGGTGCTCGTCGCCTCGGTCGTCCTCGGTGTCAAACGCGGCGAGAGCGGTTCGGCATTGGAGAAGGTCCTCGAGTCCTCACTGGGCCCGGTCTGCTCGGTCATCCTCATCACCGGCGCGGGCGGGATGTTCGGCGGTGTGCTCCGCGCGACCGGCATCGGTGACGCGCTCTCCGAGTCGCTGTCCGACATCGGGCTCCCGGTGATCGTGGCCGCCTACCTGGTCGCGGTGATCCTGCGCCTGGCCCAGGGCTCGGCGACGGTGGCCCTGGTCACCGCGGCCGGGCTGATGGCCCCGGCGGTCATGGCCGGCGGTTACTCCGGGATGCAGATCGCCTGCATCACCCTGGCCACCGCGGCCGGGTCCGTTTTCGCCGGACATGTCAACGATTCCGGCTTCTGGCTGGTCGGCCGGCTGATGGGGATGGACGTCAAGACCACCCTGAAGACCTGGACCCTGCAGCAGGCCCTGGAATCGGTGCTCGGTTTCGTTCTCGTCGGCGCCCTCTTCCTGGTGGTGTGACGATGACCGACAATTCACTGCTCAGCAGACTTTTCGACCTCGACGGCCGTCAGGCACTGGTCACCGGTTCCTCCCGGGGCCTCGGTGCCGTGATGGCAACGGGACTGGCCGAGGCCGGGGCCAGGGTCGTCCTGCACGGTCGCGACCCCGGACAACTTGCCGTCACCGCCGACCTGATCACCCAGCGCACGGGAACCCGGCCCGGAACGGTCTCCTTCGACGTCACCGACCCGGCAGCCGTGGCCGCAGGGATCAACGAGCTCGTCGACTCGCACGGCATCCCGGACATCCTGGTGAACAACGCCGGCATCCAGCGCCGTGCCCCGATCGCCGAGTTCGACACCGCCGACTGGGACGACGTCATCGCCTCGAACCTGTCCTCGGCCTTCTACGTCACGCGCGGGTTCCTGCCCGGCATGGTCTCCCGGGGCTCGGGCAAGATCATCAACATCGCCTCGGTGCAGTCCCAGCTCGCCCGGCAGACCATTGCCCCGTACTCCGCCTCCAAGGGCGGTCTCGTCATGCTCACCAAAGGCATGGCAGCGGACCTGGCCAGACACAACATCCAGGTGAACGCGCTCTCGCCCGGCTACTTCGCCACCGAGATGAACACGGCGCTGACCCAGAACGAGGAGTTCAGCGCCTGGGTCAGGCAGCGGACCCCGGCAGGAAGATGGGGACGGGTCGACGAACTGATCGGCACCCTGATCTACCTCGCCTCCGACGCCTCCTCGTTCGTGTCCGGCCAGAACATCTTCGTCGACGGCGGGATGACGGCGGTGGTCTGAGCCGACCAGCCGCTTCGCCGACACACACCCGCCCCGGCTGCCGCGCCGGGCATATCGAAGGGCATCACCATGCACGCCGTCGTGATCAAGGCCGCCACCGACATCGGCCTCACCGAACTGGCGGACCCGACCCCCGGGCCCGATCAGGTACTGCTGCGCATCGCCTATGTGGGGATCTGCGGTTCCGACCTGAACTACTGGTCGCGCGGTGCGACCGGCGAGTACTCGCTGCGGGAGCCGTTGATCCCCGGCCACGAGCTGTCGGCGGTGGTGGAGGCGGACCCGAGCGGCCGCCTGGCACCCGGAACCGCCGTCACGGTCCACCCCGCTCGCTTCGGCCGGCCGGTCGAGGGGCTGGACGATGCCCCGCACCTCTGGCCGGGTGGGTCCTACCTGGGCAGCGCCGCCACCTGGCCGCACACCCAGGGGGCGATGGCCGAGTTGTTGGTGGTCGAGTCGTCCATGGTGCGAGTACTTCCCGACGGTCTCCCGGTCAAGCGGGGTGCCCTCGCCGAGCCCTTGGCGGTCGCCCTGCACGGCCTGGCGTTGGCCGGCGGAGCGGCCGGGAAGTCCGTCCTCATCAGCGGTTCCGGTCCGATCGGGTTGCTGGCCCTGGCTGCAGCCGCAGCGCAGGGGGCAACGCGCCTGGTCGCCTCGGATGTTCTGCCCGGGCCGTTGGACCGGGCCCGCTCCCTCGGTGCGGGCCAGGTGCTGCAGGTCGGCATCGACGACATCCCTTCGGGCGAATTCGATCTCGTGCTCGAGTGCTCGGGCGCGGCCGCAGGTGTGACGGCCGCGGTCCTGGCCGCCAAGCGGCGGGGCACCATCGTCCAGCTGGGCATGCTCGCCAATGAGCCTCGTCCGATCAACCTGGCCCCGATGCTGGCGAAGGAGTTGACCCTGGTCGGCACCTTCCGGTTCGCCGACGAGATCGATGCGGCCGTCGAGATGCTCGCCGCCCATCCGGAGCTGGAACAGGTGATCACCCACACCTTCGCACCGACCGAGGTCGATGAGGCCTTCGCCGTCGCGCGGGACGGCAACCACTCCGGCAAGGTGCTGGTCGCGATCAACCCCGGCAGCGCCGGCTGACATGCTCGAACCGCAGACGGCGCAAGGCGGTACCGGCCCGGACACCAGATCCCCGGTCATCCTCGGGGTCGACATCGGTACCACCGCAACAAAAGTGGTGGCCTTCACCGTCGACGGCTCCCTCGAGGGAGGTGCCGAGTACGGCTACGACCTGCTGACTCCGCACCCCGGGTACGCCGAACAGGACGCCGAACAGATCCTGACGGCGGTCCGTCAGGCGGTCGCCGACGTGGTGAAGCTGGTGGGCGGCGGCCGGATCGCCGGACTGTCCTTCAGCTCCGCCATGCACACGTTGATCGGGCTGTCACCGGACATGGCTGTCCTGACGCCCTCGTCCACTTGGGCGGATACCCGGGCCGATGTCCAGGCCGAACGGATCCGTGCCGGCGCAGGTGGTCTTGCCCTGCACCGGCGCACCGGCACGCCGGTGCATCCGATGTCGCCCCTGGTGCGGTTGGTCTGGTACCGGGAGCAGGAACCGAAACTGTGCGAACGAGTGGGCTTCTGGTGCGGTATCAAGGAGTTCGTCCTGCTGCGGCTGACCGGATCCCTGGTGATGGACCACTCCCTGGCATCGTGCAGCGGGCTGCTGGATCTGCAGGGGCTGAGCTGGGACGAAGAGGCACTGCAGCTGGCCGGGATCACGCCGGAACAGTTGCCCGAACTCGTCCCGACCACCCACGTCCTGACCCTGTCCGGCGAGATCGCCGCGGAACTGGGGCTTCCCGAAGGAACGCCGGTGGTGGTGGGAGCCGGAGACGGACCCTTGGCCAATCTGGGCGTGGGTGCCGTTCGGCCTGGAATGGTTGCCTGTTCCCTGGGTACCTCCGGTGCCCTGCGGGTGGTGGTGGACCGGCCCGTGGTCGACCCCCTCGGACGGGTGTTCTGTTACGCACTGGTCCCCGGGTTGTGGGTGGTGGGAGGGGCGATCAACAACGGCGGTGTGGTCATGAGATGGGCCCTGGACGCCCTGACGCCGGACCTCGATTCGGAGGCCGAGCTGTTGGAACTCGCTGCGCAGGCCCCGGCCGGATCCGGTGGCCTGTTGATGATGCCCTCCTTGTTGTCCGAGCGGGCACCACGGTGGTCCTCCTTGCCCCAGGGCACGTACGTCGGTCTGACGATGGCCCACGACCGCACACATCTCGTCCGTGCCGCCATCGAGGGTGTGTGCCTCCAGCTGTCCCTGGTGTTGGAATCGATGCGGTCCGCCGGCCTTGCCGTGGACGAGGTACGGGCCACCGGTGGTGTCATGCGCAGCCCCCTCTGGCAGCAGATACTGGCCGACACCTTGGACACCCCGGTGGATCTCACCGAAGGTCAACAGGGTTCCGGCTTCGGCGCGGCCGTCCTGGGCATGGTGGCTCTGGGACTGATCGATTCCATCGACCATGCGGCGAGGTCGGCGACCGTCACCGCGACGGTGCGGCCGGACCCGGCGGCCGCCGCCCTCTACGGTCGGCTCCGCCCCATCTATTCCGGGATATACGACGGCCTGGTCCCCACCTTCGCCGCCCTGCGCCGACTCGGTCCGTCCCTGCCGTTGAGCTGAGTCCGCAACGTCTCCTGTTGTCGCCGACGACGATGCGGGACCCCGGTGGCGCACATCCGACCACCGGGGTCCCGCATCGCCCGAAACCGTCAGTGCCGCAGGGCCACCAGGGCGGTGTGCACCATCAGGCGCACCCCCACGCTGAGCGCCTCTTCGTCCATGGCGAAGTACTCCGAGTGCAGGTCGACCCGCTCGCTGGTACCGTCCCAGACCCCCAACCGCGCCAACGCGCCCGGCACATGTTCGAGGTACTCGGCGAAGTCCTCGGCCCCGGTGGACTGCTGGGCGGCCTTGATCCCCTGTGCCCCGACCGATGCGACCACGCCGGTCTGCAACATGCCGGTGCAGATCGCGTCGTTGTCCACCGGCGGCACCCCGCGCAGGTAGTGCAGCTCGTAGTCGACCTGCAACGGTGCGAGCAGATCGGCCACCAGCTCGCGGACCAGCTTCTCCGCCCCGTCCCAGGACGCGCGTTCCATCATCCGCAGGGTGCCCTTGAGGACACCCTCGTGCGGGATGGCGTTCGCCGCGTTCCCGGCCTTGACCGCCCCCCAGACCAGCACCGCTGCGCTGCGCGGGTCGAGCCGACGGGTGAGCAGCCCCGGCAGGCCGGTGATGACGGTGCCGAGCGCGTAGACCAGATCACCTGTCAGGTGCGGACGGGAGGAATGCCCACCGGCGCTGAGGATCCGCAGCTCGATCAGGTCCGAGGTGGAGGTGATCAGCCCGGTCTTCAGTCCGACCTGACCGGCCGGCAGCCGGGGGTCGCAGTGCAGGGTGAAGATCCGCTGGACCCCTTCCAGCGCCCCCGCCGCGATGACGTCGATCGCCCCGCCCGGCATGACCTCCTCGGCCGGCTGGAAGATGAACCGCACCCGTCCGGGCAGGTCGGGTGCCCGGTGCAAGGCCAGGGCCGTCCCCAGCATGACGACCTGATGGGCGTCGTGCCCGCAGGCGTGGGACACCCCCGGCACCGTCGAGGCGTAGGGCAGCTGGGTGTTCTCCGGCAGCGGCAAGGCGTCGATGTCTGCCCGCAGCGCGATGAGGGTGTCGCCGGCCGGGTCGCCCACCTCGCAGGTCAGGCCGGTCCCGCCGGGCAGGACGGTGGCCTCGATCCCCGCGGTGGTGAGCCGGTCGAGGAGGAACTGGGTCGTCATCGTCTCGTGCCGGGACAGTTCCGGGTGGGTGTGCAGATGACGCCGCCAGCGGACGATCTCCGGCAGGAACAGACCCATGTACTCGTCGAGCCAGTCGGGGCCGCGCCCGACACCCAGGTCGGCGACGTCCTCCGGCCGGGGGACCGCTCGGATGTAGCGGGAGGCAGCTTTGGTCATCGGCAAAGAGTAAACGCACCCGGCACCGACCGGCCGGGGCGAGGGGCGCAACTTCCGCAACGCCGGGCGGGAAACGGGCTCCGCCGGGCCGTCCACCAGGAGGTTGTGGTTGGCTTACCGCACACGGGTCGGTGCATGTCCCCTCTGGCCCCGGGATCTTCAGGAGACCTGTTGTGGGCGATGAGATCAGAAGTGGACATTTCACCCGCGAACAACGAACCCTCTACCGCGACAAGGTTCAGCAGTGTCTTGACGTCTTCGAGCGGATGCTCAACGAGCACACCTTCGAGTTCGACCGCCAGCTCACCGGTCTGGAGATCGAACTCAATCTCGTCGACAAGGTGCTCGACCCGGCGATGGCCAACGCCGAGGTGCTGGCCAACCTGGCCGACCCCTCCTATCAGACCGAACTGGGCCGCTACAACATCGAGTTGAACGTCGAGCCGCAGGAGATCGACGGTGACGCCCTCACCGAACTCGAAGCCTCCCTGCGGGTCTCGCTCGACCACGCCGAGTCCAAGGCGAACGAGGTGGGCTCGGAGATCATCATGATCGGCATCCTGCCCACTCTGCGGCCGGAACACTTCAACACCGACTGGATGAGCGCGAACCCGCGGTACGCCGCCCTGAACGAGGCCGTCTTCGCCGCCCGCCGTGAGGACCTCGAACTCGACATCACCGGCCCGGAGTCCTTGCGGATGTACGCCGACACCATCGCCCCGGAGTCGGCCTGCACCTCGGTCCAACTGCACCTGCAGGTGTCACCGGCCAACTTCGCCGCGAACTGGAACGCGGCCCAATGTCTGGCCGGCGCCCAACTGGCCCTCGGCGCGAACTCCCCCTTCCTCTTCGGCAAGAAGCTGTGGGCCGAGACCCGCACCGAGCTCTTCCTCCAGGCCACCGACACCCGCTCCCCCGAACTCAAGAACCAAGGTGTGCGACCGGGGGTGTTCTTCGGCGAGCGGTGGATCACCTCGATCTTCGATCTGTTCGAGGAGAACGTCCGTTACTTTCCTGCCCTGCTCCCGGAGACCACCGAGGAGGATCCGGCGGCAACCCTGGACGCGGGCCTTCCGCCGCGGTTGCAGGAATTGCGCCTGCACAACGGGACTGTCTACCGCTGGAACCGTCCGGTGTACGACGTCGCCGGTGGCCAACCGCATGTCCGGGTGGAGAACCGGGTACTGCCGGCCGGTCCGACCGTTGTCGACGTGCTGGCCAATGCCGCCTTCTACTACGGCGCGATCCGGATGCTCGCCGCCGAGGAAAGGCCGGTCTGGTCCAAGATGTCCTTCGCCGCGGCCAAGGCCAATTTCGATTCCGGTGCCCGGCGGGGCGTGGATTCCACCCTGTACTGGCCCGGATACGGCGAGGTCGCCTGGGACGAGTTGGTCCTGCGGGAGCTGTTGCCGCTGGCCCATGACGGACTCGACAAATGGGGGGTCTCACCGGCCGCCCGCGACCGCTACCTGGGCATCATCGAAACCCGTTGCAAGACAAGGATCAACGGCTCCTCCTGGCAGGTCCGTGCTGTCGATGCCTTCGAAGACCGGGGCCTGGACCGTCAGGAGGCCCTGCACGAGATGCTCCGGCTCTACGTGGAGGGGATGCATGCGAACGAGCCGGTGCATACCTGGCCGATACCCTGACCGGTCGTCCAGAACCCCAATAGAGTGCACTCTTATCGCCGGCCCGGTCCCGCCCATCGGAGCGGTGAGGCTGCTCACAGTCTTCCGGACCCTCGCAGGTCGGTGACCCACACACCGGTGGCCTGAGTCACTTTCAACGCGCAGGCACCCGGTCCGATGCCTAGGATCGGCGCATGGACGCACTCAAAGAAGAGTGGCCCCTTGGTGGGGTCGGCCGTGCCCGATGGGAGAAGGCGGCCGCCGCCGTCCTGCGCAGATCCCGTCGGATGACCGACGACCAGGACCCCGCCGAGGTCGCCGACCTGCTGTCCACCCGAACGCTGGAAGGTGTCCGGGTCCCCGCACTGGGTACAGCCGCAGACCTGCCGGTGCCGCCCGTCCGGGTCCTCCCACCGGTGCGGGTCGACGGTTGGGACATCCGGATCCCCGTGACCGATCCGGATCGCGCCAGGGCCGAGCGGAGTGTGCTGACGAACCTCGAGCGCGGCGGCAGCTCCCTGTGGGTGACGGTCGGCCCCGGCGGCACCGATCCCCGGGATCTGGCAGGCCTGCTGGCGGGGGTCTTCCTGGACTTCGCCCCGGTGGTCCTGCAGGCACCGGCCGGGCTGACCACCCAAACCGCCCGGGCATTCCTGGACGTCCTCGACGAGCGCGAGCTGATCCCCGCCGCCGGCAGCAATCTCGGCGCGGACCCGATCGGACACCTGGCCCGCGGGTGGATCCCGGAGGCCGAGGTCGCACCGCAGATCGCCGAGATCGCCGGCCTGGCTCGGCATCCGGGCCTGCGTGCCTTCGTCGTCGACACCACGGTGCTGCACAACGCCGGATCGGGGCAGGTGCAGGAACTCGCGTACTCACTGGCCGCCGGTGTCACCTACCTCCGCCTGCTCACCGCTTCCGGGGTGCCGGTCCAACGGGCCGTCCGGTTGATCGAATTCCGTTATGCCGCAACGGACGACCAGTTCCTGACCATCGCCTCCCTGCGCGCTGCCCGGCGTCTGTGGAACCGGGTCACCGCACTCAGTGGTGTCCCGACGGCCGACCGCACCCAGCTGCAGCACGCCGTCACCTCCTGGGCGATGACCACCCGGTACGACCCGTTCGTCAACATGCTCCGGACCACCGTCGCCGCCTTCGCCGCCGGTACCGGAGGTGCCGACGCCGTCACGGTCCTGCCCTACGACACCGCCATCGGGGTCAGCGACGACATGGCCAACCGGGTGGCCCGCAACACCTCCTCCCTGCTGATCAGCGAGTCCCATGTGGCCAAGGTCGCCGACCCTGCCGGTGGTTCCTACGCCGTGGAGGAGCTGACCGACTCCCTGGCCAGGGCCGCCTGGGCCGAGTTCCAACTGATCGAGTCCGAAGGCGGCATCCTCGCCTCACTCGCGGGCGGGGGTCTGGCCGGTCGGGTCGCTGCCACCGCCGCCGCCCGCACCGCCGCCATCAGCCACCGGCGGATGGCCCTCACCGGGGTGAGTGAGTTCCCGCTCGCCGGCGAGGTCCTGTTGACCCGACCGCCCCTCCCCGCGGGGACCGGCGGCCCGTTCGCCCCGCACCGGTACGCCGAGACCTTCGAGGGCCTGCGCGACATCCCCGCCGCCGCACCCGTTTTCCTCGCCCCGATCGGCAGCGCCGCGGCCCATACCGCGCGGGCCACCTTCGCCGCCAACCTCCTCGCCGCCGGCGGCATCGAGGTGGTCCGGCCGCAGGTTCCTGCCGGGGCAGACGAACTCGTCGCGGCCTTCCGCAAGGCCGGGACCACCGTGGCCGCCGTCGTCGGTACCGATGCCGACTACGCCGAACATGCTCCGGAGCTGATCACCGCCCTGCGCGCCGCAGGTGCCACCTGGATCCTGCTCGCCGGGAAACCCCGTGGGGCGCTGGCCGACCTGGTCGACGACCACGTGGTGGTCGGTGCCGACGCCATCACCTTCCTGACCACCACCAGAGCCCACCTGACGGGAACGGTATGACGATCCCCGAGTCCTTCGCCGACCTGCCTCTCGACGGCCCGGCCGACACCGATCCCACCGCAACCACCGTGCCGGCCCCGTCGCCGTGGACGTCCCCCGAAGGCATCGCGGTCCAGCCCGTGTACGGCCCCGCCGACCTCGACGGACTGCCGCTGCTCGACACCTATCCGGGCCTGCCGCCGTACCTGCGCGGGCCGTATCCGACCATGTACACGACCCAGCCCTGGACGGTCCGCCAGTACGCCGGTTTCTCCACCGCCGAGGCCTCGAACGCCTTCTACCGGCGCAATCTCGCCGCCGGGCAGAAAGGCCTGTCCGTGGCCTTCGACCTCGCCACCCACCGCGGGTACGACTCGGACCACCCCCGGGTGGCCGGTGATGTCGGTATGGCCGGGGTCGCGATCGACTCGATCTACGACGCACGACAGCTTTTCGACGGCATCCCGCTCGACGAGATGAGTGTGTCGATGACGATGAACGGCGCGGTGCTGCCGATCCTGGCCCTGTACATCGTCGCCGCCGAGGAGCAGGGTGTTCCCCCGGAGAAGCTCTCCGGGACGATCCAGAACGACATACTCAAAGAGTTCATGGTGCGCAACACCTACATCTACCCGCCGAAGGCGTCGATGCGGATCATCTCCGACATCTTCTCCTACACCGCGGCGAAAATGCCCAAGTTCAACTCGATCTCGATCTCCGGCTACCACATCCAGGAGGCCGGGGCGACGGCCGACCTGGAGCTGGCCTACACCTTGGCCGACGGTCTGGAGTACCTGCGCGCCGGTGTCGCCGCCGGAATGGACATCGACACCTTCGCCCCCCGGTTGAGCTTCTTCTGGGCGGTGGGGATGAACTTCTTCATGGAAGTGGCCAAACTCCGTGCCGGGCGGGCCATCTGGGCCGACCTGGTGGCCGACTTCGCCCCGAAGAACCCCAAATCCCTGTCCCTGCGCGCCCATTGCCAGACCTCCGGCTGGTCGCTGACCGCCCAGGACGTCTACAACAACGTCGTCCGCACCTGTGTCGAGGCGATGGCGGCCACCCAGGGCCACACCCAGTCCCTGCACACCAACGCCCTCGACGAGGCCATCGCCCTGCCCACCGACTTCTCGGCCCGGATCGCCCGGAACACCCAGCTGCTCCTGCAGCAGGAGAGCGGGACCACCGCGATCATCGATCCCTGGGCCGGGTCGTACTACGTCGAGAAGCTCACCAACGACCTGATCATCAAGGCGCGCGCCCATATCGAGGAGGTCGAGAAGGCCGGCGGGATGGCGGCGGCGATCGACGAGGGCATCCCGAAACTACGGATCGAGGAAGCCGCTGCGCGCACCCAGGCCCGGATCGACTCCGGGGCCCAGGCCGTCATCGGCGTCAACACCTTCGTCCTCGACAACGAGGACCCGCTCGACGTTCTCAAGGTCGACAACCACGCCGTCCTCGCCGCCCAGAAGGCCAAACTGGTCCGGTTGCGGGCCGAACGTGACCAGGCAGAGGTGGACCGCACCCTGGGCGCGCTCACCCACTCCGCCCGGCTCGGCGACACCGGTGACCCCGCACAGAATCTGCTGGCCCTGGCGGTCGACGCCGCCCGCGCCAAAGCCACCGTCGGCGAGATCTCCGACGCCCTGGAACAGGTCTACGGACGGCACACCGCCGTCATCCGTACCATCTCGGGGGTGTACCGCAACGAGGTCGGCCGGAACGACGCCGTCGATACGGTGCTGGCCGCCACCAGCCGGTTCGAGGAGGCGGAGGGACGCCGTCCACGCATCCTGGTGGCGAAGATGGGCCAGGACGGCCACGACCGCGGGCAGAAGGTGATCGTCACCGCCTTCGCCGATCTCGGATTCGACGTCGACGTCGGACCGCTGTTCTCCACCCCGGAGGAAGTCGCGCGGCAGGCGGTGGACGCCGATGTGCACATCGTCGGGGTCTCCTCCCTCGCGGCCGGGCACCTGACCCTGGTCCCGGCGCTCAAGGAGGCCCTCGCGGCGGCCGGGCGGCCGGACATCATGATCATCGTCGGCGGGGTCGTCCCACCCTCGGACGTGCCCACGCTCAAGGAGATGGGGGCCGCAGCGGTGTTCGGACCGGGGACGGTCATCGCGACCGCCGCCGCCGACCTGCTGGAACGCCTGTCGGCCACGCTCGGCCACCCCGCGGGCTGACCGGTGATCATCGATCCCGCCGCACTCGCCGAGGGCGTGGCGGCCTCGTCCCGGGCCGCGGTGGCACGGGCGATCACCCTGGTGGAATCCTCCCGTCCGGATCACCGCGCCCTGGCCCGCGAACTGCTCGCCGGGCTGGAGCCGCCGGCCCGGATGTCCTGGCGGGTGGGCATTTCCGGGGTCCCCGGGGTCGGCAAGTCCACCCTCGTGGAATCCCTGGGCATGGCGCTCATCCGGCAGGGCCATCGGGTCGGGGTCCTTGCGGTGGACCCGTCGAGTGTGCGGACCGGTGGCAGCGTGCTCGGCGACAAGACCAGGATGACCGAGCTCGCGGCGAACGATGCCGCCTACATCCGTCCCTCCCCCACGGCCGGCACCCTCGGCGGTGTCGCCCGGGCCACCGCCCAGGCGTTGACCGTCCTGGAAGCGGCCGGATACGACGTGATCCTGATCGAGACCGTGGGTGTGGGCCAGTCCGAGATCACCGTCGCCGGGCTGGTGGACACCTTCCTGCTGCTCACCCTGGCCCGCTCCGGCGACCAGCTGCAGGGCATCAAGAAGGGCGTCCTGGAGATCGCCGACGTCGTGGCGGTCAACAAGGCCGACGGCGAGTACGCCCGGCAGGCCGCCTCGGCCGCCCGTGACCTGGCCGGCGCCCTACGGCTGGTCAGCGGACCGGGCGCGTGGGTGCCACCTGCCCTGACCTGCTCCGGACTCACCGGCGAAGGGGTCGACCGGGTGTGGGAGAACATCGGGCGGCACCGGGAGTCCCTGGGTACGGTCGGCCTGGCGTCCAAACGGTCCTCCCAGCAGTGGGCCTTCGTCCAGCGCCTGGTCCAGGAGGAGGTCCTCGACCGGCTCCGCCGCTCCCCGGCCGTCACCGCCGCGACGACAGAACTCCGCGCCCAGGTCCTGGCCGGTGACGTGCCGGCCGTGACGGCCGCCGACCGCCTGCTCGCCGCCTACGACGGCACCCCTGACGGCTGACCTGGGGAAGTATCACAGTCGAATGCGGATTCACCTGTTCGGTGTACCTGCCGTCGACCCGATGGGCGAGAATGGCCCCATGACCGTATCCGAGCCCGGACGAGCCGCCGGGCCCATCCACGCCCGGGTCCTGGCCGACCGCTACCGGCTGGACCGGGTGCTCGGCCGCGGGGCGATGGGCACGGTCTGGGCCGCCTTCGACCAACTGCTGCACCGCCGGGTGGCCATCAAGGAGATCAATTTCCCCTCGGGCATGCCCGAGGCGGAGGCGCACATGCTGGCTGAGCGGACCCTGCGGGAGGCCCGCGCCATCGCGCAGCTGTCGCACCCCAACGTCATCACCCTGTACGACATCCTGACCGTCGGCGGTGCCCCGGTGATCGTCATGGAGGTGCTGGCCGCGCGGTCCCTGGGGGACGTCCTCCGGGAGAACGGCCCGCTGACCCCCGGCCAGGCAGCCACCGTCGGGGCCTCCGTCGCCGCCGGCCTGGCCGCCGCCCACGCGGCCGGGATCACCCACCGAGATGTGAAGCCCGGCAATGTGTTGATCTCGGCCGATGGCCGGATCAAGTTGACCGACTTCGGCATCGCCCGCAGCCAGAGCGAGAATCCGATGACGGCAACGGGTCTGCTGCTCGGGTCCCCCGCCTACATTTCCCCCGAGGTGGCCACCGGACAGACCGCGGCGCCTGCAGCGGACGCCTGGGGACTCGGTGCCCTGCTGTTCGCCTGCGTCGAGGGCCGACCGCCGTACGACCGCGGGAACCCGATCGCCACCTTGATGTCCGTCGTCTCGGACCCGGTGCCGCCGGTGCGGCGGGGCGGACCGCTGATCCCGATCATCAACGGGCTGCTCGTCAAGAGTCCGGCCCACCGGATGACGGTGGCGCAGGCCAGGACCCAGCTCGTCCGGTTCGCCGACGATCCCACCGAGGGACGGTTGCGGATACCGCACGCGGCCCCGGCGGCGAAGCGGCCTCCTGCCCCGGGAAGTCGGCCGGGAACCCATCCGTCCGGGCCGGCCGGCGCTTCACCGACCGGCGGTCCGTCGGCCGGCGCACCGCTGTCCGGCTCTCCGCTGTCCACCGGATCGGGCGGTGGCCCCCAGCCCTCGGTGTCCTCCCGGAGCCTGGCGGCGAGTTCGGCGGCCCTGCCACCACCCCCGTGGGCGGCGACCGGCGGCGCCCATCTCGCGGCCCTGCCCGCCGCGTCCGCCTCGGCCGCACCGCCGGAGTCGGGTTCGGCGACGACCACCGGCAGCGACCGGCGTACACGTGTGCTCCTGGCCGTCGCAGCGGGCGTCCTCGCGGCGATCGTGGGGTACTACGGGGTGCAGGCCGTCATCGAGTGGGCTCGCTCCCTCGGCTGACCCACACCACCCGCACCGGGCCGCGCTCCTTGCCGACAACCGCGCTCGATACATGCAGCGCGATTGTCGAGAAGGAGCGCGGTCATCCGGGGCGGTGAGCCGGGGACCAGGTCAGACGTTGACCCCGAAGTCCTGGGCGATCCCGGCCAGCCCGGAGGCGTACCCCTGGCCCACGGCGCGGAACTTCCACTCGGCCCCGCTGCGGTACAGCTCGCCGAACACCATCGCGGTCTCGTTGGCCGCGTCCTCGGAGAGGTCGTACCGCGCAAGTTCCGTCCCGTTCGACTCGTCGACCACCCGGATGTAGGCGTTGCGGACCTGCCCGAAGGACAGGCCCTTCTCGTCGGCCTCGTAGATCGAGACCGCGACCACGACCTTGTCGATCTGCTCGGGCACCGCCTTGACATGCACCTTGATCGTCTCGTCGTCACCCTCCCCCTCGCCGGTGAGGTTGTCCCCGCCGTGCTCGATGGCCCCGTCAGGAGAGCGCTTGTTGTTGAAGAAGACGAAGTGCTGGTCGGTGATGATCCGGCCGTCGGTGCCGACCCCCAGGGCGCTGGCATCCAGGTCGAACTGCACACCGGTGGTGGTCCGAGCGTCCCAACCGAGGCCGAGGACGATGTCGCTCAGTTCGGGGGCGGCCTTGGTGAGCGACACGTTGCCACCCTTTTTCAGGCTTACGGACATGTCGGTTGTCTCCTTCGTCGGCGCGGACGTCTGCCGCGGCGTGGATGATCCACCCAGGATGGACCATCCGGCGTCAACACGGGGTGGGTTGGGACGATTGCCTTCGGCAAACTGTCCCGAAAATCGCCGGTCGTTGTGGGCGGCACATCCCGCCCCATCCCCGGCGACCTCCATTAGGCTCCTGCGGATGAGCCCTTCGCATGCCAGCCAAGACGAGTCCACCACCACCCCGTACACCCTCGCCGTCGATGCGGCCGCCGCCCTCGCCGAGGCGACCGGGGTCGAGAAGCACGATGTCGCCATCGTCCTGGGGTCCGGCTGGGTCCCGGCCGCCGATCAGCTCGGCACGGCCGACACCGAGATCTCGATCGCCGACCTGCCGGGGTTCACCGCCCCTGTCGTCGCCGGTCACGGTGGCAAACTCCGTTCGCTGACCGTCGGTGACAAGAAGGTGCTGGTGGTTCTCGGGCGCACCCACTTCTACGAGGGCCGCGGAGTGGCCGCGGTGGTGCACGGGGTGCGGACGGTCGTCGCGGCCGGCGCGAAGGTGGTCATCCTGACCAACGCCGCCGGTGGGCTGCGCGAGGACATGTCGGTGGGACAGCCCGTCCTGATCTCCGACCATCTGAACCTGACGGCGACCTCCCCGATCATCGGAGCCAACTTCGTCGACCTGACGGACCTGTACTCCCCCCGACTTCGCGGGATCGCCCGGGAGATCGACCCCTCCCTCGCCGAGGGCGTCTACGCCCAGCTCCCAGGCCCGCACTACGAGACCCCGGCCGAGATCCGGATGCTCCGCGGCTTCGGGGCCGACCTGGTCGGCATGTCGACCGTGCTGGAAGCCATCGCCGCCCGTGAGGCCGGCGCCGAGGTGTTCGGGGTCTCCCTGGTCACCAACCTGGCCGCCGGGATGACGGGCGAGGCCCTCGACCACGCGGAGGTCCTGGAGGCCGGCCGCGGCGCCGCCACCCGGATGGGCACCCTGCTCGGCGAGCTGGTGAGCCGCGCATGACGGAAGCCCAGGCGCGGGTGCCGGCCGACCTGCGGTCGAGCACCATGCGCTGGATCGCCGACGACCCGAGCCCGACCGACCGGCTCGAACTGCAACAGGTGCTGGCCGATGCCATCGGTGGCCGCCCCGAGGCCGTCGAGGAGGTGACGGACCGGATGCGGGCCCCGTTGACCTTCGGCACCGCCGGCCTGCGGGGGCCGTTGCGGGCCGGACCGGCCGGGATGAACCTGGCCGTGGTCCGCCGCGCCGCTGCCGGAATCGCGGCCTACCTGACCAAGAACGGCGGCATCGGGCAGAAGGTGATCGTCGGATACGACGGCCGTCACCGGTCCGCCGAGTTCGCCGCGGATGCTGCCGGAGTGCTTGCCGCAGCGGGTTTCTCGGTCCTGCTGGCCCCGTCCGCCCTCCCCACCCCGATCACCGCCTTCGCCGTCCGCCGGCTCTCCGCGGTGGCCGGACTGCAGGTGACCGCCTCCCACAATCCGCCGCAGGACAACGGTCTCAAGGTCTACCTGCAGGCCGGGGCCCAGCTGGTGAGCCCGATGGACACCCAGATCGAGGCGGAGATCGCCGCGATCGGACCTGCCGTCTCGGTGGATGCCTCCGGTACCCCGCTGCCCTGGCCGGACAGCCTGGTCGACGACTACCTCGCCGCAGCCGGAGCTCTCGCCAAGGGCCCCGCCAAGTCACTCCGGATCGCGGCGACCGCCATGCACGGTGTCGGCGGGGAACCGTTGGTACAGGCCCTCTTCCGCGCCGGGTTCACCGATGTCCATGTCGTGACCGAACAGGCCGTCCCGGATCCGGACTTCTCCACGGTTCCCTTCCCCAATCCGGAGGAGCCGGGGGCCACCGATCTGTTGCTGGCCCTGGCGAGGGCGGTGGACGCCGACATCGCCATCGCGAACGACCCGGACGCCGACCGCTGCGCACTCGGGGTGAAACTCCCGGACGGGTCGTGGCGGATGCTGCGCGGGGACGAGACCGGGGTGCTGCTCGGCGAGCACGTGCTGGCCGGCCTCGACCGGGTCGCCCACCCGGATCCGTTGGTGGCCACCACGATCGTCTCTTCGGCCCTGCTGAAGTCGATCGCCGCCGCCCACGGCGCCCGGTACGACGAGACCCTGACGGGATTCAAGTGGATCGTCCGCGCCGGGGACGGCAACGGAACCGGCCTGGTCTACGGCTACGAGGAGGCCCTCGGGCACTGCGTGGACCCGGACACCGTGCGGGACAAGGACGGGATCTCGGCCGCGGTCGTGGCCTGCGACCTCGCCGCCGGGTTGAAGGCCGAGGGTCGCACCCTGCTCGACGCCCTCGACGACCTCGCCCGACGTCATGGTCTGCACGTCACCGACCAGTTGTCGATCCGGGTCGAGGACCTGACGATCATCTCCGACGCGATGGCACGGCTGCGCGCCAATCTGCCCGAGACCCTCCTGGGTGACGGTGATGTCGAGGTGACGGAGATGCAGCCGAAGACCGATGCGGTGATCCTGCGGACCGCACGCGCACGGGTGGTCGTCCGCCCGTCCGGGACCGAGCCGAAGCTGAAGTGCTACCTGGAGGTGGTGGCCGCGGTGGCCGCCGACGCCACGGATCTGGGTGCGGCCCGGGAGGCCGCGACGGCGGACCTGGCGGCACTGAAGTCCGAGATCGCCGCGACCCTGGGAATCTAAGACCTCCGTTCCCGCGCACGATGTTGGTTCTCGCGCACGATGTTTCGCGCGCGAGGAACAACAACGTGCGCGGGAACAGGGATCACAGGGTCGGGAGCGGCTGGGTCGACCTGTCCGGCCCGACCCCGGCCCCCTCACCGGGCTTACCGGTGGTGAACACCAACCCACCCCCGTCCCCGGTGATGGTCAGCGTCTTCCCGACGATGACGTAGTCGAGGACATTGGCGGTGTTGTCCGCGCTGCGGAAGACCTTCAGCATGGCGTTCTCCACCACCCCCGGGTCCCCGTCACAGGCGATCATCGTCATCACGATGTCGCTGACGGTCAGCGTGGAATCGGCCACCTGGGCCGTACCGCCGATGCTGTTGCACTGGGCGTTGATCGCGATCTGCCCGTCCTCGACGACGATGGTCGCGCGCACATTCCCCGGCACCGGCCCTGGGGTCCCGCCGTCGACGATGCCCGTCAGGGTCCAGGAGCGGTCGGTCAACGTGAGCGCCTCTGGCTGCGAGCCGGTGGTCGGAACCGTGGCCGAGGTGTCAGGGGGCGCGGTGTCTGGGGCCGTCGCTGGATCAGGTGCCGAGGTGGGCTCCGCCGGCGCAATGGTCCCGGTGGGTGACGGATCCGTGGTGTCCTCCTGGGGCAGCGTGGGATCACCGCCGCCGGCGAACACCAGCCCCGTCTGGCCGCTGGTCAGCGTCAGCTCGGAGCCGTTGATCCGATAGTCGGCCGTGGTGCCGAACACTGTCAGCACCTGCTTCTCGACCGCCATCACCTCGGGTGGGCAATCCATTTCCGTGATGCCGCTCATCTTCAGTGTGAGCTGGCTTTTGGTCAGCGTTGCCCTGCCGGTGACCAGATTGCAGCCTGCCTCGACCACTGCTTCCTCGTCCCTGATCAGCAGGGAGGCCTTGACCCCGTCGGGAACCGCCGTCGCGCTGCCGGCGTTGTTCAGCCGGGTCAGGGTCCAGAGGGTCCCCGTCAAAGGCAGGTCGGCCACCCGCGCGGCGGCCAGGACCAGCGTCACATCGCCCTGGGTCAAGGTGAGGGTGTCCCCGTCCAGCTGGTAGCCGACGGGTTCGTTGAAGAAGTCGCTCAGCCACTCGTCCTGGGCCATCAGCGCGTTGTCGCACGCCGCGGTGGTCATGCCCATCTTCGGGCTGCTGAGGGTCGAGCCGGCGATGGTCAACGCCCCGAAGAGCTGGTTGCACCCCCCGTCCACGCTGATCTGCCCGTCGGCGAACTCGATCGTCACCGACGCTGCCGTCAACAGCTCGGGATCACTGACCGACGTCACCCGGAACCTGCCGGCCGGGCCGCCGGCCGGGCCGGTGGTGACGGGGTCCTGTGACTGCGCAACGGTGCCGGGACCGGGCGCGCCGGGTGCGGGGGTGCCGGTGGTGGAGCACCCGGCCAGGAGCACCGCACTGGCAGCCGCCAGGATCAGGCCGAACGTGGGTCGCTGTCGGGAGAACACTGGAAGAACCACCCCTGCAATCAGTTACGTGTGTGATCGTCACTGTGCAGACGGAACAACGGCCCGATCAGGTTGCACCCGCCGGCTCGAAAGCTCGAAGGCCCTGTTCCCGCGCACGATGTTCGTTCTCGCGCGCGATGTTTCGTGCGCGAGGAGCAACACCGTGCGCGGGAACAGGAGGACACCGTCAGGTCAGCGCGGCCCGAACTGCCGGTCCCCCGCATCCCCCAGACCAGGGACGATGAACCCGGAGTCGTTGAGCCGCTCGTCCACACTCGCGGTGACCACCCGGATGCCGAGCTCGGCCGCGGCCAGGGTGAACAGGCCCTCCGGTGCCGCCAGACAGCAGATGGCAGTGATGTCGGTGGCACCCTTGGCCCGCAGGATGTCGATGGTGTGGACCATCGATCCGCCGGTGGCCAACATCGGGTCCAGGACGAACACCGGCCGCCCGGCCAGATCCTCCGGCAGGGACTCCATGTACGGGGTCGGCAGCAGCGTTTCCTCGTCCCGGGCCAGCCCGATGAATCCCATCTGCGATTCGGGCACCAGCGCATGCGCCTGGTCGGCCATCCCGAGCCCGGCCCGCAGCACCGGGACCAGCAGCGGCGGGTTCGACAGCCGCACCGCGTTCGTCCGGGCGACCGGGGTGTGGATCGGCACCAGTTCGGTGGCCAGGTCCCTGGTCGCCTCGTAGATCAACATCAAGGTGAGCTCGCGCAAGGCCGCCCGGAACGCCGCGTTGTCGGTACGCGCATCCCGCATCGTCGACAGCCTGGCCTGGGCCAACGGGTGGTCGATCACCCTGATGGCAAGGTTCTCGGGAATCTCGTGCGGTGCGGGCATCGGCGGGCTCCAACCGGACAGACCGGGACGACTCCGCCCGGATGACGTCAGTGACACGTCACCGTATCGCCTCCGGGTGGCCGTTCGACCCATGACTCCCGGATGAGGGTTGACGGAGAATACGACGAATCGGGGCAAGGTTCGCCACCTGCCGGATACGGGGCCGCCGCCTAGAGTGGGTTCCATGAGCACCACGAACGTGCAGGACGACTCCCAGAACCGACCAGCCCGGAACCGAGCCGGTCAGGATGTGACCGGCGAACTCACCAGGGCCTCCGCCGGCATCCTCCCCGCCCACCTGGCCGACGCCACGGTTGACGAGTCCTCGCTCAAACGCTTCCTGGCCGGTCTGCCCGGCGTGGACCCGGTGGGTCTGGAACAGCGCAGCGCGGGGCTGGCCACCCGGTCGATCAAGAGGGCCTCCAAGCTCCAGGCCATCGACCTGGCGATCTCGATGGTGGATCTGACCACGCTGGAGGGCGCGGACACCCCCGGCAAGGTGAAGTCCCTCGCCGCCAAGGCGCGACGCCCCGACCCCGATGTACCCGAGACCCCGACCGTGGCGGCCGTGTGTGTCTACCCGGACATGGTGGCCACCGCCGCCGCCGCACTGGCCGGCACCGACATCGGCATCGCCTCCGTGGCCACCGCCTTCCCCTCCGGCCGGTCGAGCCTGCAGATCAAGATCGCCGACACCAAGTTGGCCATCGACGCCGGGGCAACCGAGGTGGACATGGTCATCGACCGCGGTGCCTTCCTCTCCGGCAACGTCGGCAAGGTGTTCGACGAGATCGCCACCATCAAGGGGGTCTGCGGGGACACCCGGCTCAAGGTGATCCTGGAGACCGGCGAACTCGGCACCTACGACAACGTCCGCAAGGCCTCCTGGCTCGCGCTGCTGGCCGGCGGCGACTTCATCAAGACCTCGACCGGCAAGATCAGCCCCGCGGCCACCCTCCCGGTGACCCAGCTGATGCTCACCGCCGTTCGCGACTGGTTCGATGAGACCGGCGAACTCCGCGCCGTCAAACCGGCCGGCGGTATCCGGAACACCAAGGACGCCATCCGCTACCTGGTGATGGTGCACGAGGTGGCCGGCCCGCAGTGGTTGGACCCGTTCCTGTTCCGCTTCGGCGCCTCCTCCCTTCTCAACGATCTGCTGATGCAGCGACGTACTCAGCTCAGCGGCCACTACAGCGGCCCCAACTACGTGACGGTGGACTAGAAACATGGATTGGGAATACGCCCCCGCGCCGGAATCGGCCGCGATCGGCCGGATCAAACCGCGCTACCAGATGTTCGTCGACGGCGCCTTCCGGGACGGTCGCGGTTCGGACCTGGTCACCCTGAATCCCGGTACGGGGGAACAGCTGTCGACCGTGTCGACGGCCAGTTCCGAGGATGTGGACGAGGCCGTCGCCGCCGCCCGCGCGGCCTATGACAAGTACTGGTCGAAGATCTCCGGGGCCGAGCGGGGCAAGTACCTGTTCCGGATCGCCCGCGGTATCGCCGAACGGGCCCGGGAACTGGCTGTGGTCGAGACCCTGGACAACGGCAAGCCGATCAAGGAATCGCGGGATGTCGACATCCCCACCGCCTCGGCACATTTCTTCTACCACGCCGGGTGGGCCGACAAGCTGGAGTACGCCGGTTTCGGGCCGCGCCCGCGTGCGCTGGGGGTCGCCGGCCAGGTGATCCCGTGGAACTTCCCGCTGCTGATGGCCGCATGGAAGATCGCCCCGGCGCTGGCCGCCGGGAACACCGTCGTCATCAAACCTGCTGAGACCACACCGTTGTCGATCCTGGTGCTGGCCGAGATCATCGCCGATGCCGACCTGCCGCCCGGGGTGGTCAACATCCTCCCCGGTGCCGGTGACGTCGGGTCCGCCTTGGTCAACCACCGCGGTGTCGACAAGGTCGCCTTCACCGGTTCCACTGCGGTGGGCAAGGCCATCCAGTCCTCGTTGGCCGGTTCGGGCAAGAAGGTCACCCTGGAACTGGGCGGCAAGGCCGCGAACATCGTTTTCGACGACGCCCCCATCGACCAGGCGGTCGAGGGCATCGTCAACGGGATCTTCTTCAACCAGGGCCAGGTCTGTTGCGCCGGTTCACGTCTGCTGGTGCAGGAATCCGTCGCCGAAGAGGTGGTGGCCAAACTCAAGAGCCGCCTTGCCACCCTGCGGATGGGGGACCCGATGGACAAGAACACCGACATCGGTGCCATCAACTCCGCCCTGCAGCTGTCCAGGGTCTCCGCGCTGGCCGACTCCGGCGACGACGAAGGAGCCGAGCGCTGGACCGCCCCGTGCGCTGTCCCGGACCGCGGTTTCTACTTCCCGCCAACGGTTTTCAGCAATGTCTCCCCCGCGATGCGGATCGCCCGCGAGGAGAT
Organism: Nakamurella silvestris; assembly: GCA_003576535.1. Classification (GTDB taxonomy): domain Bacteria; phylum Actinomycetota; class Actinomycetes; order Mycobacteriales; family Nakamurellaceae; genus Nakamurella; species Nakamurella silvestris. The sequence goes on along the minus strand of QXCQ01000081.1, from coordinate 156,108 downwards.
CTTCGGCCCGGTACTCTCGGTGCTGACCTTCCGCACCCCCGACGAGGCGGTGGCCAAGGCCAACAACACCCCGTACGGCCTGTCCGCGGGGGTGTGGACCGAGAAGGGTTCGCGCATCCTCGGTATGGCGGCCGCGCTACGGGCCGGTGTGGTCTGGGCGAACACCTTCAACCGGTTCGATCCGGCAGCCTCCTTCGGCGGCTACAAGGAATCCGGGTTCGGTCGCGAGGGCGGCCCGGCGGGCCTCGGCGCGTACCTGACCAACGCAGAGGACGGAAACTGATGAGCGACCGTATTGCCGTGGCCAAGACCTACAAGCTGTTCGTCGGCGGCGCTTTCCCCCGGTCCGAGTCGGGCCGGACCTACCAGGTGACCACCGCCGAGGGGGCGTTCCTGGCGAACGCCGCCCAGGGCTCCCGCAAGGACGCCCGGGACGCCGTCGGAGCTGCCCGAAAGGCCTTCGGTTCCTGGTCGAACGCCACCGCCTACAACCGCGGCCAGGTCATCTACCGGATCGCCGAGATGATGGAGGCCCGGCGGGCCCAGTTCGTCGAGCTCGTCGCCGAGTCCGAGGGCATCAAGGCCTCGAAGGCCCAGGTCGCGGTGGACACCGCGATCGACCGGATCGTGCACTTCGCCGGCTGGACCGACAAGATCGCGGCGGTCTTCGGCGGGGCGAATCCCGTTGCCGGACCGTTCTTCTCCTTCTCCACCCCGGAACCGACCGGCGTGGTGGCCGTCATCGCCCCGGAGGAGGACTCCCTGCTGGGGCTGATCTCGGTGGTGCTGCCGGCCATCGTCAGCGGCAACGCCGTGGTGGTGATCGCCTCCCAGTCCCGTCCGGTGCCGGCGGTGACCTTCGCCGAGGTGCTGGCCACCTCCGACCTGCCCGGAGGGGTCGTCAACATCATCACCGGATCGGCCGCCGAGATCGCTCCGTGGCTGGCCTCGCACGGGGATGTCAACGCCCTGGAGCTGACCGGTGCCGAGCCCGAACTGCGGACGGCGTTGGAACAGGCGGCCGCCGGGACCGTCAAGCGGGTGCACTACTCCCACGGGACGCCGGACTTCTTCGGCGATCCCGGGACCGCCCGGATGCGGGCCTTCCTGGAGACCAAGACCGTGTGGCACCCGACCGGGGCCGTGTCCCTCTCCGGCGGCGGCAGCTACTAGACCCTGCTGGACTCCAGACACCGCCTGACCGCGCTCCGTCCCGACTTCCGCGCTCGCTGCATCCAGCGCGATTGTCGGGACGGAGCGCGGTCAGGGCCCGGTCAGCGGCCGTTCAACGGGGACCAGGGCCGGCGGCGGGGGCAGATCAGGGCCCCACCGAACCCCGACGTACGATCGTGGTCGAATACCGGGCCCACCCGGCGCCAGACCAGACGCGAAAGATCCGCCATGACCGAGCCGCAGGACGATCCCCCGAAGTTGGCCTACCGGCTGCTGACCGGACCGGACGACATCACCTTCTGCGAGCGGGTCAGCGCCGCCCTGGCCGAGGGGTACGTCCTCCACGGCAGCCCCGCCGCCACCTTCAACGGTGAGAGCGTCATCGTGGCCCAGGCGGTCGTTCTGCCGGGCCGGACCCAGAACTCCACCCCGATCCAGACCGGAGCGACCTCATGAGCAGCGGATACGCCGGAGACATCGACCCGCGGGCGGCCTGGCAGCTGCTGTCCGAGAACCCGCAGGCCGTCCTCGTCGACGTGCGGACCGAAGCCGAATGGAACTTCGTCGGCGTCCCGGACACCTCCGAGCTCGGTCGCCCGCCGGTCCTGGCCCAGTGGAACACCAGCAGCGGACGCAACTCCGATTTCCTGGCCGAGCTCGCCGCTGCCGGTGTGCAGCCAGGTACCGACCAGCCCGTGCTGTTCCTGTGTCGTTCGGGCCAACGCTCCATCGCTGCGGCCCAGGCGGCGACCGCTGCCGGTATCAGCCAGTCCTACAACATCACCGAAGGCTTCGAAGGTCCCCTCGATGCCGCAGGTCACCGCGGTTCCGCCGGCTGGCGGGCGAGCGGCCTACCGTGGAAGCAGTCATGACCGAACCCACCGACGTTCCTCGCACCCTCCGCCCCGACACCCTCGCCGTCCGCGGCGGGCTGTCCCGCAGCCAGTTCGAGGAGACGGCGGAGGCGATGTACCTGACCTCCGGCTACGTCTACGACTCGGCCGGCGCGGCGGAGAAGGCCTTCACCGGTGAGACGGAGCGTTTCGTCTACTCCCGGTACGGCAACCCCACCGTCTCCGTGTTCCAGGACCGGCTGCGGCTGCTCGAAGGTGCCGAGGCGTGTTTCGCCACGGCCAGCGGGATGTCCGCGGTGTTCAACGCCCTCGCCGCCCTGCTAGGGGCCGGCGACCGGGTTGTGGCCGCCCGCAGCCTGTTCGGTTCCTGCTTCGTCATCCTCAACGAGATCCTGCCCCGATGGGGTGTGGAGACCGTGTTCGTGGACGGTGCGAACCTCGACGAGTGGGAGGCCGCACTGAGTGTGCCCACCCAGGCGGTCTTCTTCGAGAGCCCGTCCAACCCGATGCAGGAGATCGTCGACATCCGGGCCGTCTCCGATCTCGCCCACGCCGCCGGGGCGAAAGTGGTGCTGGACAACGTGTTCGCCACGCCGGTCCTGCAGCGCAGCTTCGATCTCGGTGCCGATGTCGTGGTGTATTCGGCAACCAAACACATCGACGGCCAGGGCCGGGTGCTGGGCGGGGCGATCCTGGGCACCGAGGAGTTCATCAACGGTCCGGTGCAGGAGCTCATGCGCCACACCGGCCCGAACCTGAGCGCCTTCAACGCCTGGGTGCTGGTCAAGGGCCTGGAGACGATGGGGATGCGGGTGCGCCACGCCTCCGCCTCGGCGCTGAAGGTGGCGACCTTCCTCGAGGAGCACCCGGCCGTCAGCTGGGTGAAGTACCCGTTCCTGACCTCCCATCCCCAGCACGATCTCGCCCGGCAGCAGATGTCCGCCGGCGGCACCATCGTCACCTTCGAACTCGACGGCGACCCGGCGAAGGAGCGCGCGTTCCAGATGCTGGACGCCTTGGAAGTGATTGACATCTCCAACAACCTGGGGGATGCCAAGTCGCTGATCACCCACCCCGCGTCGACCACCCACCGCAGGCTGGGCCCCGAGGGCCGGGCCGCCGTAGGCATTACCGATGGGGTGATTCGGTTGTCGGTCGGCCTGGAGGATGTCGACGATCTGCTCGAGGATCTGGATCGCGCCCTGAAGCCGTGAACCACCGGCCGTGACGAGGCCCGATGGCCTGATCGCTGGGCGAACTGAGGGCACCCTTACCGGTATTCTGGCAGGGTTGACCACTGAACACGTGATGGAGATGGACATGAACGCGCCCCTGCGGGTTGCTGTCGTCGGTGCCGGCCCGGCCGGTATCTACGCCTCGGATATCTTGACCAAAAATGATCCCGACGTCACCGTCGACATCTTCGACCGGCTGCCGACGCCCTACGGCCTGATCCGTTACGGCGTCGCCCCCGATCACCCGCGGATCAAGGCGATCATCGTGGCCCTGCACCGGGTGATGGAGAACCCGCGCATCACCTTCACCGGCAATGTGCACATCGGGGTCGACATCCGGGTCGAGGACCTGCGCGAGTACTACGACGCGATCATCTTCTCCACCGGTGCCGAACGGGATCGTCCGTTGGAGATCCCCGGCATCGACCTGCAGCGCTCCTACGGCGGCGCGGACTTCGTGGCCTTCTACGACTCCCACCCCGACCGACCGCAGACCTGGGACCTCACCGACGCCACCAGCGTTGCCGTGCTGGGTGTCGGCAACGTCGCCCTCGACGTCGCCCGGGTCCTGGCCCGGACCGGCGACGAGATGCTCTACACGGACATCCCCGATCACGTCCACGAGATCCTGAAGAACTCGGTCGTCACCGACGTCCACATGTTCGCCCGTCGCGGACCGGCCCAGGCCCAGTTCACCCCGGTCGAGCTGCGCGAACTCGATCACTCGCCGAACGTCCAGGTCGTCGTCCACCCGGAGGGCATGGAGTTCGACGAGGGGTCGGCCCAGGCGCTGTCCCAGTCGAAGTCGTTGCGGATGGTCGTCGACGTGCTGTCCGGTTGGGCGGTCCGTGACGTCGATCCGAACCCGGCGATCCGGCGGATCCACATCCACTTCCTGGAGAACCCGGTCGAGGTGCTCGGCACCCCGGAGACCGGTGTCACGGGCCTGCGCACCGAACGCCAGGAGCTGACCGGCAACACCGGTATCAAGGGCACCGGCGAGTTCACCGACTGGCCCGTCCAGGCCGTGTACCGCTGCGTCGGGTACAAGTCCGAGCCGATCCAGGACCTGCCGTTCGACCAGGGCCGTCATGTGCTGCCCAACGAGGCCGGCCGGGTGCTGGACACCGAGGGCAACCACATCCCGGGCATCTACGCCACGGGCTGGGTCAAGCGTGGTCCGGTCGGACTGATCGGACACACGAAGTCCGATGCCTCCGAGACGGTGGCGAACCTGCTCGCCGACGCCGACGGCCTGGTTCGCGCCCCGCAGCGCGATCGCGCCGCCGCCCGCGCCTTCCTGTTGGAGAAGGGGCTGCACATCACCGATTTCGACGGCTGGGATCGGCTGGAGGACCACGAGCGCGCCCTCGGTGTCGCCCACGCGGTCGACCGTGAGCGGGTCAAGCTGCACAACCGCGAGGAAATGACGAAGGTCGCCAGCGCCCTGCAGTAACCCCTCCTGTTCCCGCGCACGTTGTTGTTCCTCGCGCACGTTGTTACGTGCGCGAGGAGCAACACGGTGCGCGGGAACGGAGGGGATTTCAGTCCCAGTCCGACAGGTCCCCGTCGGCGAAACCGAACAGATACTCCAGGTCCGCCGCCGTGCGCCCCTGGAGGTAGTCGGAGAACTTCTCCGCGATAGCCTGCACCGCCGCCCGCTCACCTGTGCCCGGCTCCTCGTCGGAGCCTCGGTCGCGCGGCATTGCGGCACCGACCTCCGCCTGTGCGGCACCGGTGTACCTCAGCAGCACCGCACGCTCGCCGTCGTTGAGGGCGATCACCCCGTCCCGACGATCCGCCAGCTCCGCCAACCGCATCAACACGGGGTTGATGACGATCCGGCCCGCGACGATGTCGGCCAGGGCCTGCTGCAGGTGTTCGACGGACCCGGATTTGTCCACCACCCCACGGGCTCCCGCCATCAGGCATCCCAGGATCACCTGTGGTCGCTTCTGGCTGGTGTAGATGCACACGCGATATCCCTGGGCGATCAGACGACGGACCATCGCCCCCGGTGAGCCGAGGCCGTCCGAGGCGGCCACCTCCACCAGGATGACATCCGCCCTCGGTTCCCGATCGACACAGCGACGGGCATCGGTGTAACCGGCGACGACGTCGAACTCGTCCAGCAGCAGGGGAAGGCCGGAGAGCAGGACGACGTCCGGGTCGACGGCAACCACCCGGGCCCGCCCCTCGGCCTGCATGTGACGATCCCCCGGTCCCGGCCGATGATCCCTCCGCCGACCGGGCGAAGTACACCGGTCGTACCTGTTGGTTGCCAGTCTCGCCGACCGGATCGACGACCACCACCGGGGGAAACCCGGTGAAGGCGGCCCGAGCAGGCACCCAGCGGTGTGTTCGGAGTTGTACGGACCTGTCGAACACCCTCGCTGATCAGCACCGATCGGTGTTCTGATCTTCCTGCGTGCCGATTCGTACGGACGCGAGGCCTCCGGTGTCGAAGAGCCGGCGATCAACCATCGAACCCGAGGAATGGACCTCCCATGAGCCCCGTTGGACCTGCCTCCCCGGCGTGCAGGGTGGCACTCATCGACGCCCAGACCGTCTCCCGAGCCGCGCTCCCGCTCCTGCTTCCCTCGATGACGTTCGTCGGCTCCTTCGCCGGGATCGATCAGTTCCTCCGGACCCGCCCGGCCGCCGACGTCGTGGTCATGGATCTCCTGGCGAGCGGCGACCAGTCGGGAGGCGATCGGTTGGACGGCATCAGATCAGTCAGCGCGGTCGGCTATCGAGTCCTGGTCCATACCGAGGTACGCACGGCCCCCCTGTTGATGAACGCCCTCCTCGCGGGGGCTCGCGGGATCGTCCATCGATCCGAACCGCTGGCGCATCTCGAGCTGGCTGTCGGCGTTGTCGCCGACGGGGAGAGGTCGATCACCACAGCGCTACCAGGATTCGCAGAGTTCGTCGAGAAACACCATCTGCTCCCCCGGCTGAGCCCCCGACAACTCCAGCTCCTGGCCGCCCGCGCGCGCGGCGAGCAGTTCGATTCGGTGGCCTCCCGCTTGTTCATCACCAAGAAAGTGGCTGAGGAACACTGGTCCGCCGTGGCAACAAAATTCTCTGCTTTCCTCACCTCCAGGTCCCCGGCCGACCTCGAACGCTATCTCGGGCTCGACCCTGAAGATCTGCTTGATTGGACTCCGATCGAGCAGAATTGCCGGTAACCTTCGCCTGCAATATCACTGTCCACGAGCAGGGGTCACCACTCATGAAATCTGAGGCATTGTCAAGGCCCGTCCGAGTCATTTCAACCTCTCAAAACATCATGTGAGGCGGCTGTAAAGTCCAAGGGTCAAGGCGTCTACTATCTGCCTATGTCGTCCACCGGAAAGACTCCCGAAGTCAATGCACTGGGCATCACCACCCGACAGGAGTTCGCCGATCACCTGAATGCTGCTCGCAGTGAAGCCGGTTTATCGATCCGCGATCTGGCCCGTTTGTCGGGCACCCCCGTCGGCACCCTCGGTGGCCACCTCAGTGCCGCCCACCTGCCCACCATCGCGCAGACCGACACCTTCGTGCGAGTTCTCGCCGCGTGCAACATCACCGACGAATCGACTGTCGGCGAGTGGCTGGCAGTACTCGATCAGCTCAGGAAATCTCGAACCGATCGGAGCGAGTTCAGAGGTGCGCCTTATCCGGGATTGGAGAGCTTCGCACCGGACCAATCCCATCTGTTTTTCGGACGGGAGGAACTCACCGAGGAACTCACCGCCCGTGTCATCGGGGCCCTGAACGGAGACAATTCGAATCTACTCGTGGTCATCGGCCCATCCGGATCCGGTAAGTCCTCTGTCATCCGTGCCGGACTGATACCTGCACTGACCGAACTCCGACCGGATATCGCGGTCGCTCGCTCCACACCGGGCCGGACTCCGTTGCCGAACCTGACCCAGACCCTTGCCACGCTGCCCGCCGAAGGTCCGGCCCTGTGCGTCATCGATCAGTTCGAGGAGTTGTTCACCTCCGGTGCCGAGGCGTCCGTCCGGCAGGAATACCTCTCGCTGCTGACGACTACCGCCGCCAAGGAGGTCGGAACCCACCGCCGGGTGTTCATGATCGTCCTCCGCGCGGACTTCTACGCCGCCGCCGTTTCCGAGTCGACCCTCGTTCCTGCCCTGGAGGGCGCGCAAACGGTGGTCAGCGGTCTGCGACCCGAACAACTTCGGCGCGCGATCGTCGAACCCGCACGTCGCCGCCACACTGCGGTGGACGAGGAACTCGTCGAACTGCTGCTCACCGAACTGGCCCCGACCGGCGGCGGCACCGCACACGACCCCGGTGCCCTCCCCTTGCTGTCCCACGCACTGCTCGCGACCTGGACCCGCTCCAAACGAGGGCGGATGACCGTCGCCGATTACCGCGCGGCAGGCGGTATCGAGCATTCGGTCAAGCAGACCGCCGAGGAACTGTACGGCTCCCTGACCGAGGAGCAGCAGGACCTGACCAGGCGGACGTTGTTACGGATGGTCAACGTCGAAACCGGTGCTGCCGTGACCCGCAGGAGGGTCACGCGCCGTGAACTCGCCGGCGACGGTGTGGCATCGACGGCGGCGGTGTCCGAGCTGTTGGACGAGCTCATCGCCCATCGACTCATCAGCGCGGACGCCGACTGGGTCGAGATCTCCCACGAGGCACTGCTCACCGGCTGGCCGCGGCTGCAGGAATGGGTCGACGCCGATCGGAGCGGACTCATCACCCGACGCCAGCTGACCATCGGAGCGCAGACCTGGTCCGACCACGGGGAGGACACCGCAGACCTGTGGCGAGGCAACCGTTTGGAGGGTGCCGTCGAGTTTCTCCGTTCCACCACCAGGAATCTCGACCTCAACCAGCAGGAGATCGCCTTCATCGAGGCCGGGCAGGCCGAGGAGCAACGGGTCCGCGCCCAACGCCGCCGCAACACCCGCCGGCTGCAGGTCCTCGTCGCCTGTGCGGCCGTCCTGGCGCTCGTGGCGTCCGGATTTGCGATCTTCGGGTTCAGCTCCCGTGCCGATGCCCTCGACCAGAAGTCCTCGGCCGACATCGCCCGCAACCAGGCGCAGTCCCGCGAGATCGCCGTACAGGCCGCACGTCTGAGGGACACCGATCCCACCGTGGCCGCCCAGCTGTCGCTGATCGCCTACCGGATCCACCCCACTCCCGATGCCACGGGTGCCCTCCTCGACACCTCGGCGATGGTGCCGGTCACCCGCATGGTCGGTCCCGTCGGCCCGGTAGCCGGAGCGGTGAACCCCAGCGGCGGAATCATCGCCACTTCCGACCCGCTCTCGGGGGATGTGACGCTCTGGGATCTCTCCGACCCGCACAGGTTCAAAGCGCTGTCGACCGTCCACACGGGAAGCCCCGGCGCAACGCAGTACGCCGTCAACTTCTCCAGGGACGGATCCCTGCTCGCGGTGGCCGGCGACAAGGGAAACATCGAACTCTGGAACGTCACCGACCCGACAGCGCCGGTGTCGGCCGGACCCGTGCTGAGCACCGACGGCGCCGCGATCTTCGCAATGGACTTCGCTCCGGTGGGTGCCGTCCTCGCCGCAGCCGACGGAGAGGGCACGGCCCACCGCTGGGATCTTGCCGATCCCGCTGCGCCGAAGGCACTGCCCGAACTCGCCGCCCCGAAAGAAGCCCGCTCGCTGGCCTTCTCGAGCAGCGGACTGATGGCCGTCGGCGGTGACGACGGCCAGGTGGATCTGTGGAGATCCACCGACGCCGAGACCCCCGTCGGTGCCGTGAAACAAGGGTCCTCGGTGGTCACCGCAGCGACCTTCTCCCCCGACGGTCATTCGCTCGCCGTCGGCACCAAGGCCGGGGCGGTGTTGATCTGGGACATCAGCGACCCGGCAACACCGGTAGACACCAAGGTCGAACTTGAAACCTTCGACAGCTGGGTGAACACCATCAGCTACAGCGCCGACGGAAAGACCCTGGCCGCAGGTAGTTCGGACAACAGCGTGAAGGTCTGGGATCTGTCCACGACCGGCCTGAGGTACACCTTCCAGCACAGCGGTCCGGCAACCGGGGTCCACTTCCTCGCCTCCGGCGACCTGCTCACGAGTTCGAGTGACGGCACCACCCGCCGCTGGCATCTGCCCGGCCCGGTGCTGACCGGGGCGAAAGACACGATCTTCAGTCTCAGCTACACGGCCGATTCCACGACGCTTTTCGCCGGGTCGGCCTCACGGACCGTCGGCGGACAGAGCTGGTCCTTCACCGACAGCGGCGAGGCACGGCCTCTCGACCCGCCGTCGGTTCCCGAGCGCAAGTCCATGTTCGGCGGGGGCTCAGGTCTTTCGCCGGATGGCCGGATCATCGCCGCCGGTGCCGTCGACGGCTCCATCCAGCTGTGGGACAACAGCAACCCGGCGGCACCGGTAGCCGCCGGCGAACCGCTGAAGGCCCAGACCAACATCATCGAGAACGTCCGGTTCGACGCAGCGAGCACGATGATGGCCAGTTCCAGCGACGACAGCTCCATCGTGCTCTGGGATGTCCGGGATCTGAACGCGGTCACGCCGTTGAGCACGATCCCGGACATCGGTGGCTTCGTCTACAACGCCACCTTCAGCCGCGACGGAAACCTGCTGGCCGCGTCGAGTGTCGACGAGAAGGTCGTGATCTGGGACATCAGCGACCCGGCCACGCCGGTCGAGCTGACCCAGATCAAGGAGTTCGACGGGTACGTGTGGGCCGTCGCCTTCAGCCCCGACGGCCGCACCCTCGCCGTCGGCGGCGCGGACAGGAAGGTGTTCCTCTACAACATCGCCGATCCCCGGTCACCGCAACGGATCGGGAAGCCACTGGCAGGGCCGACGAACGAGATCTACTGGATCGACGTGAGTTCGAACGGACGCTACCTGGCGGCGGCGAGCCTGGACGGCGGGCTCTGGCTCTGGGATGTCGGCACCGCCGACGATCCGAAGCTGCTCAGCCGGCTCGGGGCGTCGAAGGGTGCCCTGTTCACGGCGGCTTTCAGCCCCGATGGGGCAACCCTGGCCGCGGCGGGAGCCGATGCCCTCGTCCACCTGTGGACCACGGACCCGGAAACGGTGGCCGAGAACATCTGTGAGATACAGGGAACGGGTATCACCGAGGCGGAGTGGGACCGTTACCTGCCCGATCAGCCATATGCCCCGCCCTGCGGGTGACGGGCCTCAACAGTCGGCGTCGAGCACCGCATCCCAGGTGCTGACGCCGACGATCCCGTCGTCCTCGAGGCCGGACGCCCGTTGCAGGTGGCGTACGGCCTCGTCCGTCAGCGACTCGAAGTCACCGTCGTTGACGTCCCTGTCGTAGGTGTCGAGGCGACTCAACGCGCCCTGGAGCTCGGCGACGTATGGGCCGCCGTTCAGGCCGATGGAATCGTCCATGGCCAATTTCGGTAGGTCAGCGGCGCGGTAGGGGCACAGGCAGGAGATCGAGGTGGCACCGCTGTCGAGGCCGCCCCGCTTCAGATAGGCGTCCACGTAGCGCCCGCCGACCGGAACCTGGAAGCGGACATCACAGGCCTCCTGCAGGGAACCGAAGGGGCCGAGGTACATGGATGTGGCACCCGACGTGGCGAACCGGTAGCAGTCGTTCGAGGACTTCAGCATCTTCGCATCGGGATGGTCGGCACGGACCTGGGCCTGCAGCTGCGCCGCGTTGGAATCGTCGAGCACTGCTCCGAGCATGACGATGTAGGTGCCGTCGCAGTCGCCGTCGGAGGGTGGCCCGTCCGGTTCGGTCGACGTGGTCAGCGTCGTCACCACGGTCGACTCCACCGTGCGGGTCACCGTGCCGAGCCCCCCGGTGGCGGTCACGGTCGACGGTGCTGCGGTGACCACCACCGTGGTGGCCGGTACGGCGGTGGGCAGCTGGGCCGACGTCGTCGATCCCACCGCCATACCTGCTGCGGTGGTTGCGCTCTCAGGAAGAACATCGGGCACCAGCGCCGTTCCTGGTGCGGCCTGCCTGCCGGAGAGGATGAAGATCATGGCCACCCCCAGCAGCACCACCGTCCCCGCTGCCACGGCGGTCCACAGCCCCCGGCGTCCCCGCGGTCCGTCGGCACGCCCGCCGTCCTGGACCGACAGCGACGGAGTGGAGGCCGGAACCTGCGGAACAGGTGGATCCATCCGACGGCCACAGGTGGTGCAGTACGGCGATCCGGCTGATGGCGTCCCACATCCGGTGCAGAATGTCATCCGAACCCACCGGATCGCCGTCGGGCAAGGGCGCGGGCAACATCCGCATCACCCAGAGTCTCCAGCCAGTCGAGCAGATCCGGATAGGTGGAAGGGTTCTCGGCGATGAGAACACGGAGGTCGGGACGTCCACCGGCCAGTTCCATCAACAGGGTTCCCGGGGTCGCCGGGTCCGCCGCCGCCCGACGCTCGTGATCCACCATCGGGACGGCCCCGGGCACGTTGGGTCGAACAACCCTCGTATGGTCCAGTTCCGTCGGTCCGCCTGCGGTCGTCATCGTCGCAGTGGGCCGGTCGGGTTCGGTCCCCACTACCGGTAGGCCACCGGACCGGTGCGGTGCTGCGGCCTGGTGGTAGGGCCGGTCCTGCTCGCCGCCGACGAGAGCCGTCGGCCCCACGTGGTCACCCGGTCCCGGGGCACGAGCGAATCCGAGGCGTTCGGCGCGTTCGCGACGGACAGGTTCGGGGGCGAGCAGGGCAAGGAAGATCAGCAGGTACACACCGAAGAAGAAGATCAACGCCACCAGGAAGGTGCTGCTCTGCAGTGCTCCGATCCCGACCACCGAGAAGTCGATGATCCGCAGGACAACCACACCGGTGACCATGCCGAGGGCAACCCGGGGCCCGGAAATCGGATCGGCGCGCAGCTGATAGGCACCGGCCCAGGTGAGCACCACCGTCAGAACGGCCGAGATGAACAGCCAGATCAGCTCACCGGGCACCTTGACCCCATACCGCCCCGCAGTGGTGATCGTCGGGAGCAGCACCACCAGGACCATGACGCCACCGATCAGCACCAGCTCGAAGGCGTGGGCGGCCACCAGCCGCCAGAAACGAGGCTGATCGGGACTTCCGTCCACCCCTCCGGCCACCGGAACCGCCGCCACCGCGGCCCCCAGGACCAGCAGCCAGAGTCCGTAGACCCCGTCGTGCACCGTCTCGATACTGGTGAAATAGTCTCCGTCGGAGGAGATCTGGACCAGGAACAGCACCGAGGCCATCAGGGTGAACAAGGCGGGCTGCCACGCCGTTCGTCCCTGTGCCACCCGCAACGTGGGCACGCTGAGCACCAGGATCGCCAGCAGCAGCACGGCAAGGAAGGGCACGAGCACCCGCCAGAGGGCCGCCGGAACATCCCAGATCCCTGAGGGCAGGGTCACGAAGAAGGTGAGGATGATCGAGGCTCCACCGGCCAGGCCCGCCCAGGCTCCGAGCGTCCGCCAGTAGCCGGCGATCCGACCGGCGTCCGGTCGATCGCGAAGCTCATGGCTGCGTGGCACGGCGGCAAGGGTCGCCCCGAAGATCGCGAAGGACAGACTCAGACCCAGACCTGTGTGGTCCTTGGTGATGTCGCGGACGACGGTGACCGCTACCACGACCGCGACGGGGACGTTCATCCACACCCGCAGCACGTGCGGTTGCCAGCGCGTGGCCGCGCCGTCGGACCCCGTCGTGACCCCGACCAGGTGCGTGGGCAGGAGGGACAGGATCGAACAGATCAGCGGGAGGAGCACGTAGGTCACCTCGCCGCCGGTGACAGCACCGTCGTCGTCGTAGTATCCACGGTCCCCGTAGGACCACGGAGCTGTCAGGGCGAAGGCGATGAACAGCAGAGCGAGAAGGTCGCGCCCGTAATCGATCGGGCGGGGACGCGCCGTCGGCGGACCGGTGGCAGTGCCGCGGTGACCGAACGACACACCGACCGGGCCGGGTGTATGTGTCTGTGCCTGACCGACCTCCGCACGAACGGCAAGTGCAGCTCCGCAGTTCCCGCAGAACCGGCCCGACTGACCGGGTTGGCCGCAGTGCGAACAGAAAACCATGATGATCCCTCCTGGAACCGCCGTAGAGAATGCAGGTCTAGTTCGAGCGCCGGACGGTCAGTTCGCGGTCGCCGAATCTGACCGTCGCACCATCCGGAACCGAGGTTCGTTGCCCTGGTGAACAGGTCGTGGACCCGGAGTAAGAGTCGACGCTGACTCCGTTGGTGGAACGCCAGTCGGTGACCCAGACCTCACCATCGACAAGCTCGACCAACAGGTGCGTCTTGGAGACACTCCTGCTCTCGTCGGGCAGGACCAGAACTTCCGGCCCACCGGCAGCTCGATGCGGATCCCGCCCGATCAGCAGCGAGTCCACCAGGTCGATCCGCCGGCCGTCGTCGATCGTCAGCTGCCACCGCGGTGCCGTCCGCGCCGAGGACGGACCCAACCTGGTGTGTTCCTGGGGCGACGACGACGCGCCGGGTGCAAGCGTCGATGCCGCACCGCTTCCCGGAACCTCCGAGGGGCGAAAGCCCGGTACCGCGACAACGAGGCCTGCCGGTCCGACCCGGTCGGCCGCCCACGGAACGGCTGCCAGGTCCCCGGCCGGAGCCGGTGGCACATCGGCCTCGATGGCCTCCGGCCGTGCGGGCCGATCGTCCCAGGTCGCCGACACCACAGGAGCCACCGAGACAGGGGCGGGCAACGGGACCGGAGAATTCCACGCCGGCATCGGGACCGGCGAGGGCGGAGGCGGAGGCGGGGATCCCGCAGTGCCCGGGCGGGTCGGTGCCGAAGAGGCTCCCGGGTGAACCGGAGCGGGGAGCCGAGACTCTCCGCCCCCGAGTGAACTCCTGTGCACCACGAGGGTATCGACCGCACGGTCCCACCAGGCGCGATTTCGTCGCGCCGGATCCCAGAACGGTGAAAGCCCGGCGATGTCGAAGGTCACACCCATCAGGATCCCGCGGAGAAAGTAACGGGCGAAGGCGATCCCCCACCCCGGCGGGGATCCGTCGCCTGCCCGGACCACCCTGATGCCGACGACGGCCTTGCCAGGACTCGACCCCCGGGTTGCCATCATGGCCAGCAGGAGAACGGCGTACCCGAGAGGCACTGCCGCGACCGACAGCACAGGTATGCCCGGTTCGAGGATCGTGACCGCGAGAAGGACGAGAACGACCGGCGGGACGGCATCCAGGATCAGTGCCACGAACCTGATCCCCACGGTTGCCGTCACCACATCACCGTCCCAGGAACGGGTCTGCTGCGGCGGTCGCCCGATCAGGGGACGCGGTGGATCAGGAACCGGGGTCGTGGTCCCCACCAGGAACACCTCGGGGGCACCCCCCACCGGATAGGCGGGATCGGTCGCGGCGACCGTGGAGCCGGTCAAGGACGAGGTCCGGCCAGTGGCCGTGCCGCAGTTCCCGCAGAACGTTCCTCCGGGCGGTACGGCGGCGCCGCAGGAAGGACAGAAGTTCGTGGTCATCGGTCGACCTCCATCGGCCGGTCGGCCGGGGAGGCGGGACCGTCCAACCCGATCCCGGCGGCGAGCTCGTCCAGGTGGGTGACCATGGCGAAACCCCTTTCCAGATCGAAGGTCTCCACCGACAGCACGATGTCCAGGCCCTGTGTCTGCCACAGATAGGTGATGGACAGCACGAGGGCCTGCGCATCCCCCCATTCCCCGCCGGCTTCCGGCGCGACCTCGTCATGGCTGTCCGCACCGTCCGAATCCTCGGTGTCGGCCGGAGGCACGATTCGGATCAGTCGCTGCCCTTCACCCAGATCGGGGTGGGACGTGGCAGACAGCAGACCTTCCGTGCCACCGTCCCCTGCCAGCTCGCGCAGCCAGTCCTGCCGTTCCGGTTCGGTGGGATGAACCACCAGCTGAATGATCTCCAACGGTTCAGCGGGTTCACCGCAGAAGAGGAGGTAGCCGAAGCCAGGGGCGGTTGCCAGGTAGGCGTAGTCCTCGACGACGGACCGGGTGAGCTGTTCCGCTCCGATACGATCGGTTCTGCCACGTGCGTCGAAGAGCCGCTCGACAGCTTCTGCGGCCTCGGCGGCGATATCCGTTGCGGTATCGGGAACATCGATCCAACGTGCGGCATCGAAATCAACGGTGATCTGACTCATCATCGCCATCCGAGGGTGCCGACGATCGCATCGAAGACCTCGATCTGGGGTTCTGTCAGAGCTTCGCATCCGGGGAGTTCAAGAACGTCCAGCGTGACGACCAGCAGCCTGACCGACTCTCCCGGTACCACGATCTGATAGACCACCTGGTGGGAGAGGCCGGTCAGCCGGGTCTCACCCGCGGGGCCTTCCACCAGGGGCCGGGTGGATCCCACCGCTCTGGTCCGGAGAGCCAGGTTGCCCGAGACCTCGACCACACGTGCACTCGGATCCGCAGTCGCCACGGCGATCAGGAGGTCACCGGCGTCCGCGTCGCCGTCCGGCTCGAGCACCGAGACCCCGATCGTGGACGTGAGTCCGACCCCCTCCACCGGCACCACCGGCAGGTAGACGTCGAGCACACCGGCACGGGCCGCGGCACGCAACCCGTCGTTCCACCGCGCGGCGAGTCCGGCCCGGTCGGCCGCCGAGAGGGCACCCTTCCAGTTCAGATCGGCGACGCCGAGCAATCGGTTGGTGGTCGGCTCCAGGTCCGGGATACGCAGGTCACAGCGGACCCACCCGGGGGGAAGGACCAGGTCGTAGGCGATCGCCTCCGGTGAGGGGGTCGGTTCGGTCTCGACGGTCATCGGGATGTCCTTCGGTCGGTCCGTGGCAGGCCACCGGCGAAGCAGATGTAGGGATTCCACGGCCTGACGGTCATTCGACTCTCCTGCTTCGGGCCAAGAACTCTCCCTGCGAGGTAGGACGCCGATTCGAAGCCCATTTCGTTGGCGAAAGTGCCGACACGGAGGGTGCGATTCACCATCTTCATGGCCGGGGATCCCGTGGTCTTGTTCGTCGCCAGGAAGGTGTACTCCTTCAACTCTTTGAAGAACGGTCCTTTGACGGCCCCGGCCCTCCTCGCCAGATACTCCGCTTTGCCAACTCCCCTGGCGAGCCCCTGTCGAGCACTCATGCCACCAACCGACATCAATTGACGTCCTCGTGCAGCCGACAGGATCTTCGTCTGACGAACGCCTTTCAGACCACCGAGAGCAAGTCCGATTCCCAGAGTCGCGACCGCTCCCAACACAGCTCCGACACTGCCTTCCCCGCGCGCCAGGTCCCTGACCGACCCGACCACGTCCAACACATCTCTCGCGGTGCCCAAAGCCGAGATCGCAAATCTGACCAACGAAAAGACAAGTGCCCCACCAACCGGTGGAAAGACGAGAGCCAGAACGGCAGTGAGAGCGGCGAGCGCCAGCAGAACAAGATCGAAGTGATCGCGGACGAGCTTGGCAAAATTCCTGATTCCGGCGCCGGCCCGGTCCCAGAAGCCCTCGCTCTTGATCGCACTGATCTTCTCCGAATGCAGCAGCTCTTGTTTGGTGGTCTCGGCGGCCCGGTCGCGCTCGGCGATCACCGCCTGCAGCTTCGAGCGCAGGGCCTGGATGCGACCATCAGCGGCCTGCATGGCTCCCTTGGCCCGGTTGAACTCGGCCATGGCCGTCTTCTGCTGAACCGGATCCGTGGCGCACTTGACGCTCTCTGAATGGTGCTGGGCCCGCCATTTCGCATCCCTGACGTCCTGATCGGCCGCCTTCGCCTGATGAAGCAGATCCAGCGAGCTGCTCTGGGCGTCGCGCAGGCGGGCGGCGTACCCCGCCAGGGACCGGCCGGCATCGGAGTAACGGGTCCGGGCCAACACGATCTCCACCTGGACCTTCACCGCTTTGTCGCGGAAGGCCTGGATGGCCTGGCTGGTTGTCTGCATCTGATCCGTGATGCGGTTGAGGTTGTCGTAGGCCTCACCGATGGCCGTGGCGATCGAGCTGTTCTCATTCGCATAGGCCTGCACCCGGTCCGGGTCACCGGGTACCGGATCCCCGTTCCACAGTGGCGACCAGTCGGTAGTCCTGGACATCAGATCCTCCCCTCGCCGCGAGCGTCATCAGCGGCATCCACAGAACCGCTGTCACCCTGGGGCACAACGGTTGCCGCTGCAGCGACCGTCATCGGCCCGGCCAGGCCCGCCACCGAGGCCGACCCCTCGACCATCGGGGGTACTGCAAGCTCAGGAGAGCCGAACCAGGTCGCCAGACCGGTCTGGACCCCGGACAGGTCCGGTGCGGTCGCACCCGGTGGAACCTGGGCCGCCGGAGGAGGCGACCCGAACCAATCGACACCGTCGAGGACCGGCACGGCGGGTGCCGGCGAAGGAACCGACGGCACAACCATCGTCGGCAGCACCGGCGGTGACTGCTCGACAGGTGGGACATGCACCCCCGCAGCGCCGTCCACCGGGACAACCGGCGGAACAACCGGACCAGGCGGAGCCCACGCGGCAGCAGGCGGTTCCACCTCCACTTGCGGCAGCATCGGACCAGGCGGAGCCACCGGGACAACCGGCGGCCCAGCCTCCACAGGCGGCGTCAAGGGCGGAACCACCGGCAAGGTCACCTGCCCCGGCACTCCGCCACCGTCGATCGGGACCGTGGTACCAGGCGGAGCCACCGGGGCAGACGGCGGCACCGTGTCGACGGGACCACCGTGCGGTACCACCGGTTCAGGCTGACCCCCGGATGCCGGGGCGACCGGTGCCGGATCCGCCGGAGCCGGTGCACCCGAAAGCGGTGTCGCGGTCGGGGCCTGGTCGACGGCTGGTGGGGTCGACATCGTGGGAAGGGACAGATCCGGAGTCGGGAGCGCAGGCCCCGGGGCGGCGGGAGCTGGGCCGGGAACAGGGACAGTCCCCCCACCGTCGCGTGTTCCCGAGGGCAACGCAGACCCGGGGTTCAAGCTCGGCACCGGAGCTGCGTCGGCACCCTCCGTCTCGATACCGTCCTTCAGGCCCTGCTCGGCCTTGTCAAAGGCATCGGCAGTGGTGTCGAGGAAACCGGAGAGACCTTTGAGGTTCTCCAGCATCTCCTTCCGTTTCATCGACCAGCTGTTGGCGAACTCGACCACCCGCTCCGACAGGCCGTGGTGTCCGAGTGCGTCGTGCAGTGACTCGGCCGCTGTGGTGGTCGTGCTGAAACCGTGCTCGATCGTCCGCAGGGCTCCGGCGGTCTCCCGGACCATTCCGGTGTCGATCTTCAGTGTCTTGTTCGCCATCTCGCCTCCTTCACTCCTGGTCGTGGGCGTGGTTGTTTTCCTCGCTCGCTCAAGGGACCGGTGGGAGGACCCCCCTTCTGTCCTCCCACCGGAACCTTCAACTAGCCCCGGATGCTCTGGGCGAGCTGTGCATCGACCTCGGCCAGGGTCTGAGCCGCCGTGGCCAGGAACCCGGCGAGACCGTCGAGGGCAGCGACGGTCTGGACCGACCCTTCGGTGAAGTTCCCGAAGGTCTCCCCGAAGGCGATCGAGGACTGGTCCGTCACGTAGCCGTTGCTGATGAGATTCGAGATGTACCCCTTCAGCTCGTTCAACTTGTCGGTGATCTCCTGCTGGCCGGTGCGCAGGTGGCTGGCCGCATTGTTGAGATCGTCGTACGTCACATTCACATTTGCCATGGACTTGCCTTTCGGTGTGGTTGATTCCCCGGTTGATTCCGGTGGTCGTATGGGAACTACATGAAACCTAGGTAGTGCACCTGCCGGGTGTCGATGGGGAGCGGTACCCATGCACCCGCTCGACATCACGACATCAACGCTGTTCACGATGGTGTCGGCAACTGCACACGCCTCGAGGTGCCGAGGTTGACGAAGGTTCCGCGGCCGGCGGGCAGTTCGGCCCGTGACACCCGCCCGACCGGGGTACGGAAGAGTCCCTCCGTCTCGATGTGATCCATTTGCAGGGATATCCCGCGCCTGGCGCTTTTCACCTCGGTGACCAATCCCCAGGACGAACCCCATGAAGAACTGTCCCCTTCGGCTATCAGGAAATGTCCATTCCGTTTGATCGCTCTGATCATTTCGGTCATGGGTTGTTCCGCCGGGGTCCCGATGTAGTCCGACAGGGCCTCGACGACCACGACGATGCCGACACCGTCGTCGGTCGGCGGGACGAGAAGGTCCGGGTGCAGCTCGATCGCAAGAGCCTTGGCATCATCGGGGTTTCGCGCCGTGTGCTGCCAGACCGGCAGGTCTGCGACCGGGGATCGACGACCGGCGAAGTACACGTATCGAACCCCGGTGCGCCATCGGTTGACGGCATTGACCATTCCCACCACCGCGGTCGTGCGGCCGCTCCGGGGTGGTCCTGCGACGATGAACACCCCCGCAGGATCGAATCCCACCGGCTCCAAGGTGTCATCGGCCACGCCGAGGACGGGGAGCCCGGCAACCGAGTCGGGCAGCGTCGGTGCCAGAACCACATTCGGCAGACGCTTGATCGGCGGTGCCTGCTCGCGGCCCGCAGCGCGCATCCGCTCACCCAACCGGTCGATCGCCCTGGCCTGTTCGGCGATGTTCGCAGTGCCGCCGAGCACGGCCAGCTGCAGTTCGAGCTTCCGGCCTCCGTCGACCGCGCGCCCGGGGGGTGACTCAGCAGAGATCACGTCCTTCGGGACGTTCAAGGCACGATAGGCGTCCTCGTCGACCTGTCGCAGCACGATCTTGCGTTGGATGCCGGACGCCACCGACGTCGGAAGGCTGCCCACCCGATCGGCACTCAACACGAAGTGAACACCCGTGGACCGCCCGTCGACGAGCAGCTGCTGGAAGGTGTTGTAGACGGCTCCCCGGCCCGGCACCATGTCGTACTCCTGGCGGAAGACACCGAAACCGTCGATGAGGACGAGGATGCGTGGTTCGTTCGACCGGCCCGACGCCTGGCGGTAGCTGCCGATGGTGGCGGTGTTGACCGCCGTGTACCGCTGGCTGCGTTCATCCACCAGGGCGCGGAGCCAGGAGAAGAGTCTGGTGATTCGTTCGCTGTCGTCACCGGAGATGATCGACCCGACGTGCGGCAGGGTTTCCAGCATCGTGAGGCCACCGGAGGCGAAGTCGACACCGTAGATCTGGACGGGTCCGCCGGTCGGTGTCTGAGCTGCCGCCACCGCGATGGTGCGCATCGCCGTCGACTTTCCTGCCCCACCCGCACCGTAGATCGCCAGAGAACCGTCCACGTCCGGCTCGAAGTAGGCCGGATACTGGTCCTGTCGGTCTGGATCGTCCACCAGACCGAGAACCAGCTTCTCGTCAGTGGTCTGGCCCAGCCGACGCAGCTCGTAGGTCTGGGCCAACACCGGTGACCACGGAAGACGCGGTGCCGCGGCCCCGGCCAACTCTGCGGCCTCGACAACTGCCGCCACCACCCGCGAGATGTCCGACGGGCCCTCGATCTCGGTCTCATCGGTCTCGGCCTTCGGGATCTCCCACAGCGCCCGGGTCCCGAAACCCATTTCAGCGATCTCGATCTGGGGCGCGGCCGGGCGATTCGTGGTCACTCCACCGGCATAGGCCGTCTGGAACGGTGTGATCCGGCCTGGCCCCGTTTTGGCAGCACCACGTCCGGGAATGCCCGGGTCGAAATAGGCGGCCATCTTGTCTCCGAGGACATCGACGGAATCGTTGACATCGGCCATCCTCAGAGCAATACGCAGATTGGTGTTGGCCCGCAGGTTGTCGTTGATGACACCTGCCGGCCGCTGGGTCGCCAGGATGAGATGAAGCCCGAGGGAACGGCCGCGCTGGGCAACGTCGACCACCCCGTCCACGAATTCCGGTACCTCCTTGACGAGGGCGGCGAACTCGTCCACCACGATCAGGAGGCTCGGCGGAGTCTCCGGATGCCCTTCCTTCTCCATGGCTGCCAGATCTTTCGCTCCGTACCTGTGGAAGAGCTCCTCCCGGTAGCGGAGTTCGGCCTTCAACGAGGTCAGTGCACGACGGACCAGATGGGGCGACAGGTCCGTGACCAGTCCCACCGTGTGCGGCAGTTGGACACACTCGGCGAAGGCGGCACCACCCTTGTAGTCGACGAACAGGAACGTGACCCGTTCGGGGCTGTGTCCGGTAGCCAGTCCGAGGATCCACGACTGCAGGAACTCGCTCTTACCGGCGCCGGTGGTGCCGCCCACCAGGGCATGGGGGCCTTGGGTCCGCAGGTCGAGATAGAACTCACCGGTCCCGTCGTGTCCGATGAGCGCGCGTAGATCCGCTGCCTTGCCCTGGCGGTTGCCGTTCGCGGCCCACCGGGAGACCAGAGAGTTGTTCTCGACCCACCGATCCATGATCGCCTCGGCAGCGACGTTCCGACTCGCGCCCTCCAACGTCAAGATCCCGACCGACCGAGGTAGATCGGAAGCGTCCTCGGTCGGCGACCCGACGTCCACCACGGGTGCGAGCATCAACGCCACCTTCTCCGCGGCCTCGGCGGAGAGACCCTCACAGGCAACAGCGGAAATACCTGTCCCCGTTCGAACCTCACCGATCACCGTCTCGGGCCCGGAAGGCCCTTGTATCTCCACAAAGGTCCGACAGGCGGCGGGCAGCTCGCCGATGGTCGCCGCGCGCCACAGCAGATGCACCCCGACATCGGCTCCTCGTTCGGCCAGTCTGGTCAACCGTCCGCGGTCCACCTGGCAGTCGTCCTCCACCACCAGCAGCACAGCCGGCAACGCGGCTCGCTGTTCCTCCTCGGATCTCTCCACATCTCGCCCGATCGGACCACGAAGGTCGGCCTGCTGACCGCTGCCACCGCGGCGGGCGGCCACCAGATCCTCCAGTCGGGCCAACAACGCCTGGCCTGCCCCCTGGTTGTCCGCGAGGTGGTCGCCCTGCAGCGGACTGTGTGCGGACCCGTTGTGCGGCAGCCACTCCAGCCACTCCCACCCCGACCGGGAACGTGGCGACGTGAGTGCGGTGACCACCAGCTCGGCGGGTGAATGCAGACCGATCAGCTGTACCACGATCCCTCTGGCGACCGCCTCGGCCTCGGCATTGGCACCGGCGATGCCCACCACCCCCGACCGGCGGAGGTCCAGAACGACCGGCACCCCGTCGATCTCGGAGAACTCGGCGGCAACCTGCTCGACTTCGGCCCAGTACTCGGGTTCGCAGTCGTTCGACGCCGGGACCTTGACCGGTGTGCGGGAAGGCAACCGGCCGATACCCAGCCGCGCTGTCAGGAAGGCGCGGTGCTCCGGACGATGTGTCCACAGCAGCGGTCCGAGTCGATGGACCGCACCGACCGTCTCGGTCACCGATGGTGTCTGAGCGAGCCGGATCGTCCGTTCCCGCTGATGAGCCGATGCCGCCGATTCCCGGAAGATCCCGAGGCCCGCGACAAACTTCTCCAGGGCCTTGCCGAATTCACGCCTGGTGTTGACCCGGGCGTCGAACCAGGTGCCCATCATGATCACGGGGCTCAGTGCCATGAACACGATGGACAGGGTCGACCGGGTGACCAGGAACATCGCCGACCCCATGACGACCGGGGCAACCATTGCCACCAACGGGAATCGCCGGGCGTTCCCTTCCTTCGGCGGGTCCGGGATCACCAACTCCGGCGGGTCCAGCGTGGGCACCACCCGAGGGGATCGGTTGAACTCGACCACGGGACTGCTCGGAGCACTGGTGTTGGCCCGTTGAAGTCGCACGACCGAGACCAGAGAGTCGCCGATACCGAATTCGTCCCCGGAATTGAGTGCAGCACGCTGCACCGGGGTCCCGCCGATCAGGGTTCCGTTGGCCGAGTTCGCGTCGAACACCTCGATCCGGTCCCCCACCGTCAGCCGGCAGTGCCGTTTGGACACCAACGGATCTGTCAGTCGAACCTGGACATCCTGTCCTCGGCCCAGATAGGTGGTGCCGAAGGGCAGTGCGAACTCCTTACCCAGGTCCGGACCGCGCAGCACGGTCAGCTTCGCGGCCACCGCCCCGCGCGACTCACCGGGCCGCGAGAACCGGTTGTCCTCCTGGATGAGACTGACGGTCGCACCGGACCGGACACCCGCCTCCAGCAGATTGGTAGAAGCGCTGAGCGGCCTGCCGTCGGCGGCCGCAGTGCTGAGCGAATCGCTCGTCACCAGCGAGAGTCCTTCGGGCGCAATCGCACCAGAGCGTTGCGGATCTGCCGCGTAGAGCGCGTGCGCGACATCACCGACATTGGCCGTCCCGTCCACGGTTACTGCCAGCCGAGAGACCTGCCCGTCCGGGCGTTTGAGGGAGATCTTCAGCCTCATCGACGCCTCCGGTGCCGTAAGGAGGCGGTCGACAGCCGGGCCTGCACTCGGCGCCACCTCGAACGACCCGCGCCGAACTCCCTGGTGAGACCGTCGACCAGCGCCCAGAACTCGGCCACCTCGGATTCCTCCACCACCTCGGGCCCGAAGACCTTGGCGTCGGCCTGACGGGCGAGCAGCACGGTTCCGCGGCCCACCTCATCGGCGAATGTCGCGCCCAACCCGGCCGCCACCTCGGTCCGGGTAGCGACGAGGGGGGCAACGTGCCCGAGATCCCTTGCCGAGTCGACGAGTTCGGCCCAGCCACCGGCAATACGCTCTTCGGTGGTCGGAGCCTCACGGCGGTGCTTCCGGCGGCGACGCTTGAGCAGCAGGACCACCGCGATGGGTGCCCCGATCAGGAGCAGGGGTATACCCACCGCCGCACCGATTCCAAGCCAATTGACGGATCCGGCAGTACCCCCTTCCGATTCGCTCGGGTCATCGGTTTCCTTCTCGTCCTCCGGATTCGCCTCCTGGTCTTCGACGTCCGAGGCCTTCGCCTGCTCCGGAGCCTGCGGCGGCGGTGGCGGATCAAGAGCCTGCTGTCGTGGGGACGACGTGGACTGCCTCTCCGGCTTCTGGGTGATCTCCTCGACCTCGGGTGTCGGATCGAAGGTCACCCAGCCCGCATCCTGGAAATAGACCTCCACCCAGGCACTCATGTCCGCCCCGGTGACCACCAGATCACCGCTGCCTGAGTACGTGTCAGGGGCATGGAATCCCATGACCACCCGGGCCGGCAGCCCGAGAGTCCTCGCCATCAGGGTCATCGCAGCGGCGAACTGCTCCTGGTCCCCCACCATCTTCCGGTCATCCATGAGCCGCTTGAGTCGGTAGGCGCCGTGACCGGAAGGTGAGTTCTGCTCGTTCGCGCTGGTGTCGCCGTGGCTGAAAAGGCCCTTGTCGACGAGGTTGGTCCGCAGGGCCTCGACCCGGTCGAAGGTGGAATCGACACCGTCGACGTAGGTCGACGCCGCTGCCTTGACCTTGTCGGGCACCCCGATCGGAGCCGGGAGCGGGACAGCACCGACCTGCAGGTCCGCTGTCTCCGACTTGACCGGCTCCGGCGGGACAGTGGCGCGCAGGGTGTAACTGTCGCCCCGTCTCAGGCCCGTCGTCACCACACCGGTGGCGCTCCCGCTGGAATAGCGGAGGGCGTCGGTCAGTTCGCCGGCACGTTCCCCGTCGAAGGCGATGCCTGTCATCCGACCGACTTCCGGAAGCCAGATTCCCTGGTAGTCGACCAGTGTCACAGTCACGATCACGGACTCTCCTTCCGTGGGGTCGGCCACACGATCCCCTACCCTGGCAAAGCTCCCGGTCGAGGTGGACACGTTGAAGACCTGACCGTCGTAGTCGTCCAGGGCGGCGAGTCTGATCCGACCGTCCTTCGGCAAACCGGTCACGGTCAGCATCTCCGCGCTGCGGGCGGCGTCGGATTTGACGTATTTCCTGAAAGCGGCCAGCGGACTCGGGTAGTCACGCGGATCGAACGGCGGCACCACCACGTTCCGCAAGGCCGTCCGTGGCACGTCCGGGGCCACTCTCGGGGCGACGAAGTACGCCCCCGCTCCCGCCGCCGTGAGCACCAGCACAGCGGACAGCGGACGACGCAGGTCGAGCCCGCCCCCTTCTGTGCCGGCGGTGAGCCTGACCCGCCACGCGGCCCAGACCAGCGACACCACTGCGATGAGTCCACCCGTGAGAAACGTGGCATTACCGGCACTGTCGCCCAGTAGCGCCGAGATGACCATCATCATCACCGGTGCCAGAACGGCCCAGAACGGACGTCGGGTCCGGATGGTCACCGAGAGAGCGAAACACCCTGCCAACAGCGCCGTCAGATAGATCGGCAGCAGCAGGGTGCCTGAGCTGCCGACCGGCGTGGCCACCGTGAGCAGTTGGCGCCAACTCGTGATCACCCCCACTGCAAGCCGGTGCGTTGATTCGACGGTGGGGAACAGCCCACTCGCGGCAGCAGTAGGAGTGGCCAGCGCGGCGCCGAACACGAAGTACCCGAACGTCACCGCCACCAGGCCGATCGACCAGTGCCAGCGGAGCAGACCGACCAC
This sequence comes from Nakamurella silvestris, assembly GCA_003576535.1. GTDB lineage: Bacteria > Actinomycetota > Actinomycetes > Mycobacteriales > Nakamurellaceae > Nakamurella > Nakamurella silvestris. Next base: position 130,501 of record QXCQ01000081.1, on the reverse strand, counting down.
ACCGGCGAGGGTTCCGCCGATCACGGCACCACCGGCCGCAGCCGCCAGCCAACGGAGGTCCCCGTACACCGGGGCCACCGCCGATGCGGCCACGGCGATCAACCCGGTGAGCACCACCAGGTCGACGGCAGCAACCATCCACCGGCGACCACCCGCCACATCGGCGGTCATGCTCGCACCGACCGAAGTGCCCGGCCGAGCTCGTCGAGCTCACCGACAGTCACCACAGTGACATTCCCCAGCGTGCGGATGGTGACCGCGGAACTTGTCAGCACGCGGATCGCCATGACCCGGATCCCTACCGGGAATGCTGCTCCTGCCCGGCGGATGTCCGCGGGGGTCGGGGTCGACCCGCACAGGATCACCGCGACGGACGCGTCTGTCACGGAGGCAGCCGTGTGCTGGCAGATCTGGACCAAGTGTGTTGCACCGTCGGACATCTCGACCTCGGACAAGCGGTCCAGCAGGCGGGCCGGGGTGGGGGTCACCAGCGGACGCCGTGAGGTCACGACCGAGAACTTGCGCTCGTCCCTGGCGGACTGGACAGCCAAGGAGGCGCAGGCAGCGACCGCGAACTCGAATTCGTCCGGGTCTGCGTAGTCGGCCGGGTTGGTAGCCAGTGCGAGGGCCAGGTGACTGCGCCGTGTCTCCTCGAACTGGCGCACCATCAAGGTCCCGGTGCGGGCCGAGGTCTTCCAGTGGATGTATCGACGGTCGTCTCCGGGAACGTACCCGCGCAAGGCGTGAAAAGATATGTCGCTGTTCGAAAGGTCTTTCGTCGCCTCTCCCTCGAGATCCTTGATGAGACCCGCCGCCGCGCCGGCGAGCGGAACAGTCCGGGGGTGAACGTAGAGGACCTCCGGGTCGGTCCAGCGCACGACCCGGCGGGTCAGTCCGAAGGCATCCCCACGGACCGATCTGGCAGGCCCCAGGGTGATCACGGCACGGCGATGGGTCGGGATCTGGAAAGCCTCCTCGTGCACGGCGTCGCGACGCAGGCTCGGCACCGGGAAGGAGGCAACCCCGGATCCGACGGGGAACTCCATCCGCACCGGCAACAGACGCCGGGAGGAGCCGTTGCGCACGGTCAATCCTCCGATGGCGCTCTCTCCCACGGTTACACGTCGGGTGCGCAGGTCGACCGCCACCACGTACCTGGCTTTCCCGATGAGGAACACCAGGGACATGAGCACGGCGGCGGCGAGCGCCACGGCCAGGACGGTGAATTCCTGCCATCCTTCGCGGCGGGAGACGGTGTAGGTGATCACCGCTCCCGCCAATGCCGTCCAGCCCAGCGAGGTCACCGCGCCGAGTCGGCGGCTCAGCGCCGTCATGCGCGCCTTCAGTTCGGCCTCGACGCTGCCGAGGCGACGGGCCCACCGCTGGTGGATCCCGGGTGTCGGTGGCAGGACCGGTCCTTCCGGAAGGTCCAACGGAATGGGTGACGCTGTCATGTCGTGTTGTCCCTGGTCTCGGGTGATCAGCGGGAGTTCGGTGAAGGATGCGCGTGATCAGCGGCTCTGCGGCGGGGCGATCGCGCCGAGAACCTCACTCAGCACAGAGATCACGGTGGTACCGGCGAACTCGGCCTCCGGATCGAGCATGATCCGATGTGCCAGGACCGGTTCGGCCAAGGACTTCACGTCGTCGGGGGTGACGAAATGCCTGCCGTTGGCGGCAGCCCAGGTCTTCGAAGCGCGGACGAGGGCGAGGCAACCACGAACCGAGACCCCGAGCGTCGTTTCCGGGGCCGTCCTGGTCGCCTCGGCGATGTGGGCGATGTACTCCAACACCGACGGGTCGACATGGACCGTCGACGCCAGTTCGGCCATGTCGACCACCGCCTGGGTGGTGATCATCGGCTCGACCGTCCTGGCCTGGGAACGGGTCCCGGAGCCGGTGAGGATCTGCACCGTACTGGCGTGGTCCGGGTAGCCGAGCGAGGCTTTCATCAGGAAACGGTCCAACTGGGCCTCGGGAAGCTTGTAGGTGCCGGCCTGCTCCACCGGGTTCTGGGTGGCGATCACCATGAACGGGTTCCCGACACCGTAGGTCGTGCCGTCGACCGTCACCTTGGACTCCTCCATCACTTCCAGCAGGGAGGATTGGGTTTTCGGTGAAGCGCGGTTGATCTCGTCCGCCAGCACGATCGAGGCGAAGATCGGTCCTCGGTGGAACTCGAAGTGGCTGGAGGCCTGGTCGTAGATGGTCACGCCGGTGACATCGGAGGGCAACAGGTCGGGGGTGAACTGGATCCTCGATGTGGTGCCCTGCACCGTGGCGGCCAAAGCCCTTGCCAGCGAGGTCTTCCCGGTCCCCGGGTAGTCCTCCAACAACATGTGCCCCTCGGACAACAGGCAGGTGAAGGCGAGACCGATGGTGCGCGGTTTACCCAGCACGACCTGCCCGACGTTCGCGACGAGCTTGGAGAACATGTCCGCGAACCACGCGGCATGCTCGGGTGTCATTGTCATGTCTTTCTCCTTGAAGTTCTAAATCGGTCAGCAGTGCGGCATTCCATCGATATTTCCGGATACACCGGACGCGATGACGTAGTAGCCGTCTGCAGGTGCTCCTCTGATCCGATACCAATTCCCTTTCCAGCCGCTTCCTGGATTCAGGAAACACGTGACCACCACACTTGATCCACCCCTGACCCACGGATTCGAGCAGGTATGTGGGGTGACCTTGTCATTGAAGGCCGAGGCAGCGAAATTGCCTTGGGTGCATGAATCGTTGGCTGCTCCAGCCGGAGCGGTCATAACCCATTCGACGGGTGGGCAGGCACCGGTGGTACCAGAAGCGGAGTTTTCCTCTCCGTACAACCCGGCGGCATCCCGGGCCCGCACCCGGATGGAGTGTCCCTGGTTGCAGCCATTGCCTATCACTATGGTTCCCGAGTTGTCGTCGGCCCAGCCACCACCGTCTACGCTCCGTTCCACTGTGATAGGCCCGCGCCCGTTGTCACCGGGAACACTCCAGTTGAACCTCACTGCTTCCTGACTGGTATCAACATGGGCCACGTCCGGCCGCCCCACCTGATCGAAGACGTTTGCCGTCACCTCTGCGGGTGGACCGCACTGGTTGAAGGTCGCGTCCTCGCCGTAGCAAGCCGAAATTCCGTAGGTATGTGCACCTTTGCCGAGGTCGACCAGTTCCTTGCTGTGAGCCTGGCCTTCCCCACTGTTGGCGACCTGGTCGACCGGAACTCCGTTTTCGGAAACAACATAGTAGGAGACCTTGCGGCCGCTTCCGGCAATTCCTGCCCAAGTGATAACGGCGCGGTTCGGTGCGGTCGTTGTGACCGTCGGCGAGACGGCCCCCGGCGTTGTGAAGGGGACTACGCCACCACCACCGTCGCTCTGCGGATCGGAGGTCCCGCGGACATTCACAGTCGCCACCGTCGCCGTGTACGAGACACCATCCGTTACGGAGAAGGTCGAGGAGGTGTCAGCCGGACCCACAGATGTCTGAGACAGAACCGCACCGTCAGCCAGAACGGTGACCGCATAGCCGGTGATCGGCTTTCCACCGTTGTCAGCGGGTTTCGCCCACTGAACGGTCAACGATCTTTGTGTGTAGGCACTCTCCCCGAAGGTCAAGGGACTAACGGTCGGCGGATCGGGCCGCCTGGACGGGACCTCGGAGCTCCCGAATTCGGAGGGCGTGCTCGATCCCGCCTTCGAGATCGCCGTCACCCGGAACCGGTACTCGACCCCCTGGGTCAGCCCTGACCAGGTCAGACTCCTGGTACCGGCGTCCACGGTTTTGGCCGCGGTGTCGGACGGTGAAACCTCGATTAGGTACTTCTCGATCGGCGAGCCGTCGACCTTGGGGGGCGTCCAGGACACCGTGAGGGAGTCGACGCTCTGAGGGATGTACCCCGGGACCGGCGGTGCAGGGGTGTTCGGCACCTCGTCGGGGGTCTTCTCCGCCGAGGGCGCAGATTCCTCGCTCCAGTCGAGCTGGTTGTGTGCCGCCACCGTGAACGAGTAGGAGACGCCGTTCTCCAGCCCCGTGATCGTGCAGGGAGATCCCTTGCAGTCCTGGGTGAATCCACCCCTCACGCTGGTCACCCGGTAGCCGTCGACGCGGTACCCGTTGCCATCGGGTTCGGTCCAGGACAGGTCCAGGGTGTGGCTGGCCACGCTCCCCTTGACCACACTCGGTGCCCCAGGAGTGTCCGGGCGGCTCTTGACCGTCACCTTGATGACGCCGGAGACCTGCCTTCCGGCCGCACCGGTCTCGTCCACCAGGGTGAACGGCACGGCGAATGTGCCCTTCTTGAACTCCGCGCTCGGCGTGATCGTCACCAGGTTCCCCGAGGTCCAGTTGACCGTCGCGGTACCGGCGTCCGGACCGAGGACCTCGACCACTGTCGGGGCGCTCGCGAAGGGGTTGAAGGTCACGGCCGACTGCAGGTCGACCGTCGAGGCCTCACCAGGTCGAGCATCGCCGACGACAATGGTCTTGAGGCGCAGCGGCGGGGCGCTGGAGGACTCCACCGTCACCGTCACGGTGGCCGTCGCCGTCTCTCGGCCGGGCCCGTCCGTGACCGAGATGGAGACACCGGCGCTGGCACCGACAGTCATTGCCAGGTCGGCACCGACGGTCAGCACGTTGTCCGGGCCGAGGGAACTGGTGAAACCTGAACCCGCCTGGCCCACTTCGAACCGGAAATCCGGATCCGGCAGGGCACTGCTCACCAGGCCGGTCAGGTCGATGCTCGCGGACTTCCCGGCCTCCACGGAGAGAGTGGCTCCCACCAACGACACCGGAGGCGGATCCTCCTGGATGATGACCACCTGGATGGACACCGGAACCGCCTCGGTGCCCCCTTGGGAGGTCACCGACACGCTGATCGCTGCCTCGGCGGTCCCGTCCGCAGGTGCCGTGTACTGGAAGCTGGTGGCATTCACACGTCCGACAGCTCCTGCGGTGGTGGTCATCTCGATGCCGTCGACGATCACCGGTGCCAGGCCCTCGTTCAACGAGACGAACTCCCCGATGTCCCGGGTCACCGTTGCTCCTGCGTTGACCTCCAGGACCGTGTTCTTCTCGATCGCCACCGGTGCCTTCGGCCGATCCGGCTGCACCGAGGTGTCCGGGGTCACCGGGTCGGGCCGGTCCTGGGGCTGATCGGCGATCGGGTCGGTCGCCGGAGCGATCTCCGCGGCCGGTGGAACGACCACGAACGCCGTTGCTTCCTGGTGGTCCGGATCGGTGGGATCGCTGACCCGGTATGCCAGCACCTGGCGGAGATCGGTCACCGGGACGGAGATCGTCCTGGCATCGGTCAACGTCGCCTCACCTGCGGCCCTGTCGTCCAGGGCCAGCTCGAGATTCTGCGGCAGACCTCCCGGATTGCTGATTTTCGAGGACACATCCACGGTTGCAACGGAACTCACCGAATCGAATTCGGCCTGGGTGACGACATAGTCCGTTGCGGTCGGTGGGGCGATCGCAGCGTCCTCGGACACCTCCACCGTCACCACGCCGGTGCCGGTGAGTTTTCGACTGTTGACCACCTGGTACTTGATCGCACCGACGGCGGGAACCTCCGGCGGTTCGATGATCAGGAGGCCGTCCTTGACCGACGCCACCCACCCATCGGGAGCGACAACAGAATCGGCGACGAATTCCACCTCCCCGGTGGAATCCTCGACGCCGGAAAGGACATCGACCCCGATGGCTCGACCTGGTCGGGTCGTGACCTCCAGCTCGGGTGCCACCGGCGGGTCCACCGTGGTCGGTCGGTCGATGACCACCACCTTGGCCGTCCCGTTCACCGACTCGTGCCACGGTGCCGGGTCGGAGACCGAGTAGGTGAAACTGTCGACGCCACCGGTGCTGTAGGACTTGTAGTTGACAGTGCGGGTTCCGAAGGACAGTACTGTCCCCTTCTTCAAGCCGGCCGGGTCGACCCCGTCGAGGGTCACCCAGTCCCCGTTCGGATCGATACCGTCCAGGGGAAGGCCGACCGTGACGGCGGAGGAGGTGAAGGCCCGCGCAACCGTCGTCACCGGGGTGCGCGGTGCTTCGTTCGGGGCATCGGCCGGCACGACCGTCACCTCCGCGGTCGACACGGCTTTACCCTGGGTCGAATTGACCACCGTGTAGGAGAACCGAACGGCCTTCGCCGGCGGCACCGCCGGTGCCAGATACCGGATGGCCGTGTCGGTGGCGAAGAGAATCCCCTGGTCTGGAGCAAGTTTCGTCGAATCGACCGTGATCACGAGTTGGTCGCCGTTCGGATCGGCGGCATGATCGACGATCGGGATGGTCACCGCGTCGCCGGCACGTACCCGTACGCTGATCGGCGAGGCCGCCGGCGGTGGTGCCTTCACGGCAGGAACGCTGATGACGCGGATCTGTCCGGTGGCGGTGCCGACACCGTTGGAAACCACGTAGGGCAGGGTGGCGGTTCCCTTCGGCAGGCTTCCGCGGGCCGAGATCGTCAGCAGGTGCATCTCCACCGACGCGACGGTCAGACCCGTGGCCGCCGCCCGGTCGAGCCGTTGAACGGCAAGCCCGCCACCGTTGGGGTCGCGATCGTTGGCTGTCGGATCCATTCGGACGATGCCACCCTGCGGTAGGTACACCACATCGGCAACGGCGACCGGACGCGCAGGTTTGTCCGGCTTATCGGTCACCTCCACCCGCAGATAGCCGATGGCGTCGGCCTTTCCGGCCGACACCGAGTAGGCGAAGTAGTAGGTTCCCGCCTTGGTGGAGGTCACCGTCACCGAACCGGCGGAGGTGTCCGTCTGCAGGGAGATCGCACCGTTGGGTTTGGTCGCCGCGACCTTGGTCAGCCGAACCGGATCAACGCCGGGCGAGATCACTGCGGCTGTCAACCGGACGGTCACCGGCTCCCCCGTCAATGCCTCGGAGTACACCGGTTTGGGCATCACCTTGGCGGTCCCGGCTGCCAGCACCTCGACCACGAGCTTGCCGGAGATCGCACTTCCGGACGCATCGGTCACCGTCAGGCTGACCTCCTTCTTGACGGCAGCGCTGCCCTTGTCGTTGAAGGTGACGGCACCGTTCGGGAGGAATGTGACCTCGTCCGCCGACCCCGGAGCGGGCGTCGCCTTGGCAAGGTAGAGGTCGTCCCCGGTCGGGGAGATCCAGTCGTCGAGCACGTTGTAGGTCGCGCTCCCGCCGACCTCGACCTGCACCAGTGACTTTCGCAGCAGCTTCGGTGTCTTCGACTCCTCGTCGCGACCGACGGGTGTCACGGTCACCGGAGCCGACACGGGCTCCGACAAACCGTCGGAGACCGTATATGCGAAGGTCACCGGCCCGGGTGGAGCACCATCGGCCAACGTCAGCTGCAACGACCGACCGTTTTCAACCACCGCGAGACTGCCCACTTTCGGATCGATCTCGTCGAAGGAGGCGATCACCGATGTCGAGCAGTCCGAGAGTGTGTCGTTGTCCAGGACCCCGAGCAGGGTGGAACGGCCCATCCTCGCACCGAAGGCGTCCTTCACCGCCACAGGTTTCTCCGGCGCACGGCCCTTGCACTCGGTGGCTTCGATGGTCGGATCCTCGGTCGAGCTGTTCTCGCCGTTCTCCTGGGAATCCTCCTCGGGCTGCTCCAGGTCCTTCACCGATTCCCAGTTGTCGATCAGGGTCAGACCCTCGGGATCGATCGACCAGATCTGCCCGGTGGCACGATCGTTGATCACCACCACATCGCGGTTGACGCGGAACACCAAGGACTTGCTGCCGACGGAGCCGCCGATCGGAGTCAACACCGCCGCGTCCGTGCCGCAGGCGAAGACGTAGGTTGACGCGGTCCCGGCCCAGGCGGCGTGGGCACAGCCGTTGAGCCACACCGGAGCCGCAGGCTCCCCGGACACCGCATCGGTCACGGTCACGGGATCGCCACCGGACAGGGGTACTCGGAGCAGAGCTGTCCCGGTCGCCACCAGCACGTCATCGGCAGCAGGCCCGGGTTGCTGCAGGACGGCTCCCTGCCCCCCGGGGACCGGGATCTCGTGGCCCCCGACGAGCAGCCGACCGGAGTCACGGTCCAACACCACCGGCACATCACCCACTGCGGTGATGTCCAGAGCGGACAACCCGCCGACCTTTTCGGTGCCGAGTGGTTCTCCGGGCAGGGTTGTCGGTTCGGGAGCAGCGCTCGGATCGGAGCCACCGGAGCCCGCACCTGCGGTGGACGGCGGTGCAGTGGCGGTGGATGCGGCGGTGGAGGATGCGGGAGAGGCGGAAGCTGCGGGGGCTGTGCCCGACCCGAGCGGGAGGGTCCACAGGTCGGATCCCCCCGGCACCACCGCGAACACGGTACCCAGCCGCGACACCGTCATCGCCACGGATGCCCCGGTGACCACGGCCGGCGGGGTCAGGCTCGGGTCCAGGCCGGCAAGGGACAACGGCGCGCCGGCCCAGATGGCCCCCGTCGCAGCATCACTCACAGCCAGGATGTCGCCACCCAGTACGGCATCACCTGACGCGGCCATGGCGATCCGCGATCCGGCGACGGCCGTGCTGACGTCGATGGGGCGGATCACCCGTTCCTTGCGATCAGTGACCAGGACCGTGTCCTTCTCCTGCAGGACGTCGATCGAATCCGAGATCAGGACGGCGGCGTCGAGTTCGTTGATCTGCTTGTTCACCCGGCCGACCGAGAGCTGGGAATCACTCGTCACCCAGACCAACGGTGCGGAGAGGTCGACCTGGGTGGTGGCGTAACCATCCACCTGCGTGGCCAGAACGGTGACCACGGAGGCCGCCAACACCGCACAGAGCGTCATCGCCCCGAATCTTGTGGTGTTGTGGCGCAACCAGTTCGTTCTCATCGCCCAGCTCCCCCTCGGCCCGCGGCCGTCGAAATCGGATTCGTTCCCGGTACCGGACCGGACGTGCCCAACATCAGTCCTTGACCTCCAGCAACGGCAGGTCGGCAACGGTGACCAGGCGCGAAGAGATCGCGTGCTCCACAAGCCGCGCTCGCCTGTTGACCGCCAGCTGTCCGGGCCCTCCACGAAGACCACGAACCCCGCGACGATCGAGTTTGTCGCAGACGTTGTCGAGTTTTCGATTGAAACGTGTTATTTCCCAACCCAAACGGGCTGCCGCATCGCGCGAGGAGGGAATCGCGCTCGAGCTGCGCCCGTCCCTGCGGAGCAGGGGCTCTGCCAGGGCAACGATCAGCTGCTTCTGCGACACCGTCAACACCACCGGCCCGATGGTCGTCTCGCCCCCAGGGGACCGTGGTGTCTCGGCCGGCAGAAAAACCGCATCGTCATTGATCACCCGCAACTCGTAGGTGGTGGGTCCGGCGGTGAAGATCACCACCGTTTCGGCGAAGACGATCGGGAGGCGGGCACCCGGGGCGAGCCAGCCCTGGAACGCCCCGCCGACCTCGGACACCGTGGCCGACAGCTGGGAGCCGACATTGTTCAACCACCACAGGCCCGACAGCGGCACGAGCTTGAGGAAGTAGCGGTGCAGATAGGGATTGTCATCGATCTGGATATGGCCCCCGCGACCGATGTCCAGACCGGACCGGTCGTCCGGCACGTACCACTCCCCGCAGAACTCCACCGATACCGTCATTTCGATCCCCCTGGGTCCGCGTCGCTGCACGTGCTTGCCGGCTCGGACATCGACCCGTCGTCCCGCACCAGCACCACCTCGATGCACGCCTGGGTGACACCCGTCAGCGCGACGGAGGTGCCATCGGCCTGGTGCCGGTCGGCTGCAGCGCCGCGATCGGTGCGCCGCCAGTAGAAACGGTCGAGCGGTTCAGGTTTCGGATTCGACCAGCGGAACAGCACATCGGTACCGGACCGCTCGGCAGCGAGCTCGCCGGGAGGTGGAACGGCATCCAGATCGATGGCCGGAGCTCCGCCCGCGGTACTCGATTCCGAGGTGCTCGCCACCGGGTCGGTTGCCGTAGCCCCGTTCATCAGGATGATCACAGTGACCGACACCGCGAGGGCAGCCGCCACCCCGGCACCGGCGAGGAGCGGCCACTTGGGGCGAGGCGATACCGGAGGAGTGGTATCAGGCACGGTCTCGCCGGGACGGACCTGGGTGTCCACCGGATGCGCCGGGCGAAGCTGATCGGCGAGCAGGTACGCCGGCGCAGCACCCGGGGCGCGTGCGGTGGTGACGTCCACCGCGTCAGCATTCTCACCCGGCCTGCGCGCGATGGTTCGACCGACGGGGTGAGGGCTCTGTGCCTCGATGGTGACCAGACGTCGGATTCGCGTCCGTCCGCCGTCGTCTCCGAGAACGGTGTGAGCACCGACGGGATCCTCGTCCAGGACATCGATGGCGGTGACCTTGCCGCCCATTTCCGTCTGAACCTGCTGCAACGCTCGTGCCAGCTCGAGTGCGCTGGGGAATCGCTGGTCCAGCTGCCGCGCCAATCCGCGGGCCAGCACCCGTTCGAGCGAGGCCGGAACATCGGACCGGCCCAGGGGCGGCAGTTTCGCCCGCTGGATGCGGTCGATCAGATCGATGTCGGAGTTGGAAAGGGATCTCGACTCGTACGGGGACCGTCCGGCCAGCAGCGTGTAGATGGAGGCCGTGAGGGAGTAGATGTCCGACCGGTGGTCTGCGGTTCCGTCGTGGGCGATGATCTCGGGTGGCGACCAGGGTATCGACATGGCGAACTCGGCCTCGGCGGTGCCGTCGAGGGATGAGACGGAGATGCCGAAATCGGTGAGGGCGGGTCGTCCGCGTTGGGTGGTCAACATGTTGGCAGGTTTGATGTCCCGGTGCAGGATGTTCTGCCGGTGGATGGTCTCGACCGCCCCCGCCAACTCGATCCCGATCGCCAGGACCTCGGCGGTTCCCATCGGTCCCGCCTTGTAGAGCGTGGAAAGCGTGTCGGGGTAGTAGGTCATCACCAGGAACGGACGCCCGTCCTCGGCAATGGCTGCGTCGTGGACCGTCACGATGTTCGGGTGTTCCGACAGCGCCGCCATCAACATGGCCTCGACCCGGAACTCCTCACGCACCTGGGCAGAGGAGGCGTTGGCTCGCAGCACCTTCACCGCGACCTGGCGTTTGAGCGCCTCCTGTTCGTACAGGTACACGTCCGCGAAACCACCACCACCGAGGTGACGGACAACCGAGTAGCCGGCGAGAACCGGTGGCGGCGAGAGAGGACGACTCATCGGGGGCCCACCAGCGTGATGGTGATTCCGTCGCCGATCTCGATCCGGTCCCCGATGTCGATGAGGAGACTGCGGCCCTGATCCAGGGTCCGGGTGATCCCGTCCCCGGTGCGGACAAGACTTCCGTTGGTCGAGTTGAGATCGGTGGCGCTGACACCTGCCGTCGACTGCTTGATCTCGACATGCGATCGGGAGATGTCCTGTTCCGGACTGGGAACCTCCACCAGCTGAGGAACCTCGGTGCCGGAGAATCGATGGGCCTCCGGCCGCCTTCCCACGATGACCGGCTGATCGAGCGAGAAGGACTGACCTGTCGACAGTTCCAGGCGGGCGGCAGGTTCGCGATCAGGCACCGGCTGTCGGCGCCGGGCCGCGTGGATCAGCTCGTCCAGCTCCGCACCCATCCTGGTCAGCCCGTCATGGTCGCCGGCCTCGGGTGCGATCGAGGGCGGATTCTGCTCCGCCTCGTGTCCGCGGCGCTGAAGATTCGGCACGCCGGCTCCCGGGACCGCCGAGATGAGGCCCGGGGAACCCTGTGCCGAATGGGTGCGAACCTCCCCGATCGTCATCTCGAACAGGTCGACCGGGACGAAGGTCTCCCCTTCGGGCAACCGGGTCTCGCCGAGGTGTTCCGGCGATCCAGCGCTCTCGGTCTCAGGAGGCCGGGTGTCCTCCCGAAGTCCAACTGCTCGTGGCGGAGGC
>QXCQ01000081.1:115432-118598 GCA_003576535.1 Nakamurella silvestris | reverse complement strand
GGCGGTGGTGGAGGCGGTGGTGGAGGCGGTGGTGGAGGCGGAGACGATGCGGGTATCGGATTGCCGGCGACCGGGCCGGTCGCGACCACCGGCCCGCGCGGCCCGGAGGACGCAAACCCCACCCCGGCCGTCACGGGCCCCGGTGCTTCCGCCACGACAGGGGATCGCGTATCCGCGACATCGCCCCCATGCCAACTCACCCCTCCGGCCAGTGCCACTCCGCTCAGGAGCGGCAGCGACTGTTCGGTCACGGTGCCAACAGTCACTGTGGTGACCTCGGCGACGGTGTGTTCGATCCAGGTGGTGACGGAGCCGCCGTCCAGTTCGACGCGTTGGCCGTCACGCCCCTCGGCGGTCACCCTGTGTGCTCCACGCACGAGAACCCGACCGGTGGTTCCGTGCTGACCGAAGACCACCACATCGGGAATCTGGCTGACCCCGGCAGCGAGCATCGCATCGATCAACTCGACAAAGGAGTGGCCGAAGCGGATCAGCGGCCAAAGCCGGCGCACGAGGTGTGCGGAGCTGGTCAGGCACAAGGTCTGTGGTCCGACGGCCAGGTAACTGGTGCCCGTGGCGTACAGGACGGCCGGTTGTCCGGCTCCACTCGTCACGATCCGATCACCGCTTCCGGGGCAGGGCGCCGGGGCTGGGTGCGTTCATCGGCGTCCACGCTGCCGGGGTCTGCGGCGTGATGACGGCCCGAGACCGACGCCGTGTCCCCGAGGTCCACGACCACCACGGTGACGTTGTCCCGCCCACCGGCGTCGACAGCGGCATCAACCAGATTCTGTGCGATCGTGCAGGGCTCCGCCTCGCCTCCCGCGAGCCTGGCTATTTCGACATCATCGATCTCGCTGGTGAGCCCGTCGGAGCACATCATCAACCGGTCACCTGCAGCAGCCGGCAGCAACCAGAAATCAGGCTCCGGTCCGGCGGCAAGGCCGACCGCCCGAGTGATCACATGCCGCTGCGGGTGAAAACGAGCCCCCTCACTGGTGATGTCACCGCTTTCGATCAGCTCCTGGACCACGGAGTGGTCCACACTCTTCTGAATGATTCGTCCGCCTTGGCCGTGATAGACCCGGGAGTCGCCGATGTTGAAGATCAACCAGTAGGGTCGCCCGTCCTGTTCGATCAAGGCGACCCCGGCGACCGTGGTACCTCCACCCTGGCCTTCCCGGATCCGCAGATCGGCGCGGTCGAAACGCTCCAGGATCCAGCCCGAGGTGACCACCTGGTCCGGCATGACGGTCGAGAACTCCTCGACGACAATCGCACTCGCAACATCGCCAGCGGCGTGGCCCCCCATTCCGTCAGCCACCAGGAAGACCGGCGGCTGTGCCAGCAAGGCATCCTCGTTGACCGCACGGACTCGTCCGACGTCGGTGGCCGTGCCCCAGCTGACCCCGATCATTGATCGGCCCCCGTTCCTGCGGCCAGGGCCGGACGCAGGCAGCGAGCAGTCGGTGCACGCATACGGTCGGCCCTCCTCTTCGTCGGTCGGGAATTACTCAAAATGCTCACATTGCCTTTACGTCCCGAACAACCCAGGTTTACCCGGGTACCTGGGTAGGGCGGTTCATGTTTCCGCACAAGGGATTCAGAATTGAATACCTTCGAGCGCTTCAGGCGAATTCCTGGACCACATTCCCCCGACCGCTGCCGAAGTGCGGCCTCATCGGTGGCACCATCACTCGATGCGGGGATGATGGCTGCGGGGACGACGGCACCCGTCAGCCATCTGCCGGACTGCCCAAACTCCGGGTTCGGCCGAGGTGCACGCACTCGACCGAACCCGGACTGTCAACATGAGTCAGGAGATGCCGTCAGCGGGTGCCGTCAGCGGTGTAGCAGTTGAAGGATCCGTTGACGTAGATGTACCCGTCGAAACTACCGCCCGTCGAAATGTCGAGCGCATCACCACTCAGCGCGACCGAGAGCGACCGGATCTGGTTCTTGGGCAGTGTGAGCGTGACCGGGTCGGCAGATTCCTGAGTGACCGACACGTTGCCCACCGGCGCAGAGCTGCTGGACGTGACATCCACGGCCTGCAGGTCCAATCGGCGGCAGCTGGTTCGATCAAGTCTCAGGAATGAGTGCCACTCCCACTGCGTGTAGTCCACATACCTGAACAGGGTTCCGTCGACATTCACGGTCTGCGTGGAGTCTCCGGTCAACTCGGCCCAGCTGATATTGCTGTAGGAGTACAGCTTGGCCGTGACGGAGGTCGCGACGGCGACCCCACTCTTGATGATCAGAATTCGATATCCGTAGGACCCTCTGGCCGGCGCGGTGATCGTGACACTGCCTGCGGCCACATTGGACAGCTTCGTGACGTCGGTCCATTTCTTCGCGGTCCCCATCGTGCGCTGCAGGGTGATGGTGGATCCCGAGGGCACCCGCGCCAGCTTGTACCTGACCTCGGTGGTTTTTCCTGCGTCCAGGCGGGGTTTGACGATCGTGAAGCCACCGATGGCCGGAGCCTTGCCGACAACCGTGAGCACCTTGTTGGCCGTCTTCAAGGTCCTCCCGCTCGACGATCGCACGGCCACCCGGTAGGTGTGTTTACCCGCCTTGGGTGCCAATACCGTCACCGCCCCCGATCCCCGGGTCAACCTGGCCTCGGTGGTCCAGCTTGACCCCGTCTTACGCTCGAGCGAGACCTTCGCTCCCCCAGGCGTTCCGGTGGCGTTCCAGCTGACCCGCACCGGTGTGCCCGCCGACACGCGCGAACTGGAGAAGGACCAGGCGACATTTACCCGGGCGACGGCTGCCACGGCCGTCCCATGCGGGACCGCCGGCCGGGCCGCGGCGATGTCGACCGCCCCCGGAGGTGCCGCTGCCTGGGCCTGAACCGCCGAACCGAACGCGAGCGCCGCCCCCAAGCCCACGACCACAACCGCTCGGGTCGCTGTTGAACGGAATAACGAATACATAGACCACACCTTTTCCGTGAGTGGCGGACCTGGTCCGCGCTGACATATCGATATGTGTGCCGATGGTCGAATCACTGGCCCCCTAAACCAACGAGCCTGTGAACGAAAAGGACTGTGCCAGCGGAAATCGAGCGCCGGTCCACATCACTGACAATAGAAACTGTCCCGCGCCTTGGCGATGGGGAGATCTCCCCATCGTGTCCCCCCGTTCCCGCGCACCGTGTTGT
>QXCQ01000081.1:110925-115293 GCA_003576535.1 Nakamurella silvestris | reverse complement strand
ACGTAGTTACGTGCGCGAGGAGCAACACGGTGCGCGGGAACGACAAGGCAGGTCGCACGGCGGCGGGTGGTTCACCCGCATTCCTCCCGCGCCTCGCTGATCCTCTGTGCCAGGGGCGCGCCGCGATCAGGAGAAGATCAAGGCCCGACCAGCGCAGTCGAACCGCCAACCGCCACGCAGAATGTCGCACTCACGCACGAGACATCCCGCATGTCGGCCTTCGGACCAGGTGGCACCAGGGTGGTCCATCCTGAACTGTCGTAGGTGCCCATTCCATACGAGGTGAAGTCGAAGCCCAGGTACGTGACAGTGGCAGCACAGAAGCTCACGCTCGCGCACGACACCGCGTGCAACGGGTCTGCCCGGACGGGCTCCTCCCAGGTTCTGCCGTTGTAGATCACGGATGCTCCGGTCCAATCCCCCATGGTTGCCATGCAGAACCGGGCCGACACACATGACACGTCCTGAAGGTATTCCTGATGGGAACCCATGATGCTGATCGGCTCTTTCCAGCCCGTCCCGTCGTAGATACTGGCCTTGCCTCCCATGTCGATACCGGCACAGAACGTACTGGAGACACAGTCGATCTTGTAGACAAGGAACTCTGCCGGTGTGGTTGTCCAGCTCGTCCCGTTGAACACCGACCACAGGTCCTCACCCGTTGCCATGCAGAAGGTGACCGACGGGCAGGAGATGTCTCCCAGGGACCAGTCGGAACTCTCAGCCGGCCTGGAGGTCGTCCATGTGGTCCCATTGAAGAAAACCACTCTCGTGCCGTTGTCCACGATCGCGAAACATGCATTCACCGCTGGGCAGGATATTTCGAACGCATCCGCCGCCGAGCCCATCTTTGTGGGGGCGCTCCATGCGGATCCGTTGAAGAAGAGCGCGCGCCCGTCCCACGTCGTCGCAGCGCAAAAAGAGGCGCTGGCACAGGAAACATAGTTCACGCTGGTGGAGGTGCCCACACCGAGGTCGAAGCGCTTGCGCCAGGGAGCGGTGTATTCAAAGGAAGAAGCACTGTTCTGAACACTGGTTCCGCCGGCCGTGACGACGCGGACGGCGGTGACACCGAGTGTGTTGCCAGGAGCGCGGACCTGGATCCTGGTCGCCGAAGCCGATACGAGCTCGGTGGCGGGCTTACTGCCGAACAGGACCTGTGTAGCTCCGGACAGATTGACACCTGTGATCGTTACCAAGGTTCCGCCCGCCGTTGGCCCCGTGGACGGCGACAAGCCCGACACCACCGGGGACAGGACATACGAGAACGCGCCCCGGGCAACCACGACACTGGTACCACCCTTGGTCGTCACCCGAACATTGACCTTGCCCCCCGCATGTTTCGGCGCCTTCACCGAGATCTTGTTCGCCGACAGCACCTTCACACCGGTACCCGGAGTGGAACCGAACAGAACCCGCGACGCCCCCGCCAGATTCCGCCCCGTAATCGTCACCACCGTCCCACCGGCCGTTGGCCCCGTGGACGGCGACAAGCCCGACACCACCGGTCTCTTCACAGGCGCGGCTGCGGCCGACAACATGACCGGTGCCCCCTCGGCAGTACCTGCGGAGGACGCGGCAGCACCCGCGGAAGAGATCGCAACACACAGCGCGAAAGCCACTACGAAACGGCGCAAGTACGTAGACACAGAAACCTCCACGGATGCCTCGAGCGCTGAAGAGCTGTGAGTCAGACAAGCACTCGAAGTCGGTGATGGGAATGCTGACAGAAATCGGCATGGATGTGCATCGCACCCCGGACAATTCCGGGGTGCTGTTGACAGGCCACGACGCAGCTGCGTGGCCTGTCCTTCCTCGACCGGTGGTGCGCCGGAGCATCCGTTGGCAGTCATGTCACCCGGGTTTCAACGAACTGTTCCCGCGCACGTTGTTGTTCCTCGCGCACGTTGTTACGTGCGCGAGGAGCAACACGGTGCGCGGGAACGACAAGGCAGGTCGCACCGCGGCACTCGCGGGAACCGTGACGGGACCGATACGGTCTACAGGGTCAGTGCGACCGTCCCGGTCGCGTGCCGCATCGCAGCAGGAGGTTCACCCCGTGGTCCACGCAGTCAAGGCAGTCATCTCCCGCGCCAAGGACGCCCCGGTCGAGGTCGTCACCATCCACGTACCCGATCCCGGACCGGGCGAGGCCCTGGTGAAGGTCCAGGCCTGCGGGGTCTGCCACACGGATCTGCACTACAAGCTCGGCGGCATCGGCGACTCCTACCCCTACCTCCTGGGCCACGAGGCCGCAGGCGTCGTGGAGTCCGTCGGAGAGGGCGTGACGGACCTCGCCCCCGGCGACTACGTCATCCTGAACTGGCGGGCGGTCTGCGGTGAATGCCGTTCGTGTCTGAAGGGCAAGCCCCAGTACTGCTTCAACACCCACAACGCCACCCAGAAGATGACCCTGGAGGACGGCACCGAACTGTCCCCCGCCCTCGGGATCGGTGCCTTCGCCGAGAAGACCCTCGTCCACGCCGGCCAGTGCACGAAGGTTGATCCGGCCGCGCCGGCCACCGTCGCCGGCCTGCTCGGTTGCGGCGTGATGGCCGGCATCGGGGCGGCCATCAACACCGGCGGGGTCACCCGCAACGACTCGGTCGCCGTCATCGGCTGCGGCGGGGTCGGCAACGCGGCCATCGCCGGGTCCCATCTCGTCGGGGCCAAGCAGATCATCGCCATCGACCGGGACGCCCGCAAGCTCGAATGGGCGAAGGAGTTCGGCGCCACCCACACCATCCTGGCCGGTGAAGGCGATGTGGTCGAGCAGGTGCGCGCCCTCACCGGTGGTCACGGTGTGGACGTCGCCATCGATGCGGTCGGCCGCCCGGAGACCTGGGAGCAGGCCTTCTACATGCGTGATCTGGCCGGCACCGTGGTCCTGGTCGGTGTGCCGACCCCGGCGATGGAGTTGAAGATGCCGCTGCTGGAGTTCTTCGGCCGCGGTGGCTCGCTGAAGTCCTCCTGGTACGGCGACTGCCTGCCGAGCCGCGACTTCCCCGTGCTCACGGACCTGTACCTGCAGGGCCGGCTGCCGTTGGAGAAGTTCGTCTCCGAGGAGATCACCATCAACGACATCGAGACCGCCTTCGAGAAGATGCACCGCGGCGAGGTCCTGCGCAGCGTGGTCGTGATCTGAGCCCGCCTACCGAGGGGTTCCCGCAGGTGGCGACACACAACTTCTGTCACATTGGCCACATCTGTCACATTTCATGGCACCATGGGAAACGACCTGGTCCGAGTAGGTGAACCGACCATGACCGCGGGCAGCGCGAAAGTGCTGCTTATCGGGTCCCGGCCGGTGGACTCGTTCCGCAGTGACTGACGAAGGCGACCACAGCGATGAACCGTATTCTCTCGACGCGGCCGGGGCGGATGTTGACCGCCCTGACGCTCAGCGTTCCCCTGGCGATCGGGGTGGCGGGTCCGGCGGCAGCAGCCCCGGCACCCGCCGCCGCACCCGCCGCCACCGCACCCGCCGTGACCGCGGCCGCCGTGACCACACCGAAGATCACCACCCAACCGGTCAAGAAATCGGTTCTCGCCGGCAAGCTTGTCAGCTTCACGGTCGCGGCCTCGGGGTCGAACCTGAAGTACCAGTGGTACGTGCTCCCCCCGGGAACCTCCACCTGGGTCAAGAGCAACCGCACCGGAACCAAATACGAGACCCGGCCCAAGACCTCGCAGAACGCCACCCAGTACCGGGTCAAGATCTCCAACTCGGCCGGATCGGTCACCAGTGCGACGGTGGGCCTCCAGGTGCTGTCCACCCCGAGCGACCCGGTCGCCCAGCAGACCTCGGTCTGGTTCCCGACCTGGCGGGTGGCGACGGTCGGCTCCAGCAGCAACGCCTGGGCCCGGATCAAGGCGGAGAACCGGTACAACGAACCGGCCCCGAAGGGGTACAAGTACGTGCTGACGCGCTTCAAGGTCCAACAGCGCTCCTCCACCAAGCTGGACCCGGCCTACAGCCTCGATTTCAAGTTCGTCACCCAGAACGGCAAGACCTACAAATCGGCCGTCGTGATCACCCCGGATGACCTCTTCGACGTCGGCAAACTTGCTCCTTTCAAGGAGACGACCTTCACGGTCGCCGTCGCCGTGCCGACGAACCTGATCAAAACCGGGGTCTGGGAGGTCACCGACTTCCGGGACTACCGCAACCGGCAGCTCGGATACTTCAAGTTCTGAGCCTCACCTGACGAGAACCGCAGCAAACGGACGCGACCCGCACCGGGTCGCGTCCGTTTGCTGTCTGCCGGTGCGAATCAACCGACCGGCTGGTGCTCCAACCGGTAGAGGAACGCGGCCATCGCCTGACGGGAGACGGATTCCTCCAACCGGAAGGTGTTGCCCGGATTG
>QXCQ01000081.1:5648-110722 GCA_003576535.1 Nakamurella silvestris | reverse complement strand
GCCGCCATCGCCTGACGCTGCACCGGAGCACCCGGTGCGAAGGAGCCGTCCGACATGCCGGTGGAGATTCCCGATCCGGTCAGCCAGGCAACCTCGGTGTAGAAGGTGGCACTCGGCGGGAGGTCGTAGAAGTACACCTCCACCGGCGATGCCGTCGACACCGAGGACGTCGCCGGGGTCTGGGCAAGGAACCTGGCCGTGAACATGCGCCTGCCGGTGGGCATACCGGACCCGTCCCTGGTGAAGACATGCCTGGCCTCGTGGAGCGGGTTGACCCCGGAGGATCCGGACGCCTCGTACAGCGGACTCTCGGCGACCATCGTCGCACCGTCGAAGAGCTGGAAGGTACCCGAGAACGCCTTTGCGGCAGTGGCCCTGACCTCGAA
This sequence comes from Nakamurella silvestris, assembly GCA_003576535.1. Classification (GTDB taxonomy): domain Bacteria; phylum Actinomycetota; class Actinomycetes; order Mycobacteriales; family Nakamurellaceae; genus Nakamurella; species Nakamurella silvestris. The sequence goes on along the minus strand of QXCQ01000081.1, from coordinate 110,336 downwards.
CCGCGCCTTCTCCTTCGTCGAGACCTGCGTCGGGGCGGACACGATCACCACCGTGGTCGGGACGGCCGCCCGAGGACCGACCACGATCTCCTTGACCGACTCCACATTCCCGACCACGTCAACGGCGCGGTACTGAACTGTCTGCGGTGCTGAGGTTCTCGGGATCGAGACCGGCGAGGTGTAGGTCGACCAGAACGCACCGGAGTCGATCCGGTACTCGATCACGGCCACCCCACTGCCACCGACATCGTCTACGGCAGCCAGGGTCAGCACGGACGGGTCACCCTCCGTCGCCGAGGCCGTGGTCACCGGAGGCGTGGTGTCCTCCGGTGAGACGACACCGCGCACCGTGACCTCGGTCAGGTGGAAGGAGGTGTTCGCGGTGTTCGCCAGACCGGTCACCCGGACGTAGCGGGCGGTCGCAGCCACTGCGAACGTGTCGCCGGCATCGGTGGCCGCCGCCGCCCATCCCTTGCCGCCGAGGGGGAACCACACCTTGCCGTCCCGGCTGCCCGCCAGGCCGTACTGGTAGGACCGGGGGCTCTGGACGTAGTTGCGGACATTGATCGAGGAGAGTGTGTGGTCCCGGCCGAGGTCGACCTGCAGCCACGTCGGACCGGACACCATGGTCGAGGCCCAGTACCGGTTGTTGGTGCGGTCGCCGTCAACGGCGAATCCGGGGTCCCGACCGGACTCCGAGGACAGCGCGGTGGCGGGTTTGCCGACGCTGACGACGGTGTCGGCGCTGTCGACGCGCCGGGTGAATCCGGAAACGGTCAGGCCTTGGAAGCGGGCGAGACCGGACAGACCACTGCTCTCGTTGACGGCGGAGTAGTACAGGCCGACGTCCACAGCTCCCTCGGCACTGCCGATCGTGGCCGAGGCGACATCCACCCAGTTCGCACCGTCGCTGCTGCAGGAGCCGGTGAAAACGCTTCCCGCCCGGCTGATCCGGGTATGCACGGGGGCGGTGAAACCACCGGACTCGACCACCTTGTCCAGGGCGCCGTCACCGTCGGAGTCCCAGGCGAACACACAGCCGCGTCCCGGGGTGACGGCGAGGGTGGCGTATCCGGTGGATGTGCGGTCGGCGATCGAGTTGCGCACCACCAGCCCGGCCCGCGCGTACGGCCCGGTGTTGGTCTGCTCCAACACCCGCGCCGAGACCGCCTGGCCGTCCGCCAACAGGTCGGGACGGAAGATGGTGCCGTACTCGTCGTACCGGACGTAGGCGTCACGCCCTCCGCCCGCGATGGCGAAAACATCGCCGTGCTGGGCGAACTGGACCGGAGTGGTCGAGGCCGTCAGATAGGGCGCGGCGATCGGACCGGTGACCAGACCCGTGGCCGCAGCCGTCACCGCACTGACCGGGCTGCCCGGTTCGCTCCAGGTGGTGGTGGCCTTCAGCGCGACCGTCGACATCGGCAGACGATCAGCGGGGACGACGATCTCCCAGCGGGCCGTCGCGGTCGCCCCGGGTGACACCACCGGATCCGGCTGCGCCACAGGCCGTACCTCGTAGCCCGACGGGGCGGTCAACGTGAACCCCGTGCCCTCCGCGTCGAACAGATCACCGTTGGTGAAGGTCGCACTGACCTGCATCCGACCACCGGCCGCTGCCGGAGCGGCTGTCACCGTCAGGCCGGGCTGCGGCGGCGCTGTGGTCGCGTAGCCGTTGAAGATGGTCGACACCCCGAACAGGCTGGCGACATTGGAGGTGATCAAGGAATTCTCGGACGCGCTCGGGGGCTGCTCGCTGGTGGTGTTGTCCAGGTAGGCGACATTCGCCAACGGTCGGATGAACGTCGCCGAACCCGTCTCCTTCTGCACCTTCAGCGAGGCCCCGTGGTACAGGACCGTCGCCCGACGGATGTGGGAGGCACTGGAGATCACCGTGTAGCTGGTGATGTCACCGGCGGCGTACATGAGTTCCAGGGATTTCGAGGCGTTCGTCTGGGTGTTGGTCGCCTCGTTCTCCAGGATGATCCGCGAGGCGGCGATCCCGTTGCTGAGCAACCAGTCCCGCATTCGGGTGGCCTCGGTCCACCCGTTCTTGGCCACCCCTCCGGAGACCACGATCCGCGACGTCGGGTACGCGTCGAGGGCGGCCTTGGCCACCTGCAGCCGCGACACCAGCTCCGGCTGCATGCTGCCGTCCGCCGCCAGGGCGAAACCCAGCAGGGCGAACACATGACCTGAGGTCGGCAGACCGGCCGGGACCACCGCGTTGATCTTCAAGGAGGTGTTCGCCTCGTCCCAGAAGGTGATCACCTTCCGCCAGATCGCCCCATCCGCCGGGGACTGCGCCTCCATCGCCCGCAGGATCTTCTGCAGGTCCGCTGTCATCCCCTGGCCTTGGAAGTAGGTGGCCCGCGCGGCGAGGGTGTCCTGGCCGACAGATGCTGCCACCTGGCTGATCTCAACAGCCTGCGCGGCAGGCACGGGAGCGGCGTGGGCGGCCGCGGGCAGACCCGCCACCACCGAAACGCTGGTCGCCAAGGCCGCCACCCAGGTGGTCAAGCGGCGAACTGCTCCTGAACTCGGACGATGTCGATCGGGTTCCACCAACACGGATGCTCCTCGAGAAGTCGGACGAACACCCGTCGGCGGGCAGCGCGAAACGCCGGCTCTACACCTGGCCGGCGGGCCGGAGAAGAGCACGGTGAAGTCAACACGCAGATTTGTTCGTTTGCCCGAAAACTATCAGTCGACAATCGAGGTGAATAGACATTCGGCGAAATCCCGGCGACAGCCCAGGAAACAATTGAGTTCTGCCGGAATGCGGATTAATGCCTTTGCTGTTCCCGCGCACCGTTCCGGGGTTCGCGCACCCTGCAGGATGCGCCGATCCCGGAACGGTGCGCGGGAACAACGAAGAAGAGCCCGGGCTCAGCCCGACTTGCGGCGGAACTGACGCTTGGTGACTCCGGGAGCGGACGTTCCGTGAACATGGTTCTCGCCGTCGAGGTGCTCCGAGCGCGCCTTGTTGGCGGCGTTCTTCTTGGCCAGGGCGGCGGCGAAGGCGGTTTTGGTGTCCTGGGAGACAGCGGGTTCCGCCGGCGTGCCCGCAGTTTCCGCCTCGCTGGTGCTCGGCTCGATCTTGTCTGACATGGCGGCCCTTTCGGAGATTCTGTCGTGCTTCTGCCCGAGTGCTGCAGAAGGTCTGGGTACAGCGACTGCTTCCCCCATCTTGCCCGTATCTTCAGGCTCCGGCGACCGATTACCCGATCAGGACGGCCCCGGCCCGGTGGCCAACAGCGCGAGATACCACTGCAGGCGATCCGCCGTGGCGTCCACCCCACGCCCGGTCACCCGCGTGATCTGGTCCAGGCGGTAGCGAACCGTGTTGCGGTGCAGCACCTTCGCCTCCGCGACCCGGCCGACGGAGCCGTCCAGGTCGAGATAGGCCCGCAGGGTGTCGACCAGCTCCGTGCCGTGCGCGGCGTCGAATTCGATCAACGGTCGGAGCATCTCCGCGGCCAGCGCCGCCAACGGGACGTCCTCGCTCGCCTGCAGCAACCCGGCCATGCTCAGACCTGTTGCGGTGTTGATCCCCGGCCCCCCACCCAGCGCTTGACGGGCCTCGTGGTAACTCCAGCGCAGTCCGGCCAGACCGGCGTGGTTGCCACCGATCCCCACCCGGACCCGCCCACCTGCGGCCGCCAGGTGTCCGGCCAGCCGATCCGCCGCCGCAGCGGGCTCCACACTGCCGCGCAGGATCACCACGAGGGTTGAATCGAGCCAGGCCGTCACCGCTCCTGGATGGTCGACGGGACCGGCCGCCGACCGTCGGAGTCGCCCCTGATCGGCGCCGTCGACCGTGCCGAGCAGCACGGTGTTGCCGGCGTCGAGGTCGATGTCGAACCGGCGCAACCGCCGGACGGCATCCGCGTCGGTGACGCTGCCGCCGAAGATGTCGGCGAGCACATCGGCCAACAGCAACCGCTGCCCTTCGAGCACGGCCCGGCGACGGGACAGCTCCAGCCCCACCAGACCCACGGTGTACGGCAGCACATCGGCCAGCTCCGCCGGGGCCCGCGCGCAGAGGTGGGCGACCAGCTCACCCTCGGACTCGACCCGAAGGATGTGCTCCTGGGGGCCGGGTTCGGCCGGGGACCAGACCCCACCGGCGGGCACGCCGACCAGGACCTCACCGCGCTCGTCCAACACGGCGACGGGAGCTCGGACGATCCCGTGCAGGGTGTGCACCAGTCCGTCGAGGGCCTGGGCCAGGACCGCCGACGTCAGCTGGTCGTAGGCCTGGAGCAGCCGGCGTGGCCGGTCGTAGTGGTCGGCGAGGACCCGATCGGCGACGAACCGGTCGATGGCCAGGAACGGGATGACGTACGGCACCTCGAACAGGGCCAGTCCACGCTCGAGGGCCGCCTGGCGGGTCCCCTCGGGGATCCGCTGGTGGGTCAGCCCGGTGCCGAACCCCAGGGCCGCCGCCCCCGCATCGGCGACACTGTGCACGAAGCGGACCTGGGTCGCCCGGCCCACCTGCCGCAGCCCGGTCGTCAGCACCAGTTCACCACCGGCGAGGAACCGGCCCGGATCGTCGAGTTCGGTGGTCGCCGCCCACGTGACCTCCGCCGACAGGGCCTCGGCCGATCCGGAGGTCAGGGTCAGGTTCAGGTCCGGGTTCCGGAGGACGTCGTGAACGGTCAGCACCCGTTGAGTCTAGGTGCTCTTCCTTGGTCCTCTGCACGGTCGATCGCGGCCGATTCTGTGCAGCCGCCTATGGCGTCACGCTCGTACCGGCTCCTACCGTGAAGGATCCCCGTCCTACGCCCGAACCACGCTTGGAGAAACAGTGCTTCGCATCCCGGCCCGGATCAACGGCTCCCCTGTCCAGGGCGACCGTTGGATGACGATCGCCGACCCGTACACCGGAGAGATCGTGGCCCAGGTGCCTCAGCTCGGGGCCGAGGAGGTCGACCGGGCCTGTCGCGCCGCCGCCGCGGCACTGGTCGGCCCCGGCCTGCCCCTGGCCGACCGGGCCGCGATCCTGGACCGCGCCGCCGCCCTGCTCGAAGCCCGCATCGCCGAGTTCGCCGACGTGATCCGCCGGGAGGCCGGGAAACCGATCACCGCCGCCACCGGCGAGGTGGGCCGGTGCATCGACGTCCTCCGGTTCGGCGCCGCCGCCGCGCGGCAACCCACCGGACAGGTCCTCCCCGTTCCGGACGGTGCCGCCGGTACCCGTCTCGGGGTGACCCTGCGCTTCCCGCGTGGTGTGGTCGCCGCCATCACCCCGTTCAACTTCCCGCTCAACCTGGTCGCCCACAAGTTGGCCCCCGCCATCGCGGCCGGCTGCCCGGTGGTCCTCAAACCCGCTGACCAGACACCGGTCTCGGCCCTGAAGCTGGTGGACCTGCTGGTGGAGGCCGGACTGCCCGCCCACTGGATCAGTGTGGTCACCGGCACCGGGGCCGAGGCGGGCGCCCCGCTGGTGGCCCACCCGGTTCCCGCCGTGGTCTCCTTCACCGGCTCGGTACCGGCCGGTCACGCGATCGAGCGGGCTGCCGTCGGCAAGAAGGTGCTGCTGGAACTGGGTTCCAACGCTCCGGTCATCATCGAACCGGACGCCGATCTGGGCCGGGCCGTCGCCGCCGTCCGCTCCGGCGGCTTCTCCTACGCCGGCCAGAGCTGCATCTCCACCCAGCGGGTGCTGGTGCACCGGTCCGTCGCCGAGGAGGTTCGTCGCCTGCTGGTCGAGGCGATCGGGGCCCTGCCCGTCGGCGACCCCGCCGATCCGGCCACCGTGGTCGGTCCCGTCATCTCCGAACGTGAGCGGCTTCGGATCACCGGATGGCTGGCCGAGGCCGCCGAAGCCGGGGCCGAGGTGATCGGCGGTCGCGTCGACGGGCCGGTGGTGCACCCCGCTCTGGTCGTCGAACCGGACCGCACCCTGCCGGTCTACCGCGGCGAGATCTTCGGACCCGTCGTCACCCTCAGCGCCTACGACACCCTCGACGAGGCCATCGACCTGGCCAACGACTCCGATTTCGGCCTGCACGCGGGCATCTTCACCAGCAGGATGGATACAGCCCTGGCTGCCGCCCACCGACTGTCCTACGGTGGGGTATTGATCAACGACGTTCCCACCGTCCGGTTCGACAACGCGCCCTACGGCGGGTTGCGGGACTCCGGGAACACCAGGGAAGGGCCGGCCTACGCCATCGACGAACTGACCGAACTGCGTTTCGTCGTCTTCGCCGGCTGAACCGCTTGTCGCAGAAAGTATCCCCGCACACCCACGGCAGCACGAGTACCGAGAGGGCATCTCCATGACCGAGAAACAAGGCCTGCGCAACTTCATCAACGGCGAGTGGGCCGACGCGAGGTCCGGGGCCACCAGTGACGTGGTCGACCCGTCGACCGGCGCGGTCTACGCCACCGCTCCGGTGTCCGGGGCGGAGGACGTCGACGCCGCCTACCGGGCCGCCGGCGCGGCCTTCGAGGGCTGGGGCAACACCACCCCCGCCGAGCGTCAGCGGGCCCTGCTCAAGATCGCCGACAAGCTGGAGGAGCGGGCCGCCGAGTTCGTGGACACCGAGGTCCGCAACACCGGCAAGCCGATCGAGCTGACCGCCTCCGAGGAACTTCCCCCGGCCGTCGACCAGCTGCGTTTCTTCGCCGGTGCCGCCCGGATCCTCGAGGGGCGCTCGGCCGGCGAATACATGGCCGGCCACACGTCTTTCGTTCGCCGCGAACCGATCGGTGTGGTCGGTCAGGTGACGCCGTGGAACTACCCGCTGATGATGGCGATCTGGAAGATCGGCCCGGCCCTGGCCGCCGGCAACACCATCGTGCTCAAACCCTCCGACACCACCCCGGCCTCCACCCTGCTGCTGGCCGAGCTGGCGGCGGAGTTCCTGCCGCCGGGTGTGCTCAACGTCGTCACCGGCGACCGGGACACCGGTCGCGCCCTGGTCAGCCACCCGACGCCGGGCCTGGTCGCCATCACCGGCTCCATCCGGGCCGGGATGCAGGTGGCCGAGGCGGCCGCCGCCGACGTCAAGCGGGTTCACCTGGAGCTCGGTGGCAAGGCCCCGGTCATGGTGTTCGACGACGCGGACATCGAGGCCGCCGCCGAGGCCATTGCCGTCGCCGGGTACTTCAACGCGGGCCAGGACTGCACCGCCGCCACCCGGGTACTGGCCGCCCCGGGGGTCTACCAGGACTTCGTGGCCGCCCTGGCCGAGCAGGCGAAGAACACCGTCACCGGCCCGCCGAGCAACACCGATGCCCTGTACGGTCCGGTCAACAACCCGAACCAGCTCGCCCACGTCAGCTCCTTCGTCGAGACCCTGCCCGACCACGCCAGTCTCGACGCCGGCGGCAACCGGGTGGGTGACGAAGGGTTCTTCTACGCGCCCACCGTCATCTCGGACCTGAACCAGGACGACAACGCGGTGCAGAACGAGATCTTCGGCCCCGTCATCACAGTCCAGCGGTTCAGCGACGAGGCCGAGGCCATCCGCTGGGCCAACGGCACGAAATACGGTCTGGCGTCCAGTGTCTGGACGAAGGACCACGGCCGGGCGATGCGCGTCAGCAAGGCGCTCAACTTCGGCTGCGTCTGGATCAACACCCACATCCCCCTGGTCGCCGAGATGCCGCACGGCGGTTTCGGCCACTCGGGTTACGGAAAGGACCTCTCGATGTACGGCCTTGAGGACTACACCCGCATCAAGCACGTCATGACCGCGTTGGGCGAGGCCTGATCACCATGACCTCCGCTGCCTCACAGATCACCGACCTGCCCCAGGAACGACGGCTCGTCACGGCCATCCCCGGCCCGCTCTCCACCGCCCTGCACGGCCGCCGGACCGCGGCGGTCTCCGCTGGGATCGCCTCGACCCTGCCCGTCTACACGGCCAAGGCCGGCGGCGGTGTCATCGTCGACATCGACGGGAACTCGCTCATCGACCTCGCCTCCGGGATCGCCGTCACCAGCGTCGGCAACTCCGCCCCGCTGGTGGTGGCCGCGGTGTCCGAGCAGGTCGCGAACTTCACCCACACCTGTTTCATGGTGACCCCCTACGAGAGCTACGTCGCCGTCGCCGAGAAGCTCAACGCGCTGACCCCCGGCTCCCACGAGAAGCGCTCGGCCCTGTTCAACTCCGGCTCCGAGGCCGTGGAGAACGCGGTCAAGATCGCCCGCACCTTCACCCGACGGCAGGCCGTGGTCGTGTTCGACCACGCCTACCACGGCCGCACCAGCCTCACCATGGCGCTGACGGCCAAGGCCATGCCCTACAAGAAGGGCTTCGGCCCCTTCCCCGGGGAGATCTACCGTGTCCCGATGTCCTACCCGTTCCGGGACAACGGCATCTCCGGCAAGGAGGCCGCCGCCCGCGCCATCTCGATGATGGACAAGCAGATCGGCGGCAGCGAGATCGCCGCCGTCATCATCGAGCCGATCCAGGGTGAGGGCGGGTTCATCGCCCCGGCGGACGGCTTCCTGCCCGCGATCTCCGAGTACTGCACGGCCAACGGCATCGTGTTCGTCGCCGACGAGGTGCAGAGCGGTTTCTGCCGGACCGGCGACTGGTTCGCCTCCGACCACGAGGGTGTGGTGCCGGACCTGGTCACCACCGCCAAGGGCATCGCCGGTGGCCTGCCCGTCTCCGCCGTCACCGGCCGGGCGGAGATCATGGACTCGGTCCACGGCAGCGGGCTCGGCGGAACCTACGGCGGCAATCCGCTCGCCTGCGCCGCCGCCCTGGCGGCGATCGAGACCATGGAGACCCTGGACCTGAACGCCGCCGCCCGGCGGATCGAGGCGCTGGCGAAGCCCCGGCTGACCGCTCTGGCGGAGAGCACCGGCCGGATCGGCGACGTCCGCGGGCGCGGCGGGATGCTCGCGATGGAGTTCACCGTCGCCGGCTCCCTCGAGCCCGACGCCGCCGCCGCGGCCGCGGTGGCCAAGGCCTGCCACGCCCAGGGTGTGGTGGTGCTGACCTGCGGCACCTACGGCAATGTGATCCGCCTCCTGCCGCCGTTGGTGATCGGCGAGGCATTGTTGTCGGAGGGTCTGGACATACTGGAAGAAGCAGTGCGGACCGTCCAGGTCTGACACCGGCTACCGCCTCGCGGTGGGATATGCGCAGCAAAACTGCTGTTGAACTGCGCATATCCCACCGCAAGGCGGAGCAGGATGCACGACAGAAGGAGTGGAACAGCCCATGGGATTCTTCAGCAAGAAGCCGAAAACGCTCTTGGACGGGCCGACACCACTCGCCGAGTTGTTACTCGTCCCCGAACCGGCCACCAGCGCCGCCCCCTCGCCGATCGTCGAGGGCACCCGCACCGGGTCCATCTCGTTGACCAAGGGTCAACGGGTCTCCATCACCAAGAGCGCGACCGTCGTCGCCTCCTGCAGCTGGCCGCCCAGCACCGACTACGACGTCTTCGCGATCGTCCGGTACACCGACGGCCACACCGAGACGGTGTCCCAGTTCGGCACCGAGGAGGACACGACGTTCCGCTCGGCCACCGCCGACGGGGCCGTCCGGCACACCGGGGACATCGGCCGCTCCCAGGGGTCCGAGGCGACCGAGACCATCGAGATCACCCTCAACCCGTCGATCCTGGCCGTCCTGCCGGTCGTCTACTCGGCGCAGTCCAACGGTGCGGGCAGCTTCCGCCAGTACCGGGTGAGCATGGCCATCGACAACGGTCAGGGCAGCCGGGTGCAGATCGAGGGCAGCAACGCCAGTGACGACGAGGCCGTGTACACCTGTGTACCGGGTCTGATCGTCAACGGGGTGGACGGCATCGAGATCCACGCGTTGGAGTTGTACTCCGCGCCGAGCTCCGAGCAGCGCCCCGTGCTGGGGGCGGATCTGTCGGTGACGATGGACGCCGGCGGCACCAACCACTTCAAATAGGCCCTCCGGGCTCACCCCGCGGTGGGATATGCGCAGATGTTGACGTTCACACCTGCGCATATCCCACCGAGGGACGGTTGGGCCGGGGAGGTGCACGGCCCGACCCCCTCCCACCAGTAGGCTTCCGGTAGCACCACCGGTCGCGCCCGGCGCGGCCTACTTCGACGCGTCCCCGGGGCAACCGGTGGCACTGTGAACAGCGAGAGGATCTTGACGTGGCAGCCGAAATCGTGCCCATCGAGCTTGGCCTGACCTCCGGGAACGTGGTGACCCTGTGGGCACCGCGCTGGCGTGAGGACGGCGAGGACTGGGAGGCCTTCCTGGGACACGGGGACAATCTGTACGTTTTCCCGGACACCGCTCAGCTCGCGGCCTTCGTCCGCTCCTCCGACGAGCACGACCTCATCGACCACCCCGAGTGGGAGGACATCCCCGAGGCGATCGTCGACGAGCTGAACCCGTCCGACGACCACCGGTTCGACCTGGTCGGGATCCCCGAGCTGGTCGCCGGCCCGCCGGACATCTGGACCCTGGCCGAGCTCGCCGACACCGTGGCGATCGTCCGCTCCCTCGGTGACGTCTGCGATCTCGAGCCCGTCGCCGAGTTCATCGGCGCCGCCGAGGGTTTCGACCTGCTCTCCCTCGGTGAGTCGGCCTTCGCCGGCCGCACCGGCGAGAAGCTGTGGACCGGTATCGGCAAGGCCGTCGTGGAGCACTGGGGCGGGGTCCTCGACGCCATCGAGGCCATCGTCATCACCCCGGAGGTCGATGCCGACGCACTGGCCACCGCCGAGGCCGAGGTCGCCGCTGTCGCAGCCATTCTCGCCGGCCCCGCCGAGTCCGACGAGGACACCCAGCCGCGCGGCGAGGAGCTGCAGTTCTGGGACAACATCGGAATCGACTGTGTCGAGATCACGGTCGGCGGACGCACCGGGTACACCCTGCGCTGCTACCTGGGCGACAAGCCCGTCTTCCTGTCCATCGGCGGTCGCCCGCAGGTGTTCAGCCGCACCAAGGATCTTCTGACCTACCTGGCCGACGGTACGGCGAACAACTCGCTGACCGGCCTGGAGGCCTTCACCCAGATCCGCGAGGGTGCCGAGGCCGGCGAGGTCTACATCGTCGCCGGGCCGGAGAACACCTATCGGCTCGACGGTCTGGACGCCGAACTGATCGAGGGCCCGGAGACGGTCAACCCGCGTCGGTTGGCCCTGGCCATCGAACTGCTCGGTGACGCCGCCGTCGCCCGTGACGACGACGAGACCACCGAGGCCCTGTCCAGCGCGGCTCCCCTGGGCTGGCTGATCCAGACCGCCTTGAACCCCGATCCCTCGCGGCTCGCGCCGTCGCCGCCGTTCGACGACGAGGTCGACGCCTGGCACGTGCTGATCGAGAACTTCACCGGCAGCCTCGACTGGGACCCGCAGAACGAGGACAAGAACTAAGGTCCGGCCGGCACCTTTCCCGACGCTGTTCCTCCCGCGTCGGGAAAGGTGCCTGCGGTCGGTCAGGCCAGGGCCTCGTACCCCGGCTTGATCACCGTGTTGATCAGCTCCAGCCGCTGGTCGAAGGGCAGGAAACTGGATTTGATCCCGTTCAGGGTCAGCCAGCGCAATTCCTCCAGGCCGTACCCGTGGTGCTCCACCAGGGCGGCCATCTCGCTGGACATCGAACAGCCCGACATCAGCCGGTTGTCGGTGTTCAGGGTGACGCGGAACTTCAGTTTCGCCAGCAGCGCGATCGGGTGCTCCGCGATCGAGGCCACCGCACCGGTCTGCACGTTCGAGGTCGGGGCCATCTCCAGCGGGATCCGCCGGTCCCGCACGTAGGCCGCCAGCCGGCCGAGTTCCACGGTGCCGTCCTCGGCCACGGTGATGTCGTCGATGATCCGCACCCCGTGCCCCAGACGTTCGGCGCCGCACCAGGTCAGCGCCTCCCAGATCGACGGCAACCCGAAGGCCTCACCGGCGTGGATGGTGAAATGGAAGTTCTCCCGGCGCAGGTACTCGAAGGCGTCGAGATGACGGCTGGGAGGGAAACCTGCTTCGGCACCGGCGATGTCGAAGCCGGCCACCCCGAGATCCCGGTAGGCCACGGCCAGTTCGGCGATCTCCCGGGATCTGGCCGCATGACGCATTGCCGTCAGCAGGGCCCGGACGACGATGCGATACCCGGACGCGGCAGCGATCTCCGCGCCGGCGGCGAAACCGGCGAGCACCGCCTCGACCACCTCGGTGAGCGGAAGCCCTTCGGCCGTATGCAGTTCCGGGGCGAACCGCACCTCGGCGTACACCACTCCGTCGGCGGCCAGGTCCTGGGCGCATTCACTGGCCACCCTGGCCAGGTTCTCCCGGGTCTGCATCACGGCCACGGTATGGGCGAAGGTCTCCAGATACCTTTCCAGGGAACCGGAATCGGCCGCCGCCACGAACCACCGGCCGAGTTCATCGGCATCGGTCGAGGGCAGGGCGTCGTACCCGATCTGGGCGGCCAGGTCGATGACGGTGGCCGGGCGCAGACCACCGTCGAGGTGGTCGTGCAGCAGCACCTTCGGCGCACGACGGATGACCTCGGCGGTCAGGGTCTCCCGTGGGGGAGTTTCAACGAAAGTTTCGGACATAGCCGAAAAAGCTACCGCACGACCCCGCACCGGCGGCAGGAGACAATCTGCCACCATGTCCGGCCCGGTCTTGGCGAGTTGCGAAGCAGCGGGTGACCGGGCCGGACCGGACCCGTCAGACGGACCTGATGGTCTCCAGCACGATGCCCGTCCGCTCGACCGCGTTGCCGGCCGGGGCATAGGTCACGCTGCCGTCGAGCAACTGCTGGGCATCGGCGAACCGCTCGGGGGTGTCGGTGTGCAGTTCGAACAACGGCGCACCGGCCTCGATCGACTCCCCCGGTTTGGCCAGGCAGAGCAGACCGGCCGCCGGCTGGACCGGATCCTCCTTGCGCGCCCGACCGGCACCGAGCCGCCAGGCCGCGACACCGACCGCCAGTGCGTCCATGTCGGCGATGACGCCGGACTGCGCCGCCCGCACCAGCAGCTTCTCCTTCGGCTCCGGCAGCGGGGCGTCCGGATCGCCGCCCTGGGCCGCCACCATGGCCCGCCAGGAGTCCATCGCCTTGCCGGAGGCGAGCACGTCGGCCGGGTCGACGTCCAGGCCGGCCAGGGAGACCATTTCTCGGGCCAGGGCGATCGTCAGCTCCACCACGTCGGCCGGACCACCGCCGGCCAGCACCTCGACCGATTCGGCCACCTCGACCGCGTTGCCGACGGCGCGGCCCAGCGGGATCGACATGTCGGTGAGCAACGCCGAGGTCCGGACACCATGGGCCGCACCGAGTCCGACCATCGTCCGGGCCAGCTCGGCAGCCTGCTCGTGACTCTTCATGAACGCCCCGGATCCGACCTTGACGTCGAGCACCAGCGCGTCGGTGCCCTCGGCGATCTTCTTGCTCATGATCGAGGCGGAGATCATCGGGATGGATTCCACCGTCGAGGTGACGTCCCGCAGGGCGTAGAGCTTGCGGTCGGCCGGGGCCAGATCGGCCGAGGCGGCGCAGATCACCGCGCCGAGATCGGCCAGCTGGGCGGCCATCTCCTCCGGCGAGAGCATCGGGTTCCAGCCGGCGATGGCCTCCATCTTGTCCAGGGTCCCACCGGTGTGGCCCAGTCCACGGCCCGACAGCTGCGGCACCGCAGCACCGCAGGCCGCGACCAGCGGGGCCAACGGCAGCGAGATCTTGTCCCCCACACCACCGGTGGAGTGTTTGTCGACGGTCGGCCGGCCGACCTTCGACAGGTCCATCCGGATACCGGAGTTGATCATCGCCGCGGTCCACCGCGAGATCTCCGTCGGAGCCATGCCGTTGAGGAAGATCGCCATCAAGAGGGCGGACATCTGTTCCTCGGCCACGTCCCCGTCCGTGTAGGACCGGATGATCCAGTCGATCTGCTCGTCCGTCAGCCGACCCTTGTCGCGCTTGGTCCGGATGACGTCCACCGCGGTGTGGGCTCCGCTCATGCTGCTGTGCTCCCTGGGTTCGCCGGGCATGGTGCACACCCGTCCCCCGATTGTCACCCGGGACCGGTCCCCCGCGCGTGGAGGGCAATGGCCAAGATGGCGCAGGACCTGTTGGCACATTCCGCAACGCCTGCGTTTGTGGCATCCGGTGCTCGATATTCGAGCACCAGAGGCCAGAAACGGCAGAGCACGACTCAGCTCAGGTCCAGCCCCAGGTCCAGGGCCGGCGCGGAGTGGGTCAGACCACCCACCGCGAGGTAGTCCACCCCGGTTCCGGCCACTTCGGCAGCGCGATCCAGCGTCAACCCGCCGGAGGCCTCCAAGCGGGCCCCCGGGTGGCCGGACCTCGTCCGCTCCACGGCGACCAGGGTGTCGGCGGTGCTGAAATTGTCCAGCAGCACCAGTTCCGCTCCGGCGGCCAGCGCCTCGTCCAGCTGGTCGAGGGTGTCCACCTCGACCTCGAGGGCGATGTCGGGCCGCAGCTCACGGACCGCCCGGATGGCCGCGGCCACCGACCCGGCGGCCGCCACGTGGTTGTCCTTGATCAGGGCCGCATCCGAGAGCGACATCCGGTGATTGACCCCGCCACCGCAGCGCACCGCGTACTTCTGCAGCGCCCGCAGCCCGGGCAGGGTCTTCCGGCTGTCCCGGATCCGGGCGCCGGTGCCGGCCACGGCCTGCACCCAGGCGTCGGTGGCCGTGGCGATGCCGGAGAGGTGGGTGAGCAGGTTCAACGCGGTGCGCTCCGCCGTCAGCAGCGCCCGCACCGTACCTTCCAGCACGATCGCGGGATCCCCCGCCACCAGGCGCGATCCGTCAGCAGCTGCGTGAACCACCCGGACCTCGGCGTCCTCGGACCGTTCGGCCACCGCCTGGAACACGGCGACGGCCAGACCGCCGCCGGCCAGCACACCGGGCTGCCGCGGGGTCAACGAGGCGATCGCGCGCTGCTCGGCCGGCACCGTGGCCAGGGTCGTCACGTCGGGGCCTGCGGAGAGGTCCTCGGCGAGGGCCAGATCCACGATCGCGGCCAGGGCCTCGGGGGTGCAGCCGACGGCTGCCGCCACCGGGAAATAGGGACTGTTCGTCATCATGCCGTCCTGACCAGGATGGAGGGGGTGGCCGCCGAGGCGTCGACCTCGGGGGCGCCGTCGACCCAACGGATCCGCCGGCGGGACGGGCGGATCTGGGTCTCGGGGTGGTCCAGCCGCACATGGCTGCCGCGGCTCTCGGTGCGAGCGAGGGCCGCGGCCAGCAGCGCAGCGGACACCATGGCCAGGTTGGTCGCCTCGACCGCGGCAACCGTCGGCGGCCCGACCGCGGCAGTGCTCAGCACAGCTGCCACCTCCTGCCGGACACCGGTGAGGCCCTCGGCCGTCCGGCCGATCCCGGCGTGGGCCGACATCAGGTCCTGCAGGTCGGCCCGGCCCGTCGGGGCGACCCAGCCGGTGGCCGGGATCGCGGCGGGGCGCGGCGGACGCCAGGCCCGGCGGAGCACCGCGGCGGCAGTGCGCTCCCCCGTCACCAGACCTTCGAGGAGGGAGTTGGAGGCGAGACGGTTGGCGCCGTGCAGGCCCGTCCTGGCCACCTCGCCGATGGCGTACAGCCCGTCCACCGCGGTCCGTCCGTCGACCCCGGCGATCACACCCCCGCACTGGTAGTGGGCGGCCGGTGACACCGGGATCGCGTCCACCGGCGGGTTGATGCCCTGGTCACGGCAGGAGCGCAGCACCGTCGGGAAACGGGAGGAGAACTGCGCCTCGGGGATCGCCGAGGCATCCAGGTAGACATGGGCCGGTCCGCCGATCTCGGCGAGCCTGCGGGTGATCGCCAGGCTGACCACGTCCCGCGGGGCGAGATCACCGAGCGGATGCACCCCGTCCATGACCCGGCGGCCCTGGGTGTCGACCAGTACCGCACCGGCCCCGCGCAGGGCCTCGGTCACCAGCGGACGGCGTCCGCGGGCAGCACCGGCCGTTCGCGGCGACCACAGCGCCGTCGGGTGGAACTGGACGAACTCCACGTCCGCCACGGCCGCTCCGGCGCGCAGGGCGATGCCGATGCCGTCCCCGGTGGCCACCGACGGGTTGGTGCCGGAGGCGTAGACCTCGCTGGAACCGCCGGTCGCCAGGACGACGACGGGGCTGCGGAGCACCCCGATCCGGCCGTCCGGGTCGAGGACCTGCAGGCCCGCGACCGCGCCCTCGGCGTCGAGGAGCAGGTCCAGGGCGAGATGGTCGGTGAGGGTGGCGGGAAGGTCGCTCCGGCCCGCCAGGGCCCGTTCGATCTCGGCACCGGTGGCGTCACCCCCGGCGTGGATGATCCGGTCGGCGTGGTGGCCGCCTTCGCGGGTACGCAACAGACCGTCGAGCGGGTCCGGCCCGGCCGCCTGGCGGGTGTCGGCGTCGAAGGTCGCCCCGCGGGCGATGAGTCGACGGACGGCAGCCGCTCCCCCGGCCAGGATCTCCCGGGTGGCGACCTCGTCGGACAGTCCGGCCCCGGCGACGAGGGTGTCGGCGATGTGCCCCTCCAGGTCGGTGGCCGACATCGGCACGGCGACACCACCCTGGGCCCACCCGGTGTTGCCCTCGTCGACCGCTCCCTTGGTGACGACGAGGACCGAGGAACCACCGGCGGCCAGGTCGAGGGCGCAGGTCAGTCCGGCCACGCCGGTCCCGACCACCACCACGTCGACGGCGGCCTCCCAGGACACCCCGGAGGTGGTCATTCCCCGCTGCCCGGTGCGCCGATCGAGATCATCGCCTCCACGGCTCCGCGGGCGCGGTCGGCGGTCTCGACGTCCACGAAGACCTCGTCCCGCTTCTCCTGCAGGGACCGCAGCAGCTTGGCCGGGGTGATCATCTTCATGTACTTGCAGGAGGCCCGCTCGTTGACGGCCTGGAAGTCGATCCCCGGCGCGGCCTTGCGAAGCTGGTGGATCATCCCGATCTCGGTGGCGACGAGGACCTGCTTGGCCTTGCTGCGGCGGGCGTGGTCGACCATCTCGCCGGTGGACAGGATCTGTACCCGGGAGGCCTCGACGACACCGGTGCCTGCCAGGTAGATCGCACTGGTGGCGCAGCCGCACTCGGGGTGGATGTACAGGTCCGCCTCGGGGGAACCGGCCGCCTTGGCCGCCAGGTCACGTCCGTTGATCCCGGCGTGCACGTGGCACTCCCCGCCCCAGACCTTGATGTTGTCCCGGCCCAGGACCCGCCGGACATGGGCGCCGAGGAACTGGTCCGGCCCGAACAGCACGGGGGTGTCGGCCGGGATGGAGGCGACAACGTCCACGGCGTTCGAGGAGGTGCAGCAGATGTCGGTCTCGGCCTTCACCGCAGCGGTGGTGTTGACGTAGGAGACGACCACCGCGCCCGGGTTCTCGGCCTTCCAGCCACGGAGCTGTTCGACGGTGAGCGAATCGGCCAGGGAGCAGCCGGCTGCGGCATCGGGGATCAGCACCGTCTTGTGCGGGGCGAGGATCTTGGCGGTCTCGGCCATGAAGTGCACACCGCAGAAGACGATGGTCTGCTCCGGCGAGGCGGCGGCGATCCGGGACAGCGCGAGCGAGTCCCCGACGTGATGGGCGACGTCCTGGATCTCCGGCTGCTGGTAGTTGTGCGCCAGGATGACGGCGTCCATCTGCTCGGCGAGGCTGCGGACCTGCTCGGCCCAGTCGGGGGACAGCCCGGCGTCCTCGGTACGAGCGATGTCGGTGGGGGTGATCGTCGTGGTCATGATGCCTCGCTTCTACGCGCCAGGTACCGGAGGCGATGAAGTCGGCGGCGGCCCGGATCGCATCCCGGTAGTTTTCGACTACAGGTCGATAACTACTCCCAGGCTAGCACCCGGAGTTCCCGGCGAGTGCGTACTGTCGTGAACCATGACCGAACAGGGGGCCACGACCTTCCAGCACGAGGTACTGGCCGCCGTCTTCACCATCGGACGCGATCTGCACGGATTCGCCTCGTTGAAGGTGCTGCTCTGGCAGCGGGCGCAGTGGCCGGACGCCGGCCGGTGGGCACTCCCGGGCGGGGCCGTCCGCCTGGACGAGACCGTCGACGACTCGATGTCCCGTCAGCTGGCCGAGAAGGTCGACCTGGCAGGGGTCTCACACCTGGAACAACTCGGGGTCTTCTCCGCGCCGGACCGGGTGCCGGCCGGGCCCGGTCGGCCCGCCAGGGTGATCGCGACCGGGTTCCTCGGCCTGGTGCCGTCAGGGGTGACACCGAGCCTGCCGGAGGACACGGACTGGGAGACCGTCGACCGGCTCTCCCCCATCGCCCTGGACCACGGGCGGATCATCGACCGGGCCCACGACCGGCTGCGGGCCAAGGTGAGCTACACCAACCTGGCGTTCGGCCTGGCGCCGGCGGAGTTCACCCTCGCGGAGCTGGCCGGTATCTACCGGGCGGTCCTGGGGCACGACATCGACCCGAGCAACCTGCAGCGGGTGCTGGGGCGGCGGGGCATGATCGAGACCGTCGGGAGGACCGCTCCCCCCGGAGCCTCCGGCGGGCGACCGGCCGCCCTGTACCGGTTCACCACGGCCGATCTCACCGTCACCGACCCGTTCGCGGCCTTCCGCCCGCCCAGCTGACGCCAACCGCGCTCCGTTCCGACAATCGCGCTGCATGCATCAAGCGCGATTGTCGGCAAGGAGCGCGGCAAGGACGGATCGGCTCTCAGCTGGGCAGGAACTCCGGGCCGAAGGCCTCCGGCAGCACCCAGGTCATCGGTTTGACGCCGACCGGGGTGTCCACCAGCAGCTCGGGGCCACCGTGTTCGTAGATGACCTGACGGCACCGGCCGCACGGCATCAGCAGTTCGCCCTCCCCCGACCGGCAGGCCAGGGCCACCAGCCGGCCGCCGCCGGTCAGCATCAGCTGTCCGACCAGCGCACACTCGGCGCACAGACCCAAACCGTAGGAAGCGTTCTCGACGTTGCAACCGGTGATCACCCGGCCGTCGTCGACCACGGCCGCCACCCCGACCTGCAGCCGGGAGTACGGACAGTAGGCCGACTTCGCCACCTCGACCGCCAGCTCCCGCAGGGCCGGCCAGTCGAAGTCGGCCTCGGTCGCCGCCATCAGTGGCCGCCCTTCCGGTAGACGAGACCATCCGCCTTGGGTACCCGGAGTCGTTGGGACGCAAGACCCATCACCATCAGGGTGACGACATACGGTGTGGCGTTGGCCAGCTCGGCCGGGACCCGATCGGTGGTGAAGTACCAGACCGCTGCGAGCACCGCGATCACGGCGATGACGCCCGCGACCACCTTCTCCCCGCGGCGGTACTGCCAGAAGCCGAGGAACACCAGCGCCAGCACGATGATCAGCAGCAGGGCGTGCAGGGCCAGACCGTCCCCGGCCGGGTCGTAGTTGGTCGCGCCGCTGGTGAAGCCGAACAGACCGGCACCCATGGCCACTCCGCCGGGGCGGTAGTTGCCGAAGATCAACGAGGCCAGGCCGATGAAGCCGCGCCCCTGGGTCTGCCCGGACTGGAACTGCCCGCGGATGACGAGGAAGGCACCGGCCAGACCGGCCAGACCGCCGGAAACCATGACCGCCGCGTACTTGTAACGGTTCACGTTGACGCCCAGGGACTCCGAGGCGTACGGGGCCTCACCGGTGGACCGCAGCCGCAGGCCGAACCGGGTGCGCCAGAGGATGTAGAAGGACCCGATGAACAGGAACACCGTCAGCACCGTCAGGATCGGCACGTCGGTGGTCAGCCCGCGCAGGATGCCGGCCACGTCGGAGATCAGGAACCAGTGTTTCTCCTCGAGGGTGCCCAACAGGTTGGACAGGCCCGGAACAGTGATCCTGGGCAGATCCGCGATCTGCCCGGATGTTCGCTGGACACCACCGCTGGCGGTGGCGAAGACGATCTTGGCCAGGAACACCGTCAGGGCCGGGGCGATGATGTTGATCGCCACACCGGAGATGATGTGGTCGACACCGAAGGTGATGGTGGCCAAGGCGTGCAGCAGACCGCCGACGACACCGAGGATCACCCCGAAGGCCACCGCGGCCCACGGACCGTAGGAGTGGCCGGCCCAGCCTGCACCGAAGGTGCCGAAGACCATCATGCCCTCGAGGCCGATGTTGACCACCCCGGCACGTTCGGACCACAGACCGGCCAGACCGGCCAGGGCGATCGGGACGGCCGCCTTGAGCGCCTCCTCGGTGAGTCCCTGGGAGGTCAGGGTTGTCGCCCCGGTGATCACCCGGATGGTGGAGATCAGCACACAGGCACCGAGGACGAGGGCCACCCACATCCAGCGGCTCAGCTTGAAGGTGGACTTGGCGGTCGGTGCGGGCGGCAGGAACTGGGTTGCCGTTGTCATGACTGTGCCTTCGCGGGGGTGGTCGGCGCCTTCAGGTTGCCGAGGGCACTTCCGACTGCTCGCTGTTCGGCGACGAGTCGGTAGCGGCGGACGAGTTCGTAGGCGATGACCACGCTGAAGACCATGATCCCCTGGACGATCTGGACGATCTCCAGCGGAACCTTGGCTATCGCCTGGATCTGGTTGGACGAGGCGTCCAGGATCGACCACAGGGCCGCGGCCAGGGCGATGCCGATCGGATGGTTGCGTCCCAGCAGCGCGATGGCGATACCGGTGAAACCGATGGCCCCCGGGAAGTTCTGGGCCGAGAACGCATGGTCGGAACCGTTGAGCAGCTGTGGGATACCCACGATGCCGGCGATCGCGCCGGACATCAGCATCGTGGTGATCGTCATCCGCTTGACGTTGACACCGCTGGCGACGGCGGCGGTCTCGCTCAGCCCGGTGGCCTTGAGGGTGAACCCGAAGACCGTGCGGTTGAGCAGGATCGCGTAGATGACGCCGACCAGCAGGGCCAGCACGAGGGTGCTGTAGAGCGGCGAGGAGGAGCCGGCGACCGTCCACCCCTCGAGGAACCCGCCCTCGGTGATCGGCCGGGTCTGTCGGACCCGCTGGGTACCGACCTCCACACCCAGGTTCGACGGCAGGATCAGGTAGGCGATGATCGACAACGCGATCGCGTTCAACATGATGGTCGAGATGACCTCGCTGACACCACGTGTCACCTTGAGCAGGCCGGCGATCCCGGACCAGATCGCACCGACGAGGGCGGCGACCAGAATGGTCAGCACGATCCGCAGCGGACCGGGCAGGTTCGAGGCCAGGGAGGACCCGGCGAAGGCACCGGCCAGCATCGCGGCCAGTTTGTACTGGCCCTCCACACCGATGTTGAACAGGTTCATCTTGAACCCGATGGCCACCGCCACGGCCGAGAGGTAGTACCCGGCCATCAGGTTGGCGGTGTTGACCAGGGTCCGCGGTGCCTTCACCGCATCGGTGAAGGCACGGAAGGTGTCGAGCGGGTTGAACCCGCTGAGCAGCAGGATGATGGCCGTCAGGACGGCGGCGACCACCAGGGCGCCGAGCGGGGCGGCGATACCGAGCAGGATCGCCCGGGTGTTGGCCTTACGCATCAGGCCACCTCGTCCGAGGTGCCTGCACCGGTCATGGCCGCGCCGAGGTCCTCGCGGCTCACGGTCCGTGGATCGAAGGAGGCGACGAGCTTGCCCCGCAGGATCACCGAGAGGGTGTCTGACATACCGATGAGTTCCTCGAGGTCGGCGGAGATGAGCAGGACGGCCAGACCCGCCGAGCGGGCCTCGCGCAGGTGGTCCCAGATCGCGGCCTGGGCACCGACGTCGACACCGCGGGTCGGGTGGGCGGCGATGAGCAGGACGGGGTCGCCGCTCATCTCCCGGCCGACGATCAGCTTCTGCTGGTTGCCACCGGACAGCGAGCCGATCTTCACCTCGATCCCGGGGGTGCGGACGTCGTAGGCGTCGACGATGCGCTGGGTGTCGACCCGCGCGCCGGACTTGTTGATGAAGAAACCCTTGGCCGACGGCGGCCGGGTGTGGTGGCCGAGGATGCGGTTCTCCCACAGTGTGCCGTCCAGGATCAGGCCCTGCCGGTGACGGTCCTCGGGGATGAACCCCACCCCTGCTTCACGACGGTGCAGGGTGGACTTGTGGGTGATGTCCTCCTCACCGAGGACGATCGTGCCCTCGGCGATCGGCCGGATCCCCATGATCGCGTCGATCAGCT
This sequence comes from Nakamurella silvestris, assembly GCA_003576535.1. GTDB lineage: Bacteria > Actinomycetota > Actinomycetes > Mycobacteriales > Nakamurellaceae > Nakamurella > Nakamurella silvestris. The sequence continues at coordinate 88,296 of QXCQ01000081.1, read as the reverse complement.
CGGTCTGGCCGTTGCCCTCGACGCCGGCGATGCCCAGGACCTCGCCGGCGTGGATCGTCAGATCCAGCGAACGGAGTCGGTCGCGGCCGTCGGACCCGATCACCGTGATGCCCCGCAGGCTCAGCACCTCGCGGTCGGTCACCGTGGACTCCTTGAGCTCGGGCACGGGCAGGGCGCTGCCGACCATGAGTTCGGCCAGCTGACGGTTGGTGATGGTTTTCGGGTCGGCGGTGCCGACCGTGGTGCCGCGACGGATGACGGTGATCTCGTCGGCGATGTTGCGCACCTCGTCGAGTTTGTGCGAGATGAAGATGATGGTCAGGCCCTCGGCCTTGAGGTCACGCAGGTTGTCGAAGAGTTCGTCGACCTCCTGCGGCACGAGCACGGCGGTGGGCTCGTCGAGGATGAGGATCTTCGCGCCGCGGTAGAGGACCTTGAGGATCTCCACCCGCTGGCGGGCACCGACACCGAGGTCCTCGACATCCACATCGGGGTCCACGTTGAGCCCGTACCGTTTGCCGAGGTCGATGATCTTCGCGCGGGCGTCCTTGCGGTTGATCCAGCCGAACCTGTTGGTGGTCGGCTCGGAGCCGAGGACGATGTTCTCCCAGACCGTCAGGTAGTCGGCCAGCATGAAGTGCTGGTGCACCATGCCGATACCGACCTTGATCGCGTCGGCCGGGGTGTGGAAGGCGACTTCGGTGCCGTCCACCTCGATGGTGCCCTCGTCCTGCGGCTGCATACCGTAGAGGATCTTCATCAGGGTGGACTTTCCGGCGCCGTTCTCGCCCACCAGGGCGTGCACGGTACCGGCCTTGACGCTGATGTTGATGTCGCTGTTGGCGACGACGCCGGGGAAGCGTTTGGTGATGCCGGTCAGCCTGACGGCCAGCTTCGACGTCGCACTTCCGGCGGGGGCGCCAGGGTCGAGGGGAGCGGGCGCGGCATGCCTGGGGGGAAGGTCCTCATTGGCCATGGATCTTCGAATCTCCGCGGGTCTGGTCGGAACTGGTTCTCACAGCAAACCGGGGCTGGGGGAACCGTAACAGCCAGGGAGGACCCTGGCTGGGGAAGCACTACGGGACAGGCCCGGGCGGACGCGTCGAAAACGTCCACCCGGGCCTGTTCTGCAAGCAGTGGATCAGCCGCCGGCGGGAACCGCAGGCACTTCGATCTCACCGGAGATGATCTTGGCCTTGTAGCCGTCGATGTCCCCGACGATGTCGTCGATCTGTCCACCGGAGGTGGAGTAGCCGACGCCGTCGGCCTTGAGGTCGTAGGTGGCGACGCCGGTCAGCGGCGCTCCCTTGACGGCGGAGGTGATGAAGTCCAGGGTCGCGACGTCGACGCGCTTGAGCATCGAGGTCATGATGACGTCCTTCACCGCGGCGTAGGCCGGGATGTTGTACTGGTCGGAGTCGACGCCGATGGCCTTCTTGCCGGCCTGCTGGGCGGCGGTGAACAGGCCGGAGCCGGATCCACCGGCGGCGTGGTAGACGATGTCCGCCCCGCCGTCGTACATGCCCTTGGCGATCGTCTCGGCCGAGGCCGGGTCGTTGAAGCCCTTGAAGTCCGGCGGGATGGTGATGTACTTGACGTCGACCTTGATGCTCTTGTCGACGGCAGCGACACCGGCCTGGAAGCCGGCCTGGAACTTCTCGATCAGACCGGTCTGGACGCCACCGATGAAGCCGACGTGCTTGGACTCGGACTTCAGCGCGGCAGCGACGCCGACCAGGAAGGAACCCTGCTCCTCGGCGAAGACGAGGCAGGAGACGTTGGCGATGGGGCCGCCCTCACGCGCCGGGTCGCACAGCGAGGAGTCGTCGATGATCGCGAAGTGGACCTTGGGGTTGTCGGCCGCGACGGTGGCGAGCACGCCCGAGTAGGCGAAACCGACGGCGACGATGCTGGTGGCACCCTGGTCGACCAGGGTGCGCAGGCGCTCGTCCTTGGCGGAGTCTGGCTCGTCCGGTGCGGAGTCGAGCTCGATGGCCTTGATGCCGTAGGCCGACTTGGCCTCGTCGAGGGCCTTGGCGGCGAGGTCGTTGAAGGAGAAGTCACCACGGCCGCCGATGTCGTAGGCGAATCCGATGGTGGTTTTCGATCCGTCGAGCGGCTCGAGGGTGCTCGAACCCCCGGAGGTCTCACTGGTACCGGTGGACTCCGAACCACTGGTCTCGGAGGACCCGGTCGAGTCGGTGGCGGTCGGCGCGGCGGTATCGGTGGCCGAGGTGACCACTTCGGGACTGCTCGAAGGAGCGCTGGTCGGCGGGGTGGTCGACGTGGCGTTGTTGTTGGAGTCGGAACCGCAGGCAGCGAGCGCGAGGGCTGCTGCTGCGACTCCGGCGATCAGCCGAAGGCTGCGTGCTCGACGCACAATGATCTCCTTTGTGTGGTTGACCCGTCCCAAAGACGCGGGGGCCGAGACGAGCGGGAGCTCGGTCGGACGTAACGGGCCTGACGCGGCGGGACGTTACCGTCGCGGTGTTACATACGGGAGACGCAGACCGGGTCCGTAACCTAATCGTGGCCGAACCTTTTCACCACCCAGATGTACGCATCCACGCTCAGGGCAGATGTGCCCACATGTTGGCGCGACCATTGGTCAACACTTGGTGAACACCCGGCCGCGGCGTGCCAAGAGGTGCTCCGCGGGGGCCGACCGGTTCCGTGTTGCCGGGAGCCGTCGATGATCTTAGGGTCCCCTATGTAGAAGAGGTCACAAGCGCTCCGTTCGTCCCCGAACCTCACACGGGGTTAGCATCGGAAACAGCGCTGGGCCGACCTGGCCCTGTCGTTTTTCCCGCCGCCGACGTCGGAGGTCCCCGTCCTATGGCCAGCCCTACCGCGATCCGCCCGAGCGGAGGGAAGCCCAGCCCACGTCGTGGCTCGCTCTACCGCGGTGCCGAAGGTATGTGGTCCTGGGTCGCCCACCGCATCACCGGGGTCCTCACCTTCTTCTTCCTGTTCGCTCATGTGCTCGACACCGCGCTCGTCCGGGTGTCGCCGGAGTCGTACGACAAGGTCATCGAGACCTACAAGAACCCGTTCGTCAACCTGCTCGAGGTCGGACTGGTCGGCGCTGTGCTCTACCACGCCTTCAACGGCATCCGGATCATGCTGATCGACTTCTGGAGCAAGGGACCGCGCTACCAGCGGCAGATGCTCTGGGCCATCGTCGTCGTCTGGGTCCTGGTCATGCTTCCCGGCGCGTACTTCATGCTCGAGCGCAACATCCGGCACATCTTCGGCGGAGGTGCCTGATGACCACAGCGAAACTCACCTCGGAGGAACTCTCCGCAGCGGCGAACCACGCCATCGAGGCCCCGAACGCACCGCGCAAGCGGGTTCGCAAGGCCGGCCAGAACTTCGAGATGTACTCCTGGCTGTTCATGCGCCTGTCCGGCATCGTGCTGGTCGTCCTGGTGCTCGGCCATCTCTTCATCATGAACATCCTCGACGGCGGTGTTCACCGCATCAACTGGGGTTTCGTCGCCGGGCGCTGGGCCTCCCCCTTCTGGCAGATGTGGGACCTGGTCATGCTCTGGCTGGCCGAGCTGCACGGAGCCAACGGCCTGCGCACCGTGATCAACGACTACGCCCGCAAGGACGGCACCAGGTTCTGGCTGAAGGTCCTGCTGTACGCCTCGGTGATCCTGACCCTGGCCCTCGGCAGCTTCGTCATCTTCACCTTTGACGGCACCATCGAATACCCGACCGGAAACTGAGGCAGTACACGATGCAGTTCCACCGCTACGACGTAGTCATCGTCGGTGCCGGAGGCGCAGGTATGCGCGCGGCCATCGAGTCCTCCCAGCGTGCGCGCACCGCCGTCCTCACCAAGCTCTACCCGACCCGTTCCCACACCGGCGCGGCCCAGGGCGGCATGTGCGCCGCCCTGGCGAACGTCGAGGAGGACAACTGGGAGTGGCACACCTTCGACACGATCAAGGGTGGCGACTACCTGGTCGACCAGGACGCCGCCGAGATCATGTGCCGTGAGGCCATCGACGCCGTGTACGACCTGGAGAAGATGGGCCTCCCGTTCAACCGCACCCCCGAAGGCCGGATCGACCAGCGACGCTTCGGCGGACACACCCGTAACCACGGCGAGGCCGCCGTGCGCCGGGCCTGCTACGCCGCCGACCGCACCGGGCACATGATCCTGCAGACCCTGTACCAGAACTGCGTCAAGCACGGGGTCGAGTTCTTCAACGAGTTCTACGTCCTGGACATCACCCTCTCGGACGATCCGGCGAACCCGGGCCAGCAGGTCTGTACCGGCGCGGTCGCCTACGAGCTGGCGACCGGGGAGATCCACGTCTTCCACGCCAAGTCCGTCATCTTCGCCACCGGCGGCGCCGGCAAGGTCTTCAAGACCACCTCCAACGCCCACACCCTCACCGGTGACGGGATGGGTGTCGTCTTCCGCAAGGGCCTGCCGCTGGAGGACATGGAGTTCTACCAGTTCCATCCGACCGGCCTCGCCGGCCTGGGCATCCTGCTCACCGAAGGCGCCCGCGGTGAGGGCGCCATCCTGCGCAACGCCTCGGGCGAGCGGTTCATGGAGCGTTACGCCCCCACCATCAAGGACCTCGCTCCTCGCGACATCGTCGCCCGTTCCATGGTGATGGAGGTCCTCGAGGGCCGCGGCGCCGGCCCGCACAAGGACTACGTGCTGCTGGACTGCACCCACCTCGGCGCGGAGGTGCTGGAGACCAAGCTCCCCGACATCACCGAGTTCGCCCGCACCTACCTGGGTGTGGACCCGGTCACCGAGCCGGTCCCGGTCTTCCCCACCGCCCACTACGCGATGGGTGGCATCCCCACCAACGTCCAGGGTGAGGTACTGCGGGACAACGACAACAAGGTGCCCGGCCTGTACGCCGCCGGCGAGTGCGCCTGTGTGTCCGTGCACGGCTCCAACCGCCTGGGCACCAACTCCCTGCTGGACATCAACGTCTTCGGTCGCCGTGCCGGAATCGCCGGCGCCGACTACGCCAATGCCGTGGAATTCACCGAGCTGCCTTCGGGCCCGGCCGATTTCGTCGTCAACCTGGTCGAGAAGCTGCGCACGGCCACCGGCGGCGAGCGGGTGGCCGACATCCGGATCGCGCTGCAGGCCACCATGGACGCCAATGCCGCGGTGTACCGCACCGAGGAGACGCTCAAGACGGCGCTCAACGATGTCCAGGTGCTCAAGGAGCGCTACTCCAACGTCTCCGTCCAGGACAAGGGGAAGCGCTACAACACCGACCTTCTCGAAGGGATCGAGCTGGGCTTCCTGCTCGAGCTCGCCGAGGTGATGGTGGTCGGTGCGTTGATGCGCAAGGAGTCCCGCGGCGGACACGCCCGCGAGGACTACCCCACCCGCGACGACGTGAATTTCATGCGCCACACCATGGCGTACAAAGAGGGCGACCCGACCTCGTTGATCTCGGACATCCGCCTGGACTTCAAGCCTGTCGTGATGACCCGCTACCAGCCGATGGAGCGAAAGTACTGATATGACAGCCACACTCAACGCCGATCTCGCTCCGGTCCAGCACACCGGGCCGCTCCCGCCGGTCCCGGACGGGGCCGTCATGGTCACGGTGAACCTGCAGCGGTTCAACCCCGAACTCGACGACGCACCGCACATGGAGTCCTACCGGATCCCGGCGCTGCCCACCGACCGGATCCTGAACCTGCTGCACTACATCAAGTGGTACATCGACGGGACCCTGGCTTTCCGCCGGTCCTGCGCCCACGGCATCTGCGGCTCCGACGCGATGCGGATCAACGGCCGTAACCGGCTGGGCTGCAAGGTTCTCGTCAAGGACCTGGTCACCGCGAAGAAGACCGAGATCACCATCGAACCGATCAAGGGCCTCCCGTTGGAGAAGGACCTGATCGTCGACATGGAGCCGTTCTTCGACGCCTTCCGTTCGGTCAAGCCGTACCTGGTGACCCACGGCAACGAGCCGGACCGCGAATGGGTGCAGTCCATCGAGGACCGCGAGCGCTTCGACGACACCACCAAGTGCATCATGTGCGCCTGCTGCACCACCTCCTGCCCGGTCTACTGGAGTGCTGACGCCTATGTCGGCCCGGCGGCCATCGTCGCGGCCCACCGGTTCATCTTCGACTCCCGTGATCAGGCGGCCGAGGAGCGGCTGGAGATCCTGTCGGACGCCGAGGGTGTGTGGCGCTGCCGCACCACCTTCAACTGCACCGATGCCTGCCCGCGTGGTATCCAGGTGACCAAGGCCATTCAGGAAGTGAAGCGGGCGTTGATGTTCCGCCGGATCTGACGGCACGCCACAACTGAACTATGGTGGTTGGCGATGTCTTTCCTCGCTGCTGCAGCTACTTCTGCTCCGGCCCGGGCGCGGCTTCACCGCCGCACCCGGGCCGGAGGTCTGTTCCGCCTGGGCTTCTCGGCCCTACTGGCCGGCGCCCTGGCCCTGTCCGGCTCCGTGGTCCTCCCGGGCACTGCCGTCGCTGCAGGATTTGCGACCGGTGACGAGTACCTGCCGCCCTCGGAAACCGTGACCCCGCCGGACACCTCGGACTGCCCGCAGCAGAAGCTGCCGCCTCCGCCGGTGGACCTGTCCGAGGAGCCCGCCCCCGGCGAGACCTCCCCCGCCCCGTTGCCGGTGCCCACCCCGGCCCCGGGCGGTGACGGCCTCGCCGAGTGCGGTTTCGTCCTGCCCGACGGGGCCGAGGACCTGCCGTCCGACATCTCCGCCGCCGCCTGGATGGTCGCCGACCTGGACAGCGGGGAGGTGCTGGGGGCGAAGGACCCGCACGGCCGGTACCGGCCCGCGTCGACCCTGAAACTGCTCACCGCCCTGACGATGCTGACCGAGCTGCCCGATCTGGACGCGGTGGTGACCGGCACCCAGGAGGACGCCAACCAGGAGGGCTCCCGGGTGGGCATCGGTCCCGGCGGGAAGTACACCGTCCGGCAGCTGCTGCTCTTCATGATGATGGGATCGGGCAACGACACGGCCTTCGCCCTGGCCCGCACGAACGGCGGGTTCGACAAGACCGTCGCCGACATGAACGGTATCGCTGCCGATCTCGGAGCCACCGACACCCGCGCCGTCACCGTCTCGGGGTTGGACGGACCCGGTCAGATGACCTCGGTCTACGACCTGGCGCTGATCACCCGGGCCGCGATGCAACACCCGGAGTTCCCGGAACTGGTGTCCACCAAGACCTCCATGGTCCCCGGTTTCGGCGAGTACGAGAAGTTCGGCATCGCCAACGACAATCAGCTGTTGCATTCCTACGAGGGCGCGCTCGGTGGGAAGACCGGGTTCACCGATGATGCCGGCAACACCTACATGGGCATGGCCGAACGGGACGGACGCCGGTTGGTCGTCACCATGCTCGGCGGTACCCAGCAGCCGCGCCGGCAGTGGATGCAGGCCGCCTCACTGCTCGACTGGGGTTTCGGTCTGTCTGGTTCCACCTCCGCCGTCGGTTCCGTGCTGAGTCTGCCGGAGATCGCCGAGCAGGCGGGGACCGCCGAGAGCACCGCGGACAGCACCGAAGTCGAGACCACCGGGAGCGTCGCTGTGGCCGGCACCGAGACCGACACCGCTGAGCCGGTGAGCAGCGCATCGGGCACGAAGGAGCCCGCCCCCGGTTCGCCGGCCGTCGCCCAGACCTACGAGACCGTGTCGACGGCCGGCTCCCTGTCCGGGGTGATCTGGTTCGGCGGGATACTGGTGGTGCTCGGCCTGCTCATCTGGGTCTACCTGGCCCGCACCAAGGACCGTCGGCCGCCGCCTCGTCCGCGGCCCGGTCACCGCCGCTGAGGTTTGTCGGGCGGTCGGCCCGGTGCCCTGGGCGCTGCCCCCCCTCCCGCGTGCGCCCTCGTCGGCCGCCGGCTCGTGACCGCTGCCGACCCTTGCCCGCTGGAGGCCCCTGCCCGTTGGAGGCCCCTGCCCGTTGGAGACCTCTGCCCGCTGCCGAGCCTTGCCCGCTGGGCGGATGGGTACCGTGAACAGCATGGTGACCTTGAATCCGGTTGATGCGTTGCGGGCCGGCCTGGCCCAGGCGCTGCGCGCGAGGGTCGGCGGGGACAGTTTCGCCGAGGACTCCCGCCGGATCTGGACCGACCCGGGTGAGCGGTGGTTCGCACCCGGCACTGGCATCCACGTCATCCACCAGGACGCGTCGATGTACATCGGCGGTATCCGCGCCCTGCTGCTGCAGTCCCTGCACCCCCTGGCGATGGCCGGGGTGGCGGGACATTCCGGATTCAAGGGCGACCCGTGGGGCCGGTTGCAGCGCACCAGCTACTACCTGGCGATCACCACCTTCGGTCCGGCGGAACAGGCCGAAGCCCATATCGCGAAGATCAGGTCGATCCACGAGCGGGTGCGGGGGAAGGCCTTCGACGGTCGGCCCTACCGGGCCAGTGACCCGCATCTGCTGGCCTGGGTGCACCTGGCCGAGATCGACAGCTTCCTGACGGCCTACCGACGGTTCGGCGGTGGACCTCTGACGCCGGAGATGGCGGACGAGTACGTGGCCCAGACCGCCCTGGTTGCCGCGAAGATCGGTGTGCCCGCGCCGCCGGGGACGGTTGCCGAACTCGACGTCATGCTCGCCGCGTACCGGCCGGAGCTGGAGAGCACGGTGGCCGCTCGGGACGCCGCCCGGTTCCTGTTGCTCAATCCCCCGTTGCCGCTGGCCAGCCGCCCCGGTTACGCGATGCTCGCTGCGGCAGCCGTGTCCACCCTGCCCGGGTGGGCCCGTCGGACCCTGCGGCTGCCACGCATCCCGTTGGCAGACGGGTTGATCGGGGCCGGCGCGGGCAAGGCTGCGACCTCCACGATCCGCTGGGCGATGTCACGCCCGGCCGTCCCCGCCTGATCGTGCCCCGCTGACCGCGCTCCTCCCCGACAACCGCGCTGCTTGCAGCGAGCGCGGAGGTCGGGAAGGAGCGCGGCAGGGAGTGCTCAGGGCGGCGATGTCATCCGCTTGCGGTCGTCGTACTTCTTGCTTTCCTCCTCGCAACCACCCTTGTCCGGTCGCAGGACCATTCCGAATGTGAGCCTGATCCGGAACTGGGTGCCTGCCTCGTGGTAGTTGATCTCTATCGCCGTCGCCGAGCTGGACTTCTGGGTGCCCATCAACCCCAACACCAGATCCCAGGTCACCGACGGGCCGTGGGCCGGGATCACCAGACCCGTGGTCGGCATCTTCTGGGACCAGTCCTCGGTGAATCCGGTGGTGTCCGGCGGGAATCCGGCCGTGCCACCCGATCCCAGCGATCCCTCCCGATCCGGATAGCCCGGATTCGGGATCGCCAGGCCCTGGATGATCACCAGACCGTCGTCATCGAACAACGAAACGCCGTCGATGACGATGTCCTGGTCCGCGGAGTTCGTCAATGTCCCGGCACCGACAGTCACCGGGTGACCGATCTTCGCCGGGATACACACCCACCCGTCGAGGTCGTCAGGACCCAACGGCCCGCCCTCCACGACCCCGGAGGTCGATCCGCAGCCAGTACCGACTCCCGCCAGCACCAGCAGACCGGTGACGATCAGCAGTCGCCGCCTCTGTGCGCCCGGGCCAGTACCAGCTTTGTTGTACCTCACGTATTAGCCCCCTCGTCGACACCCCTCGGATGATCTTGCCAGGTGAGAGCCCCAACCGCGCTCCTCCCCGACAACCGCGCTGTATGCAGTCGGGAAGGAGCGCGGCAGGGAGTGCTCAGGCCTCGGACGGTTCTGTAGTCACACCATTTCTCGCGTCATCCGCCTTGACACACCCGTCCGGGTCGTTCTGGATCTCGATGGCGAGCTTGAACATGATGTGGAACTTCGTTTGCGCATCGTGATAAGCGATCTCGATTCCCTGTCCCGCACTGACCTGCTTCGTGCCCCGCAACCCGAACACCAGGTCCCAGGTCACCGATGGCCCGTGAGCAGGAACCGTCAATCCCGTGGTCGGCATCTTCTTCGACCAGTCCTCGGTGAACCCGGTGGTGTCCGGTGGGAACCCGAGTGTTGCCCCCGACCCCAGCGACCCCTCCTTGTCGGGGTAGCCCGGATTCGGGATCGCCAGACTCTGGATGATCACCAGGCCGTCGTTGTCGAGGAAGGAGACCTCGTCGATGACGACATCCCTATCGGAGGTATTCGCCAACGCGATCGTCCCGATGGTCACGGGCTGACCGATCTTGGCCGGTATACAGATCGCCGTGTCCATGTCCGACGGACCCAACGGTCCGCCCTCCACGACACCGAAGGTCGATCCACAGCCGGAACCGACGCCCGCCAGCACCAGCAACCCGGTGACGATCAGCAGTCCACGCCTCTTCACACCCCGGCTCACAACGCCTTGGCACCCACGGTCAGCGCGGTGGTACTCGCCGGCCCGCCACCTTTGCCACACAGCTGAATGTCCTTGATCTGCGTGTAGTCGAGTTCGGCCGAGGTGGAGTACCCGGTCCGCGATGACAGTGCCACGGTCGCGATCGGACTGTTGATCTGGAACCCGTTGCTCCAGGTGATGGCCTTGCTTTTGTTCACCCTCAGCGTCGTTCCCTTGTTGTAAGGGATGCACTCCGTCGCACCTGAGGTGTTGGTGGTGCTCACCGCCTTGGCTCCGCCGAACTGGTCGGTGGCCCTGACCTGATAGCTGTAGGTCCACTGGGTGGTGTTGTAGTGGTAGCAGCCGAGTTTGAACTTCGAGGAGTTGAAGGTGGTCTCGTAGAAGTACTTCCCTTTACCGGTTTTGGTGGGGAAATCGGTCTCGCTCTGACCGGCGGTGCTGGTGGTCACACCGACATTCGCCGTCCAGGTGCCCTCGGCTCCGGTGGTCGAGGCGGCCACCCCGAATTCGCTCGTGGCCCCGGAGGTGTACTTGAAGTTCGCTTTGACATAGGCGGTACCGCTGAAGCTCTGGCCGACGATGACCCATCCCGGAGGCAGGTTGGCCACGTTGGTGGTCGTCATGCTGGAACACGAACCTTGGGCAGGCTGAACCACCCCGCCGATCGTGTCGGGGGCCATCGACCCCGGCCCGTTCAGGTCGATCGACCCGTCGTTGGCAGCGGGGGCGGCCGTCATTGCCGAGTCGTCGGTCATCACCTCGGATTCCCCGGTGGTCTGTTGCCCTGCGTCACGCAGCACCTGGTCGACCACCTGGGTCTTCCCGTTGGCGGTGGCCGTCAACGACACGTTGACCGCGCCGTCGTCGTTGCGGAACGGGTCCAGACTTCGTGGGTCGAAGACCCGCAGGTCGTAGTGACCGTCGGCGTCGGTCCGGGCCTGTGCCACCGGAAGCATCGTGTAGGTCCGGCCCACCGATGTCGCATCCCAGACGTCGTTCCGCGGCCAGGCATAGGCGACGACCAGCGCACCTGCGACCGGCCGGGAATCGGCCGTCACGGTGCCGGCGAGGACGACGTCACCGGTGAGTGCTCCCGAGTCGGGCACCCCCGGCACCGCCGCGATCTCATGGCTTGACGGGACGGACGACGGTGAGCCGGCAGCTCCGGTGGACGCCCCGGCCGTCTCCGGTGCCGCGGTCAACGAGACCACCACCGCCAATGCCAGCCCGCCCAGTTGGGTTCTGGAGAACCTCATGCAGTACTCCCTTGCAGTTTCGCCCCTCTGCCTGAGGGGCGGAGGGGGCACGATGGCCCGGCAACAACCGAGGCCATCTATACAAGGTTTCTGTGCGTAGATCTGTTGAGCGGTGAGTGAAAGATCTTTTACTGGGAGTCACCGAGGGTGCTCACCACTCCGTCACCTCGCTGACCGCGCTCCTTGCCGACAATCGCGCTGCATGCAGCAAGCGCGATTGTCGAGAAGGAGCGCGGTCACTAGGGTTTCGTGCCCAGCACCGCCGTCAGGGACCGATCAGGGCCAACCGCGGGACCAACTTCTCCCCCAGCTGCTCCACCAACCCGACCGGGTCCGGTCCGGTCGGCATGATCTCGACCAGTTCGACCCCGAGGGCCGCGTACTTCTCCATGCTCGCCAGGAACCCGTCGAGATCATCGAGCGGGTTGCCGCCGCCCATGATCGTCACCCGCACGGTCGACGGGTCGCGGCCGGCGTCCTCGCAGTGCCGGGCGAGCACCTCGATCTTGTGCGCGACACCTTCGGGCCCGATCGCGAAGAGATTGCAGGCGTCGGCGTACCGGGCCACCAGCTTCAGGGTCTTCTTCTCCCCGCTCCCGCCGATCAGGATCGGCGGACCACCGGCCTGGATGGGCGGGGGCTGACAGATGGTCTCCGCCAATTGGTAATGGGTTCCGTCGTAGGGTCCCTCGTTCTCGCTCCACATCTGCCGGCAGATCTGCAGGGTCTCCTCCAGCCGCTCGAACCTCTCCGACACCGGCGGGTACGGCACTCCCAGACCCAGGTGCTCGCGCTCGTACCAGGCGGCGCCGATTCCGAGGAAGGCCCGCCCTCCGGACAGGACGTCCAGGGTGGTGACGATCTTGGCGAGCAGTCCGGGATGACGGTAGGTCACACCGGTGACCATCAGGCCCAGACTCATCCGGCTGGTCTGCCCGGCGACGAACCCGAGGGAGGTGTACCCCTCCAACATCGGATCCTGGGAGGTGGCGAACTGCTCCATCTGGAACCAGTGATCCATCAGGGTGAATGTGCTGCAGCCGCCGGCCTCCGCAGCCCGGGCGGTTCCGGCGAGGAGCGGGGCCAGGTTCTCCGGCCCGCCGGGAAGGGTGAAGTTGGCGAAGTGAATTCCGAGTTCCATCGGCAGTTCCTTTGGTAGTTGTCGGAGCATGAACCACGGGAATGTCCCCGCCACCGCACGTTCACCACATGGTGGCGGGGCACTCGACGGGAGGTCAGGCGGGGCGAACGGGAGGTCAGGCGGGCCGAACGACCTTCGTCAGTTCCTCGGAGATGTCCCACAGGGCAACGGCTGTCCCGACATCCCGCGCGGACGCCGGGGTCTGCACCACCTCAGGGTACCCACGCACGTGGGCGAACCCGCCGGGCCCCACGTAGGTGTTGCCCGGCAGATCAACGGTGGCGGCGTACAGGGTCGGCAATGCCCCCATCGCGGCGCTCTGTCCCATCACCCGGGTGAACACCTTCGTCACCCCGCGAACGTGGCTGACGAGGTTCGTCTTCGAGACACCGGGGTGGGCCGACAGTGCCCGGACCGACGAGGAGCTGTTCGACAGCCGGCGTTGCAGTTCGGCGGTGAACAACAGGTTGGCGAGTTTGGACTGGCAGTACGCCTGCAACGGCTCGTACGTCCGCCGCTCCCAGTTCAGGTCGGCCAGATCGATCTTCCCCCGCCGGGCCAGGTCCGACGAGACGGTGACGACCCGGTCCGTGATGTGCGGCAGCAACAGGTTCGTCAGGGCGAAGACCCCCAGATGGTTCGTGCCGATCTGCAGCTCGAAACCGTCCGCCGTCCGCCCGAACGGGACCTGCATGATGCCGGCGTTGTTGACCAGGACGTCCAGGTCACCCGTCCACCCCTCGGCGAACCGCCGGACCGAGGCGAGGTCGCCCAGATCGAGCTCACGCACCTCCGTCCGCCCGGCGATGCCGGCCGCGGCCTTGTCCCCCTTCGCGACGTTGCGGACCGCCAGTACCACCCGCGCTCCTGCTCCCGCGAAAGCCTCGGCGGTGGCGGTTCCCAGCCCGCTCGAGGCACCGGTCACCACCACGGTCCTTCCGGTGAGATCGGGAAGATCCTCGGCGGTCCACCGGTTCCTGGTCATGGCATCCGTCCCTCGTGTCGTCGGTGGAACACCTCGCCCCACGACAGTGAGTGTGGCCCTGTGACCCGCACCTTGGTAAGGGAGTGCTGATCCAGGGACCCGCGGTCCCTGGATGGCCCGGGCCCGTTGCTGGATCATCAAGGCATGGACCGAGCGCAACTGGCAGATTTCCTCCGTCATCGGCGTGAGGCCCTGCAACCGGAGGAGGTCGGCCTGCCGCGAGGTCCGCGCCGCCGGACGGCAGGGCTGCGTCGCGAGGAGGTCGCCGGGCTCTCCGGGATGTCGACGGACTACTACAACCGGCTGGAACAGGGGCGGGGCCCGCAGCCCTCGGAGCAGATGCTCGCTGCCATCGCCCGGGGCCTGCGGCTGAACCTCGACGAGCGCGATCACCTGTTCCTGTTGGCGGGGCAGAACGCACCCGCCAGGATGCTGCGATCCGAGCACGTCAGCCCCGCCCTGATGCGGGTCCTGGACCGACTGGACGACAGCCCGGCGCAGGTCGTCAGCGACTTCGGGGAGACCCTGGTGCAGAACCGCCTCGCGGTCGCCCTGCTCGGGGACCAGACCCGATTCACCGGACCGGCCCGCTCCGCGGTGTACCGCTGGTTCACCGATCCGGCCGAGCGAGCGCACTACCCGATCGAGGATCACCCGCACCAGAGCAGGTTCCAGGTCGCTGCGCTCCGCGGTGCCCTGGGTCGCGCTCCCTCCGATCCGCGACGACAGGAGATCGTCGAACGGTTGAGGAAGGAGAGCGAGGAATTCACCGGCCTGTGGCAGCAGCACGAGGTCACCGTGCACGCCGGACAGCACAAGACCCTGGTCCATCACGAGCTGGGCAGGATCGAGCTGGACTGCGAGGTGCTGACGAACAACCACCAGGCCCAGGTGCTGGTCATCTTCACCGCCACCCCCGGGTCGGAGGCCGCCGAGAAGCTGCGGCTGCTGTCCGTCATCGGGAGCCAGCAGCTCGGCTGAAATACCCCGTTCCGGCGCACCGTACCTGGATCGGCGCAGTCTGCAGGGTGCGCCGATCCCCACAGGGTGCGCGGGAACCGGGGAAAACTACTTGCGGCGACCGAACCGGCCCGCCACCCAACCACCCAACGCACCGATCCCCAACGCAACCGTGGCCAGTCGCGAGCCTGCGGCCACCCGGTACTGCGGCCGGATGACGACCGGGACCGCGTTCTTCGGGTTCTGTGCCTCGGCCGCTTCCAGGGCCTTGAGATCGGCAGTGGCGATCCAGGCCGCGACGAACAGGATCAGTTGGCTCACCAGGTTGATGAACAACAGCAGACCGATGATGGGCCCGAACACCGAGGAGGCCGGGGACCGCGAGGTCATCGGGATGATGATCGTGATCGCGAACTTGAGGATCTCGAACCCGAAGGCCGCGAACACCGCCCCGCGGAAAACGGCCTTGCGCGGCACCATGTCCCGAGGACGCGGCAGGATCCGGTAGAGCCAGTAGAAGATCACCGTGTCCGCGACGATCGCCACCACGATCGGTGTCACCGCGAGCACCGGATCGATCCACCGCGCGTACTGCAGGCCGAGCAGGTCCTTGACCAGGTCGTTCGCCGCCGACGCCACGGTGGTCAGAGCGACCGACACCAGGATGCCGACCCCGAAACCGGCCAGGGCCAACAGGTTCTTGGCCAGCCCGAGGAAGTAGTTCTCGGTCTCCTTCTCGGACACCTCGAACCGCGGCCGCCACTGGGCGCCGATCGCGTCCTTGAGGTTTCCCATCCAGCCGATCCCGGAGTACAGGGCGATCAGCAGGGCGACGATCCCGACCCCGAACCGCTGGCTGATCGCACTGTCGACCAGGTTGTTGATGCTGTTCAACAAGGACGGGTCGGTGATGAAATCGGCGATCGAGTCCTTGAGCTTGTCGATCAGGCTCGGGTTGTTCGCGAGCACGAACCCGGCGATCGAGAAGGCCAGCATCAGCAGCGGCACCAGGGACAGGAACGAGAAGTAGGTGATGGCCCCGGCGAACTGCGCCCCGAGCCGGGACACATATCGTGTCCCGGCCCGGATGAGATGCGCGATCCCCTTCCGCGCGGCGATCTTCTTCACGGTGGCGACGAGTGCGCTGTCCGGCCCCTTGTCCGGGGCACCTGGCGACTTCGTCATCGAGACACTGGGCCCCTGGCTCATCTCGTCATCACTCCCGGTGTGTTGACCCGACGGGTCGTTGCTCGTCGATTCGTAGCTGTTGGTCCCTCGGATGACGTGATGCCCAATTCCCTCCGATTACCCACACCGCACCTCATCGTGCCCCGGCCGGAACCTCACCCGCCCCGGAGCCGGAGGTCACCGGGTGGGACGCAGGAATCCGATCCGGTCGTAGACGAGATCGGCCGTCGACTGGGCCACCTCGTTGGCCCGGGCGGCTCCGACGGCCAGGACCCGGTCGAGTTCGGCCGGATCGTCGAGGTAGGCCTTGACCTGTGCCTGCAGCGGGAGGACGAACTCGGCGAAGGTGTTGGCCAGGTCCACTTTCAGGTCCCCGTAGCCCTTGCCTTCGTATCCCCGCTCCAGGTCGGTGATGGAGGTGCCGGTGAACACGTGCAGCAGGGTCAGCAGGTTGGAGACACCCGGCTTGTTGACCTCGTCGAAGCGGATCTCCCGCTCGGTGTCGGTGACGGCGGACTTGATCTTCTTCATGCTGCCCTTGACGTCGGCGAGCAGGTCCAAGGATCCGCCGGGTGAGGACTTGCTCATCTTCGCCGAGGGCTCGGAGAGATCGAAGATCTTCGCGGTGGCCTTGAGGATGTGTGGTTCCGGCACCGTGAACGTCTGGCCGAAGCGGGAGTTGAAGCGCTGAGCCAGGTTGCGGGTCAGCTCCAGGTGCTGACGCTGATCCTCCCCGACCGGGACCCGATGCGCCTGGTAGGCCAGGATGTCCGCGGCCTGCAGCACGGGGTAGGTGAACAGCCCCACGCTCACCTGATCGGCATCGGATTTGCCGGACTTGTCCTTGAACTGGACCATCCGGCTCGCCTCGCCGAACCCGGCCTGGCACTCCAGTACCCAGGAGAGCTGGGTGTGGGCGGGCACATGGGACTGGACGAACAGGGTCGACTTGTCCGGGTCGATGCCGATAGCCAGCAGCTGGGCGGCCGAGACCCGGGTGCGCTGACGCAGCAGCTCCGGATCGTGCTTGACGGTGATCGCGTGCAGATCGACGACGGTGTAGAAGGCCTCGTGGGTCTCCTGGAGTTCCACCCACTGGCGCAAGGCACCGAGGTAGTTGCCGACGTGGAAGGAATCCGAGGTGGGCTGGATACCGGAGAGGACCCGCTGTCGGACGCCGCCCCCGGCGGACGTGGCGGAGCTGTCGGACGGTACGGGAGCGGAGGTGGTCGCGTCGGGGACCTGCGTGGAACTCATACCGACGATCCTGCCATCAGGCGGGCGGGCTCCTGGCATCCAGGTCCGAAACGACAACCGCGCCCGGCACCGACGCCCGCGCGGCCAGGTGGCAGCGTGAACGGCGGCACCGAGCGCGGTCAGCTCGATGCGATGGGTGAGGACTAGCCGAGGGTGTCGACCCAGGCCTTGGCGACGGTGGCCGGATCGTCACCGTTGTAGACCTTCTTCAGTTCCTCCGTCAGGTTCTCGGTGGTCAGCGCAGCAGAGACGGCGTCGAGGGTCTCGACGACCTTCGTGCTGGCCTTGCCGGAGTTGATCAGCGGGATGATGTTCTGCGCGGCGAAGTTGTTCTTGGTGTCCTCGAGAACGACAAATCCGTTGTCGTAGATCGCCGGCGTGGTCGTGTAGATGTCCGCCGCGTCGATCTCACCGCTCTTGAGAGCGTTGATGGTGAGGGTTCCGCCCGAATCCAGCGGCTTGTAGGACTGGAAGACCAGGCCGTAGGTCTTCTCGAGGCCCGGAACACCGTCGACGCGGGTCTGCAGCTCAGGGGCACCACCGAAGATCAGGTCCTTGGCGACGGGGACGAGGTCCTCGATCGTCTTCAGGTTGTACTTGTCGGCCGTCTCCTTGGTGACGGTGACGCTGTCCTTGTCCTCGGCCTTCGAGGACTTCAGGACCTGGTACCCGGCGGGCAGGGCGGCGGGCAGCGCGGCGTCGACATCGGCCGTGCTGACCTCCTTGGAGTCCTTGGCGAAGTAGCGCAGGACGCTGCCGTTGTACTCCGGGAGCAGGTCGATCGAGCCGTCGAGCAGGGCCGGCATGTAGACCTCGCGGGAGCCGATGCTGGCCTTGACGGTGGACGGGATGCCCGCCTTGGTCAGGGCGGCGGCGTAGACGTTCGCCAGGTAGATGGACTCGGGGAAGTCCGCGGAGCCGACGGTGATGCTCGCCGGGTCGGCCGGGGCCGCGCTGCCGGAGGACCCGCTGCCCGAGGTCTCGACGGGGGTGCTCTCGGTGCCCGATCCTTCGGTGACCGAGCCCTCGGTGCTGGACCCGGCGGTCTCGGTGACCGCCGCGGTCTCGGAGGCCACAGCGCTGGGACTGCTGGTGCTCGACGTGGTGCTGGCCAGCGGGTCCTTGCTGCCGCAGGCCGTGATGGCCAGTGCGGCGACGGCGATCACAGCGCCGAGGACCTTTCCGGAATGCTTCATGGGTTCTCCTTGAGGTGATTCACAGGGCCGGGACGAAGGTGTCTGCCGGCGTGGTGCTGGTGGAAGGTCTGTGTGGTGGGCGACCCGGCAATGGGCGAGTCCCCTGGGTGTGTCCCTGGTCGGCCGCTCGGTGTCAGCGGCTCGGGCAACGGATCAGCAGGCATCAGACGGCGAGGACCTCCGCATCTGCCTCGATCGCATCGTCCTTGCGCGGCGCGGTCGTGGCCGTGGCCCCCTTGCGGGAGAAACGGCCCGAGACACCACGGGACACGGTGTAGCGCTGGATGAGCGCGATCAACACGTCCAGCACGATGGCGAGCACGGCGACGGCGACCGCGCCGGTGATCACCTTGGGGTACT
Source organism: Nakamurella silvestris (assembly GCA_003576535.1). Taxonomy (GTDB): domain Bacteria; phylum Actinomycetota; class Actinomycetes; order Mycobacteriales; family Nakamurellaceae; genus Nakamurella; species Nakamurella silvestris. The sequence continues at coordinate 69,609 of QXCQ01000081.1, read as the reverse complement.
CACGGCTGCTCAGGCCGTCGATGATCAGCCGCCCGAGGCCCCCGAGGGAGATGTAGGCGGCGATCGTGGCGGTGGCGATGACCTGCAGGACAGCACTCCTGACGCCGGAGAAGATCAAGGGAAGTGCACAGGGAAGCTCCACCTTGAACAACACCTGGGAGCCGGTCATTCCCATCCCGCGGGCGGCGTCCCGCGCCTCGGGGTCGACGTTGCGCACGCCCTCGACCGTGTTCGCCAGGATGGACGGGATGGAGAGCAGAACCAGCACGATCGTCGTCGGGATCAGGTACCGCGCCTCGGAGCGGCCGGTGAACTGGGGCGAGATCAGCACCACCAGGAAGATGAGCAGGCCGACCGCGGGCAGGGCCCGGAAGGCGTTCGCGATGAAGGTGACCACCGCGGTGCCTCGACCGGTGTGACCGACCACCAGCCCGAGCGGGATCGCCAGGACCAGCGAGATCCCCACCGCGATGGCGCTGTAGCGCAGGTGTTCGTCCAGTCGGGCCATGATGCCGTTGGGCCCCCACCAGTGGTCGGCGACCGAGATGTAGGACCAGAGGTCGTTGATCATCGCGCCGCCACCGCCTTCCGCCACGGGGTGAGCGCCCTGACCGCCAGCACGATCAGCAGGTCGAGGGCGAAGGCCAGCGCCACCGACAGGACCAGGCCGACGACGATCGGGGCGTAGTAGAACAGGTCCTTGCCGTAGCTGAACAGCGTGCCCAGCTGCGGCACACCGATCACCGCGGCCACCGCGACCATGCCGACGTTGGCCACCACCGCCACCCGGAGGCCGGCCCCGATGACCGGGATCGCGATCGGCAGTTCCACCTTGAGCAGGCGTTGGAACCGGGAGTAGCCCATCGCCGACGCGGCCTGCAGCACCGTCTCGTCGACCGAGCGCAGACCGTCGGCGATGACCCGGACCATCAGGGCGATGGTGTAGATGGTCAGCGGGATGACCACGTTGATCGGGTCGAGGATCTGGGTGCCGATCACACTCGGGATCACCACGAACAGGGCGAGGGAGGGGATCGTGTACAGCAGCCCGGAGATGGTGACCAGCGGCGTGTAGGTCCACTTGAACCGTTTGGCCGCGTACCCGATCGGCAGGGCGATGATCAGGCCGATCACCACCGGCAGCACCGAGAGCCACAGGTGCTGCCAGAGCAGACCGAGGACGTAACCGACCTTGCCGTCCAGGTAGTGCTGGACGTTCCAGGGCTGGTCCGGCGCCGCCAGGTAACCCACCGGCGGGGAACTCATCGGGCCGCCTCGATCCGCTCGGCGGCGGCCCGCTCCTCGATGCGCGCCACCACCTCGCTCGCCGTGACGGTACCGAGCAGGGTGTTGTCCTCGCGGACCAGGACGCCGCGTCCGGAGGGCGCGGAGAGCGCCGCGTCCAGAGCCGCCCGCAGGGACCCGCCCTCGGTCGCGACGGTGCCGCCCCGGTGCAGGTGCTGCGGTCCGATCGGGCCGGTGCCCGGGTGGGAGGCGTCCAGCCAGCCGAGGGGTTCACCGGCGTCACCGATGGCCAGGACCCAGCCGTCCTCGGCGAGCGCGGCCGCAGCGGCGAAGTCGCTGCCCAGCCGCACCGTCACTTCCTTCCGGGTGGGCAGGTCGCCGGCATCGGCGAATCCGAGGCTGCGGTAGCCGCGGTCCCGCCCGACGAAGCCGGCGACGAAATCGTCCGCGGGCCGGGCCAGCAGATCCGCGGGTGTGGCCAGCTGGGCCAGGGTGCCCCCGACCCGCAGCACCGCGATCTGGTCGCCGAGTTTCACGGCCTCGTCGATGTCGTGGGTGACCAGCACGATCGTCTTGCCCAGGTCCTGCTGCAGCCGGAGGAACTCCTCGTGCAGCTGGGCCCGGACCACCGGGTCCACCGCGCTGAAGGGTTCGTCCATCAACATCACCGGCGGATCGGCGGCCAGGGCACGAGCCACCCCGACCCGTTGCTGTTGGCCGCCGGAGAGCTGGGCCGGGTAACGCTTGGCGAAGGCCGGGTCCAGGCCGACCCGGACCAGCAGGTCCATCGCCTGGGCGCGGGCCGTCTTCTTGTCGACCCCCAGCATCAGGGGCACGGTCGCCACGTTGTCGACGATGGTGCGGTGCGGGAACAGACCGGCGTGCTGGATGACGTACCCGATCCCGCGCCGCAGTTTCGAGGTGGAGACGGTGCCGGTGTCCGTCTCGTCCAGCCAGATCCGGCCCGAGGTGGGTTCGATCATCCGGTTGATCATCCGCAGCGAGGTCGTCTTCCCGCAGCCGGAGGGACCGACGAGCACGGTGATCTGCCCCGACGGCGCCACCAGGTCGAGGCCGTTCACGGCGACGGTCCCGTCGGGGTACCGCTTGGTCACTGATTCGAACTTGATCATCGGTGGCGCTGCCTCCTTGACGGTGATACCCGGACAGTCGACCATCGAGGTACGACAGTCTGCGATCGGCGTGTTGAAAGTGCAGGTCGGGGGCCGTACGGACGCCCCGGCACCCGCACAGCGCAGAACTCGCCGATCCGATGGTTCCCGCGATCGACCATCGTCATACCTCCGCCGGCGTCGCGCCACCGAGGGCCCTGGTCAGACCTGCGGCCTCCAGGGCGATGGCCGCGCCGTAGAGCGGGATGGTCGAATCATCCATCCGATGGGTCGGCCCGACCAGGCTCAGGGCACCGACTATCCCCGCGTGACCGCGGATCGGTGCGGCGATGGCGGTGACCTCGGGTTCGACGGCGGACCGGACGGCGACGTACTGCTCCCCCCGGAGGCGGCCCGACAGGGCGGCACCGACGGCGGTCCCGTCGACCGGGATGGTCCGCCCCACCCATCCGGCGTGCCGGACCGGATGGGTGCCCTCGACCATGCCCGCGTACAGGGCGGTGCCGGCCGGACCCGGAATGCTGACGTAGGCGGTCTCTCCGCTGGTGCCGACCAGCCGGTGGAGAGCCGGGGCGGCGAGCGGGACCACGGATTCACGGCTGAGGGCCGTCACCCCGAGGTGGATCAGCCGGGTGCCCGCCGTGTAGTTGCCGTCCGCGGCGCGGGTGACGAACTGGCTCCGTTCCAGCGTGCGCAGGAGGCGAAGGGCCGTACTGGTAGGCAGGTCCGCCCGGCGCGCGCACTCGCTCAGCGAGATCGACGGTGCGGCGCAGACCTGCGCCAACAGGTCGAGGGCACGGTCGACGGTCCTGGTCGACGTGCTCTCCGGGACGCGGTCGCCGGATGCCCCGAGGGCGGCCGGCGCAGCCGAGGCGACAGGGGCGGTCGGAGCGGTGGCGCTGGTCATGCCGTGTCCCCCTGACCGGCTCGACGTCGATGACGGTCGGCGGCGTGGGTGCCATCAACCGGAAGTACGTTTTCGTCCGGTGACATACTGACACCGATTCGGCCCGATCTTGACTATTTCGGTCCAGTTTCAACAGACTTGAGACCTTTCCGAAACCGGGGCGAAATCCCGCCCGCGCTGTCACACCGGTCGACGAACCGGCGATGACCTGCCGGTATCGGCCCAGCAGAAGGGGGCGACCCGTGGCGGTCGATCTCGACGGCACCACCCTCGACCCGGCGACCATCGCCCTGTTGGCCCGCGCCCGGGACACCCCCCGGCTGACGGCCGGGGCCCGCGAGCGGATCCTGAGGTCCCACGACTGGGCCGTCCGCGCCTCTGCCGAGAGACCTGTCTACGGCCGTTCGACCGGGGTCGGCGCGAATCGTCAGCTCTCCGTGACCGACCCGGGTGCGCATGCCCTTGCCCTGTTGCGCTCCCACGCCACGACCGCCGGACCGGTCCGCAGCCCGGAGCGGGTCAGGGCGATGCTTGTCGTCCGGCTCAACCAGCTGGCGGCCGGGGGCAGCGGGGCCACCCTCGGGCTGGCGGAGAGCCTGGAGGCGATGCTGATCGACGACACGCTGCCCACCGCCATCGGGGAGTACGGCAGCGTCGGCACCGGCGACCTGTCCGCCCTGGCCACCGCCGGTCTGGCCCTGCAGGGCGAATCACCCACCTCCGGCCCCCTCCGGCGGCGGTGGGCCTTCGGCACCCACGACGTGCTGCCGTTCCTGTCGAGCAATGCCGGGGTGATCGGTGACGCCGCGCTGGCGCTGGCCGACCTCGAGATGTTGTGCCGGGCCTATCTGGTGACCACCGCACTGACCTTCACCGCCCTCGGTGGCAACGACGAGGCGTTCGCCGGGGTGGTCGAACGGGCGACCCCCTTCCCCGGGGCCGCGACCTGCTGCCGAGCGCTCCGGGCGCTGACCGCCGGGTCGCCCGCGCCACGCCGGATCCAGGACCCGTTCGGGGTACGCACCGTTCCGCAGGCCCATGGTTCCTGCCTCGACGCGCTGACGAACCTCGCCTGTGTGGTGCGGGGCATGGCCAACGCGCCGGCCGAGAACCCGGTTCTCGCAGCAGCTCCCACTGCTTCCGGACCGACCGAGGCGGCCGCGGCGGAGATGGCGGGCGAGATCGCCCACCACGGCGCCTTCCACGCCAGCTACCTCGCCCTGGCAGCGGATTCGGCCGCCATCGGCATCGCGGGCTCCGCCCAGCTGATCTCGGCGCGGCTCGCAGCCCTGATCGACCCCGTGCTGACGGGCCTGCCGGCCTTCCTGTCCGACGGGACCGCGGGCCGGTCCGGGGTGATGGTGGTGGAATACGTTGCGGCCAGCGCCCTCGGCCGGATCCGGGCGGCGGCCACGCCGGCCGCCCTCCAGACCGTGGTGCTCTCCCGCGGGGTGGAGGAGGACGCCAGTTTCGCCTCCCTGGCCGCAACCTCCCTGCTCGACATCGTCGAACCGTTCCGGGTGTTGCTGGCCTGTGAGCTGCTGTGCGCCCACCGAGCCGTCACCCTGGCCGGACTGAGCACCGAGAACCCTTTACTGGCAAGGGCCCTCGAGCTGTGCGCCAGCCTGCCCGTCGACCCGCAGGATCACGACCTGAGCAACGAGATCAGCGCCGCCGGCGGGTTGTTGCCCGCGCTGGCGGCGCTGATCTGACCGGCCTCCGCAGAAGCCGAGTTCGTGGAGATCGAGTGGTTCTCAGATCATGTCGTCGAGCGGGCGCAGCTCGTCGGCGTAGGAGACGGACTTGCGGCGCAGCATGCCGCCGGCGCTCACCGCGTACTGGCCCATCCGCCACAACGGCGGGGAGTAGGCGTGGATGGAGACACTGCCCTTGTCCCGTCCGGTCAGCCGGTGGATGTGCTCGGGACCGAAGCTGTAGGCCTTGCCGGCCGGGACCTCGGTGGCCAGGCTCGGCGCGCCGATGGCCAGATTGTGCTCCGTCAGGCACCCTTCGGTGACGGCCACCGCGCCGGAGGACACATCGTGGTCGTGCCAACCGGTGTCGTTCTCCGGGGTCCAGCACAGCACCCAGACATCCACATGGGTGTCGCGGTGCAGGCTCACGTAGTGCCGCTCGTCATCGGAGAAGGCGACATGCTGCCGCCACTGGGATTCGTCGGCGGCGATGGAGGCGGCCAGCTCGAGGAGTTCGTCCTGGTCGAGATCGCGCCCGGGCAGGTTCGTCAGACTGAGTTCACCCGGGAGGTCGGCGATGTCGCTTGCCAGCTCGGCGGGCACACCACCGACGGCCGGGGCGGTGATGATCTGCGCGACCGGGTCCTCCACCAGGGTGGTGACCTGAACGAGCGGCCGCGCGGCCGTGACGGTGTCGGGAACAGCAGCGGCGGTGGGGGTACGGGCCGCCGGGTCGAGAGCGGTGGCGTCAAGGAGATTGGTCATGGCTGGCCTCCTTCGAGGAGTCGTCGTGGATTGGAGACGCGAATGGCATGGGAGGCAGCAGGTCCCAGATCGAGTTCGGTGGGTTCGGCGTAGGGCCTGTCGCTCCCGTGCACGATCGGATCGATACCAAGCACCCGGATGATGCTGTCGAGACCACGTTTGCCGTAGCTGGAGGTGTCGACGAAGGTCAACGGATCCATCCGCAGCTGGTGACCGCCGCGCTGGGCGAATCTCTCGTGGTGCACCGGGGCAAGTCCCGCGGCCGCGGCGAAGCAGATCCGCAAAGTCGGCAGCAGCGAACGACCGACCGCCTCCCAGGCCCACCAGGCGGCCTGCAGCTGGGCCGGGTAGTCGACGACGGCCGGCCACCACGGCGGAAGATCCTCGGCGCGGGCCGACACCGGGCCCGGGTGGACGAAGACCGGCTTGTCGTGCGCCTGAACGACCTCGAGCACACCGGCCAGCTGGGAGATCGCCGCCGGGGAGGTCAGGCTGGTCGCCGGGACCTGCAGGCCGACCGCTCCGGCGGCCAACCGCGCGGCCAGGTCGTCGAGGTCGGGTTCCACCAGGTTGATCGTCAGCCAGGACCGGAATCTGGACGGCAGGGCCGCCAACCCGCGGTCCCAGGCGTCGAGCAGGGGCGCTGCCTCGGCGGGATCCATGGTTTCGATGGACAGGGCACTGGACATGCTCAACAGCACCTGGGAGCAGTCCTGGGTGATCGCCAGTCGCCCGGTGACGTCATGATCTGCCGGATCGACCTCGTACGGGGCCTCCCCCGGCAGGTGCAGCGTCCAGCCGTCGAGCCGGACGTCCCCGGTGCGACTGCGGAGCAGATCGATGAACTCGGCCGGCCACAGGTGCTGGTGCACGTCGACGACACCGGGTGCGGTCTGCCCGGGGTCCGCAAGGGCCGCCGCGGCGGTTGCCGTGGTGGCGGTCGTCGGTGCGGGGACCGGCGGTCTTTCGGTGAGGGTCGGGGACATCCGGTCCTCCTTCCTTCCTGGGGTGATGCGCTTCAGTGAAGCGCTTCACCGATTGCCTTGTCAAGCAGCGGCGAAGATGTTGACGATGGGTTCACCCGCGGTAACGCCGACGAAATGACGGCGGCGGGAGAGAGAGCCTGCGAGCTGGTGCCTGCGACGAAGGTCAGCGACAACAGATGGCGCTGCAGGTGCGACCGAGATCGACATGACGACGCGTGAAAGCGCGCGGGCCGGCCTCGGCCGGACACATTCGCTGGTTCACGTCCACTGTCGTTTCCTCAAGGTCGTCGGCGGTCGGGAACCGACCGCACCGCCCACGCTATCGGCGGCGGCCAATCCTGTCAATCCCGATCAAACCAGTCAACTACTGGTGAGCCTCCGGTCACTGTCGGTCCCCCCGGCTAGTCTTGCCAGATGTCCGACCGTCCACGTCGCCCTACGCTGCGCGACATCGCCGATGCCACCGGACTGTCCTCGGCCACGGTGTCCTACGCCCTGCGTGGCCTGCACGTTCCCGTCGCCACCCAGCAGCGGGTCCAGGCAGCGGCCAAGGATCTCGGGTACCAGGCCGACCCGATCGCCCGGGCCCTGGCCTCCGGGCGTTCCGGCTACGTCGGTGTCCTCTGCGGGTCCCAGGAGGACGCCTGGCAGCAGACGGTCGCCACCGCGATCGGGCGGGGCCTGCTCGACGTCGAGCTGAACGCGCTGGTGGTGGATGCGGCCAACGATCCACTGCTGGAAGAGACACTGGCCCAGCGACTGGTGGACCAGCGGGTGGACGCCCTGATCGTGCTGCCGGTCGACCCGCGCGCCCGGCACTGGAACACGATCGCCGCCCAGACCGTCCTGGTCTCGATCGGCGACAGCCTGCCCAAGGCCCCGACCGCCGCCGAGGTGGTCTACGACAATGCCGGCGGGGTCACCGACGCGTTGAACCGGCTCGCCGCCGCCGGGCATCGACGGATCACTGTGCTCACCCCCAGCGGCCTGGCCACCCCCGACCGACCGGCCGAGGTGGTGGTCAAATCCCTGGCCACCGAACTCGGGGTCTCGGTGACACTGTGCACGGCCTCGCACGACCTGGAGAGCTCGGCCGCGGTGGTGCACGGCATCCTGACCGGCCCGGACCGCCCGACGGCCTTCCTGTGCCTGGCCGACTCCATCGCCTACGGGGTGTACGCCGCCGCCCACGATCTCGGACTCTCGGTGCCGCAGGACATCTCGGTCATCGGCTTCGACGACCGTCCGATGTCCCGGATCCTCACTCCCCCGCTGTCGAGCTACCGTTGGCCGGTGGACGAGCTCGTTGCTGCCGTGGTCGAACGGACCGTCAACGGCATCGGGACCGGCAAGCGGACCAGGAAGAAGGTCCTCACCGCCACCCCGCAGATGCGCGGCTCCGTCGCGCCCCCGCGAGTGGACCTTCACACCTCAGATTCTGGGGTGTGAAGGTCCACTCGCGCGGACGACGAACCGGGGAGCGAACCACTCCCCTCACCCGAAGGGACCAGCTCTGATGAACCTCCTCCGCGCCGCCGACCGCGAGGTCACCCCGTGGAAGAACGGCGGCGGCCGCACCTGGCAGATCGCCACCGATTCCGGTGCAGCGGATTCCGGTCTCACGGGTTCAGGCGCAACGGATTCCGGCATCCTGGCTTCAGGCGCGTCGGATCCAGGCGCAACGGATCCAGGCACCACGGATTCAAACACCGCGGGGAACGGCTTCGGCTGGCGGGTGTCCGTCGCCGAGATCGCCGCCGACGGCCCGTTCTCGGTATTCCCCCGGGTGCAACGCACCATCGCCGTCATCGACGGCGCGGGAGTGGAGCTGACGATCGACGGTGTGGCACGTACCTTGGCCCCGTTCGTCCCGCTGACCTTCCCCGGGGAGGCGATCACCGTCGGGCACCTCCTCGACGGAACCACCCTGGACCTGAACCTGATGGTGGGTCAGGGTTTTGCCGGAATGATGGAGTTCGTGGTGCCCAACGGGGAGGACCCGGAACTGATCCGGTGCGCACCGGGCGAGACCGTCCTCGTGATCGCCGTCGATGCCGGCCTGGACTGCGATCTTCCGGGATCGGCCGTCACCCTCGACCGGTTCGACGCCGTCCGGGTGACCGGTCCGGCCGAGCTGATCCTGACGGGCAACTCGACCGGCCGGGCCGCCGTCATCCGGATCCGTCCGGCCGGCGGCTGACCCGCCCGCACCTACAGGTCGTAGTCCACCACGACCGGCGCGTGGTCGGAAACCCGTGCAGCGTAACTCTCCTCGCGGTCCACCCCGCCGACGACCGCCTTTGCGGCAAGTTTCGGAGTGGCCAGGTGATGGTCGATCCGCCACCCGGAGTCGTTGTCGAAGGCCTGTCCGCGCCAGGACCACCAGGAGTACGGACCGTCGACCTCGCCGTGCAAGGACCGGATGACATCCGTCAGGCCACCGGCAGTGAGCAAGTCACCCAGCCACTCCCGTTCCGGAGGAAGGAAGCCGGGTGATTTCTTGTTGGTCTTCCAGGCCTTGATGTCCAGCTCACGGTGGGCGATGTTGTAGTCCCCGCAGACCAGGAACTCCCGGCCACCACGCTTGGCGCGACGGGCGGCCTTGGCGGTGTAGGCGGAGAACTCGGCCATGAACCGGAACTTCGACTCCATGATCTCGCCGTCCGCGGCCCCCTTCGGCAGGTACAGGGAGCCGACGGTCAGGCCCGGCAGATCTACCTCGATGTAGCGCCCCTGGAGGTCGAACTCCTTGTCCCCGAAGCCGATCCGCACAGCGGTGGGCTCCTCCTTGCTGAGGACGGCGACACCGGCCCGACCCGGCTGGTTCCCCTCGTGGTAGGCCACGTGGTACCCCTCAAAGGCCTCCGGCGGGATCACCTCGGGTTTGGCCCGTACCTCCTGGAGGCAGATGACGTCCGGTTCGCGCCGGGCAACCCAGTCGACATAGCCGCGGCGTACCGCGGCCCTGATGCCGTTGACGTTGTAGGCGGCAACTCTGAGCACGTGACGATTCCTCCTTGCGGGCGGCCGGCCGGTTCGGCCGCCGGTTGACGATTCTGTCATCCGGCACCGACAGTCCCTCCCCGGCCGCGCGGGTGGTTCAGCCGGCGGCGATCCACTCCCGCACCAGCTCGGGCAGCACCTGCTCGATCGGCCCACGTTCGATCCGGGAGGCCAACCCGTCGGCCGGGGTCGGCTGGGCGTTGACGATCACCACCGACGCGCCTGCGCCGGCGGCCACCTCGACCAGCCCGGCGGCCGGCCAGACCGACAGGGATGTGCCGATCGCCACAAAGAGATCGGCCGCACGGGCGGCGCGCTCGGCCCGCTCGGTGCGGGCCGCGTCGAGTTCCTCGCCGAACATCACCACATCGGTCTTGAGGATCCCGCCGCACTCCAGGCAGGCCGGGATCTCCTCGGACTCGGCGAACCGGGCCAGCGCCTGCCCGGTCGCTCCCCTGGCTCCGCAGGCGATGCACACGGTGTCGAAGACGTTCCCGTGGAGTTCGACCACCCGGTCGGGAGTGCTGCCGGCGAAGTGGTGCAGTCGATCGATGTTCTGCGTCACCAACAGGGACAACAGGCCGGATCGCTCCAGGTCCACCAAGGAGCGGTGGGCGGCGTTGGGGTCGGCGGTCCACATCGGATCCTGCTGGTGCAGTTCCCAGGACCGCCGCCGCACGGCCGGGTCGGAGACGAACCGCTGGTAGTCGAGCACCTCTTCCAGGCCCGGATCGCGGGTCCACACCCCGTCGGGACCACGGAAGTCGGGGATCCCCGAGGCGGTCGAGATGCCGGCACCGGTCAACACACAGATCGACGTCATCCCTCCATCCTGCCTGCCCCCCGTTGTCCGGCGCAGCCCGCCTCCGTCCCGCCCGCAGGCCCACCCCGGGAACCGCGCTCCTTGCCGACTTTCGCGCTGCCTGCACGCAGCGCGATTGTCGAGAAGAAGCGCGGTCAAGTCAGTGGGCCGCACCCAGAGCCCGGGTCAGCTGTCCGATCCACTCCTGCGGGTGGTCCAGCTCCGCCCAGCCCCAACGGACCACCTGGAGGTTCTCGGCGCGGATGGCATCCTCGCGCCTCTTCTCCCGGAACACCACGTCTGCCGCGATCTCGCCCGGTTGCAGGTACCGCACGTACTTCGCCTTGCCGTCGAACTCGCCGACCACTCCAGCCGCCTCGAAACAGAAATCGGTCCGCGCGATCTGTTGGCCCTCATGGCCGTGAACCACGTACTGCAAGGTGGGAGCGGGCAATCCGTGCCGGTGCATGATCACCCGACTCCGCGACTCACCGACGCTCTCACTGCGCCCGTCGGCGAAGTCCAGGGCACGCCGCGCCGCCTTCACCCCGCGTCGTCGTGGTCTGAGCTCCAGACTCCCGGCGAGCTCGTCCCTGGTGATCAGCTGCTGTTGCAGCGCGCTGTCGGCCATCACCACCACCTGCTCGAAGGGGAGCGTGCGGCCCAGATCCACCAATGTGCGCCCGACCGACGTCACGAGCATCCCGTCGATGGTGGCGCACTCGTCCTCGTACAACGGTGCGCAATGGGTGTGCAGGCCAGGGGTGACGTGGCCGCCATCGGCCTTGTTCTTGGTGACGTGCACCCGACGAAGGTCCACCGACCAGATCGAGAGCCCGTGCAGCACCGCGGCCGAGACGTGGCTCACCACGGCGTCGGGCCTGACGGCCGCCATGGTGGCGCGGATCTGCGCACGGTGCACCGCTTCGGCGTCATCTTCGGCCACCTCGCCGGTCGGGATGTAGCTGCCGCGACGGAGGCGCACCAGCTGTTGGCTTCGGACACCGTGCCGCAGGGCGCGGTCGGTGTCGCCGGCACGCAACGCCTCGCGGCGGGTGATCACGGTGGGGTCTGTGTCCATCCGGCAACGATGAGCCCGAAGGCCGGGCCCCAGGGAGGGCCCGCGGCCGATTGTGGACGGATTCCGGATCTGTGGACAGCTCAACCGGCCCCACAAACACGTCGACCGCGCTCCTTGCCGACATTCGCGCTGCATGCAGCGAGCGCGATAGTCGGTAAGGAGCGCGGTCAGCGCAACGCACCTAGAAAAACTAGCTCAGGCGCTCCTGCAGGTTCTCGTCCAGGGCGGCGAGGAAGTCCTCGGTGGTCAGCCAGGCCTGGTCCGGCCCGACCAGTGCAGCGAGGTCCTTGGTCATCTTGCCGCTCTCGACGGTCTTGATGATCACGTCCTCCAAGGTCTCGGCGAAGGCCGTGACCTCGGGGGTGCCGTCCAGCTTGCCGCGGTGCTTCAGGCCACCGGTCCAGGCGTAGATGGAAGCGATCGGGTTGGTCGAGGTCGGCTTGCCGGCCTGGTGCTGCCGGTAGTGCCGGGTCACCGTTCCGTGAGCGGCCTCGGCCTCGACGGTCTGCCCGTCCGGGGTCATCAGCACCGAGGTCATCAGGCCGAGGGAACCGAAGCCCTGGGCCACGGTGTCGGACTGCACGTCACCGTCGTAGTTCTTGCACGCCCAGACGTAACCGCCCTCCCACTTCATCGCGGAGGCGACCATGTCGTCGATCAGGCGGTGCTCGTAGGTCAGACCGGCCGCCGCGAACTGCTCGGCGTACTCGGCGTCGAACACCTCCTGGAAGATGTCCTTGAACGCGCCGTCGTAGGCCTTGAGGATGGTGTTCTTCGTCGACAGGTACACCGGGTAGTTCCGCTGCAGGCCGTAGGCGAAGGACGCCCGGGCGAAGTCGCGGATCGACTCGTTGAAGTTGTACATGCCCATGACGACGCCGCCGGTCTCCGGCATCTCGACGACCTGGTGCTCCACCGGGGCGGATCCGTCGGAAGGGGTCCAGGTGATGGTCACCTTGCCGCCGGTCGGCACCTTGAAGTTGGTCGACTTGTACTGGTCGCCGTGGGCGTGACGGCCGATGACGATCGGCTTGGTCCAGCCCGGGACCAGACGCGGGATGTTGGAGATGATGATCGGCTCGCGGAACACGACGCCACCGAGGATGTTGCGGATGGTCCCGTTCGGGGAGACCCACATCTTCTTCAGGCCGAACTCCTCGACCCGGGCCTCGTCCGGGGTGATGGTCGCGCACTTGACCCCGACACCGTGCTTCTTGATGGCGTGCGCGGCGTCGATGGTGACCTGATCGTCCGTGGCATCACGGTTCTCGATGCCGAGGTCGTAGTAATCGAGGTTGACGTCCAGGTACGGCAGGATCAACTTGTCCTTGATGAACTGCCAGATGATGCGGGTCATCTCGTCGCCGTCGAGTTCGACGACAGTGCCCACTACCTTGATCTTCGACATGGGTGGTCTTCTAATCCTTTCGGTGCACGTGCGCCGGCCGTGGTCCTGCCGGACCCGTCACCGGGCCCGCTTACAGTACGAGCGTACTGCTAGACCGGCGATTCCGCTCGCCCGACCAACCTACCGTCTGCCGGCGTCGCCGCGGATCGACGCCGATTCCGACCTCGGCGAAGGTGTGCCGGACACCTCAGAGGCGGATCGGTCCCAGTAATGTCAGGCGGGGGAGGACAGATGAACGATCAGCAGGGACCGGCCATGACGAGCCCGGTGCACATGGACGCCTGGGTGGCATTCGTCCGCACCCACTCCCGGATCATGCGCAGACTCTCCGACGACCTCGACGCCGCCGACGAGGTACCCCTGGGCACCTACGACGTCCTCGTCCAGCTGTCCGAGGCCGGGGGGCAACTCCGCCTCAAGGACCTGTTGGTCCGGGTACTCCTCTCCCAGCCGGGCCTGTCCCGGAAGGTGGAACGTCTGCAGGCCGCCGGGCTGGTGGAGCGGCTGCCCGATCCGACGGACGGGCGCGGGGTGATCGTCACCCTGACGCCGACCGGCCTCAACGCCCTGCGGTCCGGTGCGGTGGTCCACATGGGAGGTATCGCCCGCGACTTCTCCGGCCATCTGTCCGAAGAGGAGGCCGCGGTGCTCAAGACCGTGTTCGACCGGATGATGGCCGCCGTGGAGGCGGAGGAGGAAGCAGCCTGCGACGCAATCGATGCCACCGCGTCCTGTCCCCCGGTCGAATAGACGGACGTCGGCTCAGCCGACCGGATCCACTCCGACCCCGATCGCCACCACGGCGAGCACGGCGGCGACGAGGAAATAGAACCCGACGTCGAACCTCTTGCTGCGCACCGCAAGTGTCCCGATACGCTCCTCGGACAGGAAGATGCGCATCACCCCGGCGACGAACACCGCCGACCCGACCAGGATCGACCCCCGCCGCCAGTGGGCGAGCGAGATCAGCACCAGGCCAACGGCGATCATCACCATCACGATGACGACCGGGACGGCGTTGCGCCAGTCCCGGGGCGGTCGCGGTGCCTCAACCGGTTCGGCCACAACGCTTTCGGTACCGAATGACTCGGGTACTGCGCGACCTCCGACGGACCCGCCGCCGGCGGATCCGCCGCCGGCACGCTCGCCCGCGGCGTCCGGCCCCACGTCGGGGCCGGTCACGCCTTATCCCGCGACACGACCGGCAGCTGTCCGCTCGGCGGCGGCGACGACATTGGCGAGCAACATCGCCCGGGTCATCGGTCCGACACCACCGGGCATCGGGGCCAGGAAACCGGCCACCTCGGCCACCGCCGGGTCGATGTCTCCGACGAGGCCGACCTCGGTCCGTGTGATACCGACGTCCAGCACCGCGGCTCCGGGCTTGACCATGTCCGGCGTGATGATGCCGGGGACTCCGGCGGCCGCGACGATGATGTCGGCCTGCCGCGTGTAGGAGGCCAGGTCGACCGTCCCGGTGTGGCACAGGGTCACGGTGGCGTTCTCGGACTTCCGGGTCAGCAGCAGGCCGAGGGGCCGACCGACCGTGACACCGCGACCGACCACGACCGCGTGGGCACCGTTGATGTTCACCCCGAAATGACGGAGCAGGGCGACGATCCCGGCCGGGGTGCAGGGCAGCGGGCCGCTCTCCCCCAGGACCAGGCGACCGAGGGACACCGGGTGCAGTCCGTCGGCGTCCTTGGCCGGGTCCATGGCCTCCAGGGCCGCACCGGCATCCAGGTGCTTGGGCAGCGGGAGCTGGACGATGTAGCCGTCGCACTCCGGGTCGGCGTTGAGATCGGCCAGGACCGCGAGCAACTCGTCCTGGGTGATGTCGGCCGGCAGATCCCGGCGGATCGAACGGATGCCCACCTTGGCGCAGTCGGCATGCTTTCCGGCGACGTAGGCCCGGGACCCGGGGTCGTCTCCCACCAGCACGGTGGCCAGGCCCGGGGTCACCCCCGCCGTGGCCAGGGCGGCCACCCGATCACTCAGATCGGAGAAAACGATGTCCCGAAGTACCTTGCCGTCCAGTTTGATCGCAGTCACAGGATGCAATCCTGCCACGATCAGGCCGCCCCCGGGGCCACCGGATCACCGACGTACAGCCCGGAGGCGGCGGCGAAGAAGACGGCCTGCTCCATGTCCACCCGGGCACCGCGCAGATCTGCACTGGTCCAGAAGCCGGGGGACACGGTCGCACCCCGCAGGTCCGCGCCCGACAACTTCGTCCCCTGGGTCCTGGCTCCAGTGAGATCAGCCCGACGCAGATCACAGTCGCGCAGGTCCGAACCGTTGAGATTGGCCTCCCGTAGGCGTAGCCCTGCCAGCACCGACCCCTTCAGGCTGAGACCACCGAAGGACACCAGGGTGAGATCGCAGTCGACGAAGGTCAGCGGGATCAGCCGGCAGTCGTCGAAGGAACTGCCGGTGAGCCGGCAGCCCGTCATGGATGTGCCGTGGAACGGGGTGTACCGGAACCGGCACGTCACGAACGAGGTCGAGACGTGGCTGGTCCGGTACATCTCCGCGCTGTCGAAGGAACAGTCCTGGAAGGATGTCCCGTTGGTGCTCGAACCGACGAAACTCGCCCCGGCGAAATCGCAGCCGACGAACTCGATCCCGTCGATCTCCTGATCGCGCAGATCCACCTCGGTGAAGTCTTCGTCGACATAACGCTTCTCAGTCAGTTCCATGGTGGTTCCCCCGTGCCGGGTCGGTGCCGGCGATCAGTGGAAGAAATGGCGGGTGCCGGTGAAGTACATGGTGATTCCGGCCGCTGCCGCCGCCTCGACGACCTCCTCGTCGCGCACCGATCCGCCGGGCTGGACCACCGCGGAGATGCCGGCGTCGAGCAGGATCTGGAGTCCGTCGGCGAACGGGAAGAAGGCGTCGGAGGCGGCGACGGATCCGGCCGCACGCTCGCCCGCCCGTTCGACCGCCAGGCGTGCGGAGTCGACACGGTTGACCTGGCCCATGCCCACCCCGACACTGGCTCCGTCGGTGGCCAGCAGGATCGCGTTGGACTTCACCGAACGGCAGGCCCGCCAGGCGAACTCGAGATCGGCAAGGGTGGCCGCATCAGCGGGTTCACCGGTGGCGAGGGTCCAGGTGCTCGCCACGTCCCCGGCGGCGTCGACCCGGTCGACGGACTGCACCAGCAGCCCACCGCTGATCGGGCGGCTCTCCACGGAGGTGGCTTCACCCTGCTCGACCCGAAGGATCCGGACGTTCTTCTTGCGCTGCAGGATCTCCAGGGCATCGGCCTCGTAGGCGGGGGCGATGACGACCTCGGTGAACACCTCGGCGATCTGCTCGGCCAAGGCCACCGTCACCGGACGGTTGATGGCGACAACACCACCGAAAGCCGAAACCGGGTCACTGGCAAGGGCTTTGCCGTAAGCCTCGGCAACATCGGCACCAACGGCGATCCCGCACGGGTTGGCGTGCTTGATGATCGCCACGGCCGGACCGGAGAAGTCGCCGGCGGCACGCCAGGCGGCATCGGAGTCCACGTAGTTGTTGTAGGACATCTCCTTGCCGTGCAGCTGCTCGGCGCCGGCGAGCCCTTTGGCCCCGAACCCGTTGGTGTACAGGGCTGCTCGCTGGTGCGGGTTCTCGCCGTAACGCAGCACGGCGGAGCGGTCGTAGGTGGCGGCGATCCAGCCGGGGAAGCCGGTCTCGTCGTCATCGGGGGCGACGACGCTGCCCATCCAGGAGGCGACGGCGACGTCGTAGCTCGCGGTGTGACGGTAGGCCGTGGCGGCCAGGGACTTCCGCTCGGCGAGGGTGAACCCGCCGGCCTGGACGGCCTCGATCACGGCAGGGTAGCGGGCCGGGTCGACGACGATGGCCACGCTCGGGTGGTTCTTGGCGGCGGCGCGAACCATGGCCGGCCCCCCGATGTCGATCTGCTCCACCACGTCGTCCGTACCTGCCCCGGAGGCGACGGTGGCCGCGAAGGGGTAGAGGTTGACGACCACGAGGTCGAACCCGGTGACTCCGAGTGCCTCGAGCTGGGCGATGTGCTCGGCCTTGCGACGGTCGGCGAGGATGCCGGCATGGATGCTCGGGTGCAAGGTCTTGACCCTGCCGTCGAGGGTCTCCGGGAAGCCGGTGACCTCCTCGACCGGGGTGACCGGGATGCCCTCGGCGGCCAGGGTCTTGGCCGAGTTACCGGTCGAGACGATGTCGACACCGGCGGCGGCGAGTGCCCGGGCCAGATCGAGCAGGCCCGTCTTGTCCGAGACCGAGAGCAGCGCCCTCTTGATCGGCAGACGCGCCGCCTCGGTTCCAGTCTGACCAGCACTCATCCCAGGATCACCTTTCGTTCTTCGACCTGCCAGCCACCTGCGCTCATCGCGGTGACCACATCGACGAGCAGCGAGCGCTCGGCGATCTTGATTCGTTCGTGCAAGGACTCGACATCGTCGTCATCGGCCACCTCGACGGCACGCTGGGCGACGATCGGACCGGCATCGATGCCGCCGTCCACCAGGAAAACGGTGCAGCCGGTGAGTTTGACCCCGTGATTCAGGGCGTCGGCCGGGGCGTACATGCCGGGGAAGGAGGGCAGCAGGGAGGGGTGCGCATTGATCACGCGACCAGGCAGGGCGGCCAGGAACGGTTCGCCGACGAGCTTCATGAACCCGGCCAGGACCACCAGCTCGGCCCCGTGGGCCAGGCAGGCCTGGGCCAGCGCGGCATCCCACTCGGCCCGCGAGGCGTACTGCTTCAGCGAGACCGTGAAGGTCGGGATGCCGGCGGTCGCGGCGCGGTCCAGCGCGGTGCAGGCAGCGAGGTCGGACCCGATGGCCACGATCTCGTAGGGGGCACCGTCTGCGCTGGTGGCGGCATCGATGAGGGCCTGGGCGAGGGTTCCGCTGCCGGAGGCGAGGATGACGATCTTCGCCGGATTGCCGCAGGTGTATTTCACCGGTTGCACAGTCACCTGGATACCTTCGGGTCGGAGCGGGGAGCGCTGACCAGGGTATCGGAGTGAGGCCGCCAGCCGTAACCGAGCGTGGTGTGACAACGAACGGTGACGGCGATCCTTCCGGGTGGGCGGTTCGCCTTCCAGGTGTGCGGCCTTCCAGGTGTGCGGGGTCGCTCCCTCGTCGGCGGTTCGCTCAGACGGGCGGGCGAGCGAACCGCCGACAGGCGAGCATTCGGCCCAGTCGGACAGCGGGTCAGAAAGTGGTGACCTTGTAGGTGTACGTCATTCGCACGTGGCCGTGACTGTTCGAGCCCTCGGCCTCGACCGTCTTGTAGGCGGAGTGACCTTTGCTCGGAATCTGAACAGCCCCCAGGCCCGAGAAGTCCGTGAAACCGGAGAAGTCCTTCTCGCGCCCGTTGGGTTTCAGAAAGAGCCTGGTTCCTGGCTGGAGAAACATCACCTCCTGAATTCCCGGGTTGCTCGCGGGAAGCGGGTAGCGGGTGTCGCTGCACCACATCTCTTCGACAAATGGCGGAAGCTGTACTTCGAGATGACCCATGTCGCCCAACCAGCCCATCATGTCCGTCTCCTCCATTCCCTCGCCGCAGGCCTTTCCCTTGTCGCCGTCGTCATTGATGTACAGCGACACGAGAGTGACGGTGACCTTGCGACTCGCACCGAAATCTTCCCGAAACGGTCCAGGCTGGGCCGACGCCGCCGGAACAACACCCGCCGCGAGCACCACAGCCCCCAGACCCACCAACATGACCCGTTGCATCCGGGTACACCCGAATCCGACCATCTGTTCCACTCCCCACTGACGAGGTCGGCCGGGTCATCCGGCAAACCGGCGGAAACCACCTTTCAACGCCGGTCTCTTCCACGCTGTTGTGTCAGGACCCGATCAACGCTCTTCCCACGGCCCGATCGCGGTGGGACTCAGAACGTGGTGACTTTGACCCTCATGGTGATGCGCACATGACCGGCATTGTTGTTCCCTTCGACATCCACATCCTTGACGACGGACTGTCCCTTCGTCGGGATCAGCACGGTGGCATCCCCGCCGATGAAGGTTCCGGTTCGAAAGATGTCGCGCTCGATACCAACACCCGACAAGGAGAGCTCGGAACCGGTCTGCAGAAACAGCACATCATGGGTGTGCGGATTGCCCGCCGAAATCGGGTAGTACGAGTCGCTGCACCATTTCTCCTTGTGGGGCCACTTGGGGGCATCTACATACAGGGAGGTCAAATGGCCGACCTTGTCATCCAGTTCCATCGATATCTCCCCTTCACCGCAGGGAGATCCCTTGTCTCCGTCGTCGTGGATGTACATCGACACGAGATCCACTGTCACGGTTCGGCTTCCGCCAAGATCCTTCATCGTAGGCACCGGAGACGCCAACGCGTGCGGCACCCCGGAGATCACCAGGGCGACGGCAGCGAACCCCAGCCCCATAAGCCCGCGCCCGGCCTTCCATCCAGATCCGTGCATCAAGTACTCCCCACTGACGGGATCGGCGGGCAGACCCGACCGACCGGCGGAAACCACCTCTCAACGTCGGTCACACCCGCCCCGTTGCGTCCCGGCACCGCCAACCGGGGCCCTCAGGACGTGGTGACGGTGACGTGGAAGACCTTCAACATCGCGCGGCGGGATATGCGCAGATGAGAGCGCTCACATCTGCGCATATCCCACCGCAGGATGTGGGTCTGGCCTAACGGTTGTCGGCCTCGGCGTCCTCGATGTCAGCGTTCTCCACGGCCGCATTCTGCTCCACGGATTCCGCCGGGGCATCCTCACTCTCAGCCGACACGTCGGTCGCCGGCACGTCGTCGGGATCGACATCTGTCGCGCCCTCGATCTCTGCGTCGGTCGCATCGTCGGCGTCGGTCGCATGGTCTGCGTCGGCGTCGGTCACATCGTCGGAGTCGGTCACACCATCAGCGTCGACGTCGGCATCGGTCACATCGTCGGCCTCGGTCACACCATCAGCGTCGACCTCCGCATCGATGACGTCATCGGCCTCGGCCTCGGCCTCGGCCTCGGTCATATCGTCCGGGTCGGCTTCAGTTTCACCATCAGCATCAGCCGACACATCGGCATCGGCATCGGCATCCGCGGTATCGATCTCGGTATCGGCATCGGCATCCGCGGTATCGACCTCGGTATCGGCATCGGGAGCGACTTCGTCGTCAGCCCCGAAGCCGTCATCAGCCAGGCCTTCACCTCCGCGAGAAGCACCCACCGCGACCGGCACGCCTTTCGCCGTTGCGGCCCACGCCCCCCCGACCACCCAGGTGAACAGCGCGACGATCCCACCCACCGTGGCCGGTGCGCCCATGACCTCCCACGGCCCGGGTGCAATCCCACCTCCGGCCAACCGCACCAGAACCAGCGCCACCAACCCGGCGGTCATCCCGGCGACACCGACCGCGAACAACCTCGTCACCCGGTGGTCGATCCGCCGGGACAGGTAGATCCCCGCCACCACGGCGGCGATCACCGGGACCAGCAGACCGGCCAGTCCCGGGTAGGAGATTGCCGTGTTGTCGGGGGCACCGACCAACATCGGGATCGGTGGAAGTTCTGCGGGTGTGGAACCGAACGGCGAGTAGTGCCCCGCCCCGATCTCGAAGCCGACCCCGGTCACGTACCCGACTGCGGCCAGCCCGGCATTCGGCAGGTAGACGATCCCGAGCAGGGTCAGACCGAATCCGCCGCCCATGCTCGGGGCCAATGTGTCCGCCAGGGTCGCGGCGGACGGGACGTTCAGGCCCAACGAAGCGACGAAGGCGACCATGCCACCGGCGAAGACGACGGCAGCAACCAGCAGACCGGCGCGCAGACCCTGCCAGACCCACAACGGCATGGAGTCACGGACAGCAGCCTTGAGCGCCGTGCCGCGGGCCAGTGTTCCGGCTGTTCCGGCGACCAGCGCGATCGCCGCTGCGGTGAGGCCGACCGTGTGCGGAACACTCCCGGGCGCGGCACCGATGGCACAGGTCAACGCGACGAGAACGCCGTACACCACGGCGGTGGTCACCACGGCGGCAAGTTCGCCGGCAAGACCGGTCGGCCGCCGCCCACGGGATCCGGTGGAGGCGAGCAGGGCCACGATCAATCCGGTGATCAGCAGCGGGGACACCGTCAGGCTGCCGTCACCGATATGGACACCGACCAGGTGAGCCGCCCCGAACGCGGTGATCCCGCCGCGCAACATCGGGACCGGTCCGCCGCCTGATGTCGGGGTGATCGCCCAGAGCAGCAGTGCGAATCCAAGAACGAGTGCGACTCCGGCCAGCAGGACACCGGCAGCCCTCGTGGCGGCAGCCCCGATGACGGTCACCATAGCGGCGGGACGCGTCCGATCGACCCGCACCGTGGGCCGGTCTGCGGTCATCACTCCCCCGGGCGCGGCAAACCCGCCGACGTTCGTCCTCGGTTGATCCTGCCGCACCATCCCACTCTCACACGCCTGCCCCGGCGGGCCAACGAGGCCACGCCGGGGCATTCAACTCGTTAGAGGGAACGCTCTGGTCGCTCTCCGCTACCGTCGCTCGGGGAATGCCCCTGTCCGGGGGCGTCCGGCCGCTGAGCCGAGGTATCACCCGAAGGCCCCTGGCCGGAACCGCTCGCCGGCCTTGCCTGCTGCTGATGGGCACCGAAGGGTGCGCCGTGCCCGAAACCCGGTTGCCCCGGCTGGGGCTGCGGCTGGCCGTACGGGGACTGACCCCCCTGCTGTCCCGGACCGGAAGCCGTGGCCTGACCGGGCTGCCCGTACTGCTGACCCCCGACCGGTGCCTGCTGGCCATAGCTCTGCTGGCCATATCCCTGGGCGGGATACCCCTGCGGACCGTAACCCGGCCCGTAGCCCGAGGCGCCGTAGGCCGCCCGCGGTGCCTGCCTGACGATGTCGGCGTCGATCAGCCAGCGGTAGAGAGCCACGGCACTCTGGACGAAGCCCAGAATGATCACGATGGTGACGCCGGCCCCCACTTTGTAATTGATGCTGGCGTAGTCGGTGGCAAGGCTGCCCCACAGCAACCCGAAGGTGGCCCCGAGCGAGATCGCGAAAGTCAGGAATGTGTTCTCGGTCGTTTTAGGAAGCAAAGATGACGCGGCGCTGAGTCCCGCGATGAACAGCAGAATCACAAAAGCGGAACCAAAAGTCGCGTACACCGAAGAAGATTCAGCTCCAGGCACCTTCGGGCTTATGCCCGGCAGGAAGCCCATGAAGAAGTTGAAGATCCCCAGCCCCGCGACGGCTGCTCCCAGGATCTTCGTCAGGCTCAGAGGCTGACGCGGGGGCGGCGGTGCCCAGCCGGGCGGGGGCCCACCGAAGGGTCCCGAGGGCGGACCTCCCTGTCCCTGCGGCGGTCCACCCGGGCCCTGCGGTCCACCACCAGGTCCTTGGTGCGATCCGGGCTGTCCGTACGGTGCACTCATCGTTCCTCCACATTCTTGTGTCACCAGGACACAAAAAGCCGGTGCCGTCTCCGAGGAGTCGGCCTTCGAGAACTCTGCTTCACACGTGCCCCGAACCGGCCCCGTTCATGGGTGCGGCTCGGAAGTACCGGTTACACCTTGTCAGCCGCTTGCCCCACCGTCACTGCTTTCGCCGGAAATTCACCAACCCCACCCCCGCGAGCGAACCACCACACCCCACCCCCACCCCGCGAGCGGACCACCACACCCCACCCCCAACCCCGCGAGCGGACCACCACACCCCACAAATCGGGGGGTCAACGTCCACTCGCGGGAAACAACAGGGGTGCCAACGTCCACTCAACAGACTCATGCCCCCTCCCCGCGAGCGGACCACCACACCCCATCCCCACCCCGCGAGCGGACCACCACACCCCATCCCCACCCCGCGAACGGACCACCACACCCCAAAAACTGGGGGGCCAACGTCCACTCGCGGAACAAGTCAGCGGTGCCAACGTCCACTCGCGGAACGGGCCAGGGGATCCCAGCGTCCAGCACCGAAAACGCCGAAGGGGCCGGTCGCACCTGGCGACCGGCCCCTTCGGAACGGGAGTACGAACCCCCGGAACAGCTGCTACTTGATGGCCTCGCGCAGGAGACGAGCGGTCTCGGACGGGGTCTTGCCCACCCGGACGCCTGCCGCCTCGAGGGCGACCTTCTTGCCGTCGGCCGTTCCGGCACCGTCGGAGACGATGGCACCGGCGTGGCCCATGGTCTTACCCTCGGGAGCGGTGAAACCGGCCACGTAGCCGACGACCGGCTTCGTGACGTTGGCCTGGATGTAGGCCGCCGCACGCTCTTCGGCGTCGCCGCCGATCTCGCCGATCATGACGATCGCGTCGGTCTCGTCGTCGTTCTGGAAGGCCTCGAGCGCATCGATGTGGGTGGTGCCGATGATCGGGTCACCGCCGATGCCGATGGCGCTGGAGAAGCCCAGGTCACGCAGTTCGTGCATCATCTGGTAGGTCAGGGTGCCGGACTTGGAGACCAGTCCGATCCGTCCCGGGCCGGTGATGTTCGCCGGGATGATGCCCGCGTTGGACTTGCCGGGGGAGATGATGCCCGGGCAGTTCGGCCCGATGATGCGGGTCTTGTTGCCGGTCGCGACGGCGTGGGCCCAGAAGTAGGCCGAGTCGTGGACCGGGATGCCTTCGGTGATGATGACCGCGAGCTCGATGCCCGAGTCGATCGCCTCGATGGCGGCGTCCTTGGCGAAGGGCGGCGGCACGAAGAGGACGGTGACGTTCGCACCGGTCTTCTCGATGGCCTCGGCCACGGTACCGAACACCGGCTGGTCGCCGGAGTCGAAGGAGGCGGTGGTGCCGGCCTTGCGGGCGTTGACGCCACCGACAATGTTCGCACCGGAGGCGAGCATGCGGCCGGAGTGCTTCATGCCCTCGCCGCCGGTCATGCCCTGGACGATGATCCGGGAGTTCTCATTCAGGAAGATAGCCACGATCAGACCCCACTGTTTGCAAGTTCGGCGGCCTTGTCGGCCGCATCGTCCATGGTCTCCACCAGCGTCACCAGCGGGTGCGCGGCGTCGGCGAGGATCTGCCGGCCTTCGACGACGTTGTTGCCGTCGAGGCGGACGACCAGCGGCTTGGTGGCCGCGTCACCGAGGATCTGCAGGGCCTGGACGATGCCGTTGGCAACCGCGTCACAGGCGGTGATGCCACCGAAGACGTTGACGAAGACGCTCTTGACCTCGTCGTCGGACAGGATGATCTCCAGCCCGTTGGCCATCACCTCGGCGCTGGCCCCGCCCCCGATGTCCAGGAAATTGGCCGGCTTCACGTTGCCGTGCTTCTCGCCGGCGTAGGCCACGACGTCCAGGGTGGACATGACGAGCCCGGCACCGTTGCCGATGATGCCGACCTGACCCTCGAGCTTGACGTAGTTCAGTCCCTTGGCCTTGGCACGCGCCTCGAGCGGGTTCTGGGCGTCGGTGTCGGCGAAGGCGGCGTGATCCGGGTGACGGAATTCGGCGTTCTCGTCCAGGGAGACCTTGCCGTCGAGGGCGATGACCTGCCCTTCCGGGGTCTTGACCAGCGGGTTGACCTCGACCAGGGTGGTGTCCTCGGCGACGAAGACCTCCCACAGGGACACGAGGATGTCGATCACCTGGTCGCGGACCTCGGCCGGGAAACGACCGGCGTCGGCGATCTCGGCGGCCTTCTCGCGGTCGACACCGCGGATGGCGTCGACCGGGATCTTCGCGAGAGCTTCGGGGCGCTCCTCGGCGAGCTGCTCGATCTCCATGCCGCCGTCCTTGGTGGCCATGGCCAGGAAGGTGCGGTTGGACCGGTCGAGCAGGAAGGAGACGTAGTACTCCTCCGCGATGTCGCTGGCCTCGGTGATGAGGAGCTTCTTGGTGATGTGGCCCTTGATGTCGAGTCCGAGGATGTTCCCCGCGTGCTCGGTCGCCGAGGCGACGTCCTTGGCGAACTTGACGCCGCCGGCCTTGCCGCGGCCGCCGATCTTCACCTGGGACTTGACCATGACTGCGGTCCCGATCTCGGTCGCGGCCGCGGTGGCGTCCTCGACGGTCGTGACGACGATGCCCTTGGTGACAGGCACCCCATGTGCGGCGAAGAGTTCCTTCGCCTGGTACTCGTACAAATCCACGTGTGCTCCCGACGCTGTCTTCCGACTGGTTCTTGGAATGAATCCCTGGTCCACCCACGGCGATAGCGCAGACCGGGCACCGTGGACCTTGGGCAACCCTAGTCAGGTCAGCCTGTCCTCGGCATCCCGGCCCGTGGTGAGGTTGCCCACCCGGTCTCGGACGGGTGCTTGGTCGGGTGCGCCGCGCAGCCACCACCAACTACCCGGAACAGCCAGAAGCAGGCCCACGACCAGCGCAATCGAGATCGGGTACCCCCAGCGGAGTGAGAAATCAGTCAACTCCCGGACCGATGACGGCAGGACGATACGGCCGGCCACCAGCACCGCCGCCAGCAGCAGGGACCCGATCACCTCGAACCCGCGTGCCCGACGGCCGCCGTTGACGGTTCGCGCCGCCCACCACAGCAGGATCAGCGTGGCCACCAGCCCGAGGACCGCGCCGTAGTCCTGCATCCGGATGGAGCCGAGCAGACGTGGGCCGTCGCCGTGCTGGAAGGTGCGGAAGGCGGGTCCGGCGTAGGCGAGGACGGCGAGCACGGTCAGCCCGGAGGCGATCCAGAGCGGCCAGGGGTTGCGCTCGTCCCACGGTTGGTCACCGGCGAAGTCGTGCTCGGATTCTTCGGTCAGCTCCGAGTTGCGCCCGTCCCGCACGAGTACGGCGATCACGGCCAGGAGGGCCACCACGGCGGCCACCGCACCGAGGGTGAGCCCGGTGGTGGCCTTCCACAGGCCCTGTCCGAGCTGCTGGAAGGTGGACAGGTTCATCGCGCCGAGGTAGTCGAATCCGTAAGCGGTGGCCGCGATCGACGCGGCCCCGGCGGCGATGACGGACAGCCTGCCGAGGACCCCTGCCCGTGGGATCGCCGCCAGCACGGCCGCGGCGAACAGCAGCACCGCAGCAGCCGGCAGCCCTTGACCCGCGGGTGCGGAGATGGCCACTTCCTGGGCGGTCCGCGCCACCGGGTCCGGGAAGGCGATCCGGATCAGGACGATGTTCAGCTGGGTGGCCTGCTGGGACCGTGCGGCGATGACGGTCAGCACGCCGGCGATCAGGGCCAGCGCGGAGGGTACGTAGGTCCAGAAGGCGGCGAGCGGGCGCAGCTCCCGGTCGGCCGTCGGTGCCGCGAGGACCTGGGGGTCTTCCTGCGGCTGAGGATCGACCTCGTCCCGTTGGGCGAACCCCGCCCCGGCGACCAGCACGGCCGCGAGCAGCGCCAACCAGGCGACGAAGGACGGTCCGGCGGAGTCGTCGAACAGCGGGGCCAGGATCGCGGCAAGTGGAGCCACTGCCATGGTGACGCCGGCCCCGATCAGCAGGCCGATCGACTCGGCCCGCGGCAGCGACGCAGCGAGGATGACGGCCAGCATGACGGCCAGTCCCAGCAGCGCCCCACTGCCGAGGGCGGAGATGCCGACGTCCAGGTTCTTGATCAGCCCCGGTGCCGGGGCGATCCCGGTGTACAGGGCGCTGAACATGGAGCCGATCGAGAGGGCGACACCGATGAGTCCGACGGTCAGCACCCAGGGTGAGCGCGCGAGCCGGGGACGCCCGTAGCCGTTGTCCGTCAGCTCCGGCAGGGTGGCGAAGACGTTTCCTGCCGTCAGCACCACAGCGAGCAGGCACAACAGGTCGGCCACGATCAGGAACCAGACCCCGGTGGAGGCCGCGAGCGGTGTGGCGTTGACCGAGGTCACCGAGAACAGCTCCGGCCGCAGGGCGGTCCCCGGGTCGGACAGCACCCCGAGGTCGCCGACCAGTCGACTCGCGCCGACCAGGCCGATCCCGGCGGCCGCGGACCAGGCCCAACGGGGGCGGATCAGCAGCAACGCGACGGCCAGGACGGCCGGGAGCAGGTTCAGCCAGGAGGTGGGCAGGAGCGGGTCGGTGGAGGAGCCGTCGGCGGAGGTGACGACCCCCACGGTCGGGGCCAGGGTCCACAGGAGGGCAGCCACCACCAGCAGCCCTACCGGGAAGGTCGGCCGGTTCTGTTCAGTCATCTCTCGCCCCGCACTCTTCGACCGTAGCAACTTCGGGGGCCGCCGCCGGGCTGTGCGCACAGGGATGATCCGCCGGACTCGTAGGATTCCGGTCGTGAACTCCGTATTCGGGTATTCCCTCCTGACGGCCGGGCTGCTGCTCGCCGCCTGGTTGGGCCTGCAGTCCTACCGTCGACGGGCCGTGAACGGTCCGCAGATCATCGCCGCTCTGGTGTTGGAGGGGGCCATCCTGGTCCAGTCGGTCATCGCCGTGATCGCGGTCATCAACGGCCACGAGCCGGCGGAGAAGGTCACATTCCTGGCCTACCTCGGCGGGGTGCTGCTGCCGTTGCCTCTGGGGATCCAGCTGGCCCGGATCGAACGCACCCGATGGGGCAGTATTGCACTGTGTTTCACCTCCGTGGTGGTGGCCGTGATGATGTTGCGGCTGCTGCAGCTGTGGAACTCGCACTCCACCGGTTTCGGCTGATCACCCCCTGAATCTCCGTACCGATCCGGCACTCCTGTCCTACACACCGAGGGATTCGCGTTGACCACTCCCACCGCCGGCGAACCGGCCGCAGCGACCTCCGACGAGCGGGCCGCGGATCCGAACTCCGGCCCGCGCCGGGTGCTGATCGCGCTGTATGCGATCTTCGCCCTCGCCGCGATCAGCAGGGCCGCGGTGCAGATCAGCACCAAGTTCGACGAGGCCCCGCTGGCCTACTCGCTGTCCCTGTTCTCGGGGCTGGTCTATCTCGCCGCCGCCACCGGTCTGATCCTGCGCGGGCCGGTCGCCCGCGGGATCGCCTGGGCCGCCTGTTCCATCGAGCTGCTCGGGGTGCTGGTGATCGGCATCCTGTCGATCTTCGACTCGAACGCCTTCCCCCATGACACCGTCTGGTCGCGGTTCGGCAGCGGGTACGTCTTCATCCCGGTGATCCTGCCGGTCCTGGGCCTGTGGTTCCTGTTCCACACCCGGGCCGACCGGGCACCCACCGAGCCTGCCGTCGGCCGGTGAGCACCCCGGCGGACGGTGGTCCGGTTCCCGACTGCGCACGCGCGCCGGGGCTGACTCTGACCTCCACCGCCGGACGCTGGGCCCTGTTCGCCACCATCCTGGGCGGCAGCATGGCCATCCTTGACGGGACGGTCATCAACGTGGCCCTGCCCCGGATCGGCGAACAGCTGGGAGCGGGACTGACCGGCCTGCAATGGACCGTCAACGCCTACACCCTGACGCTGTCCGGGTTGCTGCTGCTCGGCGGTTCCCTGGGTGACCGGATGGGCCGGCGGCGCATCTTCGTCATCGGGGTGATCTGGTTCGCGGTCGCCTCGGCCGGGTGTGCCGCGGCCCCCTCGACCACCTTCCTGATCGCCATGCGGGCGTTCCAGGGCATCGGTGCCGCCCTGCTGACCCCGGGTTCCCTGGCCATCCTGGAGGCCAGCTTCCGCAAGGAGGACCGGGCCGCGGCGATCGGTTCGTGGGCCGGGCTGACGGGGATCGCCGCCGCCATCGGCCCGCTGCTCGGCGGCGCGCTGGTGGGCCTGGCGCCGTGGGGCTGGCGGCTGGTGTTCCTGATCAACCTGCCGCTGGCCGCCGCCGTCATCTGGACCACCCTGCGGCATGTCCCCGAGACCCGGGACGAGCAGACCTCCGGCAGCCTGGACATCGCCGGGGCGGTGCTGGCGGCCCTCGGACTGGCCGGCCTGACCTACGGGCTCACCGAAGGGCCGAACCAGGGCTGGACGGCGGCGCTGATCGCCTCTGTGGTCGCCGGAGTGGCGCTGCTGGTGGCCTTCGTGGTCAACGAGGCCCGGCGGCCGAACCCGCTGATGCCGTTGGGGTTGTTCAGGTCTCGTCAGTTCAGTGGCACCAACGGGGTGACCTTCGCCGTGTACGGGGCGCTCTCCGGGGCGTTCTTCCTGCTTCCGGTGATGCTGCAACGGGTGCCGGAACTGTCTCCGCTGGCGGCGGGCAGCGCCCTGCTGCCGGTGCCGATCGTGATGCTGTTCCTCTCCCCCGTCATGGGCAAGGTGGCGACCCGCATCGGACCACGGATCCCGATGACCGTCGGCCCGCTGGTGTGCGCCGGGGCCTTGCTGCTGTTCGGCTCCCTCGGGCTGGAGTCCACCCTGTTCGACGCCCTCTGGCGGGTGACGATCTTCGCCCTGGGCCTGTCGATCACGGTGGCCCCGTTGACCGCGACGGCGCTGGCCTCGGCCCCGAACCGACAGGCCGGGGTGGCTTCGGCGATCAACAACGCGGTGGCCCGCACCGCCGGGCTGCTGGTGGTCGCGGTGCTGCCTGCGCTGGCCGGGATGACCACCGCGGTCTACGACAACCCGGTGGAGCTGGATGCGGCCTTCGGGACGGCGGTCGTCATCGCCGGGGCACTGTGCGCCGGCGGCGGGGTGCTGGCCTGGTTCACCATCCGCAATGACGTGTTGTCCCCGGACGCGGCCTGACCGTTTCTCGGGTGCCTCGGCCTGGCCAGGCTCTGACCGCGCTCCTTCCCGACCTCCGCGCTTGATGCAACCAGCGCGATTGTCGGCAACAAGCGCGGTCCGACAGGCAACAGCGTTCGGCAGGGGCAGATTCCGACAGGGTCAGAGCTTGACCATCGGCACACCGCCGATGAGCATCAACCGCACCTTGCCGGTGGCCCCGAAATCGATGGTGACGGTGGCACGGACCCCGGCCCCGTCGGCCTGGACCACCGTGCCGAGGCCGTACTTGTCGTGCGAGACCCGGTCCCCCACGGCCAGTTCCAACGGCGGACCCGCCATCCGCGCCCCTCGCGAGGGTGACGAGGCACCGCCGCGCGGTACCGCCCGTGGAGCGGACGACTGACCGAACCGCGAGGCCGTCATCGGCGCGGACCGTCCGTACTCGCCGTGTCGTGCATCGGCGTCGGCCAACCGCCGCCAGTCGATCAGCTCGGCCGGGATGTCCTCGATGAACCGGGAGGCCGGGTTGGACCCGGGCTGCCCCCACGCCGAGCGCATGACGGCCCGGGAGATGTACAGCCGTTCGCGGGCCCGGGTGATGCCGACGTAGGCCAGGCGTCGTTCCTCGGCCAGTTCCTTCTCGTCCCCCATGGCCCGCATGTGCGGGAAGATCCCGTCCTCCCAGCCGGCCAGGAACACCACCGGGAACTCCAGGCCCTTGGCGGTGTGCAGGGTCATCAGGGTGACCATGCCGGCGGCCGAGTCCGGGATCTGATCGGCGTCGGCGACGAGTGACATCTGTTCCAGCACAGCGGCCAGCAGGGCCGGACCGGGCGGGATGTCGGCATCGACCGGGTCCTCGCCCTCGAGAGGTTCTGCGCTGCCGAGGATCTCGACCCGCTCCCGCAGGACCGTCACCAACTGCTCGAGGTTCTCCAGGCGGGAGCCGTCCTGCGGGTCGTCACTGGCTTCCAGCTGATCGCGGTAGCCGGAGAGTTCCAGGAGTTCGGTGAGCAGATCCGCCGGCTCCATGCCGTCGAACATCTTCTCCCGCAAGGACTCCATCATCTCGTTGAACCCGGCGATGGCATTCGCCGATCGGGTGGCGATGAACGGGATGTCGGCGACCTTGGTGAGCGCCTCGGTGAAGGAGATCTTCTTGGACTCCGCGTAGACGGCGACCGCCGCCTCCGCCCGGTCACCGATACCGCGTTTGGGGGTGTTCAGGATCCGCCGGACCGACACCTCGTCGACCGGGTTGGCCAGGGCGCGCAGGTACGCCAGGGCGTCGCGTACCTCCTTGCGCTCGTAGAAACGCAGGCCGCCGACGATCTTGTACGGCATGCCGAGCCGGACGAACACGTCCTCGAAGGCACGCGAGGCGGAGTTGGTGCGGTAGAAGATCGCCACATCGCCGAAGCGGATCTGCTCCTCGTCGACCAGCCGGTCGATCTCCTTGGCCACGAAGGCGGCCTCGTCGTGCTCGTTGTCGGCGACGTACCCGACGACCTGGGTGCCGAGGCCCTCGGCGGTCCACAGGTTCTTCGCCCGGCGCTGCGGGTTCCGGGAGATGACGGCGTTCGCGGCGGACAGGATCGTCTGGGTGGACCGGTAGTTCTGCTCGAGCAGGATGGTGCGGGAATCCGGGTAGTCCCGTTCGAACTCGACGATGTTGCGGATGGTCGCGCCACGGAAGGCGTAGATGGACTGGTCGGCGTCACCGACCACGACGAGCTCGGCCGGCGGCACGGCGCTGACGACCCCCTCGCGGACGATCGACCCGTCGGCGGCCCGCAGTTCCCGGTCGGCCGAGCTGCCGCCGACCAGTTCCCGGACCAGCGAGTACTGGGCGTGGTTGGTGTCCTGGTACTCGTCGACCAGGACGTGCCGGAAGCGGCGGCGGTAGTGCTCGGCCACGGCCGGGAAGGCCTGCAGCAGGGCGACGGTCTCCATGATCAGGTCGTCGAAGTCCAGGGCGGAGGCGGCGCGGAGACGGGCCTGGTACCCGGCGTAGACCTCGGCGATGGCCTTGGACACCTCGTTGTCGGCGCGGTCGGCGGCGGTGGCCGGGTCGAGCAGCTCGTTCTTCAGATTCGAGATGTTGGTGGCCAGGAACCGGGCCGTGAACCGTTTGGTGTCCAGGTCCAGGTCGTTGGCGACCATGGCGATCAGCCGCTGGGAGTCGGCGGAGTCGTAGATGGTGAAGGTCGACTTGTACCCGAGCTGGGTGGCCTCGGCACGCAGGATGCGCACACACATGGAGTGGAAGGTCGACACCCACATGACCTTGGCCCGCGGGCCGACGATCTCCGAGACCCGTTCCTTCATCTCGGCGGCGGCCTTGTTGGTGAAGGTGATGGCGAGGATCTCACCCGGAGTGGCACCGCCCGCGGCCAGCAGGTAGGCGATCCGGCGGGTCAGCACCCTGGTTTTCCCGGAGCCGGCACCGGCAACCACCAGCAGCGGCGCACCGCGGTGCTCGACGGCGGCGCGCTGCTCGGTGTTCAGCCCCTCCAGCAGCTCCTCCGCCGTCGGCGGTGCCGGACGGTGTGGGTGTGACGGTGCACCGGATCGCTGCGCCGTCCAGGCTTCGGGTTGGCTGGGGAAGTGGAGCGTCGGCTCGGCGGCGTGGGCGTCGCCGTACCCGTCCGCCGGGGGCTCGGCTGGACTCCCCGCCGGGGGCTCGGCTGGACTCCCCGCCGGGGGCTCGGAAGCTGAATCGAACAGAGTTGTCATAACGGATCAACCGTACCGCCAGCCGCCGACACTCCCCGCCCGGCGCGAGGGTGCGCTCCACACCTGCCGCTCGAGCCGCGGAGGGCATATCATCGTGATATGCCCTCCGGTCCCGGACGCGCAGAAAATTCGTCAGGCGCGGGAGCGTGCCGGGTTGAGCCAGTCAGAGTTGAGCGCGCGTACGGGTGTCGCTCAACCGAACATCGCCGCCTACGAGACCGGCCGCAGATCTCCGTCGAGCGACATGCTGGGTCGTATCTTCGCCGCGCTGCGTCTGCCCCCGTCGGTGTTGGTGGCACGCCGCCGGGACGCCGTACTGGAGATCGCGGCGTCGAACAAAGCTTCGGATGTCCGCGTGTTCGGGTCGGTGCTCCGTGGGGAGGACACACCTGACAGCGATGTCGACCTGTTGGTGAGGTTCGCCCCCGGGGCCTCACTGCTCGATCAGGCGCAGCTCGTTCTCGAGTTGGAGGATCTGCTCGGAGTCCCCGTCGATGTCGTGTCCGACCGGGGCAGCGGCGAGCGCCTGGAGCGGATCCGAAGCCTGGCCCGGCCGCTGTGACGCCGGGGAGAGCCGACCTGGCGACAGAGTTCGGCCCCAGAACCGTCGAACTGTTGAGCGACATGCTCGGGTTCGCCGCGATCGCCGAACGGCTGGTCAACCGGGGCAAGGAGCAGTGGGACGCCGACGAGGCACTCCCCCTGGCTGCGGAGGCGGTGGTCCTCAAGTTGGGAGAGGCCGTCGCTCGCCTGCCGCCGGCCTTCGTGCACAGACATGGCCATCTGCGGCTCCGCGCGGTGAAGGGAATGCGCGATCTGGTGGCGCACGAATACGGCTCCGTCGATTCCGAGATCCTGTGGGAGGCGATGGCCGTGAGCCTTCCGGCGCTTGCGTCTGCGATCACCCATCTGCTGGCTCCGTCCGCGTCTGCGTCCGATCAGAGCGTCGTGGAGACGCCCTAGACCGTGACGAGCACGGCGGTCAGGAACCCGCCGTAGAGAAGGGCCCCCGAACTCAGCGTCGCCGCCGTCATCCGGCCCATTCTGCCGACGATCACCATCAGCAGGATCGCTCCGAGCGTCACTGCGCCGGCGAGGATCAACGGTCCGTCGAAATGCCACGGGGTGAAGGCGATACCCAGCGCGGACGGGATGGTCGCCTGGATCATCATGGACCCGGAGATGTTCGCGATGGCCAGCTCGGTCTTGCCCTGGCGGACCCAGATCACGGCGTTCAGGATCTCGGGGAGCTCGGTCGCGATCGGCGCGAGCAGCAGGGCCACCACGGTCGGCGGGAGTCCCAGGTCCGGGCCGATGTCCTCCAGCTGGGTGACGAACACCTGCGAGGCGACGAAGATGACCGCGAGGGTGGCCACGGTCTGGGTGATGACGGCCAGGTTCGAGGGTTTGTCCCGTTTCGGCTGCAGGCGCAGCGGTTCCAGATCCTCGTCGCTGTGCCCCCCGGAGACCTTGGCCTCCTTCAACTCCCGCCAGACGAACACCGCGTAGGCGGCGACGAACCCGATGGCCAGCCACGGTTTGAAGGCGAAGACCACCAGTCCGAGTGCGACCTTGGCGATGAAGATGACGATGAACCAACGTTGGTCGCTGATCAGCTCCCGTGCCCCCGGCGGCTTCGTACGCAGGGATTTCGTGGTGATGGCCAGGACCACGCCGATGACGGCGTACCCGATGGTCGACAGCACGAGCGGACCACCCATGGCCGCGCCGACGCCGATGTCCTTGCGTTCGGGGGTGTCCCCCAGCGCGACGGCGACGAAGGTGACCACACTTTCCGGCAGGGCGGTGCCGACCGCGGCGAGCACACTGCCGACCGCCAAGGTCCCGACCTTCATCCGCGCGCCGAGCCACTCGACCGAGTTCACGAACCATTCGCAGGCCAGATAGATGGCGATGGCCGAGATGAGGAGCAGAGCGATCGTCAGGGCCATGATTCTTTTCCTACCTGGCTCTGACGGGATCTGGTTAATTCGGAAATCGTGGATGCGCAGGTCAGGGCACTAGTGAATCGATTCTTCGGCACGCCGAACTTCTCCCCGGAACGGTCGAAACAGGTTCGTTGACACCTGTCGAGCGCCTTCACGGGTCGGCCGCGGTGTCGCCCAGGTCACACCTGTTATAGGTGTTGGCTTATATAAGTCGCACCTGTATCTTGAGTCCATGCACGCCTTCGACGTCCTCGGTGATCCGGTGCGCCGACGGATCCTGGAACTGCTGAGCGCGGGGGAACAGGCCTCCGGGACGATCAGCGAGACCATCGGCCAGGAGTTCGGCATCAGCCAGCCCGCGGTGTCACAGCACCTTCGGGTTCTGCGGGAAAGCGGATTCACCCAGGTCCGCCCGGCCGGAACCCGTCGGCTGTACAGCGTCAACCCCGAACCCCTGCGGGACGTCGACCGCTGGCTCGACGGTTTCCGGCAGTTCTGGACACCACACTTCGACGCCCTGGCCACTGAACTCGCCCGCGGGCGGCGGGAACGCCGCCTCGCCGGTGAAAGCCCTG
This sequence comes from Nakamurella silvestris, assembly GCA_003576535.1. Classification (GTDB taxonomy): domain Bacteria; phylum Actinomycetota; class Actinomycetes; order Mycobacteriales; family Nakamurellaceae; genus Nakamurella; species Nakamurella silvestris. The sequence continues at coordinate 34,839 of QXCQ01000081.1, read as the reverse complement.
CAACAGGCGGTCCGGCCGGCCGTCCTGCAGCAGGCGGTCCGGGCGCAGAAGCTCCGGCAGCAGGCGGTCCGGGCGCAGCGAGAACGACCACGGCGGCTCCTGACCGCGCCATTTCGATCGACCCCCGAGAACCTGGAGAGAACCCATGATCGATGTAGACCACCAGATCAACGCCGTCGAGCGGACCGTCGGCTCCCGAGCGCTGCCCGCCGGGGAGGCCCGGATCGTGACCCTGAGCCAGGAGTTCGGGGCCGCGGCCGAGGACGTCTGGGACGCCGTCACCAGCGCCGAGCGGATCCCCCGGTGGTTCCTGCCGGTCAGCGGGGACCTGCGGGTGGGCGGGCACTACCAGCTGGAGGGCCAGGCCGGCGGCGCCATCCAGACCTGTGACGCCCCCACCGCTTTCACTGCGACCTGGGAGTACGGCGGCGACGTCAGCTGGATCGAGGTGACGATCGTGCCGGTGTCCGCCGAACGGGCCCGGCTGGAGCTGGTGCACATCGCCCACGTCGACGACGAGCGTTGGGTCCAGTTCGGGCCGGGCGCCGTCGGGATCGGCTGGGAGATGGCGGTGATGGGCCTGGCCCTGCACCTGGAAACGGGATTCGCCCGGGACCCGCAGGAGATCGCCGCCTGGATGGTGTCCGAGGAGGCACGGCGGTTCATCACCGAGAGCAGCGACCGCTGGTTCGCCGCCCACGTCGCGTCCGGGGAGTCCGAGCAGCAGGCACGGGAGAGCGCCGACCGGACCACCGCCGCGTACACCGGTGTCCCCGGGGCCTGACCCGCTCCTTTCTTCCGTTCGCCGAGCGGACCCCCACACCCCCGCCCCCCACGCCGAGTGGACCCCCACACCCCAGACCCCACGCCGAGCGGACCCCCACACCCCAGAATTTGAGGTGTCAGCGTCCACTCGCGGGTACGACGTGAGGTGCCGGTGTCAACTCGCGGGCACGGCGTGGGGTGCCGGCGTCCACTCGCGGGCACGGCGTGGGGTGCCGGCGTCCACTCGCCGGACCCGCTCACGCCGCCCCGCCGGAATGTCCCTCACAGACGCCACCAGGCACGACGATGTTGCGGTCTGCCACACCCCTCCCCTTGCTGGACTGGACCCCCACACCCCAGAAATTGGGGTGCCCGCGTCCACTCGCAGGTGCGGCGCGGGGTGCCGGCGTCCACTCGCGGGCGCGGCATGGGGAGCCGGCGTCCACTCGCGGGTGCGGCTTGGGGTGCCGGCGTGCACTCACCGAAGGGATTTCAGGGGTACCCGGTGCACGCGGCGCGAGGTGTGGCACACTTGAGCCATGAGCCAGTCGCGATTCTTTTATGGGTACCGGTCCCCGGTGCTCATGTGCGGCTAGCTTTCCCCGCCCAGACGACGCCCCGAGGTCCGCAATCCGGCCCGGGGCTTTTTTGTGTCCGAACCGATGGCGGCGGGGCAGAATGAGGTTTCATCACCATGATCACCACCCGGAAGGCCGACATGACCGACGCGGAACTGGCACTGCCCCATGTTGACGTGCCGACCGACGAAGCCGGTATCGACGCGCTCCGCCACCGGATCGACGAGCTCGACGCCGAACTGGTCCGTCTGATCAAGGAGCGCACGGCGGTCTCCCACGCCATCGGTGCCTCTCGGATGGCCCAGGGCGGTCCGCGCATCTCCTACAGCCGTGAGTTGGCGATCCTGGACCGCTTCCGCGATCTGGGGCAGCCCGGCACCGACCTGGCGATGCTTCTGCTCGCCATGGGCCGCGGCAAGCTCGGCCGCAAGTAGCCCCTCTGCACCGTGCCACACCCTCATCCTGAGGTGGGATATGCGCAGCTGTGAGCGTTCTCATCTGCGCATATCCCGCCGCAGGATGTGCCCCAGGCACGCGCGCCCAACGCACAACGCCCGGCTGGATGAACCCAGCCGGGCGTGCGCGGACAGCGGAAGCAAGGCCCCGGTTCAGCCCTCGCTGTAGCGATGCAGGAAGGCCGCCACGGCCTGACGTTGCACGATGCCGCCCGGCTGGAAGGTGCCGCCCGGGAATCCGGTCGTGATCTCCTGGCCCTTGAGCCAGCTGATCTCACCGCAGAACGGTGCCCCGACGAGCACATCGGTGAACGGTCGGCTGGTGCAGGCCGGAGCCTGGACACCCGGGTTCGCGTGCCGGTAGAGGAACGCCGCCATCGCCTGGCGCTCGATGGATGCCCCCGGCCGGAAGGTGTTCCCCGTGAAACCGGTGGTGATGTTCTTCGACTTCAGCCAGCTGATCTCACCGCAGAAGGCGGAGGACACCGGAACATCGGCGTAGGGCGCGCTGGTGCAGGCCGGCGCTCCGGTACCGCTGTGGTCCAGTCGGTAGAGGAAGGCCGCGAAGGCCTGACGCGAGACCGCAAGGCCCGGCTGGAAGAGCACACCGTTGCCGGTGACGGTGCCGGTGGACAAGCCGCTCTCGGCCATCCAGCGGATGTCGTCGGCGAACTGGTTGTCGGCCGGAACATCGGTGAACACCGGCGCGTCGATCGGCTTCTTCGGCACCTCGAGGGACTTCACCGCCGAGACGTTCCCGGCCACATCCGTGGCCCGGTACTCCACCGTCACCGCAGCATCCCCGACAGCAAACGCAGCCGTGTACGCCGTCCAGGCACCCGCACCGATCCGGTACTCCACCGAGGCCACGCCCGAACCACCGTTCTCATCCGCCGCCGTCACCGTCACCGCACGACCGGCGGCATCGAAGGCTGCCGAGACGGTCGGAGCCGTGGTGTCCGCCGGTGCGGCGGCCGCAGCGATGACCTGGAACTCACGGATACCGGCCGAGCCGCCACCCTCCACGGTCCCCCACGACTGGGCGACGATCCGCAGCGACCTGGTGCTGATCGGCGCGAAGGTCACCGTGTTGAACAGGTTGCGGGCGCGGCCGTAGCTGCTTCCCTCGACCAGGGTGACGGGCTTCCAGGTGGTGCCGTCGGCATCCAGGTACTGCAGGACCCAGGTGCGCGGGGCGATCAGCCCGGCATTGGCCGAGTCGTCCGAGTCCTGTGCCCACCACACTGAGATCTGGTCGGTGCTGATCTGGAAGGCCCAGGTCAGCTGCGCACGCTGCTCCCCTACCTGCGGCCACGTCCCCCATTGGGCCCCGAGCTTCGCGGCCGCGTTCTCCTGCGGTGCGTTGGTGCCGTCGACAAGGCCGTTGACCGACTCCCAGCTGGAGGTGAAGCTCGCCGTCGGTGTCGCGTACTTGGCGATGTTGCCGGTGAGGGTCGCGTTCGGGTCGAGCGGGATCTGAGCGGTCTTGGTGACCTGGTTGCCTGCCACATCCACTGCGCGGTAGACGAGTTGGTGCGGCAGTCCGTCCGGCGCGGCGACGGCCGTTCCGGGGGTGTAGGTGATCCAGTTGCCGACCCCGTCGAACCGGTACTCCACGACGTCCAGGCCGGACAGTGCATCGGCCGCGGTGATGGTGGTTGCCCGGGTGACCGGGTCGACGACGGCGGAGGAGGTCGGCACGGTGGTGTCGATCTTCACGGTGCGGGAGACCTCGGCGGAAGTGTTGCCGGCCGCGTCGGTGGCCTTGCCCGAGATCGTGACGCTGCCCTGGGCACTGACCGGGACGTCGACGTGACGCACGTTCGGGGTGACGGTCCAGGCGCCGGTGCCGGTACGGGTCGAGATCTCGGCGCGGTACACCGTGTCGTCATCGGCTGAGATCCGTGCGACGACGGCCGACGAATACCAGCCGTCCTTGCCCTGGGTACCGGAGACCGAGAGTGACACGTTGGGGGCCAACGTGTCCGGGACAACGGGAGTCTCGGCGGTCGGACTCACCGTCACCGTGGCGGTCACCATCGCAGCGGAGTACCCGACCGCTCGACCCTGCACGGTGAAGGTCCCCGGCGTCGCGTAGTCGTTGGCAGGAAACGGCTTCCAGTTCACAGGGGCCCAGACTGACGGCCCGGACGCGTAGTTCAACCGGACTGCCTCGGGCAGTACCGGTGCGACAGCGGGTTTCGTGCCAACGGCAACGGGGTTGTAGCCGGTCGGATCAACCGCGTAGACCTCCCACTCGGAGACGGACACGGAGTTGAAGTAGGCGCCGGAGGCGCGACCCTTGAAGGTGGCCCGCAGGGCGGTGGTGGTGACGGCGTCGAAAGTGACGGTGTTCCAGGTGTTCACGGCCGTCGGGTAGGTCGCATTGACCACCGGCTTCCAGACCCCGGCTACGTCGAGGTACTCCATCACCCACGAGGCCGGGGGACGGATCCAGTTGGAATCCTGGTGGAACTGGATACCGGCGCTGTTGATCCGCACGGGGGCCTGCCATTGGTAGGACACCCAGTCGGACTCGTTGGAGCTGGTGGTACCACGGTAGTTGCCCCACTGGTCCGGCGGGAGCAGGGCGGTCAGGGCGCGGCCGTCGTTCAGGGCGCCGACCCGCATGGGCGGGGTCTCGGTGAAGGAGGCCGACACCTGCGCGTCCGGGGCGACGTTCTTGTTCAGGACGAACTTCGGATCCTTGGCCCAGGTCTGGGTCACCGGCAGGATGGTGTCACCGTTCCACTCGACCTTGTCGATCGCGACCGACCGGCGGAAATGCCCGCCGCCCACCGCATCCTTGGTGTGATAGGTGATGTACCACTGGTTCTTGAACTCGATCAGGGACGGGTGCACGGTGGTGGCCGAGGTCCCGCCGAGGATGATGCCCTTGTAGCTCCACGGCCCGGCCGGGTTGGTGGCGGTCGCGTAGGCGATGCAGGCCTGGTAGTTCGACGGGGTGCAGGCGCTACCACCCTGTTTCCAGTCGTAGACCATGTAGTAGAGGTTGTTCTTCTTGAAAACCCACGGGGCTTCGTAGAAACCGGTGAGACCGGACATGGTCTTGATGGTTCCGGTGGTGTGCGCCAGGTCGGCCGTCAGCTCGATCATCCGGGAGACGCTCCAGGAACCCCAGTACAGGTAGTTCTTGCCGTCGGTGTCGCGGAAGACGTGCGGGTCGATGACCTCCTGCCCGTTGGTGCTGGTGCCGAAGACATCCGTCCAGGTGACGAGCGGCGCACCGTTGGCGTCGGTCCACGGGCCGGTCGGGGTGTCGGACACCGCGACGCCGATCGCCATCGCGTTGGGCACCGTGGTGTTCCTGGTCTGCACCGGCGCGTACCAGTAGAACTTCCCGTCGTCACCCTTGACCACCTGACCGGCGAAGGCGTTGTTGCCGTTGGCCCAGGAGAAGGTGACGTCCGGATCCATCGCGTTCTTCGTGATGGACCAGTTTCCCGAGGCGACGTCAGCGGTGGAGAACACCGCGTAGTCCTTCATGTTGAACCCGCCCTGCTGGGCGGTCGCCTCGTCGTGTCCGGTGTAGATGTAGAGGTTGTTCCCGTCGACCAGCGGAGCAGCGTCGGCGCTGTAGAAGCTGCCGTCACCCAGGATCGGGTTGCCGTCGGTGTGGAAGTTGATCGGGGCGTCGGCCGCGAGTTCCAGTGCGGGGGCTGCGATCTCGGGTGCGGCGACTGCGGCCGGAACGACAGCTGGGGACTGTTCGGCGGCCGCGGTGACCGGCTGGATGAGCGGGAGGGCGAGCGCTGCGGCCAGCCCGAGGGCGGTCGCTGCGCGGCTCACGCGGCTTCGGGGGTGTGGTCTCATGCTGTGCGGTCCACCTTCGTTGTCGCAGGGCGAACCCGCCTGAACCGACATCGGTGTCGGTTCAGGCGGATTCGGGCCTGACGGGGATGTCGGGTTATTGGTTGCCGGTGCCGGACCGGACTTTGACGGACGCTGTCCGGCGCTGACGCGGTGCGAAGAGGTCGAGCCTGGTCCGCCTCGTTGCGGGGTGCCGTCGGCTCACAGAACTACCCTTCCGTCAGTGGCTGGGATGGTTGCCCGCGGTGACCGTACGTCACTCGGCCCACCCACCGCAATCCTTTTCGGTAACTTTCGGAAACAGGACAAGGGACGGCTTAGCCGGAGGTAGCGATGCAGATCTTGGTGGCCGCAGGGTTCAACGGGAGCCTAGCCGGTTCGAAAACTACGAAAGGCCGTTTCGTTCCCGCGCACGTTGTTGCTCCTCGCGCACGTAATTTCGTGCGCGAGAACGAACAACGTGCGCGGGAACAAGAGGCGGTTCAGCCCGAGACACTCAGTCCGGGTGCCTTCGCCAGGCTGGTCAACTGCGCGATCGACAGCGGCGGGGCACCCGTGGCATACAACCCGCCGCGGACGGGCATCTGATCGGCACCCGACACCTCGTCGGAGGACCGCAGCACCAGACAGGTCCCGTCCGGCCGATAGGCGGTGACCACCAGGACGATCCAGCGGCCGTCGACCCCGGTGCTGGACGAACTCAACTGCCAGATCCTGGTGCCGTCCGACCCGGTCGAGATGCTGTCGAAATCGCCGGCCAGACACGTGTCGGCATCGGGAGTCCGGCGGATGCTCACCATCACGGTGCCGTCACCCGTCGAGGTCACCACCCTTCCGCCGGCCTGGGCATCCGAGGATCCGACTCCGGACAGACCCCCACTGACACCGAGGGCCAGGTGTTCGGGGAAGGTGAGCTCCCCCCAGGACGAGGCGGTGAAGACGCAGGCCCCGGCCGGAAGTCCGGCTCGCAGAGCGGTGACGAGACGCCCGGCCTTGGCGGGTGAGTACCAGTCCGAGGAGACGACGGGACCTTCGGTCGACGGCGCGACCGAAGGTTCCACACCCAGGTTGTGATCGCGACACTCCTGCGGACTCAACGGCGGAGTGCTCACGGCCGCGGCCTCGGTGGTCGGACGGGCCTGAGAACGGATCAGGAGGGGCATTCCGATGGCCGCGGCGACAGCGACGACGGTGGCGGCGACGAGAATCCGGGTACGCAGCCGACCTCCCTCCGCCACGTCTGCGGCGCGGCGGGCCGAACCTGGGGCGAGATCAGCCCGATCGTAGGGAGCCACCATCGCGCGCAGATAGGTGAGATCGTCCGGCTCCGACAGCGCCGGGGGTTTACGGATGATCATCAGGGCCTCCGGCTGTTGTCGGTCAAGGGAGAGATCGCATGGGATTCGAACCAGGCCTGCATCTTTCGACGGATCCGATGTAATCGGGTGTGGGTGGCACCCGGACTGATGCCCAGGATGTCCGCCGCCGCCGGTACATCCAGATCCTCGAACACCACCAGGCGCAGGAGTTCGGCGTCCCGTTCCGGGAGGCGGTCGATCATCGAGTTCACCAGGGCAGTGGACGCGACCAGGGCGTCTACCTCGGTGCCGGTGCGGGCAGGCAGGCTCTCGAGCCGTTCCCGGAGACGGACCGAACGCCATCTCTTCGTTCGCGATTTCAGGACGATTCGATAGGCGACCGCGTACAACCAGGGAAGTGCCGCCGACCCGCCCGGGACCTTCCCGCCGCGGGCGACCACCAGGAAAACTTCCGAGACGACATCGTCGGCGTCCTCGAAGAGAACCCGTCTGCGGGCATACCGGAGCAGGTCTTCTCCGTACAACAGGTAGAGATCGGCGGTGACCGGCAAGGACGGATCCGGCTGGGTCACGCTCGACTGTTCCATATTCATGTATGCCTGCGTCCCGGCCATTTCTTACACGCACATTCGACAGGTGAAGGTCGGAGGGGCAAAGACGGCTCAGGGTGCGATATCGGGAACGGCCCAGACGTACACGTTGTCCTCGTAACCGGAGTCGGCATCGTCGAAGGCACCGCCGCAGGTGACGAGCACCAGCCTGCGCGCACCGTCGGGGCCGGCGAGGGCGTCTTGGTCGACACCCACGGCCTTCGCCGTGACCTGCACCTCGGTGACACGCCAACCAGCCACGACTGCGCCGGGACCGGTGGTGGTGATCCGATCACCGACCCGCACCCCGGCGAGTCCGAAGAAGGCACCGTTGCCCTGCCCGACGTAGTTCACATGTCCGGCGATGAGGGTGGTGCCGGACTCCGATTCCAGCGGTGCACCGCCGCGCCAGATCCCGACGGTCCCGATGTCGCCCGCGGGCGGCTCCAACACACCCTCCCGCACCGTGGCATCCACCACCGGGATGTCCTCTCTGCCAGGGATGCTCAGTGAGTTGGGAGGTCCGACCGACAGCGCGACAGCGACCCGTTCACGGGCCGGCCCTCCGGCGGGGTCGCCGTACGAACCGTCGGCACCAGAGGACGGATTCGGCACTTCCCTGCCCTGGGTGAGGCCGGCGTCAACGGGTGAACCTGGTTCGAAGGCCGTCACCTGCGCCGTGACCTGCTCCGCCGCGGGCGGCAGCGGAGCGGCCTGCGGCGGGCTTTCCGACGAGGCGAAGTACAGCCCCCAGCACACCACGGCCGCAGCCGCCAGGATCGCGGCACCGACCCGCGGCAGCCGGGAGCGGTTCGGCTCCACCTCAGTCCGCCTGACCGCCGGTGGAGGCGATCCGGTCGACAGGCACCGTGCTGGTCTCGGTCGACTCGGTGTCGCCGGGACCTGTTTCGGCCGGGGTGGTGTCCGTCGTCCCAGAGGTCGTCGCCGCACTGGTTGTCGTCCCCGTCGAGGTCTGATCGGTGGAAGCCGTTTCCGTGGAAGTCGTCTCGGTCTCCGGCACCGTGCTCTGGCTCGACGTCGACTGCGGCTCACTCGTTGCCGACGTCACGGTGGTCGTCTCGTCCACCGACGGTCTGGAGGCCGCCGAGGACGGAGCCGGGGTGATGTTGTCATCTGTCAGCGGGGCGACCGTGGACGACGGGGTGACGATGTCCCCCGTCAACGGTGCGACCGTGTACGACGGAGTCACGACATCGTCGGTCAAAGGCGCCGGGGTGTAGGACGGGGTCGTGGTGACGCAACCGGTGTCGGCCGTGGCTGTCGGGGCCGCAGAAACACTCAGCCCGGACAGCACCCCGCATGCCAGCACGAGGCCGAGAACGACACCGGCCTTGTTCCTCCCTCGTCGGGAGAGGAACCACAGAGTCGGCGCAGCAACGGTCAATATCAGGGCGATACCGGCCAACCACATGTTGCCGCCGGAGGGTCCGCCCCCGGCATTGATCGCGCAGATATCGAAATCCATGACGTTGCTCCCCCTGGTGACAACCACGACGGTTGATTCCACGGAAGGATAGCGCCACGTCGCAGTGAAAAACACCCGCGGCCACGCGAATTATTGTTAGTCGTATCGCTCCGCATGTACGAGAATCAGCAATTCGTCACGGAAAGGTGAATCATCCCGTTCATCAGAAGGTCTGCCACAGCTCGATCCGGTTCCCCTCCGGATCGGTGACCCAGCCGAAACGACCGACACCCTCCATGGTCTGGGTCTCCTCGTCCACGTCGGCTCCCGCGGCCCGCAGTTGGGCGAGCATGGCATCGAGGTCACGCACCCGGAAGTTCAGCATGGACCGCTGCGTGCGGGCTCCGAAATAGTCGGTGTCGGGGTCGAAGGTCGCGAACACCGTCGGCCCCGCAGCAGGCAACCAGACACCGTTCTCGTCGGCGTCCAGGCCGAGACAGTCGCGGTACCAGGCGTTCAGGGCCACCGGGTCGGCAGCGCGCAGGAAGTACCCACCGATCCCCAGCACATGTTCCATGCCGGTCAGTGTGCCAGGCCGACACCCCGGACCGGCGGAACCACTCAGATCAGTCGACGATCGGTGGCCCACCGGGACAGCTCGTACCGGTTGGACATCTGGGTCTTCCGCAGCACCGAGGACACATGCGTTTCCACGGTCTTGATCGAGATGAACAGCTGCGAGGCGATTTCCTTGTAGGCGTACCCACGAGCCAGCAGCCGCAGCACCTCTCGCTCACGGGGGGACAACAGATCCAGTTCCGGGTCGGTCGCCGGGGCCGCTCCCGGCCGGTCGGAGAAGGCGTCGAGGACGAACCCGGCCAGCCGCGGGGAGAACACCGCGTCCCCACCGGCTACCCGGACGATGGCATCCGCCAGCTCCGGGCCGGAGATGGTCTTGGTGACGTAACCGCGGGCGCCCGCGCGGATGACGTGGATGACGTCCTCGGCGGCGTCGGACACACTCAGCGCCAGGAACACCACGTTCGGCAGGGCGGGATGGATCTGGTCGAGCACGGCCCGGCCGCCGCCGTCCGGCATGTGCACGTCCAGCAGCACCACATCCGGCTGGTCGGTGTTGATCCGCACCACCGCCTCCCCCACGGAACCGGCCTCACCGACAACGGAGATCCGGGCGTCCCCCAGCCCGGCCAGTTCGGCCTTCACCCCGGCACGGAACAGGGCATGGTCGTCGACGAGGAAGACCCGCACCGGTCCGGAGGTCGGGGCTTGCTGATCATCTGCCGGAGTTGTCACGTGCTGCCTTCTGTTCGGTGGTGCCCGCGGTGGACTGGTTCTCGGTGGACTGCTGCTTGGTGAGGCTGACCGGCCCGGTCTGGTCCCGGCCGGATCGCACGCTGACCGACAGCACCACCTCGGTGCCCTCACCGGGCCGCGAGGTCACCGTAGCGCGGCCGCCGTGCCGCGTCATCCGGCCGTGGACCGATTCGGCGAGCCCACGACGGTCGGTGCCCACCTCGGCCGGATCGAAGCCGACCCCCCGGTCCCGGACGAACACCTCGACATCCTTGCCGTCCACCTCGGCGAACAGGCTGATCTCGGCGGCACCGGAGTGTTTCGCCGCATTGACCATGGCCTCCCGCGCGGCCGCCACCAGAGCGGCGACCTCCGGGTCCATCACCACGTCCCCCACCATGACGGTGGTGACCTTGATCGCGTAGGTGTCCTCGACATCCCCGGCGGCCTGCGCCAGTGCCGCGGACAGGGTGCCGGTGTCGACCGTCCCGGGTGCCCCGACCGCGGTGGTGTAGCCGGCCGGCCCGTACAGCCAGGACCGCAGTTCACGTTCCTGGCTGCGGGCCAGCCGTTGGACCTCACGCGGGTCGGCGGACTGCCGCTGGATCAACGCCAACGTCTGCAACACCGAATCGTGCAGGTGGGCGGCGATCTCGGCCCGCTCCTTCTCCTGGATCCGACCACGGCGTTCCTCGCCCAGGTCGCGGACCAGCCGCACCCACCACGGGACGGTGATGATGCCGACTCCGACCAGGGTCAGGATGACGGCCAGCAGGGCACTGCGGATCGCGGTGAAATCGAGTTGGCCGACGGCGAAGATGATCAGCCCGGTGACCACCAGGGACGCCCCGCCGACCATCCGCCACCAGGCACCACGGGCCGGTGCCACCAGGCCTGCCGCCGTGCGGCGCCAGCGTGCGCGACGACCCTCGTCGGCCTCCCGCCAGATGAAGGCCCCGCCGATGACGGCCAGTCCGAGCGGTCCGAGGATCCAGCCGACCCAACGGCCGAGGCCCAGCCCTCCGCCGAGGATGGCCAGGGCCAGCCCCAAGGCGGCGATCCCGATGGCCTGGCGGCGTTCCAACCTGGTGGTCGGCCGGGTTCGTTGGCCGTCGTCCGCGCCTTGCGGAACGAAGATCCAGAGCAGGGCGTAGGCAACGACGCCGGCGCCGGCGAACACCCCGAGGATGGCGAACACCGCCCGCACCCACACCGTGGAGAGCTTCAGATGCTGGGCGACACCGACCGCGACCCCGCCAAGCATCCGGCCCTCGACCGGGCGCACCATCTTGGGGATGCCGTCCGGGGTGACGAGCGGCCGTTTCGGCAAGGACACGTCGGTGCGCCCCGGGGCGGTGGCCGGCGGGGGTGCCTGCGGGGCAGCCGTTTCCGCCGGGGTCATCCCGGCCGCAGCCGTTGCCGCCGGGGTCATACCCTCCGGGGCCTTCGCTGCCGGGGACACCACCGGGGCAGCTCCGCCGGCGGCGCTGGCGGCGTCGGGGGCCGGCCAGTGGGGCAGGGTCGTGGGAGTCGGGGCGGCCGGCACCGGTTCTCCCCGGGTTTCCGGGTCGCCGAACGCAGCAGCACCCCGCACAGGGGCACCGCTGACAGAGGCGTCACCGGGGGAAGTCACCCTCTGATCGTGGCACGGGAGCGGCCGACCTTCCATCAGGGACAGCCCCGGTATCCAGAACCAGGGTGATCCCCGATGGTGCTCGGACCGTCACGCCGGAAGAGTTGTCACCATGAACGAGACAGAGCAGCAGCACCCGGCGACGGGAAGCGATTGGTGGTCACGCCGCCCACGGCGTTCCGAGCGGGACCGCAAGATTGCCGGCGTCGCCGGCGGGCTGGGCCGGGCCTTCGGGATCGACCCGGTGCTGATCCGGGTGATCTTCGTGGTGCTGACCATCTTCGGTGGCGTCGGGGTGTTCGGCTACATCCTCGGTTGGTTGCTGCTCCCGTCCGACAGTGACGAGGTCTCCGCCGCCGAGGCGTTGATCGGCCGCGGCCGGTCCTCGGTACCGCCGGTGCTGGCCGTCGGCCTCGCGATCGGCGCGTTGATCAGCCTGACCACCAGTTTCTCCTGGGGCCTGCCGTTCATGCCGCTGGTGATCGGTATCGCGATCTTCCTGGTGCTGTCCCGTAAGCGGGGGTGGGGCCGAGCCGGGCGGGGGTCCCGATGGGGCCGGCAGTGGGGCCAGGACTGGGGACGTCAGTGGGACGAACAGTGGGACAAGCACTGGCGCAAGGCCGAGAAGCACTGGGGCCGTTGGGGTAACGGCTGCGGCGACCGCCCGGGACCACAGTCGCGCACCGACGGTGCCGACAGGACTGATGCAGGGCCTGCCCCGGCGAGCCCCTTCGACCAGCCGGCCTTCTGGGAGAAGTCCGAAACCACCGGGACATCCGGCTCCACCCCTGCCGCACCGGGCTCGACGTCGACGGCGCCGGAACCGCCGTCACCGCCGTCCTGGGACCCGCTCGGTGTCGCCCCCTTCGCCTGGGACCTGCCCGATGTCGATCTGACCCCACCGCCTCCCCCCGCGCCGAAACCGTCGATCGTCACCCGACTGACCGGCCCGCTCGCCTTCATCGCGGCCGGTGTGGCCGCCGCCGGGGTGCTGTACGGCTGGTGGGATCTCTCCTGGGCACAGGTCAGCGGCATCGCCCTCGGGGTGGTGGCCCTCGGCCTGTTCCTGGCCGCCCTGCGGGGTCGTGGCAGCAGCCTGATCGGCCCCGGCGTCATCCTGTCGATCATGACCGTGGCGTTGTCGATCACCGGCCTGCGGGGAACCGACGGGTACGGCCAGCAGGACTGGGTGCCGACCACGGGCAGCCAGATCCAGTCGGACTACCGGATCAACGCCGGTGAGGGGAATCTGGATCTGCGTCAGATCACCCTCGCCAAGGGCGAGGTCAGAGATGTGACCGTCAGCGTCGGGGCCGGGCAGGCCACCGTACTGGTCCCGGCCACCATGAACGTGAATTTGAGCTGCATCGCGACCGCAGGACAGGCCGACTGCCTGGGTGTCGTCAGCGACGGGCTCAACCTGAGCGGCAAGGCGGTGACGGCCAACCAGACCGGGAAGACGGACACCGGGACCCTGAACCTGACCGTCAAGGTCGGGGCCGGGCAGGCGACGGTGTCCCATGGCTGAGAACAACACCGGCGTCGGTACCGAGCCCCGGACCGGGAAACCGCGCCGCCGGATGAACCTGGTCGGACTCGTCATGGCTGTCATCTTCGCGGCGATCAGCACGGTGGCCTGGCGGAACGACTCCTCGTGGCTGATCCAGGACGGGGCGAAGTTCGCCTTCGCCGGGATCATCGCCGTGGTCGGGCTCTACCTGCTCTTCGGCTCCCGCCGCCGAACCTGACCCCTTCGTTCCCGCGCACGATGTTGTTCCTCGCGCACGATGTTTCGTGCGCGAGGAACAGGAACGTGCGCGGGAACTAGGGGTTTCAGCCGGTGACGTTCCGGACAGCCACACCGGTCCAATCGACGGCAGCTTCCACGAGGCGAAGTGGGCTTCCCGAGATGTCCACGCCGTCATCTCGTAGGTGGATCAACACCTCGAGCAGGGCCGACGGAATGACCTCCGCCTGACGACGGATCTCGCTCATCAACCACTCCTCGTCGACCCCGGCCGCCACGGCCAGATCGGTCCAGTCGGCCCTGGCTACGGCGTCCGCGTACTCGGCCACCCCGATCCGCATCGACATCTTCGCATGTGGGTTCGCCTCCAGTGCGAGGTAGGAATTGAGGTCGTACAGTGGTGCCAACCTGGCTTCGTTCCGGTCCAGCAGCAGCGAGTAGTTCTTCGCGTGGGCATCCGTCCCCAGGGTCAGCCAGTTGAAAATGAGTGCCTGGACGAACCTTTCGACATCATGCTGGGCGTGGGCGGGCGCGACGTGGGCTCGGAGGTGATCCACGATCTGGACCGGTCCGGGTCCGCCGCGCGATTGGTGCTTTCGCGACGGCAACAACCCCAGGGCCTGGGTGAAGTCCTCCTGGTGGACCCGTCGTACCGAGCCACCCTCACGGATCCGGTCGTATCGCCGGACGACCACCGTCGGGACTCCTTCGAACGTCGCCACGACCGAGGTCGCGCAGCTCAACCCGACCCCCCGTGCTGCGGTAAGCATCATGTGCTCGGTCAGTTCCTGGCCCGGCATTCCAGGGATGACAGGTTTGATGATGTGCGTTGTCGGAGTGTCGCCTGTCGGCATGAACCATTGCCCCGCGGTGTCCTGGTACAGCGTGATCTTCGCCTGCGCACCGGCGAGACTGAACCGTCCCTGCTCATCGGTTGCAGGGGACCCTGCCGCCAACGACACCCGCAGGTGGGCGGCGATCTTCGCCTCGGACAGGGGACGAAGTCCACTGTTGCCCAGCGCTTGGGAAATACGGTCGGGCCGGATGAAACGTGCGGCCCCTGCACACTCCTCGCCGACGTATGCCAGCAGCGAGAGGGGCGATTGATCGCGGATGCCGAACTGCCGTCGCCACTGCATCAGCAGCTCGGGGCGTTCCGGCAAAAGTCCCTCGATCCACGGCCCCAGTGCCTTCCACGGGTGCCTGCCGATCGTCGGCGACATGGCCGTGGAGAGCATCGGCACGCCATGGTCGATATAGCGCAGCCGGCCGATTTTGCCTGCGCTGCGGGTGATCTCGGCGATCTGCTCGCCGTGCAGGTAGACCAGCAGGAACGGCTCCCGGGCCGGATCGGTCGTCACGACCCTTGCTCCCCACGCACACCCAGGAATGACTCGGCCTTCAAGGCGTCCAGGGCATCCCGAATGGCACTGTTCTCCACCCGCAGTCCGGACTTCATCGACTCGACCACCTCGACCACCGGACCATGGGCCAGGTCCGAATGGTCTCGCGCAAAGGTGTGGAACACCTCGTCCGCCACCACGGGACCGCTGTTCTGGTCCAGGACAGCTTGGAGCAGAGAACTCTCGTCCTCCGCCGACCGGGCGGCAACGGTCCGGGGTGCAGCAGCTCCAGCAGCCTCCGGATCTGCCGAGTGCACGGACAGGGTCAATCCGAGTACGTCCAGGACAGCGGTGATGCTGCCGAGCCTCGGGTTCGCCATCCGACCGGACTCGAGACCGGCGATCCATTGACGGCTGACGCCGGCTCGATCGGCCAGCTCGTTCTGGGTCATCTCGAGCTCCAGGCGGACGTGACGTACCGCTCGGCGGATCAGTTCTGCAGCCATGTCGACCTCTCACGCTGTCGCCTATGGGCGACACACTTGGGACGTCACCTATACGCGACTATAGACCCGGTCGCCTATACACGACACACCACAGACAACAGCCCCGTTCCCGCGCACGATGTTGTCCCTCGCGCACGATGTTTCGTGCGCGAGGAGCAGGAACGTGCGCGGGAACGGGGCTGTTGAGAGCGGTTCACGCCGGGTCAGGCAGGGTCAGGCAGGGTCAGGACAGACTCAGGGCGGAAACCGCCCCGAGGGCCTACTCCCACTCGATGGTCCCCGGCGGCTTGCTGGTCACATCGAGGACAACACGGTTGACGTCGGCGACCTCGCCGGTGATCCGGTTGGAGATCCGGGCCAGCAGGTCGTACGGCACCCTGGTCCAGTCGGCCGTCATGGCGTCCTCGCTGGACACCGGACGCAGCACGATCGGGTGGCCGTAGGTCCGCCCGTCGCCCTGGACACCCACGGACCGCACGTCGGCCAGCAGGACGACCGGGCACTGCCAGATCTCGTTGTCCAGCCCGGCCGCCGTCAGCTCCTCGCGGACGATCGCGTCGGCATGGCGCAGGATCTCCAGCCGCTCCGACGTGACCTCGCCGATGATGCGGATACCGAGCCCCGGCCCGGGGAACGGTTGCCGGCCGACGATCTCGGGCGGCAGACCGAGCTCGGTCCCGAGCAGCCGGACCTCGTCCTTGAAGAGTTTTCGCAGCGGCTCGACCAGCTGGAACTGCAAGTCGTCGGGCAGACCGCCGACGTTGTGGTGGCTCTTGATGGTCGCCGTTCCGGTGCCGCCACCGGATTCGACGACGTCGGGGTACAGGGTGCCCTGCACCAGGAAATCGACTCCACCCTCCGACTCGGCGATGGAGGCAGCGGCGCTCTCGAAGGCGCGGATGAACTCGCGGCCGATGATCTTGCGCTTCGCCTCCGGCTCGACGACCCCGGCGAGGGCCCCGATGAACTGCTCGGCAGCGTCGACGGTGACGAGCTTGATGCCGGTGGCGGCGACGTAGTCGCGCTGCACCTGCTCCCGCTCACCGGTGCGCAGCAGACCGTGATCGACGAACACGGCCGTCAGCTGGTCACCGACCGCCTTGTGCACGATCGCGGCGGCCACGGCGGAGTCGACCCCGCCGGACAGCCCGCAGATGACCTTCTTGTCGCCGATCTGTGCACGGATCAACTCGATCTGGTCGTTCAGGATCTCATCGCTCGTCCAGTCGGGCGCGATACCGGCGATGTCGTGGAGGAACCGGCGCAGCACCTCCTGCCCGTGCTGGGAGTGGACGACCTCGGGGTGGTGCTGGACCCCGGCGACCCGGCGCTCGAGGTTCTCGAAGGCGGCGATCGGGGTGTCCAGGGTGGAGGCGGTGACGGTGTACCCGGGTGGGGCCTCGGCGACCGAGTCACCGTGGCTCATCCAGACGTTCAGGTCCTCGGGCAGGTCGTGGAACAGGGTCGAGGCCGGGTCGGTGACCTTCAGCGCGGTGGCCCCGTACTCGCGGCGACCGGTGCGATCCACCCGACCGCCGAGGGCGACGGCCATCGTCTGGAAGCCGTAGCAGATCCCGAAGATCGGGACGTCGGACTCGAACAGGGCCGGGTCGACCTGCGGGGCGCCGTCGGCGTACACCGAGGAGGGGCCGCCGGAGAGCACGATGGCGGCGGGATCCTTGGCGAGCATCTCGGCGGCGGACACGGTGGACGGCACGATCTCGGAGTAGACGTTCGCCTCACGCACCCGACGGGCGATCAGTTGCGCGTATTGGGCGCCGAAGTCGACAACAAGGACGGGGCGGGCGGAATTCTCCGGCACTTTGTGTATGGGCCTTTCGGGCGGGAACCCCAGGGTCAGCTGGGCGAACAAGCAGCCTGGTCAGTCTATCGTCGGCGCGGGCCGGTCGACGCCGCGCCCGGTTCGCGGGAGGAGCAATAGAGTCGTCCGGATGACGGTGTTGATCGATCCCCCACGCTGGCCCGCCCACGGGCGGCTCTGGGCCCATCTGGTGAGCGACACCAGCTATGCCGAACTTCACGATTTCGCCGCGGCCAACGGGATCGCTGAGCGCGGGTTCGACCACGACCACTACGACGTGCCGGCCGAGCGGTACGACCTGCTCGTCGCGGCGGGGGCGGTCCCGGTGGACTCCCGGGAACTGCTGCGCCGGCTCGGGCCGCTGCGGCAGCCCAAACGGGACCGCAGACTCCCCCGGTGAACAACAATCCCGCGGTGGGATATGCGCAGCATTTCGGCCGAAAAGCTGCGCATACCCCGCCGCAGGGCGAAAAAGGTGGACCAGCTCGCCGCAGGGCGAAAAGGTGGACCAGCCCGAAAGCCGTCAGGCGCGAACGGTCAGTCCGACCTTCTGGAAGTCCTTGAGATCGTTGTACCCGGTCTTGGCCATCGCCCGCTTGAGGGCACCGAAGATGTTGGTGTCCCCCAGGCTTCCGGTGGCCGGCCCGTGCAGCAGGGCCTCCAGCGGCACGTCGTGGGTGCCGGTGTAGGAGACGTGCCCGCGCGGCAGCTTCGGGTGGGCAGCGGTACTGACCCAGTAGAAGCCTTCGCCCGGAACCTCCTCGGCCGAGGTCAGCGGCTCGCCGAGCATGACGGCGTCCGCCCCGCAGGCCACGGCCTTGATCACGTCGGAGCTGGTCTGCAGGTCCCCGTCGGCGATGACGTGCACGTAGCGCCCGCCGGTCTCGTCGAGGTAGGCCCGCCGGGCCGCTGCCGCGTCACAGATCGCGGTCGCCATCGGGACGTCGATGCCGAGGACGGCGTCGGTGGTGGTCGTCGAACCGGAGCCGTACCCGACGATGACGCCCGCCGCGCCGGTGCGCATCAGGTGGGTCGCGGTCTGGAAGTTGGTGCAGCCGCCGACGATCACCGGGACGTCCTGGTCGCTGATGAAGTTCTTCAGGTTCAGCGGCTCCCCGCCGCGGTGCACGTGCTCGGCCGAGACGATCGTGCCCTGGATGACGAGCAGGTCGATCCCGGCGGCGACGACGATCGGGGTCAGGGTGGCCGCGTTCTGCGGGGACACCCGCACGGCGACGGTCTGCCCGGACGCCTTGAGGTCCCGGATGGTCTGGGTCAGCAGATCCGGGTCGACCGGCGTGGAGTACAGGTCCTGCAGCACCTCGACGCTGCCGTCGATGATGCCTTCGGCCTCCTCTTCCTCGGCCCCGCCGAGCAGGCGGGCAAGTTCCTTCTCCGGGTCGGCGTGCCGGGCCCAGAGCCCTTCGGCGTCCAGGACACCGAGACCGCCGAGGCGGCCGACCTCGGTGATGACCTTCGGCGAGGACACCGCGTCGGTGGGGTGGGTCAGCAGGGGGATCTCGAACCGGTAGGCATCGATCTGCCAGGCCGTGGAGACGTCCCGGGAGGACCGGGTCCGCCGGGACGGCACCAGGGAGATGTCGTCGAGGGTGAACGTTCGCCGGGCCGTACGGCCCATACCGATTTCAACGCTGTCTTGCACCGCGGGAACTCCTTCGGGTCAGGTGGGGTTGGCCGCTCAGCGGTTGAAGTAGTTCGGGGCTTCCGAGGTGATCTGGATGTCGTGCGGGTGCGATTCCTTCAGCCCGGCGGAGGTGATCCGGACCAGCTTCGCCTCCTTGAGCTGGGCGATCGTCGAGGAGCCGGTGTACCCCATCGCGCCGCGCAGACCGCCGACGAGCTGGTGGGACACGTCCTGCAGACGTCCGCGGTAGGGCACCCGGCCTTCGATGCCCTCGGGGACGAGCTTGTCGTCGGAGAGGACGTCGTCCTGGGAGTAGCGGTCCTTGGAGTAGGAGCGGGACTGCTCCCGCGACTGCATCGCTCCGAGGGAGCCCATGCCGCGGTAGGACTTGTACTGCTTGCCCGCGACGAAGATCAGCTCGCCCGGGGACTCCTCGACACCGGCCAGCAGGGAGCCGATCATGACGCTGTCCGCGCCGACCGCGATCGCCTTGGCGATGTCACCGGAGAACTGCAGGCCCCCGTCGCCGATGACCGGGACCCCGGCCGGACGGCAGGCCTTCGCCGCTTCGTGGATGGCCGTGACCTGCGGGACACCGATACCGGTGACCACACGGGTGGTGCAGATGGACCCCGGACCGACGCCCACCTTGACACCGTCGACCCCGGCGTCGATCAGGGCCTGAGCCCCGGCGCGGGTGGCGATGTTGCCGCCGACCACGTCGACGCGGTCCCCTGCGCTCTTCTTCAGGCGGGCGACGGTCTCGAGCACCCGGTTGGAGTGTCCGTGGGCGGTGTCCACCATGATGACGTCGACGCCGGCCTCGACCAGGGTCATCGCCCGCTCGTAGCCGTCCTCGCCGACACCCACGGCGGCGGCGACCAGCAGTCGTCCGTCCGCGTCCTTGGTGGCCAGCGGGTACTGCTCGGTCTTGACGAAGTCCTTGACGGTGATCAGCCCGCGGAGCTTGTTGTCCGCGTCGACCAGCGGCAGCTTCTCGATCTTGTGCTTGCGCAGCAGGCCGAGTGCGGCCTCGGCGGTGACGCCGACCTGGGCGGTGACCAGCGGCATCGGGGTCATCACCTCACGCACCGGGCGGGAGCGGTCGTTCTCGAAACGCATGTCGCGGTTGGTGATGATGCCCAGCAGCACACCGTCGGGGCCGGTGACCGGCACCCCGGAGATGCGGAACTTGGCGCACAGTCCGTCGGCGTGGGCGAGGGTGGCATCCGGCGGGCAGGTGATCGGGTTGGTGACCATCCCGGCCTCGGAACGCTTCACGATCTCGATCTGGGCAGCCTGATCGGCGATGGACAGGTTGCGGTGCAGGACTCCGATACCACCCTGGCGGGCCATGGCGATGGCCATCCGCGCCTCGGTCACGGTGTCCATCGCGCTGGAGATCAGCGGGATGCTCAACCGGACGCGCTTGGTCAGCCAGGTGGAGGTGTCCGCCTCGCTGGGCACCAGGTCCGAGGCGTCCGGCAGGAGCAGCACGTCGTCATAGGTCAGTCCTATGAGGGAGAACTTGTCGTCAAATCCGTCGGAGCCGTTGCCGTCGCTGCCGTATCTTTCGGTGCCCACGCTCGTGGTTCGTCCTTTCCTACGTACCGACCTGGAGGGAATGGCTTGCCGCGAATCGGGAGAACTGGATCGGGGGTCCAGATCAAGCACCAAGGATCGGTAGAACTCCATGCTAAGGGAGGCGCCGGGGCGGAATTCGCATATCCCCCCAGGGCGAACCCCGACCGGACCTGCGCGGTCGCGTCGACGACCGCGAGAGACGGATCAGCCGACGGTGTCGGGGGCCTTGGTCGAGGCCACGGCACCGCGCGCCGGGTCGACGTCGGAGGATCCGGCCACCTCGGAGGAGGAGGTCCCGGCGGTATCACTGCTGCTCGCGTCGGTGGAGCTGCTCGTCGGTGAGGTGGCCGAGGTGGGTGTCGTGGTCGACGGGTCCGTCGCCGACGTCGACGTCGGCTTGGTCGTGCTGGTCTTGGTCGGCGGCACTGAGGTATCCGTCACGGTGGAGGGGGCCGAGGAGGTGTTCGGCGGCGTGGTGGTCGCGGTCGAGGTCGGCTTGCCCGTGGAGGAGCTGGTCGAGGTGCCGGTCGGCGAGGGCGGACTGGTGTGACTGCCGGCCGGCGAGGTCGAGGAGGTGCTCGAGGTCGAACTCGTCGACGTGCTGCCGCCGATCGGGGGCTGCTGGCTGCTGGTACCCGCCGGATCGGTGGGCCCCTGGACCGGGGCGCTGGTCGTGGTGCTGCCGCCCGGCTGGGCCGGCGGGAGGACCGACACGGTGGAACCGGTCACCGAGACGACGGCGGTGGTGGTGTCGGGCCCCATCGACGGCGGGACCGCGGCGGTGCTCAGCTCGGTGCGCAGCTGTTCCAGGTCGAGCAGCAGGGACTGACGCAGCTCCTGCTGGTTCACCCCGCCGAGATCGGCGTTGGCCCGGCTGAAGGCGTCGATGGCCTCGACCGCCTGCCCGGCGTTGATGGCCAGGCGGGCCTGTTCGATGGCCGTCCGCACATTGATGCCGGCGGTGACGGAGTGGGCACGGTCCGCCCACATGACCTGGGTGACCGGCCAGAGCGCATCCCCCGGGGTGGCCGAGCGGGCACCGACGACCGCGGACCCGAGCAGCAGCGCCACGATCGAGGCGGCCACCGCCGTCATCGACCGCAGGCTCCGCCGACGTGCGGCCGACCGGGTGACGAGGGCGGTTGCCTCCTCGACCGGCATCGGGTCGGGCAGCGGCCGGAGAGCGAGTTCGGCCGACCAGACGGACAGCATCGAGGTGAGCTGATCCTGCCCGGCGTCCATCCGCCCGGCGAACAGGGTCTGCTGCGGGTCGGTGGTGCGCAGGGACTCGATGAACTCCTCGTCGGTGTGAACGGCGGCGAGTTCGTACGGTTCCTCCTGACGGAACTCCTCTGGCTGGATGGGCATCAGATCAGCTGCTCCGCCAGTCCGGTGTCGCCCTCGAGGATGCGACGCAGTTTGGCCAGCCCGCGGTGTTGGGCGACCCGGACGGCACCGGGGCTCATTCCCAGGGCCTGGGCCGTCTCTTCGGCGCTGAGGCCGGCGGCGATCCGCAGCAGCAGGATCTCGCGCTGCTGACCGGGCAGTTCGTCCAGCAGGTCGGCCATCCGCGCCGAGACGTCGGCGTCGATGGCCAAGGCCTCGGGGTCGCGGTCGGTGGTCGGCAGTTCGGGCACCTCGGCCACCGGCTGGGTACGGGTGCGCGCGCCGGCGCGATGGGCGTCGGCGACCTTGTTGCCGGCGATGGTGTAGACGAAGGCGAGGAAGGGCCTGCCCTGGCGGCGGTAGTTGGGCAGCGCGGTCAGCACGGCCATACACACCTCCTGGGCGACGTCGTCAGCTGTTGAGAGGCCACGATGACCGGCGGTGAGCCGGGCGCGGCAGTAACGAACCACCAGCGGGTGGATCCGACCCAGAAGCTGACCAACCGCGTCGGCGTCGCCGCCCACCGCCTGATCGACCACCGAGTCGATTTCGTTATCTGCTTCTATCATCGTTCCTCAACGCTTCCGCGTTACATCCTCCCGCCACTGACTGTGAGGATGGAACCACGGACTGCCACGGCGCGAACCGTGAACCGGACCCCCGAGAAGGGCGAGCGGACCCCGGACCTGTTGATCGCTCGGGTCCGAATGATCGCCACCGGATCCAGCCTATCGAAGTCCGGGGCGGGTGCGTTTCGGTGAACCGACACAGGCGCGATTCCCCTGCAGATCCGACCGTTCTCACACGCCGAAGCGCCACCGGCACAACAAACAGGGCGTGCGGAAGCCACCATCGTGCGCGGGATGATCAGGTACTACGGCGTCAGGCGACGAGGCCGCGACGGAAACCGACGGCGACGGCCTGGGCGCGGTCGCGGGCGCCGAGCTTGCGGAAGAGGCGACGGGCGTGGGTCTTGACGGTGTCCTCGGACAGGAAGAGCTCGCGGCCGATCTCGCCGTTGCTCTGCCCCTGGCTCATACCGCGCAGCACCTGGAGTTCACGCTCGGTCAGATTGACGAGCCCCTCCTCGGAGGTGCGCGGGAGCGGGATGCGCGGGGAGGCGATGGTGTTCGCCAGGGCGGCGACCACCTCGGGCTGGGTGGCGTCCCATCGCAGGAAGCCACGGGCACCACAGGCGATGGCGGCGGCGATGGACGCGGTGTCGTCCGGGGAACCGAACACAATCACAACACCGTTGGGGTGAATGGCGAGTAGCCGTCTAGTGGCTTCAATTCCACCGGTCAGCGCACGCTGGGTGCCGATCAAGACGACATCCGCGGCCTCGCGACCGTAGCGAGCCAGAAGCTCGTCACCGTTGGTGACACAATCGATCGACCCGACAGAGGGAATGGCGGACATCACCCTGGTGAGTCCGTCTCGAGCACTCCGACGCTCATCACAGATCAAAACGCTGGTCACGACGGCCTTCTCCCTGGTTGCAGTCTCGCCGGCAGAAATTGTCTGCCCCGTTTGCAGCAGACCGGATTGGCCATTCCGTCCGGCGTCACTCCGTATGGGTGCACCCGAACGATACGACGACGAAATGTCAATCACCTTCAGACCTCCAGGTCTTCACGGTCTACCTACGGAGCGTAACGAACACAGATCTACTCGTCCATGAGTTCTCATTCATCCTAACCCCTACCGTGTGGAAATTTTCGACCACCCGGTCGTGGGATTTCTGCGGTTCGCGCCCTCACCGTGCCCGATATCGGTTCATATGTCCGATTGGACCCTCGGATGGGTTGTCTGTACCGCCCCCCTTTTCGGTGATCCCACGATCCCACTCCGGTACGTGGCGGACCCGAACGTGCGACGGCACGTTCGGGTCGCGCGGACGGCTTCCGATTACCGTACGGCGTAATGCAGTGCTACCGGCCGGTAGCTTCGCGCACGTTCAGCACCCGCCCCCCGGGAAGACGATGTGCCCGGACCCTTGAAGTTCGCCGGTTTGGGCATCTAGGGTCAAAAGATCACTCGATCGCGAGTTGGCGCAGCAGCCCACAAGCTGCATCTGAGCGCGATGGGGTGATGAACCATGGTCGGCACGACAACGACGTCTGCTCCGGCCCGGAAGTTGTGTCGATCTCGGGGCGATACATGCTTCGTGACGCGCGCTTCACGGGTCTTCGAACAGACCGAGGAGGAACGCGAAGATGGCAGATACACGGCGGCTCCCAGGACCGAATGCGGATCTGTGGGACTGGCAGCTCGAGGCTGCGTGTCGGGGCATGTCCAGCGCCCAGTTCTTCCATCCGGAGGGGGAACGGGGCCCGGCACGGGCGAATCGCGAGCGGCTGGCGAAGGCGGTGTGCCAGACCTGTCCGGCGCTGCTCGCCTGTCGCGAGCATGCGCTGCGGGTGCACGAGCCCTACGGGATCTGGGGGGGACTGTCGGAGGTGGAACGCAACCAGGCCTACATCGCCGAGGCCGGCTGAGGGCGTCGCGACACCGCGTCCCTCACCGGACCCGCATGCGGTGCGTCCGCGGACCCCGAGAACACGAACGGGCGGTGGCTCACGAAAGATCGTGAGCCACCGCCCGTCGTCGGTGCGGTACCGGCCGGAGGTACTACCGGGTCAGTGTCCGTGTCCCGCGTGGCCGCCGGCGGCAGCGGCCGGCTCCTCCTCGGGGATGTCCACCACGGTCGAAGCCGTGGTGAGCAGCATGCCCGCGATGGACGCGGCGTTGACCACGGCCGACTTGGTGACCTTGGCCGGATCGATGACGCCGTCGGCGATCAGGTCGGAGAACTCGCCGGTCGAGGCGTTGTAGCCCGATCCGCGCTTGAGTTCGGCGATCTTGGCGACCACGACGGAACCCTCTTCACCGCCGTTGGCGGCGATCCAGTAGGCCGGGGCGGTCAGCGCGCGGCGGACGATGGCCACACCCAGCGCCTCGTCCCCGGTCAGACCGAGGTTGTCGGCAAGCTCGGCAGCGGCGTGCACCAGGGTGGAGCCACCGCCGGCGATGATGCCCTCCGCGACGGCTGCCTTGGTGGCGGCGACGGCATCTTCGATGCGGTGCTTGCGCTCCTTGGCCTCGGTCTCGGTGGCGGCGCCGACCTTGAGGACGGCGACCCCGCCGGCCAGCTTCGCCAGCCGCTCGGTGAGCTTCTCGCGGTCCCAGTCCGAATCGGTGGTCTCCAGCTCGGCGCGGATCTGCGCCGTACGGCCCTTGACCGCCTCCTCCGAGCCCCCACCGTCGACGATGGTGGTGTCGTCCTTGGTGACGACGACCCGGCGCACGGTTCCGAGGACGTCCAGCCCGACCTCGGACAGCTTCAGGCCGATCTCCGAGGAGATCACCTCGCCGCCCGTGACGACGGCCAGGTCCTGCAGAAACGCCTTGCGGCGGTCACCGAAGTACGGGGCCTTGACGGCGACGACCTTGATGGACTTGCGCACCGAGTTCACCACGAGGGTGGACAGGGCTTCGCCGTCCACGTCCTCGGCGATGATCAGCAGCGGCTTGCCGTCGGCGAGCACCTTCTCCAGCAACGGGAGCAGATCGGCGAGGGCACTGATCTTCTCGCGCACGAGCAGCACGAAGGCGTTCTCCAGAACGGCCTCGGCGGCTTCGGCGTCGGTCACGAAGTGCGGGGAGATGTATCCCTTGTCGAACTGGACACCGTCGGTGTAGACCAGCTCGATGCCGTTCGCCGAGTGCTCCTCGACGGTGACGACGCCGTCGGCGCCGACCTTCGTCAGGGCGTCGCCCAGCAGGGCTCCGATGGTCTCGTCGCGGGAGGCGATGGTGCCGACCTGGGCGATGGCGTTCTTGTCGCCGGCGACCGGGGTGGCCCACTCGGAGATCAGCTCGGCCACGCGATCGGCGGCCTGGGAGATGCCGCTGCGCAGCGCGAGCGGGTTGGCCCCGGCCTCGACGTTGCGCAGACCCTCGGTGATGAGGGCCTGGGCGAGGACGGTCGCGGTGGTGGTTCCGTCACCGGCGACGTCGTTGGTCTTGGTGGCTGCCGTCTTGGCCAGCTCCGCGCCCAGGTTCTCCTGGGCGTCTTCCAGCTCGATGTCACGGGCGATGGTGACACCGTCGTTGGTGACCATCGGGCCACCGAACTTCTTGTCCAGCACAACATATCGGCCGCGCGGCCCAAGGGTTACCTTGACCGCGTCAGCCAGCTTGTCGACACCGCGCTGCAGTGCTGCGCGCGCATTGGTGTCGAAGCTGATCTGCTTCGCCATGGGGCGTGGTCCTATCTGTTCTTCGGTTTCGATACAGGGGGGTTCGCCGGTGCGACCGGCACAGGACGCGAAGCGCCCCGGGGTCATGAAGACCGCCGGGGCGCTACGTGCTACCTCGGCGGAGCCGATGGATGCAGGTGTGCGGCCGGGTCGGTCATGACCAGGACGCGCACCGATCCGTCGGGCACCGCCACCGATTACTTGGTGACCTTGGCCAGGACGTCGCGGGCCGAGAGAATCAGGTATTCCTCGCCGTTGTACTTGACCTCGGTGCCGCCGTACTTCGAGTAGATGACGACGTCGCCCTCGGCGACATCGACGGGGACGCGGTTGCCGTTGTCGTCAACGCGACCGGGGCCGACTGCGAGGACGGTGCCCTCTTGCGGCTTCTCCTTGGCAGTGTCAGGGATGACGATGCCGGATGCGGTCGTCGTCTCGGCCTGGTTTGCCTGAACGAGGATCTTGTCCTCGAGCGGCTGGATCTTCACGCTCGCCACGGTGTGACCTCCCCCTTCTGGGGATCGATGTTTGCCTACTTGCCAAAATGCTGCACTGCACACATGTTCTCTGCGGTGTAACACGTGAGGCCGTGGGCGGACCGCCGTCGCGGGGGTCGGACCGTACAGGGCCTTACGACTTAGCACTCTAACCCCGAGAGTGCCAGTCTTCAACAGCGGGGCCCCCGCCGCCAGTCAGGAGGCCAGGACCGTCGAGACCTGCATCCCCGGATCCCCGGACAGCAACGGCGAGGACGGGACCGCACCGCGGCGTCCGACGTGGGCACCGAGGGCGGCGATCATCGCACCGTTGTCGGTGCACAGACCGATCCGCGGCACCCGCAGCGTCAGCCCGGCGGCGGCGCAGCGTTCCTCGGCCAGGGTTCGCAGCCGACCGTTGGCCGCCACCCCGCCGGCGATGATCACGGTGCCCAGACCCAGGTCGGTGGCGGCCCGGACGGTCTTCGCCGTCAGCACATCGGCCACCGCCTCCTGGAAGGAGGCGCAGACGTCCTCGACCGGGATCGGCCGGCCGTCGCGCTCGGCCTGCTCGACCCAGCGGGCGACCGAGGTCTTCAACCCGGAGAAGGAGAAGTCGTAGGCCGAGTCCTTGGAACCGGTCAGACCACGGGGGAACTTGATGGCCGTGGGATCTCCCTGCGCCGCGAGCCGGTCGATGATCGGGCCCCCCGGGTAGCCGAGGCCGAGCAGGCGCGCGACCTTGTCGTACGCCTCGCCCGCGGCGTCGTCGACCGTGGTGCCCACCTCGGTGACCTCACCACCGATGTCGGTGACCCGCAGCAACTGGGTGTGCCCGCCGGAGACGAGCAGGGCCAGGGTGTCGGCCGGGATCGGGCCGTGCTCCAGCGTGTCGGCGGCGACGTGGCCGACCACGTGGTTGACCCCGAAGAGCGGGACGTCCCAGGCACCGGCGTACGCCTTCGCCGCAGCCACACCGACCAACAGGGCACCGGCCAGGCCGGGTCCGGAGGTGACGGAGATGGCCGTGACCTGCCGCGGCTCGACGCCTGCGGCGGCGAAGGCGCTGCGCACCGTGGGCGTCATCGCCTCCAGGTGGGCGCGCGAGGCGATCTCCGGGACGACGCCGCCGAACCGGGCGTGCTCGTCCTGGGAGGAGGCGAGATGGTGGCCGAGCAGCTCGACACCGTCATCGGTGATGCGGACCAGGCCGGCCCCGGTCTCGTCGCACGAGGATTCGATCCCCAGCACGATGTCCCCCGGCTTCAGGGTGACCGTTCCTGCTGCCGCGTCGGTCGAAAGGTTCTGGCTCACAACAACTTCTCCATGGTGTAGGCATCGGCCCCGCTGGGCTGGTAGTAGCGCCGACGGATCCCCATCCTGGTGAAACCGACGGATTCGTACAGGCTGATCGCCGGCACGTTGTCGGTACGGACCTCCAGCAGGATCCGGTGTGCGGTGGCCGCACTCGCGATCAGGTCGTTCAACAGCGCCCGGCCGATACCTCGACCCTGCGCGGCGGGATCGACGGCGATGTTCTGCACCTCGGCCTCGTCGCCGCCCGGCGGGAAGGCCAGGCCCGCGTACCCGAGCACCTCGCCGCTCACCGCGTCCCGATGCGCCACGTAGTGGTGTCCGGCCGCCAGCTCGGACCAGAAGGCGGCGGCGGTCCAGGGGGAATCCTCCGGGAAGATGAGTTCCTCCAGCTGGACCAGGCGGTCGATGTCCCACCAGCGCAGGCGCTCGAGCGTGATCGTCACCGCCCCAGCACCGACTTCCGCGCCCCCGGTTCCGTGGCGTCGGGTCGGCGCAGGTAGAGCGGCACCAACGGGGCGGGCGGTTCGGTCGGGTGCACCGGCGGGCGGGCGGCGGCCACCAGGCCGACGCTGACCGAGGTCTGCGCGGCCCGCACGGGCAGGTCACCGGGGACCAGGGTGACGCCGGCCCCGGCCAGGAAGGCCGGACGGATGCCCGCCTCTTCCAGGGCGTCGAGGGCACCGGCCGGGGCGACCGGCTCCGGACCGAAGGCCCGGTCACCCGAGGCGTAGTAGCCGGAGAGGTAGACCTCACGTCGCCGCGCATCGGTGACGACGGCGAAGGCGGCCGGCGGCAGACCCTCGCGGGCCGCATCCAGCCGCAGGGCGTCGGCCAGGGCGTCGTGGGAGGGCACACCGTAGACGGGCAGGTCCAGGGCGTCACCCAGGGCGGCGGCACTGGCGATCCCGACCCGCAGGCCGGTGAACGGACCCGGTCCGAGGCCGACGACGATCGCCGACACGTCCGCGAAGGTGATCGCGGCCTCGACCAGGACGGCCCGGACCATCGGCATCAACTGCTCGGCGTGGGAGAACGCCCCCTCGAAGGAGCGTTCGGCGACGAGCTGCGGATGTTGGTCGTCGTAGACACGGACCAGTCCGGCCGTCATCACGGGGGTCGAGGTATCAAGGGCGATCACCAGCACGAGGGTCAATCCTACGGGCCGGGCTCACTGTTCCCGCGCACCGTTCCC
>QXCQ01000081.1:0-5541 GCA_003576535.1 Nakamurella silvestris | reverse complement strand
CTGCAGGGTGCGCCGATCCCGGAACGGTGCGCGGGAACACAGGGGTGTTAGGTGTTTGGGCCCGGCTCGGGAAGGATCGTGCTGATGAGCGATCCGACCGCGCACGTCACACTGGCCGATGTCGCCATGCTGGCCGGGGTCTCCCTGGCGACGGCGAGCCGGGCCCTGGGCACCGGGCACGGACGCACCGTCACCCCCGAGCTGCGGGCGCGCGTCCACGCCGCTGCCCTGGAGCTGAACTACTCGCCGAACGCCCACGCCCAGGCCATGCGCGGGACCTCCTCGGCGATCGGCCTGATCGTGCACGACATCGCCGATCCCTTCGCCTCCTCGGTCGCCTCCGGGGTGATGGCGGCTGCCGCCGAGCGCGGACTGATCGTCACCATCGCCTCCTCCGGCGGGGACCCGGATCACGAGGTCCGGCTGATGGAAACCCTGCGGCGGCAGCGCGTCACCTCGGTGATCCTGGCCGGGTCGCGTTTCTCCGCCGACGATTCCAACCGCTGGCTCGCCGAGGAGGCCGCCGGTATCCGGGCGGCGGGCGGCCGGGTGGCACTGATCGGGCGTCGACAGTTCCCGGCCAGTGTGATCGAGATCGACAACTACGGCGGTGCAGCGGATCTGGCCCGATCACTCTGGGCGCAGGGGTACCGCAGCTATCTGGTGCTGGCCGGCCCGGACTCGCTGGTGACCTCCGAGGACCGGGTGGCCGGATTCCGGGATGCGTTGGCCGAGTTGGGATATCAACTTCCCGACGAGAACGTCATCAGCAGCATGTTCAGCCGGGACGGGGGGTACGCCGCCATGTCCGCCGCCCTCGACGAAGGGATGGAGGCCGAATGTCTGTTCGCGGTCAACGATGTGATGGCGATCGGCGCGATAGCGGCGCTGCGGGACCGGGGCCAGTCCGTGCCGGAGGACATGGCGGTGGCCGGCTTCGACGACATCCCGATGCTGCGTGACGTGCTCCCGGCACTGACGACGGTACGGCTGCCACTGGTCGAGATCGGCCGCCGGGCCTTCGAACTCGCCAGCACCGACGCCGGACCGGAAGGCACCTGCGTCGCGGTGCGCGGGGACGTGGTCCTGCGGGCGAGCACCCCGGCCCGCTGAGCCTGCTGCTCGCCCGCCCGTTGCATCCGGGCACCAGGTTGCCTCCGACGGTGCGTGGTGAAGGTCATGCCCGAATTGCGCGGATCGGAGTTCACCCCCACCGACGGATCCGGTAATGTTGTTGACGGAAGCTGAATCGATTCAGACCGAATCACAGCGACCAGGCAATGGCGCCTCCGCATACATCCCCTGGAGGAACAGCAATGAGCATCACCCCGATCACCTCGAAGATCTCGAACGCCGTTCGATCACTGGTCGCCTACCGCGAGCAGGTCAACGCGCGGGCGGCACTCGAGCAAGAATTGGCGCTGTACAGCAGCAAGTCCGATCGCGCGGAGCTGGAAGCGATCATCGGCCGGCACCCGGTCGAGGACACCGCCGAGGTCCGCGAGGCCCTCAACCGTCTGGACGCCCGCGCCGCCTGATCCACTCAGGCAGCGCTCCCGATCGATCCCGCACCAGCAGTACCGGGCGGATCGTCATGGTCGGGACGGCAGGTACGGCTCGACAGCAGTACCAGCCAGGAAAGTACGAGCCAGGAACAGGGCCGGATCCCACGGGATCGGGCCCTGTCGTGTTCGTGCAGCCGTTCGGCAGCCCCTGCCGCTTTCCGATCAGTACCGGATCAGAACCTGCCGGCACAGGCCGGGATGCCGGCCAGGGCGGATTTCAGCTCCGCGGACGGGGACGGCAGCACTTCCTGCGCGATGGGCGGATCGTGGGAGGTGAACCCGGCATCGAGATCCTCCGCCAACGCGCCGACGGCATCCGGGAGGGACTTCGGCGGTGCGGCGACGATCTTCTCGGCCGCATCCGCACCCTGGTCCAGGGCCGTACCGAAACCGGCGAAGGAATCGACGAGTTTCACATGTGACCGCTCCCCACCGTCGATCGTCGGCGGCCGGAGTGCCTCGAGTTCGGCGGCGAAGGCCTGCATCTCCCGCGCCAGCGGCCGGAGCGCCCGGGCGAGCGAGGACAGCTCCTCCGGGGTCGACGGGGCCTCGCCCTCGAAGATCCCGGCCAGGTTCTCGATCTCGTTCCACCCCTTGCAGGCCGTGGTGAACCAGCTGACCGTGTTCGCGTCGACCGCTGTCGATCCGGTCGCGGTCCCCGGGTCCTGGGTCGCCCCCGAGGCCGACGGCAGATCCACGACAGATCCAGTGGGCGGGTCGGTCGGGTGGGGATCATCGATCGACGACGACGTGTCCGAGGGCGATGTTTCCGAGAGCGAGGCGGTGTCCACCGGGACGATCAGCGGCGGGTCGGCGACATCGGCGGAGGTGCTGCACCCGGCGGAGAGCAGCATCCCGGCGAACACGGCCGTGATCATCGTCTGGCGTTTCATTTCGGTGGATCTCCCGCTCGGTTCGGTGGCCGGAAACCGCCCCGTGCGGGCCGCCTTCCGGCTGATCATGCATGGCGAACAATCGAAGCGCCACACCCATGACCGTAGCAGCCATGGTGATCATGTTGCAGTGCAACGCCTTTCACCATGCCTTGCCCGAGACCCGGGGTTCGGGCCCTCGCGCCTGGCACGGGAGAAACCTGCTTCCGCACCACGACGCAACATTCCCCGGGGCGGACGGCGTTGGATCCGCACACCGAACGTCCGGTTCGGAGCACCGCCGCCACTGCCCGAGGAGTGTTGCCTGTGTTCACAGGCCCAACTCTGGAAACGCCTGCTGTCCGGTTCGGCCTGCCTGGCCGTCGGTCTCACCGCCCTCGCCGCACCGACCGCCTCCGCGGCGACACCTGCGCTCTCCCAGGACCAGGCGCTCCACCCGGTGACGATCACGGTCAGGTCGATCGAGGTCTTCGACGACGGGGACAAGGGTTGGCCCTGCGGGCACATGACGATCGGCGTCGCCGTCAACCATGTCACCGTGCTGCACCCCTACAACGGCCAGGGGTGGGACAGCAACACCGACCAGACGTACTGCAGCGACGTCGATGACCAGATGCCGACCTGGTACGAGACCGGGGTGAACCGGACAGTGGTCCTGGCCCCGGAATGGTCACCGCTGGACCTGGTGCCCCGGGTGGCCGAGGACGACTTCCTGCCCTCCCACACCACCTTCGCCACGGGCGAGCTCTACATCGGGGTGCCGGGTGCCGGTACCCACCGGGATGTGACGATCCAGGTCGAGGGCTCCCACTACGGCCACGTCCGGATGCGGTTCCATCTCCGGATCTCCACCTCCTGACGGCTGCCGGTACCGGATCTCGCGGTGCCCCTGTCCGACCTTTTCCGGGTCGTGTCGGGAAAGGTGCCACCGCATTTTTGAGGACCGGAGCAGATTCCCGGCTCCGCGCCCGATGAGTTCCGCCCGGCAGGACGGTCAGTACCGGTGGACCATCTACCTGGAGATGGACCAGCAGGACCGATCGGGCCGCACCGGCCTCACCGGCCCGCCCGACGAGAAGGAGAGCGCCATGCCCCGGATCACCCCCAACCTCTGGTTCGACACCCAAGGCCTCGAGGCCGCGGAGTTCTACGTCTCGATCTTCCCGAACTCCGAGATCAGGAACATCAGCTACTACGGCGAGGCCGGACCGGGTACCCCCGGCACCGTGTTGACCGTCGATTTCGTCCTGGACGGGCACTCGATCACGGCCCTCAACGGCGGACCGGTGTTCACCTTCACCGAGGCCGTGTCCCTGGGTATCGACTGCGCCGATCAGGCCGAGGTCGACTACTACTGGGACGCCCTGCTGGCGGGCGGCCAGGAGAGCCAGTGCGGATGGCTCAAGGACCGGTTCGGATTCTCCTGGCAGGTGATCCCGGCCGGGCTCGACCAGGCCCTCAGCGATCCGGACCCGGAGCGGGCCGGCCGGGCCATGAAGGCCATGCTGGGAATGAAGAAGCTCGACCTCGCCGCCATCAGGGCCGCGGCCGACGCCACGGACTGATGGAACGAGAGTCTCGCGGTGGGATATGCGCAGATGAGAGCGTTCACACGTGCGCATGTCCCACCGCAGGACGGAGCCGGACGTGCATCGCTGCGCCGTCAGAAGAAACACCGGAAATTCACTTGTGAGTGAGTGCTCACTCAGTTACGCTCGCCGTCATGCCACCATCAGGTAAGCGGGCCGCGCCACTCCCCCCGGAACAACGCCGGGCCGGGATCATCGCGGTCACCATCCCACTGCTCACCGCCCACGGCACCGACGTCACCACCAAACAGATCGCCGCCGCTGCGGGGATCGCCGAGGGCACGCTGTTCCGGGTGTTCCCGGACAAGGCGGCCCTGGTCCAGGCCGCGGTGCAGAGCGCCTTCGACCCCTCCGACCTCCTCGGCACCCTGGACACGATCGACCCCTCCCTCCCGTTGGAGGGAAGGCTGAAGATCGCCGTCGAAGCACTGGTCGCCCGACTGGAAAGGGTGTGGAGCCTGATGCACATGCTGCGGATGACCGCTCCGCCGGACAGCCATCACGGCCCGCCGCGCCTGGGCCCGCAGCAGGCGGACATGACCCTGACGATGGCCGCCATCGAGAAGGTCATCGCCGCCGACGCCCATCGGCTCCGGTTCCCGGTGGAGGTGGCCGCGCGGATGTTGCGCACGATCACCTTCGCCGGTGGCCACCCCGGGATGAACGAGGGAACCCCCCTCACCGCCGAGGAGATGGTCGGGGTGCTGCTCGACGGCATCCGGGACCGGACCGGGCCGGGCAGCCCCGAGACAGACGTTCCTGACACAACCGATGCCGCTGCCGCCGCCGCGAGCACACCCACCGCCGACACCGCAGATCTGGAAACCGCCGCATGTTGATTCCGCTGCTCCGCCGCTATCTTCGGCCCTACAAGGTCGACATCATGTACATCGTCCTGCTGCAACTGGTCGGGACGATCGCCTCCCTCTACCTGCCCAGCCTCAACGCCTCGATCATCGACAAGGGTGTGGTCACCGGGGACACCGGTTACGTGCTGTCGACCGGTGTCCTGATGCTCGGGGTCACCGTCCTGCAGATCGTCTGCACCATCGCCGCCGTGTACTTCGGGGCACGCACCGCCATGCGGTTCGGGCGGGACCTGCGGGCCGGGATCTTCCATCATGTCGGTACCTTTTCCGACCGCGAGATGGCCCAGTTCGGCGCCCCGTCGCTGATCACCCGCAACACCAATGACGTCCAACAGGTCCAGATGCTGGTCCTGATGACCTTCACCCTGCTGGTCTCCGCGCCGATCATGTGTGTCGGCGGGGTGATCATGGCCCTGCGCGAAGATGTCGGCCTGTCCTGGCTGTTGCTGGTCAGTGTGCCCGCCCTGGTGCTGGCCGTCGGGCTGGTCATCCGCAAGATGGTCCCGCTGTTCCAGGCGATGCAGATCCGCGTCGACAACGTGAACCGGGTGCTGCGCGAGCAGATCACCGGCATCCGCGTCGTCCGCGCCTTCGTCCGTGAGCGCACCGAGACCGAGCGGTTCGC
>QXCQ01000227.1:5850-39273 GCA_003576535.1 Nakamurella silvestris | reverse complement strand
TGTTACGTGCGCGAGGAACAACATCGTGCGCGGGAACAAGGTCGAATATGACCCGATCGGGTAGTAAATGCGCTCGTCGGCACGAGCGTCGACCTCGTCCCCGACCGGTCCGTCACCACACCGCGCCGCCGGGCCCCGGTGAGAATCGCGCGGCAGGGCCACTTCTCGTTGGGCCGATCGCACCCGCCGATCCGCCGCCGACGCGTACGCGCGGAGACGGGCCCCGGTCAACCTCGCATTGTGAGTTCGAGGTGAAAAATTGGGTGTCGCTTTGGTCCCACGCGTACCGTTAGAGTTCACAAAGCACGACGCGCGAGTGTCCACCGGTGGGGAAGCCGGTGGCCGCGATCCGTGCCGGAAGACGGTGCACCGATGGCTCGAACGCCGAACGACCCTGCCCTGGCGGAGATCAATTTTCTGACGGTCTCCGAGGTGGCGGCGTTGATGCGTGTTTCACGGATGACGGTCTATCGCCTCGTCCACTCCGAAGCGCTCCCCGCGGTGCGCGTCGGAAGGTCCTTCCGGGTTTCGGAGAGGGCTGTCCACGAGTACCTGCAGCGTGGATTCAACGCCACCGGCTGAGACCCCACCTGGGAAAACAGCTCGCAGGCAGACCGCAGGTGACCGGGCGGCAACTGTCGGGCGAGCAAAGCACCCCGAATCAGACGGTAAGATAAGCGAGCCTGGGGTCAACCCGGGCACCAAGCTGCTGGGCCGACCGGCCCGGAGGCGACAGGGCACACCTGTCAACCGACATCTCCCGTCGGCGCATCCTGCGTCGGCACGTTAGTCAAGAGGCCAGGACAATGGGTTCAGTCATTAAGAAGCGGCGCAAGCGGATGGCGAAGAAGAAGCACCGCAAACTGCTTCGCAAGACCCGCGTCGCTCGTCGTAAGGCCGGCAAGTAACCTGCTCGCCCCGAGTGGTCGACTGCGGGTCAGTCACGATCCCTCGAGCATCCTCGGGTGTTGATCTGAGGTAGATGAGGCCGCCGCACACCGCGGTGGCCTCATTTCGTTACCGTAGGGCACGAGGCCGGAGCATCCGTCGGGTGCCGGGCCGGTCGGTCGCAGCGCGGAGGGTGGGTACCCATGGCCGGAATGACGGTCCTGGTAACGGGTGTCACCCGCTACCTCGGGTCCGCACTCGCCGGTCGACTCGCGGCCGACCCCCGGGTCGACCGGGTGATCGGCGTGGACGCGACCATGCCCGAACCGGCCGCACGTGCCCGGATGGGCACGGCCGAGTTCGCCCGCACCGACATCCGCAACCCGCTGATCGCGCGGGTGCTGGAGGCCGCCGAGGTCGACACCGTTGTTCACGCATCGGCATCGGCCACCCCGGCGTCCAGTGCTGCCCGGTCGATGGTCAAGGAAATGAACGTCATCGGCACCATGCAGCTGCTGGCGGCCTGCCAACGTTCCCCGGGCGTGCGTAACCTCGTGGTCCGCTCGACCACCGCGGTCTACGGTGCGAGCTCCCGCGACCCCGCGATTTTCACCGAGACGACCCGACCCCGGTCGGAGCCGACACGGGGACCCGGCCGGGACGCCGTCGACATCGAGGGCTACATCCGCGGGTTCGGCCGCCGCCGGCCGGATGTGCGGATCGCGGTCCCACGGCTCGCCGACATCCTCGGTCCGACCGTGCTGACCCCGCTCACCCGGTACCTGAGCCTGTCCCCGTTGGTCCCGACCATCCTGGGCCTGGACGCGCGACTGCAGGTCGTGCACGAACGGGACGCCGTCGGGGTGCTGGAGCACCTGGCGCTGGGCGATTTCGCCGGCACCGTCAACGTCGCGGGTGACGGCTCGCTGATGCTCGGCCAGGCGATCCGCCGGGCCGGTCGGGTGCCGTTCCCGGTCCCGGGGATCGCCGTGGGCGGTCTCGGTCGGGCCTTCCGTGCCCTGCGGATAGGCGGTTTCTCCGCCGAACAGCTGCGGGCGCTGACGGCAGGCCGCGTGGTCGACACCACGGTGCTGAAGGAGGAGGCCGGTTACCAGCCGGAATTCAGCACGATGGCCGCCTTCGACGATTTCGCCAGGACCCTGACCCCGGCCGTGCACCCGGACCTCATCCGGTCGGCCGAGCAGCGGCTGGCGCACACCCTGCGCCTGGACACCGGCCCCGATCAGGTGGACGCACCCGAGGCCGAAGGGCGACTTCCATGACCGACCACGACGTCCCGTCGACGTCGCGCGACGCGGTTGATCCCGAACCCTGGAAGCGCAACGCTGCCGCGGGCCTGGCCTTCCTGCGCCGCCGTCTCACCGGGGACTACCAGGTGGACGACTTCGGCTACGACGAGGACTTCACCCGTCATGTCCTGATGCCCCCGCTGCGGCTGCTGTACGACAAGTGGTTCCGGATCGAGACGATCGGGATGGAGAACGTCCCGGCCGGCGGTGCCCTGCTGGTGGCGAACCACTCCGGGACCGTGGCCGTGGACGCGGTGATGACGGCGATGGCCGTGGCCGACCACCACCCGGACCGGCGGGCCTTGCGGATGCTCGGCGCGGACCTGGTGTTCGACACCCCGGTCCTGGGACCGTTGGCGCGCAAGGCCGGCAACACCCTGGCCTGCAACCCCGATGCCGAACGCCTGCTCAGCTCCGGGGAACTGGTCGCCGTGTTCCCCGAGGGTTTCAAGGGTGTCGGCAAACCGTTCAGCCAGCGGTACAAGCTGCAGCGGTTCGGCCGGGGCGGGTTCGTCTCCGCGGCGGTGCGGACCGGGGTGCCGATCATCCCGGTGTCGATCGTGGGGGCCGAGGAGATCTATCCGATGCTCGCCAACATCAAGCCGCTGGCCCGCGCCCTCGGCCTGCCCTACTTCCCGGTGACACCCACGTTCCCCCTGTTGGGGCCGCTCGGCGCGATCCCGCTGCCGAGCAAGTGGTACATCGAGTTCGGGGAGCCGATCCCCACCGACGGTTTCGCCGAGGGTGCGGCCGAGGACCCGATGGTCGTGTTCGACCTGACCGACCATGTGCGCGAGACGATCCAGCAGACCCTCTACCGGCTGCTGACCCTGCGCGGCCATCCCTTCCTGGGCTGACGCGTCGTCCCGGAGGCGGTCGGTCGGCCAGGGTGTGACGGGGCCGAACCGGGCGAGAACTCAGCCGAGGGCGTGTCGACGTCGCGAGGAGATGCCGATCGCGATCGCCCCGCCGAGGGCCCCGGCCCCGAGCAGGGTCGGTATGCCGATCTTCACCGCGGTTTTCGCCGAGGACCGGAAGTCCTTGATCTCCCAGCCACGTCGCCGGGCCATGTCCTTGAGGTCGGAGTCGGGGTTGACGGCCACGGCCGTTCCTACCGCCGACAGCATCGGCAGATCGTTGATCGAATCCGAGTAGGCGGTGCATCGGCGCAGGTCCAGGCCCTCGCGGGCGGCGATGGCGCGCACGGC
Source organism: Nakamurella silvestris (assembly GCA_003576535.1). Classification (GTDB taxonomy): domain Bacteria; phylum Actinomycetota; class Actinomycetes; order Mycobacteriales; family Nakamurellaceae; genus Nakamurella; species Nakamurella silvestris. The sequence continues at coordinate 35,867 of QXCQ01000227.1, read as the reverse complement.
CGCCGACTTCCCGCGGCCGTGCAGCAGCTCGCCGACCAGGCGGCCGGTGTAGACGCCGTCGACCGATTCGGCGACCGTGCCCAGGGCCCCGGTCAGGCCCAGCCGGCGGGCGATGATCTGGGCGAAGTCCACCGGGGTGGCCGTCACCAGCCAGACCCGCTGGCCGGCGTCCAGATGACGTTGGGCCAGCTCCCTGGTGCCCTGGTAGATCTTGTCCGAGACCAGTTCGTCGTAGATCTCCTCGCCCAGGGCGACCACGTCGGCGACCTTACGGCCGGCCACGAAGGACAGCGCCTGGTCCCTGGCCTCGGCGGCGTCGTCGAGGTTCTCCTTGCCCAGGAGCCGGAACTTCAGCTGCTGGCCGGCGAAGCGGACCAGGTCACCGGTGGTGAAGAACTTGCGGGCCGCCAGGCCTCGGGCGAAGTGGAAGATCGAGGCCCCGACCATGAAGGTGTTGTCGACGTCGAAGAACGCGGCGGCGGTGAGATCGGGCTGGGCCCGTTCGGCCTGTTCGGCGAGATCGTCATCGGCATGGATGGCGAGGTAGGACGCCTCGGCGGCGGCAGCGCCCGCGATCTCCGCCCGGTCGGTGGTTTTCGCCTCCCGCCCTCGTCGCCAGCCCGCCACACTCGACTCCTCGTTCGTCGCCGGATCACTCCCGTACCCGCCCAAGCGTAGCTGCCGCCTCCACCCTCGCCCGGTGGCACTATCGTCGCTCGTAGATATCCGGCCCGGGAACCTCCGGATGACGGACAGGACGAAAGGCAGGCTGCAGCGATGGTCCCACCCGTCGACGTGGACACACCCGAGCGACACCGCCGGTCGTCGCAGAACATCGCCGAGCTGCTCGCCGATGCCGCCGTCACCCATGCCGATCGTGCGGCGGTCGTCACCGACCGGGCCGAGTACACCTGGTCGCAGCTGCAGGCCGGTGCGGTGCGTGGTGCCGCCGCCCTGGCCGCCCTCGGCCTGGAGCCGGGGGACCGGTTGCTGACGCGGCTGCCGAACGGCGCGGAACTGGCCGTCATCATGTTCGCCGCCGCGCGCGCCGGGCTCGTGATCGTGCCGATCGAACCCACCTCCGCCGATGTCGCCCCGATCGCCGCGCGGGTGGGGGCCAGGGCGATCGCCGACACCGCGACCGACGCATCGCTGACGCTCATCACCCCGCAGACCGCCGCCGGCTGGCTGGACTCCACCGAGCCGGTGGCGGCATCCGTACCGGCCGCCGGTGGTGGTGAGGACATCGTGCTGCTCGCCCGTGCCTCTCGCAGCAACCGGGCGGTGATGTTGTCCCACCGGGCGATCCTGGCCGCCGTCGCCTCGATCGGCCAGGCGCCGTCCCTGGCCCTGCGTGCGGAGGACCGGGTCCTGCTGGTGCTGCCGCTCTACCACCTGGCCGGGTTCGTCACCGCCTTCCTGCCGCTGACGGCGGTCGGCGGTGCGGTCGTCATCCCCGACGCCCCCGATTTCAACGCCGGCCCCGACCAGCGGCAGGCGTTCACCGATGCGGTGCTCGAGGCCATCCCCCGGCACCGGGTGACGGTCCTGCCCGGTGCCCCCGGGCTCTACCAGTTGCTCCTGGGGTCGACGGGGCTGGAACGGGCCCTGGCCACGGTCCGCCTGCTGACCTCGGGGGCCTCGCCGCTGGATCCGGAGGACTTCTCCGCGATCCGGGCGCGGACCGGATCGCCGGTCTGGGAGGGCTACGGGATCTCCGAGGCCGCCTCCGCGGTCTCCACCACCCTGATGACCGCCCAGCCCCGGCCGGGCTCGGTGGGACTGCCGTTGCCGGGCATCCAGGTGCGGGTGGAGGATCCGGCGGACGTGGCCCCGGCAGAAGGCGAAGGGGACGAGAGCACGACCTCCGAGCTGGACACCCTGCTCGACCTGAGCAACGCCGGGGAGCCGGGCCCGATCAGCCTGCGGGGCGACCACCTGTTCTCCGGGTACTGGCCCGACGGCAGCGACGGCCCCGATGCCGACGGCTGGTTCGTCACCGGCGACATCGGCTACCTCGACGACGCCGGTGAGCTCCGGCTCATCGACCGTGCGGCCGAGGCGATCGTGGTGGCCGGATTCACCGTCTACCCACGCGAGGTCGAGGTCGCGCTGGCCAACCACCCGTACGTCCGGGATGTCGCCGTCATCGGCCTGCCCTCGCGGGTCGGGGAGGACCTGGTCGCGGTGATCATCCCCAGGTCCGGGACGACCCCGACCGCCGAGGACCTGACGGAGTACCTGGCCGATCTGCTGCCGGCCTTCAAACGTCCGGTGCGCTACTTCACCACCGATCTGCTCGCCCGGACCGAGGTGGGCCGGCTCGATCGGGACAGCCTGCGCCGGGAGTGGGCGGCGAAGGCCGGGATCGAGCTGCCGGCCCGGCCGGACAACCGGCTGACCGTGGTGCGCCCCGAGGCAGCGGCGGCGGTGGTCAGCCCCGCCGAACCCGGCCGGACCGAACACGATGACACGGGAGCAGGCGCGGACGGCGCGGAATCGGACGGGACGGCCGTCGAACCGGCGGCCCCGGAGGTCTCCCCGGAACCCGTTCCTGAGCTGGACAAGCTGGGCACCCGGCTGCCGGGGGTGGCAGGGCGCGCCCGGCGCAGCGCCGGGGACACCGACGAGGACCTGTTTTGAGCGGCCACGGAAGCACGGTGAAGTGATGCTCGTCACGTTGATGAGTCGGGCAGGCTGCCATTTGTGTGACGTCGCCCGGGAAATTGCGGTCCGGGTGATCGGCGAAACGGGTGACACGCTGGAGATCGTGGATGTCGACGCGGACCTAGAAACGCGTGCTGAGTACGGGGATCGAGTTCCGGTGGTCCTCATCGACGGCGCGGAGCACGGATATTTCTCGATCGACGAGACCCGGCTGCGAGCAGCGTTGACGTCCGGATCGACGCACTGACCGGCGAATCCCTTCCCAGATGGTGGGATGAAAATCCCGCCACGACTTTGTTTCGCGGTTCGCGCAAAGTTACTGTGTGGTGCAGCGGCGGCCTACCACACACTGGCTGCCCCGGCTCCGGCGGGGTCCCCCCGCTTCTGAGAAGGCGGTCAGGTGAACCATCAGGTGGATCCAGATCGCGCGGCCGGACGTCTTCGTGCGATTCCCGAAGCCACCGTCGCCCGCCTTGCCGCCTATCTCCGGGCCCTCGCCGCACTGAGTTCCTCCGAGACGGCATCGTCGGAGGAACTGGCCGCAGCGGCCGGTGTCAACAGTGCCACGTTGCGCAAGGACCTCTCCTACCTGGGTAGTTACGGTGTCCGCGGTGTCGGCTACGACGTCGAGGTCCTCACCGAGGAGATCGGCCGGGTCCTCGGCGCCCATCGCAGACAACGGGTCGCCCTCGTCGGGGTCGGCAACCTCGGGGCGGCCCTGGCCGGGTACCCCGGTTTCCTGTCCCGTGGACTCGCGATCGGCGCCCTCCTGGACGTGCACCCGGATCGGGTCGGCACGGCCATCGCCGGCCTGACCATCGAACACTTCGACGAACTCGCCCCGGTCTGCCGGCGTGAGGACATCAGCATCGGTGTCATCGCCACCCCCGAAGGGGCCGCCCAGAAGGTGGCCGATGCCCTGGTGGCCGCCGGTGTGCGATCGATCCTGACCTTCTCGCCAGGGGTGATCTCCGTCCCGCCCGGGGTGGACCTGCGCCGGGTCGATCTGGCCCTGGAACTCCAGATCCTGGCCTTCCACCAGACCCGCCGTGCTGATCTGGTCCCCGAGGTGCCCGCCGGAGAGGTGCCTGCTGAAGAGCCGACCCTCGACGGGGTGAGCGACGACGGGGAGACCCGCGAAGCGACCCAGGACGATCCCGGCCAGGACGGCACGAACCAGAACGGTCTCATCGAGGCCGGCCCCACCGCCGACGCTGTCGTCGCCGGTCTGGACGGCCGATGAGGCTCCCTGTTTTCCCGCAAGAACTCCGGCCGCACCGGCGGCCGAGCACCCGGGTCGGCGACATCAGCCGGCAGTACGCACAAAGGAGCACCCGATGACTCGCGCGCGCAAAGTCCAGGGCCGGATCGCATTCATTGGAGCGGGTCCGGGTGACCCGGGTCTGCTGACGGTGCGAGCCACTGCCGTCCTCGGCAGTGCCGGGATCGTGTTCTCCGACCCGGATGTCTCAGCCGCGGTACTGCAGCTGGCCGAGGGTGCGGAGTCCCGACCGGCGGTGGGGGAACCGGCGGAGGTCGCCAAGGCTCTCGTCGCCGCCGCACGCTCGGGCTGTGACGTGGTCCGACTGGTCGCCGGTGACGTGCTCACCGCTGATCCGGTGGTGAAGGAGATCCAGGCGGTCTCCCGCTCCGCCGTCACCTTCGACGTCATCCCCGGGGTGGCGACCGCCGCGGCCGCCGCCTCCTACGCCGGTATCGCCGTGGGTTCGGCCCACACCACGGTCGACGTCCGCTCCGGCTTCAACTGGTCCGGGCTGGCCACGGCCCCCGGGACGTTGCTGCTCCAGGCCGCGGCCAATCACCTTGCCGATGCCGCCGCGAGCCTCGTGGAGCACGGCATCGCCGGCCAGACCCCGGCCTCGGTGACCTCCGGGGCCACCCTGTCCACCCAGAAGACCGTCGACGGCACGGTGGCCACCCTGTCCGCGATCGGCCGCGAACTGCCCGGTCCGCTGGTGGTGACCATCGGCGCGGGGGTGCCGACCCGGGCGAAACTGTCCTGGTGGGAGTCACGGGCCCTGTACGGCTGGCGGGTGCTCGTCCCGCAGACGCGCGACTCGACCGAGCCGATGTTCGACATGCTCCGCAGGCACGGGGCCAGCCCCGAGCGGGTGGCCACCATCGCGGTCGAACCGCCACGCACCCCGGCCCAGATGGAGCGTTCGATCAAGGGTCTGGTCGACGGCCGGTACCAGTGGGTGGTGTTCACCTCGGTCAACGCCGTCCGCGCGGTCTGGGAGAAGTTCACCGAGTTCGGCCTGGACGCCCGCGCCTTCGCGGGCGTGAACATCGCCTGTGTGGACTCGGCCAGCGTGGAGGCCGTCAAGGCCCTGGGCATCACCCCCGACCTGGCCGCCACCGGCAACGAGTCCTCCCTCGGTCTGCTTGACGTGTTCCCCGAGTTCGACGACCTGCTCGATCCGGTGGACCGGATCCTGCTGCCCCGGGCCGACATCGCCACCGAGACCCTCGCCGAGGGCCTGCGCGAGCGCGGCTGGGAGATCGACGACGTCACCGCCTACCGGACCGTCCGGGCTGCCCCGCCGCCCGCGCCGATCCGCGAGGCGATCAAGAGCGGTGGTTTCGAGGCGGTGCTCTTCACCTCCTCCTCCACCGTGCGCAACCTGGTCGGTATCGCCGGCAAGCCGCACGCCCGCACCCTGGTCGCCTGCCTCGGACCGAAGACCGCCGAGACCGCACGCGAGTTCGGCCTCCGGGTCGATGTGCAGCCCGAGATCGCCGATCTGGGTGATCTGGTGGAGGCACTGGCCGAGCACGCGACCCGACTTCGGGCCGAGGGCGCACTGCCGCCGCCGCGCCGTTCACCCAAAAGGCGCTGACCAGCATCCCAGCCGTGACCGTAGAACACTCCCAGGACAGGTAGATTTCAGTACATGACCAACCCCGGCGGCAGTTTCCGCCCCTCAGGATTCCTGGCCAACATGAAGGCGGCGTACACCCCCGCCCCGGTGACCGACGACGAGGCCAACGAACCGTTGGTCCTGCCGACGACGGTCAAGGTCTCCGGCTGGCTGGCGCTGCTGGCCGGCATCGTGTTCCTGGCCGGTGCGGTGCTGTCCTACATGTTCCTCGACGACTCGGTGGACCGGGCGATCGAGGACAACAACATCAACATCAGCCAGTGCACCACCCTGGTCGGCGGGATCGGCGACAGTGTCACGGGCGCGGTCGGTGACCCGGTCACCGTGGCTACCGGCAATGTTGCCGCCGGTACCACCGTCACCCAGGAGCAGTTCAACTACTGCAAGGACCTGACCAAGATCACCCAGGACCAGATCGACGGCTTCCGTTCGACGGTCACCGTCCTGGCGATCATCCACCTCGTGGTGTCGGCCGGTTTGATCTGGGCCGGCTGGGCCCTGCGGGTGGGATCGGCCACGGCCCGCAAGGTCGTCGCCTCCGTCACCGTCCTGATCGGTCTGACGGTGTTCCTCAAGTACACCCTGAACACCCTGGACCTGGGCTCACTGCTGCTCCTGCTGATCGCCAGCGTCCTGCTGTTCTCCGGCAAGGCCGCACGGTACTTCGCGATCGCTCGGCTGCGCGGCACCACCGGACCGGCCGGCCCGAACCTGACCAAGGGCTGATCGGGTGCGCAGTTGACCAGCGCCCCGGGCGGCCCGGTGTTCCTGCCGGAGCCGACCGAGACCACCGCACCCACCGCCGCCAGGGCAGCCTGGCGGCGGTGGTTGCCGGTCGCCTCGCTGGTGGTGGGGGTGCTGCTGCTGCCGACCGCGGTGCTCGTGTTCCGCGGCGGGATCACCGAGAACACCTTCCACTGGCCGGAGGACACGTCCCCGGCCGCCGTGGTCCAGCGCTACAACGGCGCCTGGATCGCCGGTGCCCTCGGGTTGGCGATCCTCGGCGGCATGCTGATCGTGTGGGCCGTCGGACGCCTGGTCGCGGCGCGATCCGGGTCACAGGCGGACACCGTTCCCGCTGACCCGACCTGGTCGAACGGTCCGATCCCGGTCAACGGGTCGGGTCCTCTCACCTGAGCCTGTCACAATGGCGGCTGTGACCCGTACCGTCGTTCATCTGCTCCGGCACGGAAAAGTGCAGAACCCCGAAGGCATCCTCTACGGCCTGCTGCCCGGTTTCCACCTGGCCTCCTCCGGCCGGGCGATGGCCGAGGCGGTCGCCGGCCATCTGGCCGACCACGACATCTCCCACCTGGTCGCCTCCTCGCTGACCAGGGCCCAGGAAACCGCTGCCCCGATCTCCGCCCGGTTCGACCTGCCGATCGTCACCGACGACCGGGTCATCGAGGCGACGAACCAGTTCCAGGGCCGGCGGATGACCGGCAAGGACGGCGCGCTGGTCCAGCCGTCGAACTGGCTCAAACTGCGCGACCCGGCCACCCCGTCCTGGGGGGAGCCCTACCTGGTCATCGCCCATCGGATGCTCGCCGGGGTCTACGCGGCCGAGGCCGCCGCCCGCGGCCGGGAGGCCGTCATCGTCTCCCACCAGCTCCCGATCTGGACCATCCGCCGCTACCTGGAAGGCAAGCGGCTGTGGCACAACCCGGCGATCCGGCAGTGCAACGTCGCCTCCCTCACCTCGCTGACCTTCGAGGACGGGGTGTTCACCCGGGCCCACTACAGCGAACCGGCCGGTCACATCCCGGCGGTCAACGACGGTCCGGGGGCTGCCGCATGAGCCGCCGGATCCGGGGTGTGTTCGCTGCCGTGCTGGCCGGAATGCTCCTGCTGTCGGCCTGTTCCTCCCCGACCACCCAGGTCGGTTCGTTCTACTTCACCTCCCCCGGCGGGAAGACGGCCTTCGAGTACCCGGCCGCCGAACGCGGCACCATCGGTGAGTTCTCCGGACCCGACCTGACCGGCGACGGCACCATCTCCGTCACCGACTTCCGCGGCCAGGTGCTGGTGGTCAACTACTGGGGTGCCTGGTGCGAACCGTGCCGGGACGAGGTCGACGACCTCAACTACGCCTACGAGAGCACCAAGGACCTGGGCGTGGCCTTCCTCGGGGTCAACGTGGCCGAGCCCCGGCAGAGCGGCCTCGACTTCGCCGTCGAGAAGAAGGTGCCCTACCCGTCCATCTGGGACCAAGGCCGACGCACCATGCTGGCCTTCCGGGGTCTCCCGTCGGGAACCACCCCGGTGACGATCATCCTGGACCGGGACCAGAAGGTGGCCAGGATCTTCCTCGGCGGGATCACGATCGACCAGCTCGCCCCGGCGATCAAGGCCGTCGCGGCCGAGCAGCCGGTGAGCGGTTCGGGGTCCACGGCCCCGTCCGGTTCGCCGGGCGCCGGCGCCCCCTCCGGTGCGGCTGCCCCTTCGGATCCGGCTGACCCGACCGCGCCGGCAACCTCGTGAGCCAGCAGGTCGTCGTGCTTGCCCAGAGCGTCACGGACACCGTGACCGACGGACCGTTCGTGTTCGCGGCCGGCCTGGCGCTCGCCGCGGGCGTCGTCTCCTTCGCCTCTCCCTGCGTGGTGCCGCTGGTGCCCGGCTACCTGTCCTACATCGCCGGCCTGGTCGGTGCGGAGACCGGTTCCGCGGTGACCCGCACCGACGGGGAAGCCGCGGGCCAGGTCAACACCCGCCGCCGGGTGTCCAAGCGTGCCTTGCTGGCCACCGGACTGTTCGTCCTGGGTTTCAGCCTGGTGTTCGTGCTCCAGATGGTCGCCGTCTTCGGCCTCACCCAGATCTTCATCACCAGCCCCGAGCTGCTCGCCCGGATCGGCGGCTCCGTCACCATCCTGATGGGGGTGGTCCTGCTCGGGTACGTCGGCCCCCTCCAACGGGAATGGCGGCTGCACCTGCGCCCGCGGGGACGGATCATCGGCGCCCCGTTGCTCGGGATCGCCTTCGGGCTCGGCTGGGTCAGCTGCATCGGCCCGGTCCTGCTGGGCATCACCTCGGTGGCGGTGTCCACCGAGTGGAACGGCCAGGCCTGGCGAGGGTTGTGGTTGGTCGTCATCTACTGCCTCGGCCTCGGGCTGCCGTTCCTGCTGCTGGCCTTCGGGTTCAGCTGGGCGAACACGGGCCTGGCCTTCCTCAAGCGCAACAGCCGCCGGATCCAGGTGATCGGCGCCATCGCCCTGATCCTGTTGGGCATCCTGATGGTGACGGGTCTGTGGGCCGAATTCATCAGCTGGCTGCAGACCCTCTACGGAAGAACGACGACAGTTCTATGAGCAAACGCGATGTGACCCACCTGCACGGTGACGATCCCCTGGACGAGGTGCCCGCCGAGGTGTGGAAACCTGCCAGGGGGCAGAAGGTGCTCGCCTTCCTGCGCAACATCTGGCGTCAGCTGACGAGTATGCGGGTCGCCCTGGTGCTGCTGTTCCTGCTGGCCCTGGCCTCGCTGCCGGGTGCCCTGCTGCCGCAGTGGTCGCTCAACCGGGTCAAGACCGCCCAGTACATCCTGGACCACCCCACCATGGGCCCGATCCTGGACGACCTCGGCTTCTTCGCGGTGTTCGGATCCCCCTGGTACGCGGCGATCTACCTGCTGCTGTTCATCTCGCTCATCGGCTGCCTGACCCCGCGCACCTTCGAGTTCATCCGTCAGCTCCGGGCCGTCCCGGTGCTGACCCCGCGCAACCTCGCCCGGATGCCACACCACGAGAAGGTCGAGGCGAGCCCCGGCCTGCCGCCGGTCGAGGTCGCCGACCGGGTCGAGGCGGGGCTGCGGCGCTGGCGCAAGGTCCGGCGGAGCGAGGGGGACACCCTCACCATCAGTGCGGAGAAGGGGTACCTGCGGGAGGTCGGCAACCTGGTGTTCCACATCAGCCTGGTCGGCATCCTGGTTGCCATCGCGGTGGGCAAACTCGTCGGGTACGAGGGCAATGTGGTGGTCCGTCTCGGGGAGGACACCTGCCTGACGGCGGCCTCCTACGACGATTTCCGGCCCGGGCTGCTGATCGACGGCACCGAGCTGAAGCCGATCTGCGTCACCGTCGACAGCTTCGACGCCACCTACACCGACGCCGGGATCGCCACCGCCTTCACGATCAAGTTCCGCTACCAGCTGGACGAGGACCTGAACACGGGCAACTGGCGGAACGGTCAGGTGCAGATCAACGAGCCGATGCGCTTCGACGGCGAGCGGCTGTACCTGCTCGGCCACGGGTTCGCGCCGAAGTTCCAGGTGACCTACCCCAACGGCGAGGTCCGCGACTACATCCAGAACTTCCAGCCCACCGATCCGATGCTGCTGTCGGAGGGGGCGGTGAAGATCCCCGATCCGCCGGTGGAGGGGGAGAAGAAACAACTCGCCCTCGTCGGCATCTTCGCCCCGGACACCTTCGTCCACGCCGGCATCCTGACCTCGATCTTCCCCGCCCCGAACAACCCGGGGGTGGCGATCCAGGTCTACCAGGGGGATCTGGGACCGAGCTACTCCGTCTACCAGGTCAACCAGGACCAGATCGACAACGGCGCATTGGCCGACCGGGGCCGGGCCAACCTGCTGCCGGGGGAGTCGATGACGATCGAGGACGGCACCAAGATCACCTTCACCGGCTACGAGCAGTGGGTGTCGCTCCAGGTCTCCTACGACCCGGCCCAGGGATTCGCGCTGATCTTCGCGATCACCATGATCGCCGGGCTGATGTTGTCCCTGACCATCAAACGTCGGCGGGTCTGGTACCGGATCTCGCCGGGTGCCGACGGCGCCCGTACGGTGGTGGAGGTCGGTGGCCTGGCCAGGACCGACCAGGCCGGGTACGGCTCGGAGTTCTCCTCCATGGTCGCGTTGGTCCCGGGAGCTCCGGGATCCACGGATGTACCGGCCGAACGGGCGGATAGTTTCTACGCGACGTAGAATCCGCTGGGCGGCATCCGAGATGCCGGGCGGCATTCGACGTACCGGATGCGCCCGCCCCGGAACCACCCCGCACCACGTCAGGCACCACGCAGCACCAGCGGTACCCAGCAGTCACCTTTGAGAAAGGCACGGCCCATGGCTGTCAACGAGACCTTCGCATCGCTGTCGGACAGCGGCTTCCAGGCCGCGCTCGCCGGCTACGTGGTCGCCCTCGGCTGCTACGCGGTGGAGTTCGCCTCCAAGCGGACCACCACGGTGCACACCGCCGAGCGGGTACCGGTCGGTGTGGGGGCACTGACGGCCGACGGCACCCCGGGCGGGCGGCCGGTCGTGCCCACCGCCGGCGGCAACGGCATCGGTCTGGTGACCAAGGAGCAGCGCGGCCTGCCCTGGGCCGAACGATTCGGCCGGGCCGGGTTCGTCGTCACCGTCATTGCGCTGGTGGCCAACATCTTCTCCATGCTCATGCGGGGGCTGGCCACCGAGCGGATGCCCCTGGGCAACCTCTACGAGTTCATGTCGATGATCTGCACCGTCGGCACCGCCGCACTGGTGGTGGTGATCGTGCGGACCAACGCTCGCACCATCGGGATGTTCGTGATGCTGCCGATCGCCCTGCTGGCGATCCTGAGCGGCACGGTGCTGTACGTCCCGGCCGGTGAGCTGATGGCCTCGCTCAACAACTACTGGCTGGTCATCCACGTCACCGCGATCTCGATCTCCAGCGGTGTGCTGCTGTTCTCCGGCATCGCCTCGGTGCTGTACCTGATCCGCGAGCGCGGGGACCGGCAGGGAAAGGTCTTCCAGGAGACCTCGGTCTGGGCGAAACTGCCCACCACCGATGCCCTCGACCGGATCGCCTACCGGACCGCGATCATCGCCTTCCCGGTCTACACCTTCGCCGTCGTCGCCGGGGCCCTGTGGGCCGAGGTGGCCTGGGGTCGGTACTGGGGCTGGGACCCCAAGGAGATCGGTGCCTTCATGACCTGGGTGGTGTACGCCTGTTACCTGCACGCCCGGGCCACGGCCGGCTGGCGCGGCCGCCGCGCCGCCTGGATCAGCATGCTGGGCTTCGCGACCGTCATCTTCAACCTCTTCTTCGTCAACTTCGTGACGACGGGTCTGCACTCCTACGCCTGATACCGGGCCCCGGGCGGGGCAGCGGTGCCCTGCCGCTGCTCCCGTCCCGCCAGAGCGGGTACCGCTGGAAGCAGCCCTCCCACCGAACGCGAACGGGCGGCCGGGACACTGAGTGATCAGTGTCCCGGCCGCCCGTTCACATGTCGATACGGATCCAAACGCTGACCGGAGTTTCGGCACCTCGCTGGGCCTCACCGGTGAACTGGTCGGCCCGAGCCCGCTGGGCCGAACCGACAGCCGGTCAGCTGCTCTTGTCCTCCCCGCGCAGCCGCCGATCGATCTCGCCCAGGAAATCGGGGTCGTCATCGGGTGCTGTCGGCCGGGTGGGTCGAGGGCGTGGCCGTGGTGGTGCCGGCGTGCCGCCATCTCCGTTGTCGGTACCGAGTCCGCGCCAGGCGAGCCCGATTACCACGATCGTGATGGTGACCGCGACAAGCAGATAAGTCATCGAGCGCCTCCTTTTCCCACCACAGTACCCAAGCCGACGGACCGGCGGGCCTTGTTGCAGATCACGGCCGCCGAGCGCTCACCGGTGGGGTGATCGGGGGGAGTTTCAGCCGGCGGCGTCGACGTCGAACGTCAACTCGGCGAGCAGGGTGCGCACCTCGGACTCGCGGAACCGCCGGTGCCCGCCCGGGGTACGGATGGATCCGATACGCCCGCCCGAGGCCCAACGGGTGACCGTCTTCGGATCCACACGGAACATCACGGCGACCTCGCCGGGTGTCAGCAGTCTCTCGTTGTGGTCGATAGACATCGTTCACGTCCTTTGTTGATCCATGGAGACCGCATCGTCATCTTCCGAATGCAACCGACCGTCGTCGCCGGGGGCAACGTCGGACAGTCAAGCCGATTCCTAGTGATACGGAGGTGAGGCTCGGCAAGATGGGTGGTGCAGTCGACCTTATGGGGTGAATCCCAACCGTTACTGGGAGCAATATAACTGAGGTGGTCGTCACCACGTTACTGCCACAGGGGGCACTTTTGCGACAAACTTCTTTTTCTTTTGTGCGGCAAAAGGATGAGACACTGGCCATTCAACCCGGTTGCTGATCCACGACGGTGTCGTCACCGTCATCCGGGGTGACGACGACTCGGTCACAGCCCGTTGCGAGGTCGCGCGAACGGATGCGACCGGCCCCGTCCGGGCGGGCAGGTCGGGCCACCGGTCGGCCGGTGCCGGAGCGGGACGGGAGTCGACTAACGTCGGAGGTGCGTTTCCCCCGTCTGACGGGCGAGAACACGCGGACCAGGGAGCACACGACAACAGGGAAGGGGCACGATGGATTCGCTGGATCGTCAGTTGATCGACGCCCTGCGCAGTGACGGCCGGGCCAGCTACGCCGAACTGGCCCGATCGGTGGGGTTGTCGTCCTCGGCAGTACACGAACGAGTTTCCAAATTGGAGTCCTCCGGGGTCATCCGCGGCTACCGGGCCATCGTCGAACCCTCGGCCGTCGGACTCGGGGTCACCGCGATGGTGGGGATCGAGCCGGGCGAATACGGTGAGGACGCGGTCATCGCCGCCGCCCTCGACGCGATGCCCGAGGTCGAGAGTTGTTACGGCGTCGCCGGCGACCAGGCCTTCATCGTCAAGGTCCGAGTACCGACCGTGGACGACCTGCACCTGATCCTCGGAGCACTCCGCGCCATCGACGGGGTCGCCAGGACCAGGACCACCGTGGTGTTGTCGACCAGATTCGAGGGTCGACCGAACCGCCTCGCCACCGAAGAGCCTTAGGGTGGGAACTGTGGACAACAGCTCAGCCGATCAGCCGTCAGGAACCGGACCGACCCAGGGCGGTCCGGCAGCGGATCCCGCCGGCGGCGGCCGGTCCGCGAGCCTGGCCTCCCAACTCGTCATCTACACCGTGATGCGGCTCGGTCTGGTCGCCGTCATCACCGTGGTGTTGACCTTCGTCCTGCAGATCCCGTTGATCGTCTCGCTGCTGCTGGCCATCATCATGCAGATGCCGTTGTCGATGATCCTGTTCAACGGCCAGCGTCGCCGGGTGACCGATCTGATCAACGTCCGATCCGCGGTGCGTCGCTCCCAGCGTGATTCCCTGCGCCAGGCCCTGCGTGGTGACGAGGGGCAGTGAGCGACCGCATCACCGAGCCGACCGCCGCGGACCTGCCCACGAACTGCGACCGCTCCGACCGGGCCCACCGCGCGTGGGTGACCGGGGCGATCCGTCAGATCGAGGCCGATGCCCAGCGCAGCGCCGACACCCATCTGATCCGCTTCCCGTTGCCGGCCGCCCTGGGCGTCGACCTGTACCTGAAGGACGAGTCGACCCACGTCACCGGCTCGTTGAAACACCGGCTCGCCCGCTCCCTCTTCCTCTACTCCCTGTGCAACGGCTGGTTGCACGCCGGCTCGACCGTGATCGAGGCCTCCTCCGGCTCGACGGCGATCTCCGAGGCCTACTTCGCCCGGCTGATCGGCCTGCCGTTCGTCGCCGTGATGCCCGCCCGGACCTCGCGGGAGAAGATCGAACTGATCCGCTCCTACGGGGCACAGTGCCATCTGGTCGAGGAGGCCGGGGCCATCTACGACGCGGCCCGGGAACTCGCCGTCGCCTGTGGCGGTCACTACATCGACCAGTTCACCCACGCGGAGCGGGCCACTGACTGGCGCGGGAACAACAACATCGCCGAGTCGATCTTCGACCAGATGAAGTGGGAACCGCACCCGATCCCGGAGTGGATGGTGATCGGCGCCGGAACCGGCGGGACGAGCGCCACCATCGGCCGTTACATCCGCTACCGCGGCCACCCGACCCGGTTGTGCGTCCCCGATCCGGAAGGGTCGGTCTTCTTCGACGCCTGGCGGGACTCGGATGTGACGCGCCGCGGGGCGGGATCCCGGATCGAGGGGATCGGCCGGCCGCGGGTGGAACCCTCCTTCGTGGGGCAGGTGATCGACCGGATGGTGCAGGTCCCGGACGCGGCCTCGGTGGGCACGGCCCGGGAGGTCGAGCACCTCCTGGGGAAGAAGGTCGGGCCGAGCACCGGGACCAACCTGTGGGCGGCCTTCGAGCTGGCCCGCCAGATGGCCGCGGCGGGGGTCCGTGGGTCGATCGTCACGCTCCTGTGTGACGGCGGGGAGCGCTATGGGCACACGTACTACAACGACGAGTGGGTCGCGGCCCAGGGGTGGGATCTGGCGCCCTCGCGGGCGCTGGTGCGCGAGTTCCTGGGTTCCTGACGCCTTCGACGATTTGGGTTCCAGATGGTCGAGATCGGACCATTTGGAACCCAAATCGTCGAAACAGCCGGTGTGGACAGGCCCGACCTGGGGAACTGCCTTTCGGCGAGAGTGTGCCGATGGATCTCCGAGCCAGGATCAGCACCGGTCTGTCGAGGCAGGACGGCATCATCACCACCACCCAGGCACTGCGCTGGGGGATGAGCCGTGGGCAACTGCGCACCCAGCTGCGATCGGGTGAGTGGATCCCCGTCCATCCGGGGGTGTTCCGGGCCAGGTCCGCGCCTGCCTCGCCGCGCAGCGCCGCCCGGGCGGCGGCGTGGTGGGCAGGCGAAGGTGCTGTCCTCAGCGGCGAGACAGCTGCCTGGTGGTGGGGCTTCGTCGACCGGCCTCCACCAGCGATAGAGATCACGGTCCCACACGGTCGAGGGATCCGAGCATCACCGGACCTTGATCCGCCGATACGCATCCTCCGGCGCTTCGTCGATCCGGTCGACCGGTGCATCTGGGCGGGTGTCCCTGTGACCAGTCAGCCACTGACCGCCGTCCAAGCTGCTGTTCGTTCCGGTCGACCGCACATCCTCGACCGGGCGCTGCAACGGTCGGTCTCGCTCGTTGCTGTTGAGGCGGCGCTGGCGCGGCATCCGGCCCAGGACGGGGCCAAAGCCGCGGCGACGCTCCTGGCTGCGGCCTCGGATCGTACGGCCGCCGAGAGCGAGAGGATGTTCGCCCGGATCCTGCGACGGAACGGGATCACCGGTTGGCAGGTCAACACCCGCGTCATCGCCGGGGGCAGTGTGCCGGATTTCCGGTTCGATGCCGAGCGGGTGATCGTCGAGATCGACGGGTGGGCCTGGCACCACACCCCGGACCGGTTCCAACGGGATCGGGCCCGGCAGAACGAGCTGATCCTGCAAGGGTGGACCGTGCTTCGGTTCACCTGGTTCGATCTGACCCAGCGTCCTGCCGAGGTGTTGTCCCAGGTCTGTCGGGCACTGGGCCGATGAACGATTCGGGTTCCAGATGGTCCGATTTCGACCACTCAGAACCCCAATCGTCAGTTGCCGCCGATGACCAGCCCGGCACCCAGCAGAACGGAGTAGACCAGCTCGAGCCGGCCGGTGGCTCCGAGCACGGCGATCAGCTCCGGCCCCTTGGCCCCCCGCAGGACGCGACGCACCGGATCGACCGCGAAGACGACCGCGACCAGGGCCAGCAGACACCACGGGTGACGGATGCCGACCACCAGCACGGCGAGGAAGGCCACGGCGATCATCAGGGCGTACAGCCGGCGGGTGAGCCCGTCACCGAGGACGACGGCCAGGGTCCGTTTGCCGGTGACGGCATCGGTGTCGATGTCACGCAGGTTGTTGGCCACCAGCAGGGCGCAGGCCAGCAGCCCGACCCCGATCGCAGCCGCCCCGGCGGTCCGGGAGATCATCCCGGCCTGGACGTAGGTGGTGCCGAGGACGGCGACCAGCCCGAAGAAGATGAAGACGAAGGCCTCGCCGTACCCGGCATAGCCGTACGGTTTCGGTCCCCCGGTGTAGAACCAGGCGGCGGCGATACAGGCGGCGCCGACGAGCAGCAGCCACCACGTCGAGTACGCGGCGAGGCCGACCCCGGCGAGACCGGCGATGCCGAAGAAGGTGAACGCGGCGGCCTTCACCTGGCCTGGTTTGGAGGCACCGCTGCCGGTCAGCCGGGCCGGGCCGACCCGGTCGTCGTCGGTGCCGCGGATCCCGTCGGAGTAGTCATTGGCGAAGTTGACGCCGATCTGCAGGGCCAGGCTGACCACCAGGCAGAGGACGGCGATGCCCCAGGAGAACCCGTCGAGGGCGTAACCGCAGGCGGAGCCGACGATGACGGGTGCGAAAGCCGCAGGAAGGGTACGGGGGCGGGATGCTGCCATCCACTGCGCGGGAGTTGCCACAGCACAGACACTAGTTCGGTCCGGGGCACGTACCGGACACGCACCGGCGGCGGCGGGCGGCGGCGGGCGGGACGGCCCGGCCGGAGGATTCAGTCCCCGGCCAGCAGCGGAGCGAGAAAGGCCGCGATATCGGCCATCTGCCGTGAACTGATCCGGTGCCCGAGGCCCTCATAGGTCCGTTCGGTGAGGGCAGTGTGATTTCGGTAGTACTCGGCGGTCCAGGTGAGGGCTTTGCCGCAGATGACGTGATCCTGCTCGTCGTAGGCGAGGAAGGTGGGGACTCCCACTCCGGCGGCGAGGTCCCGGCGGAGTTCCTCGTCGGCGGGGCGCGGAGGGATCAGGGTGTACCCGCTCAGCGCGACCAGACCGGCCACCAGGTCCGGGCGATGACGTAGGACCTCGCTGGACATGGCCGCCCCTTGGGAGAAACCCATGAGGACGACGGGGCCGTCGTGGAGGGCCTCGACCACCTCGATCAACCTGGCCACGGAGGAGGCCAGGTCGGGGGCCGGGTAGCCGATCCCCGGGCCGGGCCCGACCCATTCGTAACCGGAGCTGCGTCCCTTCGCCGGTGACCAGCCCCGGACGGAGGAGAGCCGGCAGCTCAACCCGTCCAGATGCGGGGCCAGCTTCAACGCGTCGTCCAGCATCTCGGTCTCGTCGCAGGAGAAGCCGTGGAGGAGCACCAGATGGGCGGCCCCGGGCCGTGGCTCTCCGAGCCAGCCGCCGGCAATGACGGCCTGATCCTGATCGACGGTGATCTCGGTCATGACCCGACGGTACCGATCCGGACCGACATCGGGGTGGGAATTCCACCGGGGTGTCCGAGAATTAATCGATGCAGTGGTCAGTGGCTTGCCAGAGCGTCTGCCCGGTGGAAGAAGGCGGCCATGGCGTCACGGTGGATGGGGGCGTTCGGCAGGAAAGTCTGATCGTTGTAGCCAGTGGTGATGCCGGTGCGGGCGAGCCATTCGATGTCGCCGCAGGCAGGGATCGCCGCCGTGACATCGTCGAAGGTGACACCACCGCAGGGCTGGGCCGGAACCGCCGGGTGGAGGGTGTGGAAGATCCAGGTGGCCATCGTCCCCCGGGAGAGTGTGGAGCCGGGATCGAACTTGCCCCCGCCGGTGACGATGCCCGCCAGGACCAACCACTCGACGGCCCCGCAGAACGGCGAACTGACCGGAACGTCGGTGAACGCGCGAGGGGCGTCCGGATCACAGCCCTCGTCGCCGACGCTCCTGTTGGCGAAACGGTAGATGAAGGCAGCCATGGCTTGTTTGGACACGTTCGAGGTGGGGCCGTAGGTCTTGTCCTGGTAACCGAGGGCGATGCCGGTGCCGGCGACCCAGGTGATGTCGTTGTAGAACGGGTAGGCCGACGGGACGTCGGTGAAGAACGGCGCGCTGACCGCGACCGCCGCCGTGTGCGAGAAACCGGTACTGATCCCCGTCAGTACCCTTCCCTTCAGGCTCCCCGTGGTGTCCACCGGCACCGGGACACTGGACGGCATGTTGGTGACGGTGCCGAGGCGGCCGGATTTGACGTTGTCTCCCCAGCAATATCCCTGGCCTGCGGCGATCGCACACCCGCCGCCGTCGCTGATACTGAGGGACTCGATGTTCCGGCCGGCCAGCGGACCGGCGGTGTTCACGGCAACCGGGGTCTGGCGATCTTGGTGGCCACCGTCGCCCAGCTCCCCGTTGACCCCGAAACCCCAGCACACCGCGGTGCGGCTCGCCTTGGTGGTTGCCACGGCGCAACTGTCATCTCCGCCGGCGGCGATCGAGGTGGCAAGGATGGCACCGTTCAACAGGCCGTCGGTGGCGACGGCGGCAGGCAGGGCGGAATCCTTGTCGGAGCCCGTGCCGAGTTGGCCCCGGTTGTTGCGGCCCCAGCAGTAGGCGTGGCCTTCGGCCAGGGCGCAGGTGTGGTATCCGCCGACGGCGATCGAGTCCACGACCTTGGAGCCGAGATCGCCGCCGGTGACCTGGATCGGCACCGGGCTGGAGTCTCCAGGCCCGATACCCAGTTGACCCTCGACGTTGCGGCCCCAGCAGTAGGCGTGCCCTTCGGCGATGGCGCAGCTGTGGTAGTAACCGGCGCTGATCGCTGTGACCACCTTGCCGGTGAGGACCCCGCCGACCTTGACGGCCACGTCGCTGTCCTGGAGGTTCCCGGTGCCGAGTTCGCCGTTCTCGTTGCCCCCCCAGCAGTAGGCGTGATTGCTGGCCACGGCACAGGTGTGGGCAGATCCGGCGCTGACGCCGGTCGCGGTGTGGCCGGCCAGTCCCACACCGACGGCGGCGGGCTGAGGGTGGCTTCCGCCGACGGTGCTGATCCCGAGCTGACCACGGCTGTTGTCCCCCCAGCAGTACACCTGGAAGGTGGCGAGGCCGCAGGTGTGGGTGTCCCCGACGTCCAGGGCGGCGATTTCCTCCGTGTCCAGCCCTGAGCCGTTCCCGAGGATGACTGGCGTCAGCCGCTTCTTGGTCGTTCCGTCCCCGAGTTGCCCGGCCGTGTTGGTGCCCCAGGAGACCCCCACGGGGAGCAGCTCTTCGGGGGTGTTCGGAGGGAAGGCCCGCGGCGCGGTGGGGGTAGCCGCGCCGGCGACGCCGGACAGGGAAAGCATGGCGAGAAGGGCGAGGGCCGTGGCCCAGCTGCCGGAGTTGCGCATGGTCATTCCTTGTCAGTGGGCGGCGAGTTCGGCGGTGCGTTGGAAGAAGGCGGCCATGGAGTCTCGGTGGATGGGCGAACCGGGGAGGTAGCTGCCGTCGGGGTATCCGTTGGTGATGCCGGCGCGGGCGAGCCATTCGATGTTGCCGCACTGAGCGGATCCGGCCGGCACATCGGTGAAGAGTCGGGTCGCGCCGGCGCAGGGCTGGTCGACCATCCCGGGGTTCTGGGACCGGAAGACCCAATCGGCCATGACGCCCCGGGTGGTTGCCCCGACCGGCGTGAAGGTGCCGCCACCGGTGACGATGTTCTGGTCGACGAGCCATTCGATCGCCCCGCAGAACGGGTTGTCGGCCTTCACGTCGGTGAACTGGCGGGGGACTGCCGGATCACAGGACGGAGTGCCCAGCCCCGGCCGGTGGGATCGGAAGAGGAAGGCGGCCATGGCCTGTCGGCTGATGTTCTGGGTGGGGCCGTAGCTCCCGTCGGCGTACCCCTGGGCGATACCGCTGCCGGCGAGCCAGGAGATCTCGTCGTAGAACAGGTAGCCGGTTCCCACATCCGTGAACTGCGGGCTGCTGACGGCGATCCCGTTGGTGTAGTTGTGTTCGGCGCTGACCGCCTGGACCCGGCGGTGCAGCAGAACTCCGGAGGTCGAGACCTTCGTGGGTGCCGACCGAGTGATGGTGCTGCCGTCCCCGACCTGCCCATAGGCATTCGACCCCCAGCAGTAGGCCGTCCCGGTGACGACCAGGCAGGACCCGGCACCGCCGGTGGCGATGGCACTCACGTTGTGTGTGGCCAGCACCCCGGGTGTTGCCACCGGGACCGGAACAGGGGACGCCCCGAGATCACTGCCGTCGCCCAGGTTGTGGGTGAAGTTCGTGCCCCAGCAGTAGGCGCGGCGGCTGCCGGCTTTGCCGGCGATGGCGCAGGTGTTGTACCCGGCGGCGCTGATCGCCGCCACGGTGAGATCCTTCAGGGCGGCGGTGGTGTCGACGGCGGTGGGCAGATCGGTGTTGCCCAGGTCGCCGTTGCCGAGCTCCCCGAGGACGTTGTTGCCCCAGCAGTAGGCCTCCCCACCGGCCAGCAGGCAGGCGTGACCGCCGCCGACCGTGATCGAGGTGACCAGTGCCCCCTTCAGCGCTGCGGCATCAACCGGTTCCGGTGCCAACACGCTGTCGCCGGGTCCGCTGCCGAGCTGTCCGAACTGGTTGTCCCCCCAGCAGTAGGCCACACCGGCGGCCAGGCCACAGGTGGACCGGGAACCGGCACTCACCTGGGTGAACTGTGCGCCGAGAGGCAGATCGGTGGTGTCGACAACGGTGGGGGATGTGGTGCTGACCTCGTCGTTGGATCCGAGCTGCCCCTCGTCGTTGTTCCCCCAGCAGAACACCTGGCCGTTGGCCACGGCACAGACGTGGTTCTCGCCGACACTCACCGAGGTGACAAAACGCCCCAGCAGGTCTCCGCCGACAGGGCTGGTACCGGTGGTGGCCTCGGTGGAGCCGGTACCCAGCTCGCCGAAACCGGCGAACCCCCAGCAGTAGACGCTGCCGATCACGATGGCGCAGGTGACATCTCGTCCGCTGCTGATGCTGCTGACCTGGGCGTCTGTGGGCAGACCGGTCGGCAGCGCCCTCACCGGTGCCGGGCGGGAGACCATGGTTCCGTCGCCGAGCTGACCGGCGTTGTTGTTGCCCCAGGCGACCCCGATGGGCAGATCGGCGGCCGCCGTGTCCGGCGGGAACTCCTGCGGCGCAGGACCTTGCGCCGCCGCCACACCGCCGAAGAGGGCAAGGCCCGCTGACAACCCGATGATGAGAACTCGTTGTCGGAACAGAGATGTCGTCATGTGATCCTTCTTCGGCGGTGTGGCGGCGGGTGTGGCGCGTCCGCCCTAGTGGGCGGCGAGTTCGGCGGTGCGTTGGAAGAAGGCAGCCATGGCGTCACGGTGGATGGGCGACCCGGGCAGGTACTTGCCGGTGGGGTAGCCGTTGGTGACACCGACCGAGGCCAGCCACTCGATGTTGCCGCACTGGGCGGAGGTGGCGGGCACGTCCGTGAACATGCGGGCGCTGCCGAGGCAGTTCAGCTTCGGCAGACCGGGGTTCTGGGCGCGGTAGACCCAGTCGGCCATGACGGCGCGGGTGGTGTCGCCGCCGGGGTTGAACTTCCCGCCGCCGGTGACGATCTTGTGGTCGACGAGCCATTCGATGGATCCGCAGAACGGGTCGTTGGTCTTCACGTCGGTGAACTTGCGGGTGGTGTTCGGGAAACAGGTCGGAGTGGTTGCGCCGGGGTTCTCGAAGCGGAAGAGGAAGGCGGCCATGGCCTGTCGGGAGATGTTCTTGGTCGGCTGGTAGCTGCCGTTCGAGTACCCCTGGGTGATCCCCGCCCCGGCGAGCCAGGAGATCTCGTCGAAGAACAGGTAGGAGGCCCCGACATCGGTGAACTGGCTGGTGGTGACGGCAATGCCGGTGGTGTAGCTCTGTTCGGCACTGATCGCCTGCAGTCGGTGGTGCAGGAGCCCGCCGTTGGGCTCGACGGCCGTGGGGACCGGACGGATGGTGGTGGTGTTGTCGCCGATCTGCCCGGAACCGTTGGCGCCCCAGCAGTAACCGGCTCCGGTGACGATCATGCAGGCACCCGCACCGCCGGTGGCGATCGCGCTGACGCTGTGGGTGGCGAGGGACCCCGGCAGGGAAACCGCTACCGGCACGGCACTGTCGGCGATCAACGAGTCGATGCCGAGGTTCTGGGTGGAGTTCAGACCCCAGCAGTACGGTTTCCGCACGCCTGCCTTGTTGCCGAGGACGCAGGTGTTCTGCCCTCCCGCGCTGATGGCGACGATGTTCAGACCCGTCAAAGCTCCGGCGGTGTACACCGTCAGCGGGAGGGAGGAGTCCGTCATCTTGGAGTTGGATCCGAGCTGTCCGTGCTCGTCCTGTCCCCAGCAGTAGGCCTTGCCGCCGCCGAGCAGGCAGGCGTGCCCGTCACCGGCGGAGATCGAGGTGACCGGACTGTTCAGGAAGGCAGCGTGAACCGGTGTGGGAACGGAGTTGTCGTCATGGGTCTCGATGCCGAGCTGCCCGTGCTCGTTGAGCCCCCAGCAGTAGGCCAGGCCGCCCGCCACCCCGCAGGTGAAGTTCGTACCGGCGCTGATCTGGGTGAATTTCGCTCCGGCGGGCAGCGAGCTGACGTCCACGGCCACCGGGAGATTACTGGCGGGGCCGAGGGCCGAACCGAGCTGTCCGTGGCTGTTGTCCCCCCAGCAGTACGCGGTTCCGGCGACGATGCCGCAGGCGTGGTTCGCCCCGACGCTGACGGCGGTGGCGAACTGGTGGATCAGGGGACCGCCGACCTGAACGGGGACCGGACTGTCGGAGTTGTGACCGTTGCCGAGTTCCCCGGAGCCGCCGTGCCCCCAGCACAGGGTCTGGCCGCTGGCGATCGAACAGGAGCTGCCGTGACCGCTGCTGACGACACTGACCTGGCTGCTGGCGCTGAGTCCGCCGGTGGAGACCTGGATCGGAGCGGTCCGGGTGACCGCGGTGCCGTCCCCCAGCTGGGAGAGGTCGTTGTTGCCCCAGGCGACGGCGATCGGATAGTCCTCGGGCAGGGTGCCCGGGGGTAGTTCCGCGATGGCGATGCCCGGGGCGAGGGCCGTACCGAGGACGAGTGCGAGCAGCGGGAGCCGGCGGGTGAGCAGGCGGGCTCGTGGCGGGTAGGAAGAAGTCATGGGAGCCAAACGCCGCAGACCCCTGATTCTGTTGCGTCACCACCGAAGGTGGCTGCTGTGACCCGGGCCACACTGCCAACCTCCCCCGTTCCCGCGCACCTTGTTCGTTCTCGCGCGCGAAGTTTCGTGCGCGAGGAGCAACATCGCGCGCGGGAACGAGGAGGGGGTGCGGTGCCGGGAGGATCGGGGATCTACACGGCGCACGCACAGACAACACACACGACCCTCATTCGCTGACCAGCGTAAACTCGGTGGTCACAACAGCGAACGCCGCGATCGGCGAAGGGTGGTGAACCGGCGATGCAACGGATGCCGACAACACGTATTCATTCACGGGAGACCCAGACCTCCCTCATGCTCTCGGGCCTGGCCCTGTCGTTGATCCTGGTGGTCGTCTCCGCCTCGGCCCCCGCGGTGGGAGTCGTCACCGGGCCGCTCGGTGCCCTCGGCCTCTACCTCGCCGCTCGCAGAGCCGAGCCACAGGTGCGCTCGGTGTGGATCCTGTCTGCCCAGATCGCCCTGGTGGCCTTCGTCGTCGCCCTGGTGGTCGGAGCGGTCGTCATCCTGCGCTGAGCTGTTGCGCAGCCCAGGCCCGGATCTGTGTCCTGTCCGGTTTGCCGGAGGGCAAGGTCGCCATGCTCGACAGCCGTAACAGGTGACGAGGAGCGGCAGCCGACCCGAGGGCTGCGGTCACGGCCTCCCGGATCGCCGGCAGCTCCGGCCCGGGGCCCGGGCCGATGAGCACCGCCACGATCTCCTGTCCCCATTCGGTACTCGGGATCGAGGTGACCACCACCTCGCCCACCCCGTCGAGGGCGGAGACAACGGATTCCACCGGTCCGGGGGAGACCTTCACCCCGCCGGTGACGATGACGTCATCGGCCCGGCCGACCACGGTGAGCAGATCGGACATCCGGCCGAGGTCATTGGTCCTGAACGTGCCGGGTGCCGGGAAGGCCGGATGGTTCGGCAATCCGCGATAGCCCCGCCCGACCATCGGCCCGCTCAGTTCGATGACCCCGGCTTCCGGTTCCCCGACCCCACCGCGCTCGCCGACAACGGTGTTGTCGCTGCCGTTTTCGATGATCCGCACCCGCACCCCGGACAACGGGATGCCGTTGTAGACACATCCCCCGCAGGTTTCGCTCATGCCGTAGGTGGTGACCACTCGTACCCCGGCCGCCCGCGCGGCGGCCAACAGCGGAGCCGGGGTGGCCGCCCCGCCCACCAGAACCGTCGCGAAGGTGGACAGCGCCGCCACCCCCTCGGTCGGGCCGCTGAGCAACCGGTGCAGCTGGGTCGGCACCAACGAGACATGGTGTGGGCCTTGGCCCATCGCCTCCACCGCGGCGACGAAACGTTCCGTGGTGAACGGCAGTCCGGTGTCCAGCACATCCGGTTCGGTGCCGGCCGCCACCGACCGCAGGAGCACTTGCATCCCCGCGATGTGGTGGGCGGGCAGGGCCAGCAACCATCGGCCGGGTCCCAGCCGCGATTCGGTGGCGGCCGCCGAGGCGGCCAGCGCCCGGGCCGACAGCAAGGATCCCTTCGGCGTTCCCGTCGAACCCGAGGTGGCGATCACCAGTGCGGTCGGGTCCTGGGGATCGTCCTCCCCGGGGAGCAGTGGGCTCCCGGCGGCGAAGGCCGACCCCGTTGTCGCCCAGCTGTTGTCGTCACCGCCCGGCACCGGCGCGCGAGCCGGTCCGATCCCGTCCAGGGCATCGGCGAGTCCGGGCAGGATCGACAGCACCGCCCGGCCGGTGGGCACGGGCAGCAGTTCCAGGGTGCGGGCCGTCATCGCTGTGGTCAGAACGCCCAGGGGTACGGTCCGAAATCGGCGGGTCGCTTCTCCAGGAAGGAGTCCCGGCCCTCGACGGCCTCGTCGGTACCGTAGGCCAACCGGGTTGCCTCGCCGGCGAACAACTGCTGGCCGACCATACCGTCATCGGTGAGGTTGAAGGCGTACTTCAGCATCCGCTGGGCCGTCGGCGATTTGCCGTTGATCTCGGTGGCCCATTGCAGCGCAACGGCTTCCAGGTCGGCATGGGGCACCACCTCGTTCACCGCACCCATGGCGTGCATCTGCGCCGCGGTGTATTCGCGGCCGAGGAAGAAGATCTCCCTGGCGAACTTCTGGCCGACCATCTTGGCGAGATACGCGCTGCCGTAACCACCGTCGAAGGATCCGACATCGGCGTCGGTCTGCTTGAACCGCGCATGTTCGGCCGAGGCCAAGGTCAGATCGGCGACCACGTGCAGCGAGTGGCCGCCGCCGGCTGCCCACCCGGGCACCACGGCGATGACGATCTTCGGCATGAAACGGATCAGCCGCTGCACCTCCAGGATGTGCAACCGTCCCGCCCGCGCCGGGTCCGGGACGAAATCCGCCCGGTCGGAGGTACCGGCCGGGCCGTCGGCCCCGTACTGGTACCCGCTCCGGCCGCGGATCCGCTGGTCACCACCGGAGCAGAAGGCCCAGCCGCCGTCCTTGGGTGACGGGCCGTTCCCGGTCAGCAGGACGCAGCCCACCGAGGAGGTCATCCGCGCGTGGTCCAGGGTGCGGTACAGCTCGTCGACGGTGTGCGGGCGGAAGGCATTGCGCACCTCGGGCCGGTCGAACGCGATCCGGACGGTCGGGCCGGGAGAGCCGTCCGCGAGCACCTGACGGTGGTAGGTGACGTCGGTCAGGTCGAAACCGGGCACCTCGCGCCACTGGGTCGGGTCGAAGATCTCGCTCACCACCGGGGTGGTGTCGGTGATCGGGCTGGGGTCGGCGGCAGGCTCGTCGGGCATGAGGTGAGCCTAATCCCGGCCGGGCTGCCCCCGGGTGCCACGATGGACCGGTGCAGCGCCCACCCGAACCCGACCCGCAGCGCCCCGCCGGCCAGAACCCGGACCTGACCGAGCTGATCGGCACCGCGACCGTGTTCGCCCTGCCGATGGTGCAGCGGTTCCGGTCGATCACGGTGCGGGAGGGGATCCTGCTGCGTGGCCCGCGCGGGTGGGCCGAGTTCGCGCCCTTCGCCAACTACGACGACGCCCAGTGTGTGCCCTGGCTCGAGGCCGCTGTCGAGGCCGCGACCGTCGGTTGGCCGGAGCCGGTCCGGGACCTGGTCCCGGTCAACACCACCGTCCCGGTCGTCAGCCCCGAGCGGGCCACCGAGCTGGTGACGGCCTCGGGCTGCACCACCGCGAAGATCAAGGTCGCCGATCCGGGGTCGTTGTTGGCCGAGGACGCCGACCGGGTGGCTGCGGTCCGCCAGGCCCTCGGCAGCTCGGGCCGGATCAGGGTGGATGCGAACGCTGCCTGGTCGGTACCGGAGGCCGTCGAGGCGATCCGGGTGCTCGATGCGGCGGCCGGCGGTTTGGAATACGTGGAGCAGCCCTGCCGGACCGTCGAGGAGCTCGCCGCGGTGCGCCGGTTGGTCGGTGTGCCGATCGCCGCGGACGAGTCGATCCGGCTGGCCGGCGACCCGATGCGGGTGGCGCTGGCCGGGGCGGCGGACATCGCCGTGGTCAAGGTGGCGCCGCTGGGCGGTGTGGCGGCCGCTCTACGGGTGGCGAGGGCCACCGGCCTTGCCGTCGTCATCTCCTCGGCGGTGGACTCGGCTGTCGGTCTGGCGGCGGGGCTGGCCGCGGCCGGTGCACTGCCGGAACTGCCGTACGCCTGCGGGCTGGGGACGGCGAGCCTGCTCGCGGCCGACGTCACCGGCGCTCCGGATCTGCCCGTGAACGGCAGCCTGGCCGTGCCGCGGCGGGCGCCCGAGCCGGTGGCCCTGGCCGACCATCTCGCCGATGACGACACCCGGCAGCGCTGGCTGGACCGCCTGAACAGGGTGGCCGGGCTGCTGGCGCGACGGTCCGCCGCGAGCGGGGCAGAATGAAGGCCGTGAATCCTTCGACCGCCTTCGCCCGGATCGTGGTCGACGAGTTGATCGCCTGCGGTGTGCGGGAGGTGGTGCTCTCACCCGGCTCGCGCAACGCCCCCTTCTCGGTGGCCCTCCAGCAGGCCGATCAGGCCGGTCGCCTGCGCCTGCACGTACGGATCGACGAGCGGACGGCGGGATTCCTGGCCGTCGGACTCGCACGGACGAGCGGCCGGCCGGCCGCGGTGGTGACCACCTCCGGCACCGCGGTGGCGAACCTGCACCCGGCCGTGCTGGAGGCCGATGCCTCGGGGGTTCCGCTGCTGGTCCTGACCGCGGATCGACCACCGTACATGCGTGACGTGGGCGCGAACCAGGTCGTCGACCAGACCGGGGTCTTCGGTTCGGTCCTGCGGTTCTTCCACGAGTTCGAGGTCCCCACCCGCAAGGCCGGGCAGAACGCCCGCTGGCGTTCGATGATCTGCCGGGCCCTGGCCTACGCCGGGACCTGCGGTGACGGTGGGTCTTTCGGTGCCGCCGGGACCGCCGGACCGGTCCAGCTGAACCTGCCGCTGGCCGAGCCGCTGCTGCCGGACCATCCCGACGCGGCCGGCGAGGCCTGGCCCGAGCAGACCGAGGGCCGGGACGGCCCGTGGACCGAGGTGTCGATCGGCGCCCCACAGGTCCGGCCCGTCCAGGCCCCCGGAGCCGGTGAACGCTGCCTGGTGATCGCCGAGCTCGGCCACCCGTCCGCTCCGGTGCTGGCGGCCGCCGGCCACCCCGTCATCTCCGAGTCCTCCGGCCTGTCCGGCGTCGAGGTGCTGGACGCCGGGATGCACCTGCTGGCCGACCGGTCCTTCCTCGCGGCCCATCGGCCGGACCGGATCATCGTGCTGGGCCGGCCGACCCTGTACCGGCAGGTGACCATCCTGTTGACCGATCCCTCCCGCCGGGTCGACCTGGTTGCCGGGTCGGTGGGCTGGCGTGGCATCGCCGGCAATGCCCGCCGGGTGTCCCCGGTGTTGGCCGAGGTCGATCAGGTTGCTCCGACGGAGTGGGCTGCCGCCTGGTCCGACGGCAACGCCAGGGCCGCTGCGGCGGTGCACGGCCTGTTGGACTCGGCCACGTTGGCGGATTCGCCGAAGCTCGCCCGGGAGCTCGGGCGGGCACTCCCCGCCGAGGCGGTGCTGATGATCGGGTCCTCCCAACCGGTGCGGGACATCGGCCTGGCGTCGTTGCCGCGGGCTGGTGTCACCGTCACGGCCAACCGGGGGGTGGCCGGGATCGACGGCACCAACTCCACCGCGGTGGGGGTGGCATTGGCACACCCGGGCCGAACGGTGGCCTACGTCGGTGACGTCACCTTCTTGCACGATCTCACCGGGCTGGTCCTGGGGCCGGAGGAACCGCGCCCGGATCTGACGCTGGTGGTGTCCAACAACGACGGCGGTGGCATCTTCAGCACCCTGGAGCCGGGGGATCCCGCGCACGCGGAGAGTTTCGAGCGGGTGTTCGGGACCCCGCACGGGGCCGATCTCGGAGCCCTGGCGCGCGGGGCCGGTGCGTCCCACACCCAGGTCGGGACCGAGGCCGAGTTGGCCGCCGAGCTTGCGGTGGTGCCTTCCGGGCTGCGGGTGGTCGAGGTACGGACCAACCGGGACGGGTTGCGGCCGATGCTGGCCGCCTTCCGGGAGTCCGTGGCCGCTGCCCTGTCCTGAGTCTTCTGTCCCCGCGCACGTTGTTGTTTCTCGCGCACGATGTTTCGTGCGCGAGGAGCAACATCATGCGCGGGAACGGTCCTTTTGGGTGGTGGTGCGGGCTGGGGCGGGGCCGTGACACGCCCTGTGTGGACAGGTCTTCCGGTGGGGTGGGTTGCTGGTTAGGGTGACGGCTGTCGGCCCGGGGTGCCCGGTGCCGGAAGGTGTCGGTGTGGGCGGGGGGTCGCTCACGGGGGATGGTGGGGGAGATGCGTCGGTCCTGGTGGGTGTGGGGTCTGGGATGTCTGCTGCTGTGTGGGCCGTTGCCGGCCGGGTGTGTGGCTGATCCCGTCCGGGGATCCCGGGTGGAGGATCTGACCGCGGCCGGGACCGGTGGGCTGTCCGGTTCGGTCGTGGAGACCTCGGATGAGCTGACGGCGTCGGCACCTGATGTGTCCACGCCCGTGTCCACGTTGGTGCCGCCGACGAGCGATTCGGTGTCGAGTTCGACCTCCTCGGCTCCGAGGACGACTGCTCACCCTGCCGACCCGGAGGCTGAGGCGAGACGAGATATCGAAAAGGTCTGGCGCACGTACTGGCGGATATACACGACCAGTACAGCAATGACGCCGGAAGACCTGAAATCAGCGATCAGCGCGGTGGCGGTGGATCCGATCAGAACGGATGTCATCAAGCAGGCCCAGTATTTTCACGACAAGGGCTTGGAGAAGTACGGAAGTGCTCAAAACCATCCCAGTTTTTCGGGATCTGGTGGATCTCATACGCTGGGGATCCAAGACAGCAAAGCGTATCTCGGCGATTGCCTGGATCTGAGTGGGTTCGGTTCGCGGTATGTGAGCACAGGCAAAAAGCGGACGGTTGGTTTGAAACAGGATCATGTTGTCGGCGAATTCACCAAGGGGTCCGGTTCGGTCTGGAAGCTACGTCAAATCTACTTCCTAGCCGATCCCACGTGTGCGTCGTGAAGCCTTTCGTCTCCGCTGTGCTCGGTGTCGTGATCACTTCTGCGGTCCTGGCGATGTCAGGCGCGGACGGAGATCCCATCGAGGTTCGGGGCGGCGACCCCGGCCGTGCGGACACCTGGTTGGTGGGAGTGACCGATGGTGAATCGTCCGTCTCGAACAGCGATCTCGGTTCGGCAGATCCGTCACAGACGGTTCCATCCGACCACGTCGACTCAGACATTTCCGAACCCGCAGGTGCCGCACAGACCTGTGCA
>QXCQ01000227.1:5494-5736 GCA_003576535.1 Nakamurella silvestris | reverse complement strand
GTCGTCGTAGCCCCGCCGTCGGCGCGGGTGTTGGCGGTCAGTGCGGTGGGGCGGTTGAGGGTTTCTGCACCGGTGGCGCATGTGGGTCCGGTGCCGGATCGGGTGGCGGTGAATACCTGGACGTGGTTGTGGGTGGATGAGCCTGAGCCGGTGTCGATTCGGGTGGCTGCGGGGGGTGTGTCGGTGGTGGCGACGGCGACATTGTCGTCGACGACGTGGTCCACAGACGAACCGGGCAGTGC
>QXCQ01000227.1:0-5363 GCA_003576535.1 Nakamurella silvestris | reverse complement strand
ACAGGTGTCCCTGACTGTGGGTATGTGTTTCGGCTCCGGTCGACCGCCGAGCGTACCGGGGGTCGGAACACGTGGGCGTTGGAGGTGACGGCGACGTGGTCGGTGGTGTGGTCGTCGAACACGGGCGAGTCAGGCACCGACACACTGACTTCGTCATCGACGTTGCCGGTGCGGGTGGGTCAGTGGCGCAGTGTCCTGGTCGACCCAGGATGACCCGGTCCGAGCCTGCCGCACCTGTCCGCATTCGCCGAAACCCCCTTGTTCCCGCGCACGTTCTTGCTCCTCGCGCACGAAACATCGTGCGCGAGAACGAACAACGTGCGCGGGAACAGGGAAGCCCTAGCCCTCCAGGGCGTCCCGGATCGGGATCATCTTGATCTGCGCCTCACGGGCCTCGACCTCGGGGTCGGACCCGGCCATGATCCCGCAGCCGGCGAACATTCGGACCTGACGGTCCGACACCTGCGCGCAGCGCAGGGCTATCCCGAATTCCCCGTCGCCGTCAGCCGACATCCAGCCCACCGGGGCCGCGTACCGACCGCGCCGCATCGGTTCCAGCTCGGCGATCAGGCGTTTGGCCGCCGAAGCGGGTGAGCCGCCCACCGCCGCGGTGGGGTGCAGTCGCGCGGCCAGCATCAACGCGCTCGACGCCCGGCCGGCCGCCGGGTCGATGGTGCCGTGGATGTCGGTGGCCAGGTGGGTCAGGTTGGCCAGCGGAAGCACATGCGGATGACGCGGGACCCGCAGGTCGGAGCTGATCCGGCCGAGGACGTCGGACACCGAGCTCACCGCGTACGCATGCTCGGAGAGGTCCTTGGCCGAGGCCAGCAGTCCGGTGGCCACCCGGCCGGTGGTGTGCTCGCCGGCGCGTTCGGGCCATGCCGTACCGGCCAGGACCCGGGAACTGACCTCGTTCCCCTCCCGGCGGAGCAGCATCTCCGGTGTGGCCCCCAAGAGTCCGTCCACCGCGAAGGTCCAGCAGGTCGGATACGAATCGGCCAGCCGGCGCAACAGGAAACGCTGGTCGACGGGTTCGGCGGCGGTCGCCAGCAGATCCCGGGCCAGCACCACCTTGTCCGCCTCACCGGCCTTGATACGTTCCACCGCCTGCCCCACCGCGCCGGTGTAGTCGCCGATGGAGACCGAGGCGTCGGAGTAGCTGATCTGGCCAGGGGCGCGCACTGGTTCGCGCCCGGTGAGCGCCGGCACCGGGCCGACGGTGGTGATGAAGGTCCGACCGTCCCGGCAGCCGAGGACGGTCCGCGGGACGATGGCCACCGACTCGTCGTCATCGGCGAATCCGAGGGAGACGAAGACCACTGGGCCGGTGCCCGCACCTTCGACGTCGACCTGGACGTCCAAGGTCGCGCAGAGGTCGGTCCACCACCGGTCGATGTCCTCCGCTGCGGTGGGACCCGAGGTGGTGAAACGGGCGAATTCTCCCCAGCCGACCAATCCTTCCCCTTCCGAGACGAAGGACAGGGTGCCGGTCGGCGTGGGCAGGGAGGAGATCAAATCCGCAGGCAGACCGGGTGCAGCGACCGTCCGCACCATGACCGCCGCGGCTGCGCCGGTGGCGGCGGCAGGCCAGGTGGCCGCCGGTGACGGATGGGCGGGGATGGCGGGTTCTGCGGGTGAAGCGGACACGATGGTCCAGGGTAGTCCGATCCCGGCACCCCCGGTCGCGCCGTACGCCGGGTGGGACCCGCGCGTCCGTTCAGGGGAACATCGTCGCCGTCTCGGGCGAGGACCGTCCGTCGAGGATCCGTCCACGGTACTTTTCTGTTCGATGCCGGTGAAAGATGAGGGGTCATGGACACTCGAAGCACGCAGGTGAGGACCCCGGCGGTGGTCCGGTGGTAGCCGCCGTCCGCCTCGACGCCGGACAACGGGCGGCCTTTTTCGACGCGTCGAAACTGCTGCGGGACCGGGGCCTGGGTGATGTGGCCAAGGTCGCCGCCCAGCGGCTGCAGCCGGCCGGGGCCGATGCCCCGAGTGTGGTGGTGGTCGGTGAGGTCACCCGCGGGAAGAGTTCGCTGATCAACGCCCTGCTCGGTCGGCCAGGGCTCTCCCCCGTCGGAGTGGAGGTCACCACGGGTGCCTACCTCGGATTCGTCCCGCCCACCGAGGACTTCCCCGAGGGTGGGGCCCGGCTGGTGACCGCCGAGGGGTACCGCGGCGTCCCGCTCGCCGACCTCGCCGACTGGGTGACGGTCGCCGGCCGGCACAACGCCGACCCGGATGCGCCGGTCATCCGCGGCGCGGAGGTCGCGACGACGGGTCTGCACCTGCCCGGAGTGGTGCATGTGGACACCCCGGGGGTCGGCGGGCTGAACAGCAGCCACACCCGGTTGGCCACCCGCACCGCGAAAGGGGCGAGCCTGCTGGTGTTCGTGTGTGATGCCGGGGCCCCGCTCACGGCCCCTGAACTGCGGTTCCTGTCGGAGTGCTCGGATTCGGTCGAGTCGGTGGTCATCGCCGTCACGAAGGTGGACAAGTACCCGGCCGGTTGGCGCGAGGTGATCACCGCGAACCGGGCGTTGTTGCGCACCCACGCGGAGCGGTTCGCCGACGCCGAGATGGTGCCGATCAGCAATCCCTTCGCCGATGACGCCGTGCGGACCACCGACCCGGAGACGGCCGACGCCCTCAACCGCGCCTCCGGGATCCCGCGGCTGGCCCAGATCATCGGCAGCCGTCTGCGCGACACCGATCAGGTGCGGATCGCCAACGCCCTGCGCACCCTGCTGAGCGGCCTCGATCAGGTGCTGGTCCAGCTGCAGGCACGGCGGGAGGCGGCCTCGGGCAGCCCGCAGGTCCGCGCCAACCTGGAGACGGAGAAGGATCGGCTCGAGGAATTGAGGCTCCAGCAGAGCCGGTGGACCCTCGACCTGGACCGGGATCTGGGAGGGATCCGCAGCCAGGCCGTCACCGCCTCGACCCTGCACTTCACCGAGCTGCGCGAACGCTGGACCGCGCGGATCGCCCACGACAAACACGCCATGGTGCCGGCCGGTCGACGACAGATGATGAGCGAGCTCACGGCCGAGCTCGAGTACTCCGCCGACGTGCTTGCCACCGGGATCTACGAGCACCTCCGGTTCGTGGTGCAGCGACTGTTCCGCGACGAGCCGACGGCCGGTGAGGTCCTCGGCCAGACCTCCGACCAGCTCTTCCGGGTGCAGCCCCGGCAGCGGGCGCTGCGGCCGAGCGGGGTCAGCCTGATGGACCCCTCCCTCGTCACCACCGCGCTGTTCGGGGCCGGGATCGCCAAGGGGGTGTTCGCCACCGGGGCTGCAGGCGCCGCGGGCATCTTCGCGCCGATCGCCCTCGTGGTCGGCGGAGCCTGGCTGGCCGTCAATGCCACCCACCGGGTGATCAAAGGGGGCAGGACCCAGCTGCAGACCTGGATGGCCGAGTCGGTGTCGGCGGTCCAGTCCGATCTCATCACGGCCGCCGACACGGTGATCCGGGAGTTCCGACCGGAGATCATCGTCGCGTTCCGGGACCACATCGCCCGGCAGGCCGCCGAGCTGAAGACGACCCTGCGGGAGGCCGAACTGGCCGAGGCGGCCTCCGACAAGGAGCGTCAGGCCAGGACGAGCTCCTTCGACCGGCACATCGCGGTGGTCGGAGCCCAACGCGAAGCGGTCCTGGACGAGCTGAAACTGCTCGCCGCCGGAAGGTCACGGGCGAGTTCGGTGCCGGCGGGAACATCCGGGGGCCGGGGGCCATCTGAGTAGGCAGTCCAGCAGAGATCCCCGACCGGCGGCCGACCCGCTCGGCGGGATCATCCATCGAACCGGCAAGGAGCACCGCCATGATCGACGATCCCACCCCGTACGACACCGCCACCGACACCTCGGCCGAACCCGGCTTCGACAGTAATTTCCAGGACGGCTTCCAACCCGAGGGTGTCACCACCGGTTTCGACCTGAGCGGCGACGGTGTCAACGACATCGAGTTGACCCAGTTCAGCGACGGTTCCTACTACGTCGTCACCGACAGCGACCTCGACGGCGCCGCCGACAGCCTGTCCCTGGACACCAGCGGCGACGGCCTCGTGGACACACAGGTGATCCGTACCGCCGACGGGGGCTACGTGCTGCTGCAGGACCTGGACGGGGACGGCAGCTTCGAGTCCCAGAGCGATCTGACCCGCGAGGAACTCGTCGATGCCCTGCCCGGGGCGATCACCCTCCTGGACGCCCACTTCTCCGAGGTGCCCTCGGACCTGCCGACCGACCCCGTCGACCCGGTGGACGTACCGACGGACCCGAACGACTCACCGGTGAACTGGGTGGAGAACGGGCAGCTCGTCGGGGACCCGGTGGGTGACTCGGAACACTGGTTCCTGCAGGCGCAGAACGGATTCTGTGTGCCTGCGGTGGTTGCCGGCATCGTGGGTGAGTACACCGGCCAGGACTTCGCCGACGAGTCACATTTCGTCGAAAGGGCCAACGATCTCGGGCTTTTCGTGGTCGGCATGGACGGCGTTCCTGGCATGATGCCGGAAGGTGCGTTGCAGCTGCTCGACGACGCCGGGGTGCCGGCCGAACTGACCGTCGGTTCCGTCGACTCCCTGGGCGAGAGCCTGGAGGAGGGGCGTCGGGTCATCCTCTTCGTCGACAGCGGCGAGATCTGGTACGGCGAGGACACCGAGGACAACACCTCCGACCATGTCGTGTCGGTGACCGGGATCGATTACGACCGAGGGGTCGTCATCATCTCCGACACCGGCGATCCCAACGGCAACATGAACGAGGTTCCGATCGATCAGTTCGAGGATGCCTGGGCCGATTCGGGTTTCGCGATGATCCAGTGTGACGACCCGGCCCCGGCCGACTCGGACGTCCCCGTGGCCCCGGCCGACGCCGGCGACGACACCTCGGTGCACGCCGGAGCGGGTGTGCCCGAGCAGTTCGACACCATGACCTCCTGGGCCACGGAGCAGCCGTGGGCCCTGCTCCCCGTGGTGCTCAACCTCGCGAGCCTGAGCGGCGCGCTGTAGTTCCATCGGCAACGGTTCCGCTGTCACCACCAGGGTTTGGACCAGGAGAGACGACATGCACCACGACCACAGGGATCCCGCCAAGGGGGGCGGGGTGGCGACCGCCTTGCGCACCGGTCTGGTGAGCGGGATGATCTCCGCCCACGACCTGGCCCAGGGTCCCACCGCGACTGCCGTCCGTCGACAGCTGGAACGCACCTTGCACCAGGCCGGCGTCGAGCGGATCGAGGTGGCCGTCGGTGAGCCCTTCGATGTCGACCTGCACTCGGTTGCCGGCACCGAACCCACTGCGGACCAGGCACTCTCGCGTTGTGTGGCGCGGGAGGTGCGTCCGGGGTGGTTGTGGGGTGGT
>QXCQ01000241.1:15296-22148 GCA_003576535.1 Nakamurella silvestris | reverse complement strand
AGAAGCAGGGTGCCACCGTCCACTCGCGGGGAAAGCAGGACGCGCCCACCGCCGAACGGACTGCCACACCCCTGTTTCCGGGGTGTCACCGTCCACTCGCGGGAAGAAGCGGGCCGCCCTCCACTCGCGGGAAAGAAGCAGGGTGTCACCATCCACTCGCGGCAAAAGAGGGTGCTGTCAGCCCTTCTCGCGGGGCCGGAACTTCTCCGACAACCCGCTCGGCTCGTCTTTCTCGGACAGGTCGACACTGGGCCGCCGACGGTGCGCCGCCCGCACGACCAGGTGCGCCGACACCGGAGCGGTGACGAATTGCAGCACCACGATGAGCACCAGCAGGCCGATGACGGCCGCGGACTGCAGCCGCAACCCCACTCCCAGCATCAGCAGCATGATTCCCAGGACCTGGGGCTTGGTGGCCGCGTGGATCCGGCTCATCACGTCCGGGAACCGCAGCACGGCGATCCCGGCGAGGGTGGACATCAACGCCCCGAGAACCAGGGCGATGCCCGCGATGATGTCGATCATTGGCGCTCCCCCGGCAACAGTTTGGCCAGACCGGCCGAGCCGATGAATCCGAGCAGGGCCACCACCACCGCGATGACGAGGGCGGTGGTGCTGCGGTCGATGGCGGCCATCAGCACGATCAGGCCGGTCGCAGCGGCGAGGATGACGTCCAGGGCGATGGCCCGGTCGAGTACCGACGGACCGCGCAACAGCCGGACGGCCGCGCACACCGCCCCGACCGCGAACAACGCGGCGGAGATCAGGAAGACGACGGTCATGGGTTCGAACTCCGTTCCGGTGAGGGCGCATCCGGCCCGGTGTGCTCGGCGGCTGGAGGTGCTTTCACCAGCACCGGGGAGGCCAGGCTGACCCGGCCGAGGTGGACGGCGCGGTCACCGTCGTCATCCCCACCGGTGAGGGCCTCGATCTCCTGCCGGCCGCCGAGGGCGCGGACGATCCGTTCCTCCTGGTCGAGCACCTGCTGGTGGACGGCGGGCAATCCGCCGCGGCCGACGTCCAGCACATGGATCACCAGGGTCCGGTTCTCCGGATCGGCGTCGATGATCAAACTGCCGGGCACCAGCGACACGGCCAGCGAGGTGAGGGTCTGCATCAGGTCCGAGGTGGAACGCAGCTGCACCGTGGTGATCGCTCCTCGCGGCCCGGGCCCGGGGCGGACGGCCAGCCAACCGACCTGGGCGCTGGCCAGCACCACGTCCCAGAGGAACCGGGAGATCAGCAGGAAGGCCCGCCAGGGGTGCAACCCGAAATCGAACTCCACCACGGGCAACGGGAAGATCAACAGGGTCAGCACGGTCGCCAGTGCGCCGGCCAGGGCCAGCATCGGCGAGACGGCGCCCCACAGGGCGAACCACACCAGCATCAGCCAGCCGCCGGCGATCAGCCAGGCCCGCCAGCCGCGGTGGCCGTACTTGGTACCCGACGCGCCCGCCGCGACGGTGCGGCTGCCGCCGGAGCGGAATCGACTGTGCGTGTGCAACCGCGGGCTCATGGTGTGCCCTCCGTCCCGAGGACGCTCTGGATGTAGCTCTGCCGGTCGGTCAGGTCGACCGCGGCCCGTTCGGCGATCCCGTAGATCGGGCCGCCGGCAACGGTCAGGAGGAGGCCGACGGCGACCACTGCGGTGGTCGCGCCGAGCATGCCGGCCGGCATCCGCCGCGCCGCCTCTTTCAGGTTGCGGCGACGGGCCTGCGCGGCCGCCCATTGCTTCTTGTCCTGGGAACGCTCGTAGCGCTCGTTCGGCGCCCCGCCCTCGAGGATCTCCGGGTCGGGCCGCCAGAAGGCACGGCCCCAGACCCGCAGGATCGTGTACAGGGTGAGCAGGGAGGTGACGGCGCCGCCGACCACGACCGCCAGGGCCAGTCCGGAGCCCTGTTCGACCCCACCCTCGAACAGACCGACCTTGCCCAGGAACCCGGAGAAGGGCGGCACACCGGCGAGGTTCATCGCCGGCAGGAAGAACAGGACGGCCAGCAACGGGGAGGCGACGGCCAGGCCCGACAGCCGGGCCAGCACGGTCGTCCCGGCGACCCGTTCGATCAGACCCGCGGCGAGGAACAACGCGGTCTGCACCAGGATGTGGTGGGCGACGTAGTAGATGGAGGCCGCGAGCCCGATCTCGTTGTGCACCGCGACACCGAAGAGCATGTAGCCGATGTGGGAGACGAGGGTGAACGAGAGCATCCTCTTGATACCGGCCTGGGCCAGCGCTCCGAGGATGCCGACCACCATGGTGATCAGGGCGATCACCATCAGCAGGTCGTCGAAATGGCCCCCCGGGAACAGCAGGGTCTGCACCCTGATGATGGCGTACACACCGACCTTGGTGAGCAAGCCGGCGAAGACGGCGGTGACGGGCGCGGGCGCGGTCGGATAGGAGTCCGGCAGCCAGCCCGCCATGGGCCAGATCGCCGCCTTCACCCCGAAGGCCACCAGCAGCATCGCCTGCAGCACCAACAGCACCCCCACCGGCAGGCCGTCGAGCTTGCCGGCCAGATCGGCCAGGTTCACCGTTCCGGTTGCGGTGTAGATCAGCGCGATGGCCGACAGGAAGATGATCGAGGACAGCAGCGAGACGACGATGTAGGGCGCACCGTCCCGCAGCCGCTCCCGGGTCCCCCCGCTGGTGATCAGCACATAACTGGCGGTCAGCAGGATCTCGAAGGAGACGAAGAGGTTGAACAGGTCCCCGGCCATGAAGGCGTTGGACACACCCGTGGCCAGGATCAGGAAGGCCGGATGGAAGATCGAGACCGGGGTGTCGGTCTCGTCGCCATCGGCCTGACCGGCCGAGATGGCGTAGATCAGCACCGCCAGGGTGACGATCGTGGAGACCACCATCATCAGGGCGGACAACCGGTCGGCCACCAAGGTGATGCCGATCGGTGCGGACCAGCCGCCGACGTGCATCACCATGGTGCCGTTGCGGTCGACCTCCAGCAGCATCCACAGTTCGATCACGAGCTGGATCAGCAGCACCACGATCGAGACGACCCGTTGGATCCGCGGTCGTTTGCCGAAGATCAGGGCCAGGGCGGCGCCACCCATGGGGAGCATGACGGCCAGGGGCATCAGCGCGATCATTCGCCACCACCCGCCGCTTCGGTCCGCGCGGCTACCGCCACGTCATCCGGATCGTCATCGAGTTCGGTGTCCTTGGTGAGTCGGTAGTTGCGGTAGGCCATGGCCAACAGGAAGGTGACCACGGCCAGGGTGATCACGATCGAGGTCAGGATGAACGCCTGGGGCAGCGGGTCGGCCAGCTCCCCGTCCTCCCCGACGATCGGCGGTTTGCCCAGGGTTCCGCTGGACAGCAGGAGCAGGTTGGTGCCGTGGCCGACGAGCAGGAAGCCCAGCAGTACCCGGATGAGGTTCTTGGAGACGAGCAGGTAGACACCACAGCTGAAAAGGACACCGATGGCGACGGCGATCACGACGTTGCTGGACAGCGCGTGGGCGCTGACCTCGGCGACCGCCGAGCCGGACAGGAACTGGCTCATCGCTTGGCCTCCAGCTGCTGGTCGAGGTAGGCGGCGCGGTCCAGGCCGGCCCCCAGGGATCTCAGGACGTCCAGCACGAGTCCGATGACCACGAAGTAGACACCGATGTCGAACAGGGAGGAGGTGACGAACTTGAAGTCACCGAGCAGCGGGATGTGCGCCTTGAGGATGGTGCTCTGCAGCACGTCCCCGCCGAAGAGCAGTCCGCCGGTGGCGGTGCCGACCGCGAGGATCAGACCCGATCCCAGGACCAGGCCCACGTCCCAGGGCGCTGCCTCGCCGAGCTCGAAGGCACCACCGGCGATGTAGCGCAGGGTCAGGGCCAGGCCGACGATCAGGCCGCCGGCGAAGCCACCGCCGGGGGCGTCGTGGCCGGCGAAGAGCACGTAGACGGAGAAGATCACCACGGTCTGGAAGATCAGTCGGGTCACCACCTCCAGCAGCAGTGAACGCCGGGGCATCCAGTTGGTCGTGAGCCACGGTGACGGCTGGTTCGGCTTCGCCTGGTAACCGGCGGCGACCGAGGGCTTCCGGGGCGCCGCGCCCGTACGCCGGTGCAGGAACACCAGCGAGGCCACACCGGTGGCAGCGGCGACGAGCACCAGGATCTCCCCGAAGGTGTCCCACCCGCGGATGTCGACCAGTACGACGTTGACGATGTTTTTGCCGCCGCCGAAGTCGACGGCCGGGCCGGCCATTCCGGCCGAGACCGGTTCGACGGTGCGTGCCCCGGGCAGGATCAACGCCAGGGCCGTCATCAGGGCACCGACGGCGATGGCCAGGGCCAGTCGCACCCCGTTGCCCGGTCGGGCCTCGTAGAGCGCCGTGTCCGGCAGCTGCCGCAGCACCAGCAGGGCCGCGACCAGGGTGATCGTCTCGACCAGGATCTGGGTCAGGGCCAGATCCGGCGCACCGCGCATGATGAACAGCACCGAGATCGCGTATCCCACACCGCCGACCAGCAGGACGGCCGTGATGCCCCGCTTGGACCGGGTGGTGGCGATGGCCAGGGCCAGTACCACCAGCACGATCACCAGTTCGGAGGGGTCGTTCCACCAGATCACGTCGGCCGGTCCGGCCCCGGAGAAGGCGAGCATGCCGCCCGGGAAGATGAGCAGCACCACCAGGATGGAGCCCAGCGAGACCGGCAGGGACCCGCGGTGGGTCAACGCGGTGAACCGACCGGCGAACATCTCCAGCCGACGGGTGAACCCGCGGTACACGGTGCCCGGTTCGTTGCCCGGGACCGTGATGTCCCCCGCCTGTTCGCGGCGACGTTGCACCAGGAAGATCCCGGCGCCGACCACCCAGGCGAGCACGGACAGGACCAGCGGCAACGTGATTCCGTGCCACAGCGCCAGCGCACCCTCGTGGGTGTGCCCGGCGGTCTCGGCGTAGGACTCCAGGATCGGTGCCACCAACCACGGCAGCAGGCCGAACACCGTTCCCAGGGTCACCAAGCCGATCACCGGGGCGAACATGAAGCGTGAGGTCGGCGAGCAGGGCGGGGTGGTGACCCCCGGCTTGTCCGCGAACGCGCCCCAGATGAAGCGGACGCTGTAGGCGACCGTCAGGGCGGACCCGATCGCCATCAGGATCAACGCGAGGGTACCGGCCGTGCCGGCGTCCAGCAGGGCCGCGTAACCGGCCTCCTTGGCGACGAATCCGATCATGGGCGGGATGCCTGCCATCGACGCCGCGGCGAGCACGGCGGCGACGAACAGGGCCGGCTTCTGCCTGCCCAGCCCGGTGAGTTTGGTCAGATCACGGGTACCGGTGCCGGTGTCGATGATGCCGACGATGAAGAAGAGGGCGGCCTTGAACGCCGCGTGGGCGATCAACATGGCCAGGCCTGCGAGCAGGGCATCCGCGGTGCCGACGCCGAACAGCAGGGTCATCAGGCCGAGCTGGGACACCGTGCCGTAGGCCAGCAGCAGCTTCAGGTCCCGCTGCCGCAGCGCCTGGAAGGCCCCGTACAGCAGGGTGAAACCACCGAGGGCGATGAGCACCGGCTGCCAGACGGCGATGGTGGCGAAGGCGGGCGCGAACCGGGCGAAGAGGTACAGGCCGGCCTTCACCATGGTCGCGGCATGCAGGTAGGCACTCGCCGGGGTCGGCGCGGCCATGGCGCCGGGCAACCAGAACTGGAACGGGAAGATCGCCGACTTCGACAGGCCACCCACCAGCAGGAGCAGTACCGCAGCGGTGACGGCTCCCCCGCTGGGCGGGGCGGCGATGATCTCGGAGAGGGTGAAGGTTCCGGCGGCGTGGCCGAGCATCACCGCACCGATCAACATGGCCAGCCCGCCGGCGGTGGTGACGACGAACGCTTGGGATGCCGCCTTACGGGCGGACTGTTTACCGGCCCGCAGGGCGATCAGGAGATACGACAGCAGCCCGGTCAGTTCCCAGCAGATCACCAGGAGGATCAGGTTGTCGGCCAGCACCAGGCCGAGCATGGTGCCGGCGAAGGCGACGAGTGAGCCGGTGTACCTGGCCGCACCGTCGTCACCCGGTGGGAAGTACCGGGCCGAGTAGATCATCACCAGGGTGCCGATTCCGGCGATGACGATGGTCATCACCGCGGCGAGGGCGTCCCAGCGCAGATCGATCGTCAGATCGAGGGTGGGCACCCATTCGATGGAGACCTGCCGGTACCGACCGTCCAGGGCCGCGGGCAGCAGGGCGATGGCCCAGACCGTGGTGGCGGCGGGAAGGGCCGCGAGGATCAGCAGGGTGGAGCGACCGAACAATCGGTTGAGGGTGGGGGCGAAGACTGCGCCGGCGAGGTAGGCCAGCAACAAGGGACCGGCAAGACTGAACAGTCCCTGGCTCATCGCATCAAGCCCTTCAGGCAGCAGGTGGCAGGCCGTTCGGCCCGCCGACGAGGCGGGTTGGTAGGTCCGTTGTCCATCCGGGCCACACACTCTCTCAATCTCTTGTCCGACTCCTGCGAGAACTGCTCATCTGCCGACTGCTGGTGCTGCTGTCCACTGCCAACTTCGTTCGATCCCTGTCAATTCCTGACGTGATCTCAGCCTGCTGTTCCACTCCGGACATCACCTGGCCCAGGTGCCACCTGACACTGTGCACCCCCGGAACCGTTTCCGCTCGGGCCGTGGCCTCCGTCCGCTTTCGCGGACGCCGCGACCCGACCGGTCGGAACATGCTCCGCCGGGCAGGGGTGACACCACACGTGTGACACGGGACGCCAGCCGCCGGTTCGACAACGAACACCGACGGGAACTTGCCCGGTCCTGACCAAGTCTACCCGGCTATGACGACCCGCAGACAGGGTGGTCCGGGCCGCGGAGCGGCCACTCCCCCG
>QXCQ01000241.1:0-15207 GCA_003576535.1 Nakamurella silvestris | reverse complement strand
AGCGGCGGCGCAACAGCTCCGGCCCCGAGGAATGTCGCCGTAAACGGCAGGGGCCGGGCACGTCCTCCTCGGACGTGCCCGGCCCCTGCCGTTCAACACCTGTGATCAGCTGCAGCCGGAGGTGGAGCCACAACCCTCGCAGAGGTAGCAGGCCCCGGACGGGCGCATCTTGGTGCCGCAGGTGAAGCACAGCGGCGCGTCGGAGGACTTGCCGATGACGAGTTCGAGCAGCTCGGTGGAGGAACCGGCCTTGGACCGGTCGTTCTTCACCGGCGCGGCCGGAGCAGCACTCTCGGAGGCCGGGACGACCTTCGGGGTGGCGTCCACCGTGCTGCGCAGTTCCTCGACCACGTCGTCGTTGTCGGTCTCGCCGCCGTACCCGATGCTGACCTGGGCGGTGCGCTCGTCGGCGGAGAAGATGCCGAGCTCGGCCCGCTGGTCGGTCGGCAGGTAGTCCAGGGCGATCCGGCGGAACAGGTAGTCCATGACGGAGGTGGCGATCCGGACGTCGGGATCGTCGGTCATACCGGCCGGCTCGAAGCGCAGGTTGGTGAACTTGGCGACGTAGGACTCCAGCGGAATGCCGTACTGGAGGCCGACCGACACCGCGATGGAGAAGGCATCCATCACACCGGCCAGGGTGGAGCCCTGCTTGCCGAGCTTGATGAACACCTCGCCGAGTCCGTCGTCCGGGTAGGAACCGGTGGTCAGGTAACCCTCGGCACCACCGACGGTGAAGGACACCGTCTGGCTCGGGCGCTTCTTCGGCAGCCGGCGACGGACCGGGCGGCCCGGCTCGACCGGGGAGCCGGCGGCGGCGACGGCCTTGGCAGCCGCCTCGTCCAGGTTCTTCTGGTCGTTCTTCTTACTGGCGGCCGACAGGGGCTGCCCGACCTTGCAGTTGTCGCGGTAGATCGCGAGTGCCTTCAGGCCGAGCTTCCAGCCCTGGAGGTAGATCTCGGCGACGTCGTCGACCGTGGAGTTCTCCGGCATGTTGACGGTCTTGGAGATGGCACCGGAGATGAACGGCTGGACCGCCGCCATCATCCGGACGTGGCCCATCGGCGTGATGAAGCGCTCGCCCATGGCGCAGTCGAAGACCTCGTAGTGCTCACGCTTGAGGCCGGGGGCGTCGCCCACGTGGCCGTTCTCGGCGATGTGCTCGACGATGGCCTCGATCTGCTCGTCCTGGTACCCGAGGGACTTCAGCGCCCGCGGCACCGTCTGGTTGACGATCTGCATGGAGCCGCCGCCGACCAGCTTCTTGAACTTGACCAGGGCGAGATCGGGCTCCACACCGGTGGTGTCGCAGTCCATCATCAGACCGATGGTGCCGGTCGGGGCCAGGACCGAGGCCTGGGCGTTGCGGTAGCCGTTCTTCTCGCCGAGGGCGATGGTCTCGGCCCACACCTTGGTGGCCAGCTTGAGGGTGGTGACGTCGTTGCCGCCGAAGGTGCGCACCGAGTCGTTGCCGGCGGCGTGCTTGCGGATGACCCGCTTGTGGGCGTCGGCGTTGCGGGCGTAGCCGTCGTACTGGCCGACCACTCCGGCGAGCTCGGCCGAGCGGCGGTAGGCGGTGGCCTGCATCAGCGAGGTGATGCCGGCGGCCAGGGCACGCCCGCCCTCGGAGTCGTAGGCGTGGCCGGTGGCCATCAGCAGGGCACCGAGGTTGGCGTACCCGATCCCGAGCTGACGGAAGGCGCGGGTGGTCTCGGCGATCGGCTCGGTCGGGAAGTCGGCGAAGCAGATCGAGATGTCCATCGCGGTGATGACGAACTCGACGGCCTTGCTGAAGCGCTCGGCGTCGAAGACGCCGTCGTCGGAGAGGAACTTCATCAGGTTCAGCGAGGCGAGGTTGCAGGAGGAGTTGTCCAGGTGCATGTACTCGCTGCACGGGTTCGAGGCGTTGATCCGGCCCGACTCCGGCGTGGTGTGCCAGTCGTTGATGGTGTCGTCGTACTGGATGCCGGGGTCGGCGCACAGCCAGGCGGCAAGGTTGACCTTGTCGAAAAGCTCCTTGGCGTCGATGGTCTCGATGACCTCACCGGTGGCGCGGGCCCGCAGGCCGAACTCGTTGCCACCCTCGACGGCGCGCATGAACTCGTCGGAGACCCGGACC
This sequence comes from Nakamurella silvestris, assembly GCA_003576535.1. Lineage (GTDB taxonomy): Bacteria > Actinomycetota > Actinomycetes > Mycobacteriales > Nakamurellaceae > Nakamurella > Nakamurella silvestris. The sequence continues at coordinate 13,088 of QXCQ01000241.1, read as the reverse complement.
GAGTTGTTGGCGTTCTGGTACTGGACCGAGACGATGTCGGTGCCGCCCAGATCCATGTCGAAGCCGGCGTCACGGAGGGCGCGGATCTTGTCCTCCTCCTTGGCCTTGGTCTCGACGAACTCGACGATGTCCGGGTGGTCGATGTCCAGGACGACCATCTTGGCCGCACGACGGGTGGCACCGCCGGACTTGATGGTGCCGGCGGAGGCATCGGCCCCGCGCATGAACGACACCGGGCCGGAGGCGGTTCCGCCGGAGGAGAGCAGTTCCTTGGAGGACCGGATCCGGGAGAGGTTGAGGCCCGCACCGGACCCACCCTTGAAGATCAGCCCCTCTTCGCGGTACCAGTTCAGGATCGAGTCCATCGTGTCGTCCACGGACAGGATGAAACAGGCCGAGACCTGCTGCGGGGAAGCGGTTCCCACGTTGAACCAGACCGGGGAGTTGAAGGCGAACATCTGGTGCAGCAGCATCCAGGTCAGCTCGTCGGAGAACACATCGGCATCGGTGTCGGTGGCGAAGTAGCCGTTGGCCTTGCCGGAGGCCGTGTAGGCGCCGACGACGCGGTCGATGATCTGCCGCAGGCTCGACTCGCGGGCCGGGGTACCGACAGCACCGCGGAAGTACTTGCTGGTGACGATGTTCGTCGCGTTCACCGACCAGCTGGCCGGGAACTCGACACCCCGCTGCTCGAAGTTGATCGAGCCGTCCCGCCAGTTGGTCATCACGACATCGCGACGCTCCCAGGTCACCTCGTCGTACGGGTGGATCCCCGCCGTGGAGTAGACACGTTCCAATTTGAGGCCACGATCATTGCGGGCACGGCGGGCCTTCGACGGTCCGGTCTGACTTCCGACGGTTTCGGTCATGGTGGGGGGATTCCTTCCAGAGGTGCGCTGCCTGGAGCGACGGGTAACGCGTGAGCGGGACGGCCGGACCGGGGACGATCACAGGGATCGATCCGGTCGGGCGAGAGAAGAAGGGCCGGTTCGGCGGGTGATCAACCGGGCGGCGTACGGGAGGCGGGTGGGAGGAGGACGGGCAGAATCGATCGGGCGGGGCGCTAGATGCCCCGATGTTCCGCCGGTGGATCAGTTGACCGTGGCGTGGAGTTCGCCCACGAGGCCGACCCCGTCGGGCCCCGGCGGACCGGCGGTCCGTTCGGCGGGCGGAGGGCCGGCAAGGCGATCGGATCGCACCTTGCCGATCTCGTGTTCGAAATCGTCGAAGGACTCGAAGGACCGGTAGACCGAGGCGAATCGGAGGTAGGCCACCTCGTCCAGATCTCGGAGCGGACCGAGGATGGCCACCCCGACGTCCTGGCTGGAGATCTCGGCGCAACCGGTGGCGCGCACGTTCTCCTCGACCTGCTGGGCGAGGAGGGCGAGATCGTCCTCGTTGACCGGACGCCCCTGGCAGGCACGACGGACACCGAGGACCACCTTCGCCCGACTGAAGGGTTCGGTCACACCACTGCGCTTGACCACGGCAAGGACGGATTCCTCGACCGTGGTGAAGCGGCGGGAGCACTCCGGGCAGGAGCGCCGGCGGCGAATGGCCTGGCCGTCCTCGACCTCCCGGGAGTCGATGACGCGGGAATCAGGGTTGCGACAGAAAGGACAACGCATCGCTTCCCCACCCCTTTCTGTACTGGCTCGGTCACCGTGTCGGCCACCGGGACGATCTGGGTGGCCCCGCGGATGCGGGGCCGACCTCACCACCGGATTTCTCCGGCAGCGGATCCACGGTCGTTGTGCACTCCCGGTGGACAACAGACCCCCGCCGGTGGACAACTCGCGCCCCGCAGCGTCGGATCTGTGCACAACCAGGTGGACAACCCTGTGGATCGAACTACACCTGTGCAACTACTACATCTAGGGGTTAAGAGTAGATCCGGAAACTATATGGCGCAATCTCGGCCCGGCGTGTCCGCCATAATTTTTTCTCCGACACTCCCGCCGGCCCGCCGGCAGCACCGCGCGGAGTGCCGCCACAGGCGCGCGGCGCGCCGCATGTACGGACGTCAGGATCCTCAGGACTCCACCGGGACGGTCAGCAGGGTGCCGGGCAGCAGCACGCTCTGATCCCCCGCATTGAGATCCTCGATCTGCTGCATCACCCGGTACGGGTCCTCCTGGACGCTGATCTGCCGGGCGACCGACCACAAGGTGTCCCCGGACTGCACGGTGATGGTGGAGGTCCGTACCGGGCTGTTCCCGAGGACGGCGGCCAACAGGACACCGACCCCCGCGAAGGTCACCGCCAGGGTGGCGGCCAACCGGGACCAGCGCCCCATCCGGTAGCCCTGCTCCACCAGCACCGGGCGCTCGCACGGGACGGCGGCCCGACCTGCCCCCGAGGGCAGCAGGCCACTGGCCGGTCGGCGGGTGTCCGGGAACCGGGTCCGCCGGCGAGCCGGCAGGTCGACCGGGCGGGTCTCCACGGTCCAGCGGCTCGCGCCGACCAGGTCGTCGAGATCCGCCGGCAGATCCCAGGTACTGACGGTCAGTCGCGACATCGACGCTGTCGACACCCGCGCCGCGCCCGGCGCGAGCTCCGCCACCGTTGCCGCCCGGGGTCCCACCGACGGCCGGACCGCGGGCGCGGCGGGCAGGTGCGACCCGGGCGCGCCCCGCATCCCACGCAGCACGGTCGGGGCCGGCGGCCACGGCAGCCGACGCCGAGCGGCGGCCCCGGTCAGGGTGTAGGAATCCGCGCGGCGCGAGATCTCGGTCCGCGCGGTCACCCGCGGGACTGCGGCACCTGGCGCGGCCGCACCGAACGGCCGAGCAGGTCCGGCCGCGACCGCTTCGTCGTCGAACGGGTCGTCCTCGAACGGGCCGTGCCCCGGCAGGTCGTGCTGCCACGGGCCCTGCTCCATCAGGTCCTGCTCCACCAGCTCAGGCAGACCCATAGCGCACCTCTTCTCCTACGGCCCGAAGGGCCCCACGACCTGCCCGATCCCCGCGCGGTCCGCCGAGGCGGTCGATTCCCGAACAGATTCATCGAACGAGCGTTCTAACGAGCGCCTGTGAAATTTGTACACCGGGCCACCGACATTGGCTAGATCCATCGGCGTGTTTCTCGAACGAATGTTTGAATAGTCACCTCCCCCTGGCCTAATCTGATCTACAGAACAGCAGCCCGACGAGGGCGACTGGCAAGTGATGGAGGTGCACACGTGGTGAGCAACGGAAAGACTCCGGGTCGGGCCCCGTCCGACCCCGCCGGGTCCGTCCCCCCGGTGGTCGAGGACCTCGACAACGTCGCGGTCTTCCCCGATCCGGTGGACCTTGACGCGACCGAGGAGCAGTCCGCCGACGGGCAGCCCGCGCGGCGTAAGGCCGACCCGAACCGGGCGGACATCGCCCGGTCCACCAACCCGGCCATCCTGACCCCACGCCAGCGCAAGGTGCTCGAGTACATCCGGGACTCCGTCGCCCGGCGTGGTTACCCGCCCAGCGTGCGGGAGATCGGGGACGCCGTCGGGCTCAAGTCCCCGTCCTCGGTGGCCCACCAGCTCACCGCCCTGCAGCGCAAGGGTCTGCTCCGCAAGGATCCGAACCGGCCCCGGGCCGTGGACGTCCGTTCGGCGGAACAGTCCAGCGAGGACATGCAGGAACGCCCCACGCCGGCCTACGTCCCGTTGATCGGGCGGATCGCCGCCGGTGGCCCGATCCTGGCCGAACAGGCCGTGGAGGACATCTTCCCGTTGCCCAAGGAGATCGTCGGCGAAGGCACCCTGTTCCTGTTGAAGGTGGTGGGCGACTCGATGGTCGACGCCGCCATCACCGACGGGGACTGGGTCGTCGTCCGCCAGCAGCCGGTCGCCGAGAACGGCGACATCGTGGCGGCGATGATCGACGGAGAGGCCACCGTGAAGACCTACCGGCGACGGGACGGCCACGTGTGGCTGATGCCGCACAACGCGGCCTTCGACCCGATCCCCGGTGACGACGCCACCATCCTCGGCCGGGTGTCGGCGGTCTTGCGTAAGTTGTGAGATCCGGCCGACGAGCGGACCGGGGTCACCCCCGGCCCACCGCTGGTCGCGCCTGCCGTTCGGCCAGACCTGGCCTTCGACCTGCGAAACCCGGCCGCTTCATGCGGATCTCCCCCGGATCCTTTCGCTGCAACGAATACAGCCCCCGCCCGGAAAGGGCGGGGGCTGTATTCACATCTTGTGGTCTCGCCACAGCGGGTTGCCCACGGCTGCAAGCACCACCGGCAGAAGAATCACGACTAAGACACGGCGAAAGAAAAACGCCGGGGCGGACCGGGACGACGACGTCCCGGTTCACCCCGGCGAAATCACCGGGTGGGTCGACGTGATTCACGTCGACCCGACCCGATCACTGATCAGCGCTGATCGACCGGCTGTCCGTTCACCGTGACCTGAGCCGGCTGGACGACCGGCTGGGGCGGATCGATGGGATCCACCGCTGCCGGCTGAATCGGACGAACCGGTGCCGGAGCAGCCGTGGCGGCAGCCGCAGCGGCGGCCTCCTCGGACTCCTTCTTGTCGTCGTTCATCGCGCCGACCTCGGACTTGAGGATGCGCAGGGAGCGCCCCAGACCGCGAGCGGCGTCGGGGAGCTTTTTCGCGCCGAACAGCAATACGAAGATGGCCAAGATGATCAGCCAGTGCCAAACCGAAAGACTGCCCATGTGAGCCTCCTAGGAACTACGAGCGTTGTAGTCGAGATTGCGTTGGACGTTTGAGGAACAGCTCAACCGCCGCAACCGAGTGGCCGCGAAACGACTGAAAGTCTCAATCGCTCCCTACGATACCTGTATTCGTCGCGAACGCCCGCTTGGGTTGGTCAGGCGTGCACGTGGACGAACGGTGCGAGCAGACCGGCCAGGTCGGGTTGCACGCGCGCCGTCAACAGTGTGCCGCCCTCCTCGTGCCCCTCGCTGAGCACGATTCCTTCGCTGTGCACCCGCGAGACCAGTGCACCCTCGGTGTACGGGACCAGTACTTCCAGGGTGGTCGTGGGGTCGGGCAGGGCTGCGGCGATCGCGGCACGCAGCTCGTCCATCCCCTCACCGGTGCGGGCCGAGACGTACAGGGCGTCGGGCAGCCGATGACGCAGTTCGGTCAGCGTCACCGGGTCGGCCGCATCGATCTTGTTGACCACCAGGAGTTCCTGGACCCGACCGGCATCGATCGACTCCAGCACCTCGCGGACCGCCAGCACCTGCTGCTCGGGGTGGGTCGCCGAGCCGTCGATGACGTGGACGATCAGATCGGACTCCCCGATCTCCTCCAGGGTCGACCGGAAGGACTCGACCAGCTGGTGCGGCAGGTGGCGGACGAACCCGACGGTGTCGGTGAGGGTGTAGACCCGACCGTCGGCCGTGCGGTGTTTGCGGGTGGTCGGGTCCAGGGTGGCGAACAGTGCGTCCTCGACGAGCACCCCCGCGTCGGTGATCCGGTTGAGCAGACTCGACTTGCCGGCGTTGGTGTAACCGGCGATGGCGACGGCGGGCACCTCGTTGGCGTACCGCTGGGAGCGTTTGGTGTCCCGGGTGACCCGCATCCCGGCGAGTTCGGCCTTCAGCTGGGAGATCCGCTTGTAGATACGCCGCTTGTCGATCTCGAGCTTGGTCTCACCGGGACCACGCGAGCCGATGCCCGCACCGGCGGCGACCCGTCCACCACGCTGACGGGACAGGGCCGCGCCCCACCCGCGCAGACGGGGGACCATGTAGTTCAACTGAGCCAGTTCGACCTGTGCCTTGCCCTCCTTCGAGCGCGCATGTTGGGCGAAGATGTCCAGGATCAGGGCAGTCCGGTCGACCACCTTGATGTTCAGGCGCTCTTCCAGGTTGCGCAGCTGGCTCGGCGACAGCTCGCCGTCGCAGATGACGGTGTCGGCACCGGTGGCCTCGGTGATCTCGTGCAGCTCCTGCACCTTGCCCGAGCCGATGTAGGTGGCCGCGTCGGGGCGGTCGCGTCGCTGGATCAGGACGTCGAGGACCTCCGAACCGGCGGTCTCGGCCAGTCGGGCCAGCTCCTCCATCGATTCCTCGGCCGTCGTCGCCGAGCCGCCGGACCACACCCCCACCAGGACGACCCGCTCCAGCTGCAGCTTGCGGTACTCGACCTCGGTGATGTCCTCGAGCTCGGTGGACAGACTCTGGATCCGGCGCAGGGCTGCGCGATCGGCGAGGTCGCGGTCGCCCTGGGTGTTGCCCGTGTCGAAGATCGGGTCGAGGAGCGGGTGCGTGCGAGGTCCCGTCAGGTCCGGGCCTGCCGCATCGGCGTCCGTCGCTGCATCCCCGGGGAAGCCTTCATAGGCGTTGTTGGTAGTCATATACCGTCAAGGGTGCCACGCGATGCCACCGAATTTCTCGTTCAGCGGTGCGCGTTCCACCAGGCGGGGTCGATCCCGCCGGATCCGACGACCACAGCCGGACCGGTGATGGTGCCGGTCCCACCTTCGACACCGACCTCGATCGTCCCTCCGGGGACATGGACGAGAACGGTCCCCGACACTGCCCCCTGCCTGCGCAGATGGGCGGCGGCGACGGCCACCGTGCCGGTCCCGCAGGACCGTGTCTCCCCCACCCCGCGTTCGTGCACGCGCATCCGGACCTCGCCGGGTCCGAGCACGTTGACGTACTCCAGGTTCACGCCGTCGGCGAACACCGCCTCGTCGAACTGCGGCTGATCCAGCAGGTTCAGCGTGTCGACCGGCACCTCGATGAAGGCGACCAGGTGGGGGTTGCCGACGTCCACCGCTACACCGGGGAAGGACACACCTGCCACGCTGCTGGCCGACTCCGGCCCGATCGTGACCGCACCCATGCCCAACCGGACCCGCCCGTCGGGGAGGACCTCGGCGGACCGCCGCCCCGCCCGGGTGCCGAACTCCACCTGCCCGGCCTCGACCAGATCGTTGTCCACCAGGTACCGCACGAACAGCCGCGCCCCGTTGCCGCACATCTGGGCCAGGGAACCGTCGGAGTTGCGGTGGTCCATGAAGTAGCCACCCGCGGGGTCCGGGGCGATCCGGATGATCCCGTCGCCCCCGATGCCCGCCCGCCGGTCGCACACGGCCCGGACCTGGTCGGCGCTGACCTCCAGCCGCCCGGTGAGGTCCGGCAGGATCACAAAATCGTTCTCGGTCCCGTGGCCCTTGGCGAACGGAACGGGAGCGTCGATGACGGCAGGGAGGTCGACAGGATCGGACACACCCACCAGCCTACGTCGGCGCACCGCGGTCCCCGGAATACGGTCCGGGGCTCAGTCCCGCGATGCCCGCAGGACCTGGTCGAGCAGGTCCGGTGCGGCGGCGTCCAGCCAGATCTGCCGCTGATCCCGACGGAACCAGGACCGTTGCCGCCGGACGTACCGGCGGGTGCCGGCGATGGTGGCGGCGACCGCCTCCTCCACCGTCAGGTTGCCGTCGATCACGTCGAGCATCTGTTGGTAGCCGAGGGCGCGGGAGGCCGTGACCCCACGGCGCAGTCCTCGCCGGTCGAGCTCGGCCACCTCCTCGAGCAGGCCCTCCTCGACCATGTGATGGACCCGGGTGTCGATCCGTTGGTCCAGTTCGACGGTGTCCCGGTCCACGCAGAACCACCGGGCCCGGTAGCGGAACGGACCGCGCACGGGCATGTAGGCCGAGAACGGCCGACCCGTCACCTCCAGCACCTCCAGGGCACGGACGACCTTCCGCCCGTTCAACGGTTCGATGTTCGCCGCGGCGACCGGGTCGAGGGTCGTGAGCCGGCGGTGCAGGGCACGCGCCCCTTCCGATTCCAGTTCCGCCTCCAGCCGGGAACGCACCAGCGGATCGGTCCCCGGGAACTCCAGCTCGTCCACCACGGACTGCAGGTACAACCCCGATCCCCCCACCAGGATCGGGGTCCGGCCGCGGGCCAGGATCTCCGTCACGAGTGTGCGGGCCTGGACCTGGTAGGAGGCCACGGTCGCGGTCTCGGTGATCTCGAGGATGTCGAACAGGTGATGCGGGATCCCCCGACGCTGGTCCACCGGAAGTTTGGCGGTGCCGATGTCCATCCCGCGGTAGAGCTGGAGGGCATCGGCGTTGATCACCTCCCCGTCCACCTGCTCGGCCAGGTCGAGGGCCAGAGCCGTCTTGCCGGCGGCCGTCGGCCCGGCGATGACGATGAGCCGGTCGAGTGCCCGGATGTCGGTGCGGGAAAGAATCACCCGGGCAGGCTAACCTGCCCTCGGAGCACCGTCGAACGACCGCTGTGGACCCCGCCCTGGTTCAATCCTGTGGCAACGGGCACACTATGGGTTGTTCATCCCGGTGCACAGGCAGTTGGATGAGCTGTGTCCGCACTTCACCACAGGTAGAGATTTTGGGAGCGCACCCGTGCGCCCGGGGGTATCACACCCTCTCGCCGAGTATCAGGAAGGTCCGCAGCAATGTCACAGGAGAACACGTCCGAGTCGCTCGACACCCCGGCACAGGATGCGGTCGTGGCTGACGCTGTTGCCCCGGCATCGGTGACAGCTGCCGAGGAGCCGGCGACGCCGGGGACCACGGAAGAGGCCACGGAGGCCGCAGCAACGGAGCAGGTCGAAGCACCGGCCGCCGCCGAGCAGGCCGAAGCGCCCGCTCCCGCGGAGCAGGCCGAAACGACCCCGACCGCCGAGCCGGCTGCCGAGGTACCGACGGAGACCGCCGCCGAGGAATCCCCGTCGACCGCCCCGGAGACCACGGAAACGGCCGCACCGGCGGCGCCCGCCCCGCACCCGAGCCCGATCCCCCGGCCGACACCGCGCCCCGGTGGGCCGCGTCCCTCCCCGGCCGCCGCCACGCCGGCCGCCGTGGTGGTGGAGCCGTTGCTGGAGTCCAGTGATCCGAGCCAGTGGGGTCGGGTGGACGAGGCGGGTGTGGTCTACCTGCGCACCGCCACCGGCGAACGCGAGGTCGGGTCCTGGCAGGCAGGTGAGCCGGAGGCCGGTCTGACCCACTACGGCCGCCGCTACGACGATTTCGTCACCGAGATCGCCCTGCTGGAGAAGCGGCTGGCCACCAAGTCCGGTGACCCGAAGGCGACCAAGGCCCAGGCCCAGCAGCTCCGCGACAGCATCGACACCCTGGCTGCCGTCGGCGATCTCGACTCCGCCGCCGCCCGCCTGGAAACGGTGATCGGGGCGGCCGACGAGGTCGCCGCCACCCTGGCCCAGGAGCGGGCTGCGGCCCGTGCTGCCGCCGTGGCGACCAAGGAGGCGCTGTGCGCCGAGGCCGAGACCCTGGCCGAGTCCACCCAGTGGAAGGCCACCGGGGACCGGCTCAAGGCCATCGTCGACGAGTGGCGGTCCATCCGCGGTATCGACCGCAAGGTCGACGATGCGTTGTGGAAGCGGTTCGCCCGGGCGCGTGACACCTTCACCCGGCGTCGTGGATCCCACTTCGCCGACATGGACAAGGAACGCAGCCTCGCCAAGGATGCCAAGGAGAAGCTCATCACCCGCGCCGAGGAACTCTCGGAGTCGACGGAGTGGGGCGAGACCGCCGGTGAGTACCGGAATCTGATGGCCGAGTGGAAGGCCTCCGGTCGCGCGCCCCGGGATGTCGAGGACGCTCTCTGGGACCGTTTCCGGGCCGCCCAGGAGAAGTTCTTCTCCCGCCGGAACCAGACCTTCGCCGACCGTGACGCCGAGTTCGACGCCAACGCCAAGGTGAAGGAAGAACTCCTCGTCGAGGCCGAGAAGATCGATCCGACCTCCGATCTCGACGGGGCCAAGGGTCTCCTGCGGTCGATCCAGGACCGCTGGGAAGCCGCAGGCAAGGTTCCGCGTGAGCGGATCCGCGAGCTGGACGCCCGGCTGCGCGCGGTCGAGGACAAGGTCAAGTCGGCGGAGGACTCCCTCTGGCGCAAGACCGATCCGGAGACGACAGCACGCCTGGAGCAGTTCCGCAGCCGCGCCGAGACCTTCCGGGCCCAGGCCGCCAAGGCGACCGCGGCCGGCGACAAGAAGCGCGCCGCCCAGGCCGAGGCCCAGGCCGAGCAGTGGGAAGAGTGGCTCAAGGCGGCCGAGAACGCCGTCGAGGACTGATCCCTCGCCAGTCCCGTAGGTCAGAAGAACCCCCGCCGGGAGACCGGCGGGGGTTCTTCGTCTGTGTGGGTGCGGGGCGGGGCGGGGCGGAAGATGTTGCCCCCGCAATGGAGTGTTCGCAGTGGAGTGTTCGCCGCGGAGTGTTCGCCGCGGAGGGTGCGCCGCGGAGCGTGCTCAGCCGCAGCCGATGACGGCCGCCTCCGGCCGGGCGGCCGGTTTCCCGAAACTCGGCAGACCGAGCCCGACCCCGGGGGTCTTCGGGCGGATGCCTGCCTCGTGCCGGTCCCCGGCCAGGGTCCGCCGGTGGCTGAGCAGGTCCCCGTCGGCGACGAGGTGGTAGGGGGCGCCGTAGGTCACCCGGGTGGTGACGACATCCCCGGGCCGGATGCCCTCCGGATCGACCGCCGGTCCGGTGGGGGTGAAATGCACCAGCCTGCCGTCACGCCCGCGGCCGCTCATCCGCTCGGTGTCGGCGTCCTTGCGCCCTTCCCCGGCGGCGACTAGCACCTCGACGGTGTTCCCGACCAGATCCCGGTTGTTCAACAGGGAACCCTCGTTGACCACGGCGAGGAGTCGCTGGTAGCGGTCCTTGACGACGTCCGGCGGTACCTGGTCCGGCATCGTCGCGGCGGGTGTTCCCGGGCGCGGTGAGTACTGGAAGGTGTAGGCGGCGGCGAACCGGACCTGCCGTGCGACCTCAAGGGTCTGCTGGAAGTCCTCCTCGGTCTCGCCGGGGAATCCGACGATGATGTCGGTGGTGATCGCGGCATCGGGCATCGCGGCCCTGACCCGGTCGATGATGCCGAGGTACTTCGTCTGCCGGTAGGACCGGCGCATGGCCTTGAGGACACGGTCCGATCCCGATTGCAGCGGCATGTGGAGCTGGTGGCAGACGTTCGGGGTGCTCGCCATCGCGTCGATCACGTCGTCGGTGAAGTCCTTCGGATGCGGGGAGGTGAACCGCACCCGCTCGAGCCCGGAGATCTCCCCGCAGGAACGCAGCAGTTTGGCGAAGGCCTGCCGGTCACCGAACTCCGCACCGTAGGAGTTGACGTTCTGACCGAGCAGGGTCACTTCGAGAACACCGTCGTCGGCAAGCATCTGGACCTCGGCGAGGATGTCGCCGGGTCGCCGGTCGGCCTCCTTGCCGCGCAGACTCGGCACGATGCAGAAGGTGCAGGTGTTGTTGCAGCCGACCGAGATGGAAACCCAACCGGCATAGGCGGATTCACGCCGGGCCGGAAGGGACGAGGGGAAAACCTCGAGGGAGTCGAGGATCTCCATCTGCGCCTCGGCATTGTGCCGGGCACGTTCCAGCAGTACCGGGAGAGAACCGACGTTGTGGGTGCCGAACACCACGTCGACCCACGGGGCCCGGCGCTGGATCTCGCTGCGGTCCTTCTGGGCCAGGCAGCCACCGACGGCGATCTGCATCCCCGGCCGCTCGGTCTTGGCCGGGGCAAGCATTCCCAGGTTCCCGTAGAGCTTGTTGTCGGCGTTCTCCCGGACCGCGCAGGTGTTGAACACCACGACATCGGCCGTGTCGCCGTCGGCCGCCGCGGTGTAACCGGCCTCCTCGAGCAACCCGGACAGTCGCTCCGAGTCGTGCACGTTCATCTGGCAGCCGTAGGTACGCACCTGGTACGTCCGGCCGTCGTTTTCCCTGGTCTCGGCCGGTACGGTAGAAGTCACGGCCCCCAGTTTACGTTCTGCGCGAGTGCCGGACCAACCAGCGGGGAATCCCGTTCGCCGTGTTCCCTTCCGGTAAAGCTTCGATTGCGGAATCGGTTCAGTCCCCCTGTTCGTGTGCATCCTGTGAAAGGCTCGTCACACTGCGGAGCCGAGTGTCCGGACTCCGCGATCGGTTCGGAGTTCGGAGGTCCGGTCAGGCGGTGCGGGTCAGGCGGAGAAGTCGCCCTCGGCCCGCGGTTGCGCCTGCCGCGGCAGGGGTACCGCACTCCCGACCGCCAGGACGGGCGCCGACTGCCGGTGGCCCGACCCGGAGAACCAGCCAGGTGTCAACGACTTCAGTGACGAGGAGAAACGTGTCAGCAGGAACAACGGACACCCCCATGGTCGGGATGTACGACGTGGAAAAGCACTTCGGCAGCCTCCATGTCCTGAAGAACATTCAGCTCGAGGTACCGGCCGGCCAGGTTCTGGTGGTGCTCGGCCCATCGGGCTCCGGCAAGTCGACCCTGTGCCGGACGATCAACCGTCTCGAGCCGACCGACTCGGGCCGGATCACCATCGACGGTGTCCCGCTCGCCGCCGAGGGCAAGGCTCTGGCCCAGCTCCGCGCCGATGTCGGGATGGTCTTCCAGTCCTTCAACCTGTTCGCCCACAAGACGATCCTGCAGAACGTCTCCCTCGGCCCGATCAAGGTCCGCAAGATGAAGAAGGAGGCCGCCGAGGAACTCGCGGTCTCCCTGCTGGAACGCGTCGGCATCGCCTCGCAGAAGGACAAACTCCCCGCGCAGCTCTCCGGCGGCCAACAGCAACGGGTGGCCATCGCCCGGGCTCTGGCCATGAAGCCCAAGGTCATGCTGTTCGACGAGCCGACCTCGGCGCTGGATCCGGAGATGGTCAACGAGGTGCTCGACGTCATGACCTCCCTGGCCAAGGAGGGGATGACGATGATCTGTGTGACCCACGAGATGGGCTTCGCCCGCAAGGCCGCCGATCGGGTCATCTTCATGTCCGAGGGCGAGATCGTCGAGGACTCCACCCCGGACAGCTTCTTCACCGATCCGCAGTCCGCCAGGGCCAAGGACTTCCTGTCGAAGATCCTCACGCACTAGACGCTCGGCCGGTCGCCGCGCGAGTACCCGTCGTCGCCGCCGCCACATCCAGAACATATCCGTAGTTCCCCACGACCGGAGGCTCCCCGGAGCATCGGTCACCCTTGGCAGTCCCCGCGGGAACGTCCCGCGGCCTTGTACCCGGAGGTCCCATTGAACATCCGCAAGCTCACGCCGCTGGTGGCAGGCGCCGCCGCTCTGGCGTTGACCCTGTCCGCGTGCGGCAGTGACGATCCCGC
>QXCQ01000200.1:83281-93247 GCA_003576535.1 Nakamurella silvestris | reverse complement strand
ACCGTGTCGAAGAAGTAGGTCTCGACCTCGAACGGGGCGGAAGTCGAGCCGAGCACGGCCGTGGTGTTGCTGACGAACTTCACCGTGTACTGGCGCTTACCGGAGGGCAGACCCGAACCGGCTTCGCGGAAGGTCGCAGACCCCTGATAGATCGGGTTCTGGCCGGTCGGGGTGCCCTTGTACAGCGGGTTCTCGGCAATCTTGGTGGCACCCTCGAAAAGCTGGACGGTGCCCGAGAAGTCCACCGGCGCGGTGACTGTCGCGGTGATGAGCAGACTCTCCTTGGTGGAGATGGACGACTTCTCCACCACCACGGTGGTGGCGGAATCCACGGTCGCCCGGGTCACGGTGACCACGGCCGAGGCCCGCACACTCGCGCCTGCGACGACGGTTCCCTGGACGGTGAAGGTGCCCGGCTGCGCGTAGGCGCTCGGGGCGATCGTGTCCCAGGTGACGGCCACCTGCGCGGTGGAGCCGTCCCCGTAGGTCACGGCGGACTGGGCCGGGAGCACCGGCGCGACACCTTCGACGGTCGAGACCTGGGCCGCGGCGACGCTGCTGACGTACAGGTTCGGCTGGTACTTCTTCAGCACCGCGTCGTACTCGGCCTGGGTGATGGGCAGCACCGTCCCGTGCCGTGGGCTCGACGGAAGTGCTGATGCCGCACCGGAACTGGTCCAGACACCGCTGTTCAGGTCGGTAGTCTTGAACGGGGTGTACCCCTTGCCGCCGTGGTAGCTGGGCTGGTCGATGAACAGGTACCAGGTGTCGGCGTTGCCGGAGACGGTCACGTCCCCCGGGTTGGCCTTGAAGATCGTCGGTCCCTCACCCTGGTTGTAGGTGCCGCCCCAGGCGTTCGCCAGACCAGCGGCGACCTTCTCGGTGATGAGCTGCCACCCAGGGGTGGAACTGGTGGTGGGCAGCGAGCCGGAGACGGTGGCCAGCAGGTTGGTGGACTTCTCCTGCCGCGGGGCCATGTAGGCCTCGTCCTTGGTGAACCGGTAGAAGGTGTTGCCGTTCTTGATGACCGTGGAGTCGATCATGCCAAGGCCCGTACCACGTTTCACGTCGATCCACGGCTTGGCCTCGGTGAAGGTCACGAAATCGCGTGTGGTCGCGTACATCATCTTGTTGTAGACGCTGGTGTAGCTGCGCCCGGCGACCACGGTGGTCGGGTAGATGTTCGAGGCCCAGTAGACGACGTAGGACTGGGAGGCGTCGTCGTAGTACGCCTCCGGGGCCCAGGTGTTGCCGGCGTAGTCGGAGGAGACCTTGACATGCCGTTGCTCGGACCAGTTCACCAGGTCGGTGGACTCCCAGATCTCCAGGTAGGTGCTGCCCGACTGCTGGGCCCGCGCGAAGTCGGTTCCCGGGTAGACCTTGAGGTCGGTGGCCAGCATGTAGAACTTGTCACCCTCGGGGCTGCGGATGATGAACGGGTCCCGCAGGCCCTTCTCCCCGTAGGCCGAGGTGAGGACCGGCTGGCCGTTGTTCAGGTTGTTCCAGTGCAGGGCGTCGTTTCCCTTGCTGGAGGCGAAGTAGATCTTCTCCCCGTCGGCGGTCTCGCCGGTGAAGTGCGGGAAGAAGTAGGCGGTCTTCTCCGCGGCGGCGGGCAGGGCCGGCACGGTGGCGGTGAGTACCCGGGTGGCGGTGGCCGACCCGAAGGTGGTGGTGGCCGTCAGGGTGACGGTCGCGGCCGGCCGGCCGGTGGCGGGCCGCACGACCTCACCGGTGGTCGTGACGACGGCCGGGTTGCTGCTCGCCCAGGTGATGGTCGAGCCCTCGGCGCCCTTCGTGGGCAGGGTCAGGCTGCCGCGGACGTCACCGATGTTCGGCACCGAAACCGTTGCGGCATCGGCATTCGCCTTCTCCTGATCGCTCAGGACCTTGAGCACGTGCACGTCGAAGGTCTTGGTGACCGACTGGCCGGACCGGGTGATGGTGGCGGTCAGGGTCAGGTCGACCGGTCCCTCGGTCGGGCGGGTGACCACGCCGGCGTTCGAGACCACGGCGGTGTTGCTGGAGGACCAGGTGACCGTGGATCCACTGGCCCCGGTAGCCGGAAGGGTGAGATTGCCGGTGACGGCGGAGGTGTCCCCCAGGGTCAGCGCGGTCCTGTCCCCGGCCAGACCGGCGGTGACGGTGCCCGCCGCCAGGGTGGACACCTCGGCGGGGGTGAGAACCCGGTTGTAGATGCGGAAGTCGCGGATCTTGCCCTTGAAGGACAGGTCGGCCGGGTAGGCCGAACGGCCGATGAAGTTGTAGTTCGAGCTGGTCACGCTGGCCGGGGAGATCGTGACGGCCGTATTGGTCGAGACCTGGACACCGTCGTCGTACAGGGTGGCCGCGCCGGGGGTCGCGGTGGACCCGCCCTGCAGCGTGTAGGTCACCCGCTTCCAGGTTCCGGCGGTGAGACCGCTTGCCCGGAAGGTGCTCTGCTCGGTGGCGTATCCGCCGCTGGCGTACGTCCCGCGGTACCGGCTGGAGGAATCCTTGCCGGTGACGAACAGGTAGCCGGTGCCGTTCGGGTAGGTGGCGGTGTTCCCGAGGTTGAACAGGAACCAGTTGCCGCTCAACGTCGGGTCGACGTAGGCGTCGAAGGAGACCGACACCGCGGGCAGGCCGGCGGCGATGTTGTCGGGGAGTTTGATGGCGTTGCCGGCGCTGGCCGAACCGCCGGCGAAGTTGAAACCGTCACCGGCGTTCCAGGAGGCGGTGCCGACGACGGCGGCGTTCTTGCCGTTGCCCGAGGAGTCGGCCGCGGTGGTTCCGCTGGTCTCGTCGAGTTTGTACCAGGCCACCAGGCCGTCGGTGGGCCCGTCGGCCGGTGCGGCCGGTGCGTCGGCTGCGGAGGCGGCCGGGCTTCCCAGGCCCGTCAGCACCACGGCGGCCGCCGCGATCAGGGCTGTTCCCAGCCTTCTTCCACGCTTGATCCTCAAGGGTGTACTCCATTTCGTCATTGAAACGGTCCGTCGCGACAGACCCGGTGCGCACATTGTGAGCGTTAACAACACTCGCCGTCAAGGGCACAACGCGAACAACCGCGCTTCGCCCCGACTATCGCGCTGCTTGCATGCAGCGCGATAGTCGGTACGGAGCGCGGTTGCTCGTGTCTTTGGCGGGGGTGACGGCCGAGCCGTCAGGCCCCGATCAGCCGGGCAGCGAGGTACGCAGGCACCTGGTCAAGGGCCACCCGCTCCTGGGACATGCTGTCCCGCTCGCGGATGGTCACGGCGTGGTCCTCCAGGGACTCGAAATCGACCGTGATGCAGTACGGGGTGCCGATCTCGTCCTGGCGGCGGTACCGCTTGCCGATCTGACCGGCGTCGTCGAAGTCGACGTTCCAGTTCTTGCGCAGCTCGGCCGCCAGATCACGGGCCTTCGGGGACAGGTCCGCATTCCGGGACAACGGCAGCACGGCCGCCTTCACCGGGGCCAGCCGCGGGTCCAGACGCAGCACGGTGCGCTTGTCGACGCCACCCTTGGTGTTCGGCGCCTCGTCCTCGGTGTAGGCCTCGACCAGGAAGGCCATCAGCGAACGGGTCAACCCGGCCGCCGGTTCGATGACGTACGGCGTCCAACGCTCGTTCGTCTCCTGGTCGAAGTAGCTCAGGTCCTTGCCGGAGTGCTCCGAGTGGGTGCTCAGATCGAAGTCGGTCCGATTGGCAATGCCTTCCAGCTCGCCCCACTCGCTGCCCTGGAAACCGAAGCGGTACTCGATGTCCACCGTCCGCTTGGCGTAGTGGGACAGCTTCTCCTTCGGGTGCTCGAAGTGCCGCAGGTTGTCCCGGGAGATACCGAGGTCGGTGTACCAGTCGGTACGCGCATCGATCCAGTACTGGTGCCACTCCTCGTCCGTGCCCGGCTTGACGAAGAACTCCATCTCCATCTGCTCGAACTCGCGGGTGCGGAAGATGAAGTTGCCGGGGGTGATCTCGTTCCGGAAGGACTTGCCGATCTGGCCGATGCCGAACGGCGGCTTCTTCCGCGAGGTGGTGGACACGTTGGCGAAGTTGACGAAGATGCCCTGGGCGGTCTCCGGGCGCAGGTAGTGCAGGCCCGACTCCTCCTCGACCGGACCGAGGTAGGTCTTGAGCATCATGTTGAAATCGCGCGGCTCGGTCCAGGCGTCGCGGGTTCCGCAGTTCGGGCACGGGATGTCGGAGAGACCGTTGGGCGGCAGGTGGCCCTTCTTGTCCTCATAGGCCTCTTCGAGGTGGTCGGCCCGGAAACGCTTGTGACAGCTGGTGCATTCGGTCAGCGGGTCGGTGAACACACCCACATGGCCCGAGGCGATCCAGACCTTCCGCGGCAGGATGACCGAGGAGTCCAGACCGACGATGTCGTCGCGGCTGGTGACCATGTTCCGCCACCACTGGCGCTTGATGTTCTCCTTGAGCTCCACACCGAGGGGTCCGTAGTCCCAGGCCGAGCGGGTACCGCCGTAAATCTCGCCGGAGGGGAAGACGAAGCCACGGCGCTTGGCAAGGCTGACGACGGAATCGAGTACTGAGGCCACAAAAATCTCCTACGGCGGTTCGGCTGCGACGGATCGCGGGGCACGACGGTGGATTCCGACGTGCTCACCTGTAGAGGTTAGCCAGTGCCGGGGGGTGTTCCGGCCAACGGGTCAGACCACCCGGGAGACCGCTGCCGGATCCACCACCGTGTCCAGTTCCACCAGGCGGCCGTCGACCCCGTGCAGCGCCACCTCCAGCACCGAGGAGGTTGCCGGCTCGGCCTCGGACAGGAACGGGATGACGACGGTCCGGACCTCGAACGGGGACAGCGCCGACCGGTAGGCCGGGAAACTCGCGAACTCGGCCGTCAGCACCCGCACGGCCGGGTCCTCGGTGGAGCGGGCGAACAGCAGCCGCAGACAGGTCGGCTGGGCGGCGAGCAGAGCCAGCGCCGCTCTGGCGCGTTCATCGAAACCGTCGTCGTCGGCACGGAACCGACACACCAGCTGGATCATTCGCCCAGGGTCGCACACGGGTAACCTCGACGGACCGCCGACGACCCGAAGGAGCGACGATGACCACGCCCCGCCGCCGAGCACCGCTGCGCCCGGCGAACCGGATCCGCCCGTCCCAGATCGTGACGGTGGTGGTGCTGGTGGCCGCGCTGATCGGAGCCGCCGTGCTGGGCGGTGTGCTGGGCGGTCTGATCATCGCGCTGGTGGCGACCGCCGCCGCACTGCTGCTGGCGCTGCGGTGGAACGTGCTCGACCATCGGATCCGGATCCTCCGACTGGTCGCCGTTCTCGCGGTGTACGCGGTCGCGATCTCGGTGATGGCCCGGGGCTGAAAGCCCACACGCTCAGACCACGGACATCTCCAGGGTCGACCCGGTCGGGGCCTTGTGGACCCGTAGCCGGCTCGGGATCCGGTGTCGGAGTTCGTCCACGTGGGAGACCAGACCGACCACCCGGCCACCTGAGCGGAGTTCGTCGAGGGTGGACATCACCAGGTCGAGGGTTTCCGAGTCCAGGGACCCGAAGCCCTCGTCGATGAACAGGGTGTCGAGGACCCGAGCCCCCGATTCGGCGGCCACCACGTCGGCCAGTCCCAGGGCCAGAGCCAGGGAGGCGAGGAAGGATTCCCCGCCGGACAGGGTCTTGGCCGGCCGCGGCAGACCCGAGTGGGTGTCCAGGACGTCGAGCCCCAGTCCCCCGCTGCGCCCACGGGATTCCTGGGCCCGGCTGTGCACAAAGGAGTAACGCCCGCCGGACATGACGGCCAGCCGCTGGTTGGCCGCAACGGCGACCTCCTGGAGGCGGGCCGCCAGCACGAAAGTGCGCAGGGACATCGACAGCCTGTTCCCGCCCTTGCCCTGGATCAGGTCGGTCAACGCCGACAACCGCTCGTCCCGGTCCACCGCGGGCGCCGCTTCGCGGACCGTGGAGGCCAATCGACGCAGGTTCTCCTCGACCCGATCGGACCGGGTGGCTGCCGCGCGGGCGGCAGCGGTCCGCTCCGTCGCCTCCCGTTGGGCGGCCGCCGCAGCGGCAGCGGCGGCCTCGGCGTCGGAGCGGGCGGCGTCCAGATCGGGGGCAGCGGCGTCACGGTCGGGGTCCAGGTCGGCGAACTCGGGATCGCCCAGTCGATCGGCGAGGACGGTGCCGATGTCTTCGGCCTTGCGCAGTTCCTCGGTCAGACCGGCCCGGTCGACGGCCGCGGCCGCCGCCGCTTCCTCGGCCGAATCGAAACCGGAATCCTGCAGGGCCAGATCCACCTGGGCGAGGGCGATCTCGTGCGCCTCGGCCCGGGCGGCGACTGCCGTCAACGCATCGGCGAGGGAACCCAAGGTCTGGGCGAGTCGCAGCTGATGGTCCCGATGGGCCCGGACCGAGGGGTAGCTCCCCCGGCCCGCGTCGAGCCGGTCCCCGCGTTCGGTGATGCTGATCTTCAGCCGGAGTTCCTCCGAACGTGCCTGGTGCAGTTCCTGGGCCACCCGGTCGCGGAGCGCGGTCAGGGTGCCCAGCTCACCGGTGTGGCGGGCGAGGGTGGACACGAGATCGGTGAGATCCCGACCGGCCTGCCGCGCCGCCGTCACCTCGACCAGCAACCGCCCGTGGTCGGCGGTGAGCTGGACCAGGGTCCGCCCGGCCAGGGTGACGAATACCTGAGCAGCGGCGGCCTCCCGGGCCGCCCGGTCGGCGACGGCCTTCTCCTGGAGGCTGATGGCCCGCGCCTCGACGGCTTCGGCCTCCGCGACCGCCTCGGCGGTGACGGCGGAGGCACCGGGCGCTGCCAGGTCCGGGTGGTCGATCCCACCGCAGACCGGGCAGGGGGCGTCATCGGCCAGACCCGCGGCGAGTTCGGCGGCCATACCGGCGATCCGTGCGGCGGTGAGGGTCAGCCGGTTGCCGGTGGCCCGTTGGGCGATGTCGGTCGCCGCCTGGGCCTGATCAACCGCGCGCCGGGCGGCCAGCTCGAGCTTCGGCTGCCGGGTGGCGAGTTCGATCAGCGTCTCCAACTGGGAGACCTTCTCCTGCAAGGGTTCCAGGGTGGCGGCGAGCACCTGCGCCGTGCGGATCCGATCCTGCAGAATGGTGATCCGCTCCGGGAGTTCCTCGACCTCGGCGGCGATGCCGTCATGCCGCACCACCAGGGTGCCGGCTCGTTCGGTGACCTCCTGGAGCAGTTGCTCGTCGGCCTGCTGGGCGTCGGCCTCGGCCAGCAGGGGTTCCAGCGCGCCGGCCCGCATCTGCGCATCGGCCTGGGCCTGTCGGGCCTGGGCGGCGGTGGTCAGCAGGCTCGCGTCGACCCACCAGCTCTGGTCCGGCGGAATGCTGAACATCTCGGGCTGCTGCTCCAGCGAGGCGACCCCGGCGGTCGCCAGGGAGAGCAGGCCACGTGCCCGCGTCAGTTCGGCACCGAGTCGGTCCGCCGACTGCCGGGCGGCCGCGACCGGAGCCGCGGCCTCGGCAGCGGCGATCCGGTCGGCGATCGCCTCCCGCTGCGGGGCCTCGGACCGGTAGGCGGCGAACCGGCTGCACAGGTTGGCGAACCTGGTCAGCCGTTCCCAGTGAGTGGTGCGGGTCGTCGCTGTTGCGGCGAGTTCGGCGGCAGCTCGGCGGGCACCGTCGGCGTTCGCCGCAGCAACGGCGGCACCGTCGGCGACCCGGTCGCGGATGTCGGCCAGCCGAGCGAACACGGCCGGGGTGATCGGTGACTGCTCGACGGTCGAGCCGGCGAGGTCGAGGTCCACCCCGGCGGCCTCGGCCACCCTGGCCAGTTGCTCCCGGATGCGGGCGTACCCGCGCCGGACCTCGCTGCCGCTGGTCCGGCGTCGCTCGGCGAACCAGTCCTCGATCTGGGCGAAGCGCCGGGTGTCGAAGAGCCGCTCGAGGAGCTTCTCCCGTTCGGCGGTGTCCGCACGCAGGAACCGGGCGAAGTCCCCCTGGGGCAGCAGGACCACCTGGAAGAACTGATCGGCCGACATGCCGAGCAGTTCGAGGACCTTGTCCCCGATGTCCCGGATCCGCGTGTAACCCTCCGCCGACGAACCGGGCGGCGGCTCGCCGATGAACACCAGGGAGGCCTTGGCAATGGACTTGGTGGTGCCGGGACCGCGGGTCTTGGGCCGTTCGTACTCCGGGGACCGGACCAGGCGCATCCGGTAGCCGCCGACCGACAGTTCCAGCTCGACCTCGGTCCGGTCGTGGGCGGCGGCCCGGTCGCAGCGCAGCCGATGGGCCTCCTGACGTGCGCCGGGCACGGTGCCGAAGAGGGCGAAGGACACCGCGTCGAGCAGGGTGGTCTTCCCCGCGCCGGTGTCGCCGTGCAGGAGGAAGAGACCGTCCGCCCCGAGGGCGTCGAAATCCACCTCGACCGTGCCCGGATAGGGGCCGAAGGCACTGACCCGCAGACGATGGAGTTTCACAGGGCCGCCTCGGACTGCCGGATGGCGGACAGGGCCTCGGACACCCAGCCGAGTTCGGTGGCGTCGGCCTCGATGCCACGGCTGTTGCGGATGAACTCCGCGATCACCACGTCCTCCGCGGTCTCGCGGCGGGCGGAGGAGAAATCCGGGCCGTCCGGAACCGGGTGCGCCGGTTTCCACTCGACCTTGAGGGCGAACGGGAACACCTCACGCAGCCGCCGCATCGGTTCGGTGGGCCGGGTGTCGTCCGTCATCTCGACGGCTAGGTAGTGCTCACGAAGCTCCGGGTGGCTGACCAGGACTTCGGCGAGTTCCCCCCGCACCGTGGCCAACGGGCGCGCCACCGGCAGATCGATCGGGGTGACCTCACCGAGGCCGTCCGCTCCGAGGTCGACCAGCCACACACTTTTCGTGTGGCCGGCCTCGGTGAAGGAGTAGGGCATGGGCGAACCGGAGTAGCGCAGGTGATCGGCGAGGACCTGGCGACCATGCAGGTGGCCGAGTGCGACGTAGTCGATGCCGTCGAAGACGTCGGCCGTCACCGACTCGACCCCGCCGACCGCGATGGAACGTTCGGTGTCGCCGGCGACTCCGCCGACCACAAAGGCATGGGCCACCACGACGGCCCGGGTTCCCGCCGGTCGGGTGGCGAGATCCGCGCGGACCCGACGCATGGCCTCGGTGAGCACCCGCTGGTGGCTGCGGGCGTCCGGCAGGCCGAAGTACTGGCGGGCGACGTCCGGTTCGAGGTACGGGATGGCGTAGACCAGGACTGCCGGGCGGGGGTGCTCAGCGGGGTCGTCGGACGGCGCGTCCAGTACCACCGGATCGGCGATCCTGGCCATCTCGGAGCGTATGTGCAGTCCCCCGGCCTCCAGGAAGTCGGCGAATGCACCCAGCCGGGGTGCGGAGTCATGGTTGCCGGAGGAGATGACAATGGTGGCACCGGTGGCACCGATCCGACGCAGGATCCTGGTCGCGCACTGGACCGCGTCGGTGGAGGGAACCGCACGGTCGTAGAGGTCTCCTGCGATGAGGACGGCGTCGACCCCGTGTTCGACCACCAGATCGGCGATGGAACCCAGTACCTGCTCCTGGTCGCCCAGCAGGTCCTGGCCGTGGAAGGTACGACCTATGTGCCAGTCGGAGGTGTGCAGGAACTTCATGATCCCAACCTAGAGCGGACCACCGACAGTGGCCGGTGCACGCGCCGGGCCGAGCACGATGGGTACACCACATATCGCCCCGCGCGCCGCTGACCGCGCTCCTTCCCGACAATCGCGCTGCATGCATCGAGCGCGGAAGTCGGGAAGAAGCGCGGCCAAGAGGGGGTCTGGGGTCAACAGGGAGCGCGGTCAGAAGGGGGCGGGGCCGAGGGCGGCGAGTGGGTAGGGGCCGTTCGGGTTCGCGGTGGGGGCCGGTGCGGTGCGGGTGGTGCCCAGGGGTGATCGGACGGTGGTGGTCTGGTCCGGATGGGTGGTGATGGTCCAGCCTGGGGTGTGACGCAGGTGGTGGTGTCGGGTGCACAGGCAGCGCAGGTTCCTGGGGTCGGTGGTGCCACCGGTGTCCTGGCCGGGG
>QXCQ01000200.1:81829-83143 GCA_003576535.1 Nakamurella silvestris | reverse complement strand
AGGGTGGTGGCGGCGAGGGTGACGTTGATCCGGGGTGTGGTTCCGTTCTGCAACGGGAACGGGTCTGGGCGGCCCAGGGCACCGGGGATCCCGTCCGGGATGGGCCACACATCATCCGGGTGAACCTCATCGGCGGCAGCACCGGCAAACTGGTCGACGAGTTCCGACACGGGCTCTGTTGCCGGACAGGCAGTATCGGACGCGGCATCGGGTTCGAGGGTCGCGGGTGCGGAAGTGCCTGCCGGGCACTTGGTATCGGATGCGGCGGGCTGCTCGGCCCGGTCGACATCCGGTGGCGCGTTCCCTGACACTTCCACGGCGTGTTCCGTCAGAAAAGGCACCGCTGATACTGGGCTCTCCGGAGCGGGAATGCTTGCCGGGCAAGTGGTATCGGGTGCGGCTGGCTGCTCGTCCTGGCCGACATTCGGCGGCGCGTTTTCTGACACTTCCACGGCGTGTCCCGTCAGGAAAGGCACCACCGGCTCCGGCATGCCAGACGCGGGAGTGTTTGCCGAGCATGTGACGTGGTCGCGCTCGCCGCCGGAACTCGGGGCGCCCTCGGCGCGACCGGCAGGGGCGAGCCGCTCGGCCTGGTCGATATCCGGTGGCGCGTTTTCTGACACTTCCACGGCGTGTCCCGTCAGAAAAGGCACCGCCGGTTCGACGGTCTCGGGCGCGGAAGTGCTTGCCTGGCATGTGACGTGGTCGCGCTCGCCGCCGGAACTCGGGGCGCCCTCGGCGCGACCGGCAGGGGCGAGCCGCTCGGCCTGGTCGATATCCGGCGTGCCAGACGTGGGAGTGCTTCCCGGGCAGGAGATGTCAAGTGCGGCGGGCTGCTCGGCCCGGTCGACATCCGGCGGCGCGCTATCTGACGTCCTTTCGGCGTGTCCCGTCAGGAAAGGCACCAACGGCTGGGGCACCTCTGGCGCGGGGGCCGTTGTACGGGCGGGGTTTTTGTACACGAACTGCCCAGTGGCCAGGACCTGTTGGAAGACCTCGACCATGACGTCGACCCGGCGGGCGCCGACCGGGCGGTCATCCCCCGGAACCTTGGCGTGGGCCATGGCCTGGCAGGTCTGGAAGATCGTCTCGATGTCCTGCGCTGCGGAGAACACCGTCAACGACCCCATCCCGTCGTCCAAAGGCCGAACCGACACATACCGCCGCGCCACGGCCTTGCGGTGACGGTCCTGCGCACCCTTCGGGTCCAGCGAGATCACCGCCGCCTGGCACTTCTTCCGGAGCGTGGGAACGTTCCACCCATCGGCATCGGGCAGGACTGCCGCCTCGACCGCCGGGTAGATCGCCGGGTTT
>QXCQ01000200.1:0-81661 GCA_003576535.1 Nakamurella silvestris | reverse complement strand
ACGCCTGCCGGGCCACCAACACCTGCAAACCCACCCGCGGACCAACACCCACCGGAACCGCAGCCAACACCTGGGCAACACCCACGAAATCGCGGGCCTCCACCAAAGCAACCAGCCCGGCCGAGGAAGACCAGAACTCCGCAGGAACACCCTCACCGGCAGGGCCCGACACAGCATCAACAGACGTCATGATCGAAGATCCCCTCCCGTGAGAAGTACCGCACCCCTTGCGGTATCACGACATCATACAACCAGACTCGAACATGTGTCCAGACCTTTACCAAGACAATTCAACCGCGCTCCTTGCCAACATCCGCGCGCGTTGCAGCCAGCGCGATTGTCGGGACGGAGCGCGGTCAGGAGGGTGGGACAGCCCGGTTCGCCGACCGGGTGCCTCCCGTCCGGCGGTGGGTGCCGCCGCACCGCCACTACGATGGCACCCATGACGACGCCGCGGCCGCGAACCACCAGACAGCGCACCGCCGTATCCTCCGTGCTGTCCAGCGTCGACGAGTTCCGCTCCGCCCAGGACATCCACTCGCTCCTGCGCGATCGTGGCGACGAGGTCAGCCTGACGACGGTCTACCGGATTCTTGCCGACTCCGCCGAGGCCGGTGAGGTGGACGTCCTCCGCAACGACGGCGGTGAATCCCTCTACCGCCGGTGCTCGACCGCCCATCACCATCACCTGGTGTGCGCGGACTGCGGGCGCACGGTCGAGATCTCCGGCTCGGCGGTCGAGGCCTGGACCAACGCGATGGCCACCGAGAACGGTTTCACCGAGATCAGCCACACCATCGAAATTCTCGGTCGCTGCGCCGACTGTACTGCCCTGCACCGGACCGGCTGAGCGGCCCACCCACCGGGCCGAAACCGGCACCGAACCGGAGCCGGGTCAGCCGACGACCGTCACCTCCGCAATGCGGTACCCGTCGGCCGCAGCAGCGAGCCGGATCAGGCGGGTGCTGCTGCGGCTGGCCCGGGTATGACCGATCACCTTCCCACCCGGGCCGTACACATCCACCGACGGCAGGCTCTCGACCACCCGCAACGTGACCTCGTCAGCGGGTTCGCCGGTCGACCCCGTGTCGGTGATCCCGACCCGGTCCGCTCGATGTACTTTCGTCCGCACGACTGACACGGCGGTGATGACATGACGGCTGCCCGCCACGCCGGCTCCCTCTCTACCCAAGGCAGCCAGGACGGCCAGATCCTTTGCCAACAACGGTGACCTGGCGGTATAGATCGCCTCAAGACCATCGACGTCGGCCGCAGCCAGCGCCGCAGATCGCCGGGCGTCAAGATCGGCGAGCACCAGGGTCCAGTTCACCTCGCCGCCTGCTGCTGCACCACTCGTCGACCCATCACCGGTGCCCGCTCCCCCTGTCCCGCCCGACGGCCGATTCCCGACGGATCCCCCGCTCGTCTCCGGCGACGGTGTGGTCGACGACGGTGCAGTCACGGTCAGCGGGCTCGTCACAGTCGGCCGGGTAGTCCCAGCCGCCGGGGTAGTCCCAGCCGCCGGGTTCGTCACAGTCGGCAGTCTCGTCCCAGCCGCCGGGGTGCTCACGGCCGCCGGGTTCGTCACAGCCTGCGGGGTAGTCACAGCTTGCGGGGTAGTCACCACGGATGGCTGGGCGGATCCGCCGGACGCCACGGACCCGGTGCCGGAACTGCTTTCGGGCCCACCCGACCCCACCGAGGACGGCGCAGCCTGCTCGTTGTCCGCCCAGCGCAAACCTGCCAGGATCGCCCCGGCCGCCAGGGCCACGGCGACCGCACTCGTCCCGACGATTCGCAGTAGACGCCGCCGGCCACCCACCCCCACCGTCTGCCCATCTCCCGGCCCATCCCAGCTCTCGGCCGCCCCGTCGGATCCACCGGTCGGGCGCAGCCGGGTCAGGACCCGGTCCCGCAGGTCCGGGTGACCGACGGCGACCGTTCGCCCCTGGCCGACCCCCTCCTCTGCCGAGTCACCGGCACCGGCGACCGAACCCATCCGCCGCTGGGCCGCACCCACCGAACGGGCCGCACCCACAGCACCGGCCGCACCCAGCGAACGGGCCGAATCCCCGGCGCCAACCTGACCTCCCCTCGCCCTCCGCCCGCCCGGGTCCGCATCGGATCCCGTCGTCGAGACGCCCACCGGCGGGAGCACCCGCCCGGAATGCCTGCCGGGTTGCGCAATCCGGCTGCCCCCGCCCGGCGAACCGACACCGGCAACCGGCTCCGCCCGCAGCGGCCCGTCGCCGGCCGGGTCAGCTTTGGTGCCGACGGCCCGGTCCTTGGCCCCATCACCGCCGGCACCCGAGCCACCGGCACCCGAATCACCGGCACCCGAATCACCGCCGGCACCCAGATCCACCGGAAGCGGCCGATCGGCCAACCGGAGGTCCATCACCACCGAGACGGCGCTCGGCCGCTCGGACTCCTCCGGACTCAGCATCCGGCGGACCACCGCGAGAAGCTCGGCAGAGGCCCCGGGCACCTCGCCGGGGTCGGGCAGCTGCCCACCCAAGGACTGGGCCACCACGTCCTCGATCTCCTCCGCGGGCCAGGCCGGGCGGCCGGTCAAGCAGTGCAATGCCACCGCGCCGAGCGAGAAGACGTCCGAGGCCGCGGTCGGCACCTGTCCGCGGGCGACCTCGGGTGCGACGTAGCCGGGAGTGGCGTGCACCGGTCGACAGACCTCCGCGGCGGCCCGCGCCGCCCCGAGATCGGCGAGCAACGGTCGCCCGTCCCGCTCGAACACGACGTTCCCCGCGGACACATCCCCGTGTACGACCTCGAGTTCATGGGCGCGGGCCAGGACTCCGGCGAGCGGGATCAGGATCGTCACCACCTCACCGGGGCGCAGGGTGCGCTGCGCCAGCACGTCGGCCAGGCACCCACCCTCGGCCAGCCCTGTGACCAGGGCGACATTTTTCCCGTCCGCCACGACTCCGATCAACGGCACCAGGTGCGGGTGGTCGACCACGGCCGCGAGCGCCGCCTCCCTGTCCGCTTGCGCACGACCGTCGACATCGAACAGTTTCAGGGCGACCGGCTGCCCGGTGCGGACGTGTCGGCCGGACCAGACCGTCGCCGAGGAACCACGGGCCAACGGCTGTTCAGCGAGGTAGTCACCTATCCGGATCGTCATGGGCCGGATCGTAGGACGATCGGGCCTGGCCGGGTCGGGGTTGTCCACACAGCGCGGGAGCGGCGGCTGCCACCACCGCCCCCGACCCGGGTCGGACCTCCCCCCGGGCGCACCCCTTCCGCGGTCCGGGCCCCCGGTGTCCGGGGCGAAGGTACGGCCGTCGCCCAACCATGGTCATCCGCGGCGTACCGTGTTCCTATGCGTGTGAGCAACCAACCCTTGCGGATTGTCGACGCAGGTGTGGTCGACTACGTGACCGCCCGCCAGTGGCAGCTCGACGCAGCCACCGCGCGCATCGCGGACACCGGACCCGACACCGTCTACCTGCTGCAACACCCCTCCGTGTACACGGCCGGCAAACGAACCCAACCCGAGGACCTGCCCAATGACGGCTCCCCCGTCATCGAGGCCGACCGCGGTGGCCGGATCACCTGGCACGGACCTGGCCAGCTGGTGGTCTACCCCATCATCAAACTGGCCGAGGCCTTCGACGTCGTCGGGTACGTCCGGCTGCTCGAGCAGGCCCTGATCCTTCTCTGCGATGACCTCGGACTGCGGGCCGGACGGATCGCCGGTCGCAGCGGGGTCTGGGTACCGGCGGACGAGAAGCGACCTGACCGCAAACTCGGTGCCATCGGCGTCCGCGTGGCCAAGGGGGTCACCAGCCACGGGATCGGCCTGAACTGCAACCCGGACATGTCGGCCTTCGACCGGATCGTGCCCTGCGGGATCTCGGATGCCGGTGTCAGCTCGCTGAGTCTGGAGCTGGGCCGCGAGGTCACCGTCGAGGAGGTCCTCCCGCTCATGGCGGCCCGGCTCACCGAGGCCTTCGACGGCCGGATCCAGGTCCTCCAGGACACTTTGTATCCGGCAGACCCGACCCCCACGTCGATCCCGTCGGCGTCGCCCGTGTCCGCGTCGGGGCTTCGACTGGAACTCGACCCGGTCCTGCAGGGAAGTTGAGCCCACCCCGGACATGTCAGCCGTTGCCCCGACCCCCGCTGTGACGGCGGAGCACTGCGAAGGACAATCCTGGGTAACGGAAGACCAACAACGACCGAACGGCCGACCCTTTCCCTCTGCGGTCACCGAGGACCGGAAGACGCCGAGCAGCATGGCTATGAACCACGAACGAAGGAGCATTCGATGAGCACCTCACTGAGCAACGACATCGCCACCAAGGCCTCCGACGTCGCCGAGAAGGTCGCGGATGCCACGAGCCACGCCGCCACCAAGGCCGCGGACGGTGTTGCCGCTCTCGCCTCCACCGCAGGCCACGCCGTCGCCACCGCCGGCCACTCGGTCGCGCCGTTGGTGGAGAAGTTCTCCGACGCGGTGACCGATCAGGCCGAGAAACTGGGCCGCCGGGCGGAGAAGAGCCGCAAGCGCGCGGCCAAGAAGTCGGTGGGACTGGCGAAGCAGGCCGAGAACAAGACGGTCGAGATCGCCAAGCAGGCGGAGGCCAAGGCCATCGAGCTGACCCATCGGTCGCAGAAGAAGGGCAAGGCGTTGGTCGCCAAGTCCCGGAAACAGCGCAAGGCCGCCGTCGCGGATTCGAAGAAGCAGATCAAGGCCATGAAGGCGAACCTGGTGGCCGCTGCCGCCGTCGCCTCGGGCAAGAAACCGGCGAAGAAGTCGCACAAGGTGCGCAACATCCTTCTGCTGGCGATCTTCAGCGCGGCCGTCGCCGCTGCGGTCAAGGCCGTGCGCGGGGAGCCGTTGCCCGCCCTGGAAAGCGTCCCGGCCCCGAGCAACCGGCCGGCCGGTGGGGCAGCCGAGAAGCCCACCGCCGCGAAGTCCCCCGCCGAGAACAAGGTGACCGCGGCCGTGGGTGACCTCAAGGACGGGGCTGCCAAGGCAGCCGAGTCCGTGTCGACCAAGGCCTCCGCCGTCGCCGACAAGGTGGCCGACAAGGCTGCGGAGGTCAAGGACGCCGTTGCCGACAAGGCTGCCGACGTCAAGGACGCCGTCGCCGACAAGGCTGCAGAGGCCAAGGACACCGCGGCCGACAAGGCCAAGGACGTCAAGGACGCCGCTGCCGAGGCCAAGGACACCGCCGCCGACAAGGCAGCAGAGATCAAGGACGCGGCGGACGACAAGGCCAAGGAGGCCGCTGACAAGGCGGCCGGGGCGACCCGCCGCACGGTGACCCGCGGCGGCAACGCCGCGAACAAGGCCGCGGAAGCGGTATCGGAGAAGGCCGGCGATGCTGCCGGGAAGGCGAATGAGGCGAAGTGACAGGTTGTGCAACGGGGCCGGCGAAAAGCCTGGCTCCTGACGGACGCAAACTCCTGCGGCTCGAGGTCCGGAACGCCGAGACCCCGATCGAGAAGAAGCCGGAGTGGATCAAGACCCGGATGCGAACGGGCCCTGAGTACACCAACATGCAGCAACTGGTGAAACGGGAGGGGCTGCACACGGTCTGCCAGGAGGCGGGCTGTCCCAACATCTTCGAATGCTGGGAGGACCGCGAGGCCACCTTCCTCATCGGCGGTGACCAGTGCACCCGACGTTGCGACTTCTGCCTCATCGACACCGGCAAGCCCGGTGCCCTCGACCGGGACGAACCGCGCCGGGTCGCGGAGTCGATCCGCACCATGGATCTGAACTACGCCACGATCACCGGCGTCACCCGCGACGACCTGCCCGACCAGGGTGTGTGGTTGTGGGCCGAGACCGTTCGCAAGGTGCACGAGTACGCGCCGAAGACCGGGCTGGAGATCCTCACCCCCGACTTCAACGCCGACCCCGACCTGCTGCAGGAGGTGTTCGACTCGGCCCCCGAGGTCTTCGCGCACAACCTGGAGACCGTGCCGCGGATCTTCAAGCGCATCCGACCGGCCTTCCGGTACGACCGATCCCTCGACGTGATCACCCAGGCCCGCAAGGCCGGGATGATCACCAAGTCCAACCTGATCCTGGGCATGGGCGAGACGCGGGAAGAGGTCGTCGAGGCCCTGCAGGATCTCGTCGACGCCGGTTGCGACCTGATCACGATCACCCAGTATCTGCGGCCCTCCCCGCGGCACCACCCGATCGATCGGTGGGTCAAGCCGCAGGAGTTCATCGAGCTCCGTCAGGAGGCCGAGGAGATGGGCTTCGCCGGTGTGATGTCCGGTCCGTTGGTCCGGTCCTCCTACAAGGCGGGCACCCTGTACCGGCAGGGCCAGCAGGCCCGCCGGGCTCGCGGCCAGGCACCGGCCTCCGAGCTGGTGGAAACCGCCGTCTAGACAGGCCCGCCCGGCCTGTTACCGCTGATCCGGCGGTGATACCGGGTCGATCCTGTGCCATGAATGTGAGATACGGCCCCGCGACGGTCCTTCAGGGACCTCGCGGGGCCGTATTCTTTTGGTATGGCCAAGGCACCTGAGAGCGGGAAACCGACCAAAGAGGAGAAAAAGGCGATCAAGGTCGCCAAAAAAGCTGCGGGCAAGGAACGGCGGGGCCAGATCTGGCAGGCCTTCCAGATGCAGCGCAAGGAGGACAAGAAGCTTGTCCCCTACATGATCCTGGCGATCCTGGTCACCACCGCGGTGATCTGGGTCCTGCTCAGCCTGCTGCTCGACGTCGCGATCTACTTCTCCATCCCGATGGGTGTGCTTCTGGGCGCCCTGGTCGCGATGATCCTGTTCTCCCGGCGGGTGCAGGCGAGCGTCTACAAGAAGGCCGAGGACACCCCGGGTGCCGGTGCCTGGTCGCTGCAGAACAACCTGCGTGGCAAGTGGCGGATCACCCCGGCCGTGGCCGCGACCACCCAGCTGGACGCCGTTCACCGCGTGGTCGGCCGCCCCGGCGTCATCCTCGTCGCCGAGGGCGCCCCGCA
Source organism: Nakamurella silvestris (assembly GCA_003576535.1). Classification (GTDB taxonomy): domain Bacteria; phylum Actinomycetota; class Actinomycetes; order Mycobacteriales; family Nakamurellaceae; genus Nakamurella; species Nakamurella silvestris. The sequence continues at coordinate 74,696 of QXCQ01000200.1, read as the reverse complement.
CCGGGTCAAGCCGCTGCTGGCCCAGGAGAAGAAGCGGACCTCCCGCATCGTCGGTGAATCGGTGCCGATCTACGACATCATCATCGGCAAGGAAGAGGGCCAGACCCCGCTGGCCAAGCTGAACCGTCAACTGATCAAGCTGCCGCGCAACATCTCGGCCGCCGAGGTCACCACCCTGGACAACAAGCTGACCGCGCTGGCCGGCCGCGCTCCCCAGGCCGGTCTGCCCAAGGGCCCGATGCCGCAGGGTGCGAAGATGCGCTCCCCGCAGCGCAGCGCCCGTCGCCGATAGAGCACCCCACCCCACCCCTGACCGCGCTCCTTCCCGACTTCCGCGCTTGCTGCATCCAGCGCGATAGTCGGGGCGGAGCGCGGTTCTGCGTCTGCGGCCGGGCGACCCGCGTCTGCGGCCGGGCGACCCGCCTCAGCGGGTGCTGACCACCACCGTCCGGCACCAGCGGTCGTGCAACCCACGCCCGTCGTAGTCGGTGATGACGGCCGGAACGATCAACGAGCACAGCAGCGTGCGCGGCACGGCCCACAGTCCGACGTACTTGCGGCCCAGCGGAGCCACCCGGATCCCGACGACCACCTGCCCCGGGGTCTGCCCGAAGACCGCAATCGGGATGACGGTGATGATCGCCCACACCAGCAGGCTCCAGTTGGTCGGCGCGTACGGCGCGGTGAAGGCCCAGGCGATCAGAGCCGATCCGGTGATGTCGATCAGGAAGGCACCGGCCCGCAGGCCCAGGCTGGCCATCGACCCGGCACCGTCGCGGGGCAACCCGAACCGGGATCCGGGGTACATTTCGTCACCAGGAAGGGATGTGGGGTCGGAACTGGAACTGCTCGTCACGTGGGTGTCGCTCTCGCCGTAGGCCGGATAGGGGCATCCATCAGCCTAGTTCGACTCCCGGGGCCGCAGTTCTGGGACTGCTCGGGTGAGGGGCTCACACCCTCAGAGCGGTGAAGGTCACCCTCCGCCACCCACTCGTTAACCGTTCTGAAACAATTCAGAGACTCGAAAGCAACACCTTCCGCTTAATTTCGGTCGAGTCAATACACCGACGACAAGGAGCGCGTGCGTGTTCTCCACCTCAGAAGAGCTGGTTGCTTACATCGCGGAAAACGATGTCGAAGTTCTCGACATCCGGTTCTGCGACCTGCCCGGCATCATGAACCACCTCACCGTCCCCGCGAAGACCGTCACGGTCGAGTCCCTTGCGGCCGGCATGGCCTTCGACGGATCCTCCATCAAGGGGTTCCAGTCGATCCACGAATCGGACATGACGCTGCTGCCGGATGTCACGACGGCGCGCCTGGACCCGTTCCGCAAGCGCAGCACGCTGACGCTGAACTTCTTCGTTCATGACCCGCTGACCCTGCAGCCCTACTCACGCGATCCCCGCAACGTCGCCCGCAAGGCCGAGGAGTTCCTCGCCAGCACCGGGTTCGCCGACACCTGCTTCTTCGGGGCCGAGGCCGAGTTCTACGTCTTCGACGACGTCCGCTTCGACACCACGGCGAACGGCAGCTTCTACAAGGTCGACTCCGAGGAGGGCTGGTGGAACACCGGCCGCGAGGAGGCCGGCGGGAACCTGGGTTACAAGACCCGGTTCAAGGGCGGCTACTTCCCGGTCGCCCCCTACGACCACCAGGCCGACCTTCGCGAGGACATGACGGCCAACCTGATCAGCATGGGCTTCGAGGTCGAGCGTGGACACCACGAGGTCGGCACCGGCGGCCAGGCCGAGATCAACTACAAGTTCAACACCCTGCTGGCCGCGGCCGACGACGTGATGTTGTTCAAGTACATCATCAAGAACACCGCCTGGGAGCAGGGCAAGACGGTCACGTTCATGCCCAAGCCGCTCTTCGGCGACAACGGCTCCGGGATGCACGCGCACCAGTCCCTGTGGAAGGACGGCAAGCCGCTCTTCTACGACGAGTCCGGTTACGGCGGTCTGTCGGACATGGCCCGCTACTACATCGGCGGCCTGCTGCACCACGCCCCGTCCCTGCTGGCGTTCACCAACCCGACGGTGAACTCCTACCACCGTCTGGTGCCGGGCTACGAGGCCCCGGTCAACCTGGTCTACTCGGCCCGGAACCGTTCCGCCTGTATCCGTATCCCGTTGACCGGGACCAACGCCAAGGCCAAGCGCCTGGAGTTCCGTTGCCCGGACCCGTCGGCCAACCCGTACCTGGCCTTCGCCGCCATGATGATGGCCGGCCTGGACGGCATCAAGAACAAGATCGAGCCGCCGGCTCCGGTCGACAAGGACCTGTACGAGCTTCCCCCGGAGGAGGCCGCGAACATCCCGCAGGTTCCCGCCTCGCTGGGTGAGGTCATCGACAACCTGGAAGCCGATCACGGCTACCTGCTCGAGGGTGGCGTCTTCACCCCCGACCTGATCGAGACCTGGATCCGGATCAAGCGCGAGGAGATCGACGCGATCCGTCTGCGTCCGCACCCGCACGAGTTCGCGATGTACTACGACATCTGATCGGTTCACTGATCTGATGTGATCGGTTTGACGTCGACGGCCCCGGTGAGCACCTGCTCGCCGGGGCCGTCGCACGTTCCGGGCCCCCGTTCCCGCGCGCGGTTTTCGTCCTCGCGCGCGAAGTTACGTGCGCGAGGAGCAACAACGTGCGCGGGCACGGGTCAGCTCTTTACAGTTCAAGTCCGCTATGGGACATTAGCTGTCATGAACTCCGGAGAGTTCCTCACGATCGGCGAGGCAGCGCGCACCCTGGAGGTGTCGGCACGTCACGCCCGTCGCCTGGCCGATTCCGGAGCGGTCACCAGGGTGGCGCGGGGGCTGATCGACCGAGATTCGGTCGATCGATACCTCCACTCACATCGACGTGGGCGCACTCGCGTGTGGGCACAGCACACGGCCTGGGGCGCTGTCGCACTGCTCGCCGGCCATGACGCCGATTGGCTCGGCCCCACCCAGGCATCGCGGCTACGCCAGACTCTGCGCAGAACAACCGAGGCCGATGAACTGCTGACCCGACTGTGCGATCGCGCTCGGGTCCACTCCTTCCAGGCACATCGGGCAGCTCTCCCCCGACTGCATGAACTGCTCACCAGCAGCAACCTCGGTCGCATCGGCATCACCGATGCCGTCGCCGAGGGGGTCGACGGCTATCTCGCGGAGACGGAGCTGTCCGAGCTCGTGCGCGCGCTCGGGCTGCGACCCGATACAAGCGGACCCGTGACTCTGCGCACCACGGGCTTCGACTTCCGCCAGGTCCGTGAGCTTGTGGACACCTCCGTCGTCGCGGCCTTGGATGCCGGCACCAGCACCGACCCCCGCGTACGGGGTGTCGGCCGGGCACTACTGGGCGAACTGCTGGACGCGTACCGGTGAGCACTGGTGGAAGTGTCGGTCGCCCGACCATCGAGGTGGCCTCGGCGGCGGGTGGCTGGCCCGCGCCGTGGCCCGGCGTCGCGGAGTTGGCCCAGGTGCTCCCAGCCGCGAGTTGGACACTCGTCGGCGGCCTGATGAGCCAACTCCACACCATCCATCACAGGCTGGGCATCGTCCGTCCGACGAACGACGTCGACATCGTCCTCCACATCGAGACCATGCGCGGCGCAGCGAACGCAGTCGCCACCGCACTGGAATCGCTCGGCTACCGGTTCCAGCCGAGCATCGACCGGCGGAACACGACCGCGCACCGTTTCGTTCGCGGCACCACCGTCGTCGATCTGGTCGCCGGAGCGCCAGAAGAACAGGTCGACGTCCTGATAGCCGACCATCCCTCACCGCGGGTCGTCGAAAAGCTCCGCGGCCACGAGATGATCCGAATCCAAGGTGGCACGCAGGCGCTACGCCGCACGATCAACGCGCGGCTCGAAATCGTCCCGGGCACGACCACGACGATCTCGGTGCCGCGCCCGTTCGGGGCGCTCATCCTCAAGGCGGCCGCTCATACGAGCGACTCCCGTGACCGCGAGCGCCACCTGTTCGATGCCGCCGCGTTGCTTGCCTGTATCGACGATCCGTTCGCCGAACGTGCTCAGTTCGCCGGCTCGGACCGACGCCGTATCGCCGGGCTCACCACCCATCTGACCGCTGCGCACCCGGCTTGGCGGGCCCTCCCCGTGGAGCATCGGACGCAGGCGCAGCTGACGCTGGACATCCTCGCACAGTGACTGAAAGCCGTTCCCGCGCGCGGTTTTCGTCCTCGCGCGCGAAGTTACGTGCGCGAGGAGCAACAACGTGCGCGGGAACAGGTCAGCTCTGGGTCGGGTCGACGACCTGACCGAGGAACAGCGGTGCGTTCGTCGTGGTGTCGTGGATGACGAAGAAGAACGGCCGGTCCACCACGAACTCCTTCGGCGGATCCGGGTTGGGGGCCGAGCCGGACTCGGCGGTGACGGCGGTGGCCGCCGCGGCGGTGGTCCCGTTCTCGTCGACCTCGACGATCGCCTGGTGGATCACCCTGGTCACCACCAGCTCCCCCGGCTCTCCCGTCACCCCGGACAGGTCCACCGTGCCCGGGTCGAACAGATCGGTGACCCCGGCCCCGATCAACGGCTCCGCCAGGTCGGCCCGGCTGCCTGCGGTGAAGGGCGGCAGGGTCAGGTCGATCTTCCCCGAGGAATCACCGGCCGTCGCCGCAGCCAGCAGATCCGCGTCGAAGGATCCGGCCACCTTCTCGAACTCCCCCTCGGCCGGAAGGATGATCGTCATCGCCAGGCCGTCCCCCCGGTACGGGATGGACACCGATTCCCAGTCCTTGCCCGACGCGTACCCGTAGGAGCCGGAGGCGGACATCATCGGCACGGACGTGGCCTGGCCGTCAGGGTCGTGGAAGTCGCCCTTGGCGGTCTGGTGGAAGGCCTTGTCCCACTGGGCCGACAGGTAGAGGGCATTCACCAGGACCACCTTGGTCTGGTCGCTGACGTCGTCCTTGCCGAGCAGCTCCGGGATGAGGTCGTGGGTGCGTTCGCCGACCCAGCCGTTGATCCGGTCCCGGGAGCCGGCGGCATCCCCGGCGAAATCCGTCTGGAACATCCCGGTCCCGAAACCTGCACCCAGAGCGGCGAGGTAGTCCGGCTTGACGGCCAGCCCCTGCTGCGTCCACAGGCTGTTCGCCGATTCGACGACGCTGCCCTTCGCCGTGCTCCCGGTCGGCAGGCCCTCGTTGCTCTCCCGCACGGCTTCGGCGATCGCCGCGTCGACAGCGGTCACCGACGCGGCCGGATCAGGGTCGCCGAGGAAGGTCTGCAGCTGTGCGTCGGTGTTCCCGCCTGCGCCGGCCTCCGTCATCGACAGGGCGACGTAGATCGAATACGGGCTGATCACCGAGTTCTCGCTCGGGGTTCGGGTGTCGCGGAAGAGGTGGCTGCCGACCGCGCTCACCACCGATCCGGCGGTCCCCCCGTCGCCAGGTTGCATCCTGGCGACGTCGGCGACCACCAGACCATCGGTGATCGGGGTGGGCACCGAGCCGCTGGTGGTCACGGCCGGGTCGGTGCTCACCACGTCGTCCGTGGTCGTCGGACTGGTCGCCGTACTGGTGGTGCTCACCGGGCCGGCCTGGCCTGGCACCGAACTGCCGCAGGCCGCGGTGACGGCCCCGAGCAGCGCGCAGCCGATGACGGCCGCTCGGCGGGAGTGTGTGGTTCTCATGGTCGCTCCTGTTTCTCGGCGGTCGCCTGCAAAGGGCGTTCCGGCCGGGTCCTGTCGGCCGACCCGGTGCACTGGGCTAGCGTGGAAAAAGTTCTGTACGCCGATTCGTACCCCTGACGGAGAGATCTCGTGGCCGCTTTCGCAGTTTTCTACACCTATGACGACCGATCCGCCGATCGGGACACCCATCGCCCGGCCCACCGCGCGTTCCTGGGCGATCTGCTGGAATCCGGGGTCGTGCTGGCCGCCGGTGCCTACTCCGATGCCGGTGCCCCCGGGGCCTTGCTGTTGCTGCGGGCGGAATCCGAGGCCGAGGTGACGGCGGTGCTGGCGCAGGATCCGTTCGTCCTCGCCGGTCTGGTGCCCGGGGTCGAGATCCGGGAGTGGAGCGCGGGCGTCGGCCCCTGGGCGTAACACCCACCCCACCCTCCCCGCGAGTGGACTGTGACACCCTAGGAAATGGGGTGTGGGAGTCCACTCGCGGCGCGGCAACACGAAGCACCGGCACCGGCACCGGCACCGGCACCGGCACCACCTCACCACACGCTGTCACGTTCCTGTTGACGACTCGAATTGCCATGTATACAGTGCATACGGGGAGCAAGGGGCGGGTGGTCGAGCACATCCTCATCCCGTCAACGACGCCCTCACATGCTCCTTTGGAAGGCCGGTTCACCGACGGACAGGAATGCCATGAAACGAGTACGGCACTGGTTGGCGACAGCAATCGTCGCTGCGACGCTGCTGTTGTCCGGGACGGACTTCGCCAGCGCCTCCAACAAATCGGAGTGCACCGCCGGTTTCGCCTGCGCTTTCGAGGATGCGCATTTCTGGGGCCTGATCATGAATCGGAACAAGCCCGGAACCTACGGGTTCACCAGCCTGACCAATGACGAGACATCATCGGTGTACAACAGGAACAGCCACGACACCCAGTACTTCTGGGGCGCTGTGGGAAGCTCTTACATCTGCCTGCGGAAGAACGAGGAACTCTCCTACGTGGGCGACACGTGGAACGACGAGATATCGATCATGAGGATCACCTCCGGATCCTCCACCTGCTGATGGCGCGAGATCTGCTGTCCCACAACGTTCTCGCCCTTCGGATCACCGGGCGCATTCCGAGTCGAAGGCTGCTCACGTGACCCACCTGCCCACCACCGGCGTCGTCCTGCAGGACCTGTCACACACCTTCGATTCCCCGACCGGACCGGTCCATGCCCTTCGAGGCCTCAGCCTCGACGTCGCCCCGGGGGAAATGGTGGTGGTCAAAGGGGTGAGCGGAAGCGGAAAATCCACTCTGATCGGAATACTGGCCGGACTCATTTCCGTGCAACATGGCTCCGCAATGTGTTGCGGGACCGATCTGTCCGTGGCCGACAGGGCAGATCGGGCTTATTACCGACGACATACCGCCTCGGTGATATTCCAGGAATACAACCTGATCTCCAGCCTCACTGCCGAAGAAAACGTGGCAGTGCCACTCGCCTTGACCGGAACTCGGTTCACCGCGGCCAGGACCAGAGCACGGCGGGCCCTGGAAGACATCGGACTGGACGGACTGGCCGACCGATTCCCCGGCGAGATGTCCGGCGGCCAACGCCAACGGGTGGCCATCGCACGCGCCATGATCTCCCGGAAACCGCTGGTCCTGGCCGATGAACCGACCGGGGCCCTCGATCGACACACGGCCGCGTTGGTGGTGGCCATGCTGCGGGACCTTTCCCACCGCGGGTGCACGGTCATCGCGGCAACCCACGATCCCGCCGTCGGTGATCAGGCCGACCGGGTGGTGGAGATCGTTGATGGCTGCCTCCACTGAGCGGGACAGGTCCGGTGCCGGTCTGGAAACCCGATTGGCCGTGGTGGTGGCACTCGCCGGCCGCGGTCGTACCGTCGCGCTCGCCCTCCTGGTGTTCCTGCCCGTGGTGTTGTCGGTCGCGGGAGTCGTCATCAGTGGTGCCATCACTCCGACGACGGCTGAACGGGTCGCCCTGGCAACCCAGGGCCACTGGGCGGCGATCAGTGTGGTGGACGAAGTGGACACCGCAGCAGGGCTGCAACACGCCGAGGCCCGGATCGACCCCTCCGTCGAGGTGACCGGGACTCGGCTGGATGTCTTCGACGTGCCCATCCGCTCCGGTCGGACGGCCCAGCAGGGTTATCTCCTCGAGACGACCGCACCCTTCGAACGGCTGGAACCCGCTGTCCAGCTGGTCGCCGGGCGATGGCCGGCGACGGCAGGGGAGGTGGCCCTGTCCCAACCGCTCGCCGATTCGCTGCACGTGGCTGCAGGAGACGCGGTACAGCTCGCCTTCGACGACAGCACCTCGGTCAGCGTCACGGCCGTGGTCCGGGTGCGGAGCGACACCAGATCCCGGGTCATCGTTGCCGCTTCCGGCACCTGGTCGAGGTTGCACATCGGCGAGTACGTCGAATCCGGGATCTCCCGATCGGACTGGCTGCTGGTCGACCCGATCCCGGGCGGTCGCTCCCCTGCCCTCGGCGAGGTGGACACCGCGATGTTCCGCAGCGACATCCCCGAGTCCGATCCGATCTACCTGAGAAACCCCGGGTTGCTGCTTGCACCCGCCCTCCTCACCTTCGCCCTGCTGGTCAGCGCCGGCCTGCTGCTCCGGATGCGCAGGCTGCGAAGGGATTTCATCCTGCTGAGCGCTCTCGGTCTGGCAGAAGAGCGGCTCACCCGCATCGTGACGATGGCGCATCTGGTGGTGCTCGTTCCCGCGGCCGTCGCCGGCAGCGTCGTCGGTGTGGTCCTGGGGCTGGTGGGTTCGGCCCCGGTGGCAGATTTCGCCGGCCGCACGGTGTCCGACCGAAGTGTCCCCCTGGCCGCCGTCACAAGCCTGGTCCTGGTGGTGCTGGCCGTCGGGACGGGAATGGGGCTGTGGGGTGGCCGGGCGATCGCACGGGACATGGCACAGGATGCCGGGTCCAGGCCGTCCGTGGATTCGGTTCCCTATCGCGCCCGCCGCCCGGTACTGCGGCGGGTAGCGCAGGCCTTGGCGGCGGTGACCACGTACGTAGTTCTGTCGGCTACGGGTAGCGACGGCCTCAGCTCCGTCCTGGCCTGCCTGGTGTTCTCGGTCCTGGTGCTCAGCACCGTCCCCGATCTGATGGACCTGATCGCCGCCCTCGCCCGATTCGGCCGCCCGACTGTCCTGCTCTCCGGGCTGGGGGTGACACGCGACCGCGGGCGGTCGGCCACGATCGCCGGTCTGGCGGTCATCGGGCTGCTGGTCCCCGTCGGAATCCTGACCACCCAGGCCTCCTTCCGCTCCCGCGAGATCGCCGCCTACGTCGGTGATCTCCCGGACGGCCAGGTGCGGATCAACACACACGATCTGGCCCTGGACGACGACGCTCTGGCCGACCTGCAGGCCGCAGCGGGCGCGCCGGCCGTGCCCCGGCAGGAGCTCACACTCACCGCGGACGACGAGGAGGGTGCATCCGTCACGATCGACTTTCCGACCTCCGCCCAGGCTCTGGTGGTGCTGCGGACACCGGCGGACCTGACGAGGCAGGCGGCGTACGAGCCGTCCCCCGAGGATGTCGCCGCGCTGGAGCAGGGCCGGGTACTGCTGCTGCAACGTGGCGGCGTCGTCGTCAACGGGAAGGTCCAGCTGGATGGTGACAGCACACCCTTCACCATGCCTGCCCGGGACATCTCCGAGCAGGTCTCACGTTCCAGTGCCGCCGCGGTGGGTGCGGTCGTGCTGGCAGCCGCGGACCTGCCGCCGGGCACTGCGGTCACCCGGGTGGACTATCGAATACCGCACGCTGCCAACAGGATCGAGGAGATCCGGGCCGCTGCCCTCATCCACGGCATCCTGCCCAGTGATGTCCGTATCGACACGGGCCCGCTCGAGAAGAGCGATGTCGTCCCACGATTGTCCGTCGCCTTCGGCCTTGCCCTGGCCGTGGTGTCGGTGGTGCTGGGCGGCTTCGTCGCCTCCGGCGAAAGACGCAGATTCCGCCGGCAGCTCGGGGATCTGGGGATGAATCTCCACCAGGTGACGCTGGTCGGTGTCCTCACCCTGCTGATCCCCACGTTCACCGGCATCGTTCTCGGCCTGATCTGCGGCCTGCTGATATCCGTGCTGCGTCTGACACCGTCCGGCACGCCGCTCGTCATACCGTGGAATCAGGTGCTGCCCGTGTTCGGCCTGCTCCTGGGGGCCGCGGCCGTCGTCGGGCTGACGGTGGGCCTGCGACGGGCCGGGCCGGACTGAGGAGCTGCGCAGGCCCCCTGCTTTTCCCGCGAGCGGACTGTGACACCCCACAAACCGGGGTGTGGGGGTCCACTCGGCGAGGAAGGAGGTACCCACCGGACCGATGCTGCGTTTTCGCGGTCGCGCCCCGTCACGCAAGATCTTGACGACCCCCCAATGCCCTGTATACATTGCTATACGGGAACGCAGTCGAGGCGATCGAAGACCTCCTCGGATCGACACATCTTGGGGGATAGCACGGGCGCAGGATCCTCCAGCAGCCAATTGCCGCCGCCTTCGACTCGGCAAGGTTGGACCATCCACAGGCGGGAGTCTCCATCGAAGAAGGCCAGGAAGCGCTCGTGCCGACACACGGCAGAACAAGTCTCACGCCAGGCGGCCCGGCACTGCTGGCTTCGCCACTACTTCCGGTTGCGTCGCTCCAACTTGCGTTCCCGAGGATGCAAATATCCGGAACACGAACATGTTTGAGGCCATTGCAAGAGCCGTCGCGGACCTACAGGGATACCACGGAGACCGTGTCATTTCTGATCAGCGTCCCTGGGTCGGCCACCGACTAGGAGAGTTCATGTCGTCAAGGAATAGAACGAGAAGGACCAGGACTGCACTGGCGCTTGCCGCCGTCTTGGTCCTCGGGCAGACCTGGCCCGCAGCACCGGCCTCGCAGGCCGACTCGACTCCCAGAACGCACAAACTTCTAGCAGGTGATGTCGTCTATAACGCAAGTGACGGGTGGACGAGGGAGGCTTCGGACCTGATCTCGCCGATCATGGACAAGATAGGTAAAGCCGGCCTGAAGGATCCAGCCGGAGGCTTCGCCGACATCTCGATCAACTACCTGACCAACACCGGACTGGTCTATTGGCATGGCGAGCTCTCTCGAGAGGCCAAGAGGTTGGTCGCCGAGGCAGCGGCCGAAGGTGTCGACATAGAACAGGTTGAGACGGACTACGGGGTGCGCGCGCTCACCGATGCGTCGATGGCTGTCGGAGATGCAGCTGACCGAGCTCATTTGATGGACTTGACCAGCATCGGCCCCAACTTCGGCTACTCAGGTTTGGCGGTAGGGATACGAGATCTGACGCCTGACCGTGCAGCGCGCATCTGCTCTCGTACGTAGGGCCGCTCCCGGCATTCCATTCGTCATCGAGAACGATATCGAAGTAAATGTCCCGTTACTTAACCGTTGGGATGACGCCACGCCATCGCCGTTCCACGGGGGGATGGCCCTCAGGATCAGCGCCGTCAGCAACCCGGATGCCTCATATGGCTATGGATCCTGCACGGGCGCCGTCGTGATGCGGGCTCCGGGAGACTACGACTATCTTCTGACTGCGGCACACTGCACCGAATACTCGAACGATCATTACCTGTACAACGGAATCTTTGAGAAGCTTGGGGACCACGTAATCGGCACAGGCACCGGGATCAACAGGTGGACGAAAACGCTGTGGGGAGAACTCAACACAGACAAAGTCATCGTGGGCATTGGCGGCAACGAGACACGCCTCGATGCAACGCTTTTCCGGTTCCAGAAGGACAAGGGCTCACCGCAGTACTGGTGGGGCGACTGGTACGCCGCAAGTCTACGGCAGATCGGCGGATGGGAGTTGCTTCCCACCTCGGATGAAGTCTGCTTGTCCGGTGAATTGACCGGGCTGCGCTGCCACATAAAGCGAACCGGGGGGCCAGTATTGAAGAACGGAGGAGGCGCGGGCCCCGCGCGCTACATGTGGGTTTACCCGGTCAGCACCACAGACAACAGCGCGATGGTCGCCCCAGGAGACAGCGGCGCGCCACTCATTCGGACTTACCCGAACAACACTGAATACGTCTCCGGTCTCATCTCCTTGGGCAGTAATCCTGTCCCATGCACTGGTTCCTTCTCGAACATAGCGAAGACGTGCTACAACAAGGGTTACGCCACCGCCTACAGCAGCATTGAGCAACGCCTCGGAACGAGCGTGGGACTACTCACCCCTGCTGGCGTGATCTACTAGATCACCGGTACTTGATTCCGCCCAGCTGGCTCACCACCTGGGCTGACGCTCGTTCGAGCAGCAGCCCGGGTGGCGAGCCAGGTGGGCAACACTCACTGGGTCGGCAGAGTTGGGGGGCGCGTGACACGTTGCAGGAAGTTCGTGGCAGCGGCGTCGTCCAGCGGAACAAACGAGAGCTTGATCCCGGGTACTGCGGCCTCGGCAACAGCCCTGGCCCGCTGCTGGAGACCCTGGTCGTCCAGGACCGTCTGTCCGGCTACGAGCAATCCGGAGTACGAATCATCAAGTCCGACTGGCTCTGCGGCGATCCCTGCCGCTTGGAACGCCGCGTCGACGGTCGACACGGCGTCGACGAGTTGTCGTTCACCGAACGGCACCTGAACCTGCTCGATGTGAATGCCTCTCGCTGCGGCCGCGGTGATGATCTGTCGTGCTTCCTGGGACATCTCCCCGTGCCAGTAGACCAGGCCGGTGTCGGTCAAGTAGTTGACCGACGTAACGGCGAACCCACCGGTCTGGTCCCTCAGTCCGGCCTTGCCGATGTCGTTCATGATCGGCGAGAACAGGTCTGATTTCTCCCACGTCCAGCCGTCCATGGAGTTGTAGACAACCGGGCCGCTCGCGGGGCCTGCGTGCACCGATTGAGAAGCCGGTGGGAGAGCCGCGGCCCGGTTCTGGTCGCCGGACGTCCGGGTGGAGACCAGGATCGTGCCGCCGGCAATGGCACACACAGCGGCTGCCACACCAACGATCGACAGAAGTCGGACCCGCCTCCGAGACTGGGTCCGTCGCTCGGCGAGGACTCGGCGGACTTCTTCGGGATCCGGTGCGTGCACTTCGAGTTCCATCAATCGATCGCGGATATCCATGGGTTCATTCCCTTTCTCGAAGCAAGCTGTTGTCACCGCGAAGCTTCGCGGCAGCAAGGGACAGGTGAGATCGGACCGTCGAGACGGAGCAGCCCAGCAAGCCGGCGATCTGCAGATCGGGAAGGTCGAGGTAGTAGCGCAGCACCAGCGCCCCACGCTGCTGGGGAGGCAAGGCGGCCAACGCACGGTCTACGAGATCACGTTCAGCGATCTGAGATGAGGCGTCAGCGGCAGAGACCGGAACCGACTGTGCGGCCCGAACATCTCTCCGGATCCGGGCCTGCTGTTGACGTCGATCGTCGAGATAGTGTCTCACCAGGGCCTTTTGTACGTACGCGAGCGGATCACGCACATCTCGTACCAACCACCACTTGTTCGACAGCTTCAGGAGAACGTCGACAGTCAAATCGTGGGCGGCCTGTCGGTCGCCGGTCAGAACTCCGACGAAACGTGTCAACTTGAACAGGTACTCGTCCGCGAACTCGTCGAACTCCATCCGTGGTCCTCACTCGACAGCGACCTGCCGATGTGAGGTCGTCCCACTGGATACAACGAGGCTGACCCTCTGTTGTGTCCAACCAGGGTCGGAACTTCTTCAGCCACCTGGCACCGCCTGACATCCGGAGGCAGTCCCCCAGCGCCTGCGGGCCCCTGCTTTTCCCGCGAGCGGACTGTGACACCCCACAAACTGGGGTGTGGGGGTCCGCTCGGCGGGGAAGGAGGGATTTTGTGCGGGTCTGCGCCCGGCGGACCAAGTGTGCCTACTTGGATTCCAACCGTGCGCAGACCCGCACACCCCCTCCCCAGCTCGGTCAGACCACTGGGTTGGTGATCTGACCGATGAATAGTGGCGCGTTGGTCGTGGTGTCGTGGACGACGAAGTAGAACGGCCGGTCGAAGGTGATCTCCAGGTCCACCTCAGGGGCCGATACCTCCTCCGTCGTCAACAAGGCGGTGGCGGCAGCGGCCTCGGTGCCGTGTTCGTCCACGGAGATGACGGCCCGATGGATCAGGTTGCTCACCCTCAGCTTGCCGGGCTCTCCGGCTATCCCGGACAGGTCCGAGGAGTCGAAAAGGTCGGTGACGCCGAGGGCTTCCATCGCCGACGTCAGGTTGGCCGCGGTGTCGACCGTGAACTGCGGCATCCGCAGCCTGACGTAACCGGAGGTGGTCGATGCTGTCGCCGCGCTGATCACGGCGGCAAGGTCCGCGCCCACCCGGTCCCATCCACCTTCCGCCGGGAGGACGAGGGTCATTGCCAGACCCCCGCCCTGGTAGGGGATCGAGACCGATTGCCAGTCAGCGCCTCTGACGAATCCGAATCCTCCGAAGCTGCTCATCATCTTGGCCTGGACCGGTCCGGTCGGGGTCTGGAAGGGCTCGGCAACGGGCGAGGAGAGCTCCTGCGCCCAGGCTGCCCGCAGGTGCACGGCATTCACCAGGGCGAGGACGGTATCCGCAGACAACCCGTTCTCGGGAATCAATTCGGGGATCAGCTTCCCGGTGCGCTCGGACACCCAGCCGTTGATCACCGCCCTGGCCTTCTCCGGGTCGGCGGCGAAATCGGTTTCGTACATGCCCACCCCGAACCCGGCGGCCAACGCATCGAGGAACTCCTGCCGGATTCCCAGGCCCGGCCTGGCCCACAGGGAATTGGCCACCTCGAGGGAGAAGGAGCCCGCGGCAGGTCTTTCACCGCTCTTCACATTCTCCCCGGCCACCAGCGAGTCGAACTCCTTGGCTGCGGCAAGGGCAGAGGCCATTCCGGCGTCGACCGCGGTGACATTCCGCTGCTGCCCCGCCGGATCGCCACCCAGGGCCTCATTGAGCTGGTCAGCGGTGGTCCCGGCGGCACCTTGCCCGGCCATGGCCAGAACCGAATAGACCGAGTACGGACTCAGCACGATGTTCGCTTCGGCGGTGCCCCGGTCGACCTCTGCCAGCACGGCAGTCCCCCAGGCCGTCATCACCTTCCCGGCCTCAACCGGATCGGCCGCCGGCCCGCGGCCGGCCTCCGAACGCAAAGGCTGGACCTCTCCCGGGGAGAGCAACACAGGTGTGGGCGCGGCCTGCGGTTCACCGGCGGACCCGCATCCGGCAGTCAACAGCGACATGACGGCAAGCACCGCGACAACGGTGTTCCTCTGTCGACTGCGCCGCACTGCCACTCCAGAAAGATTCGGGGTCCAAGTGAGGTGAGGACGGTGTGTGATGACTGGGGGTTGCATGTGATCCACAGAAAGTTCTTAAAAACTTTTGACCGTTCCGTCAGACCGCACTTCTTGTCGACATGACCTGCTCAGGCAGTCGGATCGGTGATCTGCCCGATGAACAGCGGCGCAGTGGTGGTGGTGTCGTGGATGACGAAATAGAAGGGGCGGTCGACGGTCACCTCGTGGTCGACCGACTTCAAGCTCCATATCTCGGCCAGGAAGGCCGTCGCGGCTGTCGCCTCGGTGCCGTCCTCGTCCACCGCGACCACCGCTTGGTGGACCAGCGCGCTGCCGGTGATGTCCCCCGGCCCGCCGGCGATCCCGGACAGATCCGCCTCCGCACCGAACAGGTCGCGGACACCCAGCACAGCCATCACCGGCACGAGATCGGCCGCAGTGTCGACCGTGAATTTCGGCATGGTCAGACGGATGTCGCCTGAGCCGGAGGTGGTGGTGGCCCGTGCCAACACTGCAGGCAGTTCGGTGCCGACCTTGTCCCAGGCACCGACGGCGGGCAGCACCACCGTCATGGCCAACTCGCCTCCCTGGTACGGCACCGAGACCGACTGCCAATCATCACCTTCGGCATATCCGAAGGGCCGCGTCACCGACATGGTGGCGGCCTGAACCACACCGGAGGGTGCGGTGAACGGGGCGAGACCACTGGCCTGGAATCCGGCTGCCCAGGGGGCCGACAAGTGGATCGCATTCACCAGGGCCAGCACGGTGTCAACGGTGACGACCCCCTCGGGGATCAATTCCGGGATCAGGTCCGCCGTGTGTTCGGACACCCAGGCGTTGATCACCGCCCTGGCCTTCTCCGGATCGGAGGCGAAATCGGTTTCGTACATGCCCACCCCGAACCCGGCCGCCATCGCGTCGAGAAACTCCTGCTTGATCCCCAGACCCGGCTGTGCCCAGAGGGAATTGGCCACGTCAAAGGCGAAGGGTCTGGCGGTGGCCGGTTGATCGCCAGCACCGCCCTGCGCGATCAGCTGGGACTCGGCGTCCTTGCCCGCCGCCAACGCAGCGGCCATTCCGGCATCAACAGCGGTGACAACCCCTTGTTGCCCGGCTGTATCGGCTCCCAACAGGTCCTCCAGCTGCGCAGCGGTCTCCCCTTTGGCACCCTGGTCCACCATGGCGAGCACGGTGTAGATCGAGTACGGGCTCACGACGACATTGGCGGCATCGGACTTCTTGTCCACCTCGGCGAGAATTGCGGTCCCGAAATCCGTCATCACTTCCCCGGCCTTCACCGGGTTTGCGGCCGGGCCTCGAGCGGCCTCGGAACGCAAGGGTTGAACCTTTCCCGGTTCCGGGGCGGGAGCGGAGGGTGAGACTGCCGAAGGCGGAGCGGAGGAGTCGAGAACAATAGCCTCTGGGCCGACCTCCGAAGAACCGCAGCCGGTCACCAGCAGCGCGGAGATGGCCAGGACCGCACCAGCGGCACGGTTGTTGTTGATTCGAAACATGTCGACTCCTGAAATTCCCGGGGGCATTACCGGAGAGGACGGAAAGCCTGATCGACCGGTTGCACCGAAACCCCGGTGACCGCGCTTTGTGCCGACTATCGCGCGCGAAACAAGCAGCGCGATTGTCGAGAAGGAGCGCGGCACAGGCACTCGACGTCAAGAACAAGCGCGGCAGAAGCGGATCAGGGAGCGGCGATCCCGGTCGGCGCGGACACCACACCACGAATCCGCTGGGAGATCACCTGGGTGATCCCGTCCCCGCGCATCGAGACCCCGTACAGGGCGTCGGCGGATTCCATGGTGAATTTCTGGTGGGTGATGATGATCAGCTGACTGGAATCGCGCAGTTCGGTCAGCAGTCCCACCAGACGGTTGAGGTTCGTCTCGTCCAACGCCGCCTCGACCTCGTCCATGATGTAGAACGGGCTGGGCCGGGCACGGAAGATCGACACCAACATCGCCACCGCGGTCAGCGAGCGCTCCCCGCCGGACAGCAGGGACAGCCGTTTGACTTTCTTCCCGGGCGGCCGGGCGTGCACCTCGATACCGGTGGTCAGCATGTCGGCCGGGTTGGTCAGGACCAGCTCCCCCTCGCCGCCGGGGAACAGGGTGGCAAACACGGTGACGAACTCCCGTGCGACGTCGTGGAAGGCCGAGGTGAACACCTCGAGGATCTTCTCGTCCACCTCGGCGACAACGGTCAGCAGATCCTTGCGGGTGTCCTTGAGATCCTGCAACTGGGTGGAGAGGAACACATGTCGCTCCTCCAGCGCCGCAAACTCCTCCAGCGCCAACGGGTTGACCTTGCCGAGCAGGGACAGGTCCCGCTCCCCGCGTTTGGCCCGGCGTTCCATCTCCGGCCGGTCGAAGGGCGTCGGCTGCGGTGCGGAGACGGTGTCCCCGCGCTCCTTGGCGGTTTCGTACTCGGTCATCTCGGCCTGGGTCGGCGGTACGGGCACCTCGGGGCCGAACTCGGCGACGAGTTCCTCGGGTGTGACGGCGAACTCGTCGGTCATCCGGGTGACGAACTGCTCGATCCGCATCAGCTGCTGGGCGCGCTGCAACTCGTCCCGGTGGGCGGCGTTGTTGAGCTTCTCCCATTCGGCGGTCAGTCCGCTCTGCAGCGTCCGGGCGGCCAACACCGCCTGCTCGGCCTCGGCCCGGAATTCGCTGGCCGTGTCCCGTTCGGCCGCGGCCTCGGCCAGCGAGGCCTCCAACTCGGCCAGGGTGCGCTGCCCCCACTCGACGACCTTGCCTGCCACGGCAGCCGACACCGCCCGTCGGGCCCGCGCAGTCTCGGCCCGGGCGCGTGCCTCCCGCTCGGCGCGGGCGGTACGGCGCAGGGATTCCCCGGCCCCCGCCGATGCCCTGGCCCTCTCCTCCGAGGACCGCAGCACCAGCCGTGCTTCCATCTCCATCTGTCGCGCCGCAGCCGTCTCCTCGGCGGCGATATCCCGCTCGGTGGAGTCGACGGCGGTCGGGCTCTCCTCCGACTGGGCGGCGTGCAGCCGATTCTCCAACTCGGTCAACGAGAGTCGGTGCTGCTCCCGCGAGTCCTGGGCGGCCTCCCGCTGTTTCAGCAGCCGGTCGGCCTCGGCGCTCGCCGAACGGGCCGCCTCACCGGTCCGGCCGAGTTGTTCGCCGATCGCCGAGAGCTGGGCATCACTCTGGTTCAGGGCTTCCAACGATGCCTCGGCGGCACGCCCCCTCAGCTGGGCCTCCTCGCGGGCACCGGACAGCGCCGCCTCGGTCTCCTCCAACGCGGTGCTCACCTGGGCCAGCCGGGTCTCGGCGTCGTCCACGGCCGCCTGGATCTCGATCACGGACTGTTTCCCGGCACTGCCGCCGACCGCCCAGTCCGCGCCGAGCAGGTCGCCGGTACGGGTCACCACGCGGACGCCGGGGGCTGCGGCGACCACCGCGCCGGCCGCGGCGAGGTCGGCGACGACGGCAACCCGGTCGAGGGCCCGGGTCAAGGCTGCGGTGAGGGCCTCGGGGGCGCGGACCAGGTCGACCGCCCACTGGGTACCCGCGGGCAACTCGGGCCAACCGGACCGGTCCACCGGCGCAGCACCGCCGAGCAGGAGGCCGGCGCGACCGCCCTCCTCCTCCCGCAGCAGCGAGATCGCCTCGACGGCGGAGTCCACACCGTCCATCACCACCGCATCGGCCACCGGTCCGAGGGCGACGGCCAACGCGGCCTCGGCGCCCGGTTCGACGGTCAGCACCGCCGCAACCGACCCGAGCAGGCCGGGCAGCCGCGAGGCCTGGGCCAGCAGGGAGCCGACCCCGTCCCGCCGGTCCAGGCCCATCGCGAGCGCCTCCGCGCGGGCCCGGAGGGAACTCTGCTCCCCCCGCAGCTCGCGCACCTTCTCGGTCAGCGCCCGCACCCGGTCGGCGGCGGCCTCCGCCGCGGCCTCGGCCTCCTCGTGGGCCTCGTCCAGTCCGACCTCGGACTCGTCGAGGGCTCCGACGGATTCCCGCAGCACCTCGAACTCATGCTGGGCGATCTCGGCCCGCTCCTGGGAGTCGGCCAGGGCCGTGGACAGCCGGGCGATCTCGTCACCGATGGCGGTCAGTCGGGAGCGCGCGGCCTCGACCTGACCGGTGAGCTTGGCCAACCCCTCGCGCCGGTCGGCGATCGCCGCGGAGGCCGCGAGCAGTTCCGCCTCGGTGGCCCGCAGCCGTGCCTCGGCCTCGGTCTTGGCCGCCACCACCTCGGCCAGGGTCTCCCTCGCCTGTTCGACGGCCTCTTCCTTCTCGGCCTGTTCCATGTCGGCGGCCTCGGCGGCGGCCTCGAGCTCCTCCGGGTCCCGGCCGGGCCGGGCGGCCTCCACCGGGGCGGACAGGTGCCGCAGCCGTTCCTGGGCCAACCCGACGGTCCCCCGCAGCCGTTCGGCCAATGCCGACAATGCGAACCAGGTGTCCTGGGCGGCCTGCAGGGCCGGGGTGGCCGCGACCAGGGCCGCCTGGGCGCGTTCGTGTTCCTCGGTGGCTGCGGCGAGATCCGCGTGGGTCTTCTCCCGATGGACCTTGGCCGCCTCCTCGTCCGCGGACTCCTTCTCCAGCAGTGACGACAGGCCGACGTAGTCGTCGGCCAGCAGCCGCAGCCGTGCCTCCCGCAGCTCCGACTGGACGGTGACGGCCCGGCGGGCGACCTCGGCCTGCCTGCCCAGCGGTTTGAGCTGCCGGCGCAGTTCTCCGGTCAGGTCGGACAGCCGGGTGAGATTGGCCTGCATGGAGTCGAGTTTGCGGAGGGCCTTCTCCTTGCGTTTGCGGTGTTTGAGGACACCGGCCGCCTCCTCGATGAAGGCGCGGCGGTCCTCGGGTCGGGCCGAGAGGACCGCGTCGAGCTGTCCCTGGCCGACGATGACGTGCATCTCCCGGCCGATCCCGGAGTCGCTGAGCAGCTCCTGGATGTCGAGCAGGCGGCAGGAGGAGCCGTTGATCTCGTACTCGCTGGCACCGTCCCGGAACATCCGCCGGGTGATCGCCACCTCGCTGTAGTCGATCGGCAGGGCGCCGTCGGCGTTGTTGATCGTCAGGGTCACCTCGGCCCGGCCCAGCGGGGGCCGGTCGGCCGTGCCGGCGAAGATGACGTCCTCCATCTTGCCGCCGCGCAGGGCCTTGGCCCCCTGCTCGCCGAGCACCCAGGCGATGGCGTCGACGACATTGGACTTACCGGAGCCGTTGGGCCCGACGACCGCGGTGATACCCGGCTCGAAGTTCAAGGTGGTGGCCGAGGCGAAGGACTTGAATCCCTTGAGGGTCAGACTCTTGAGATACATGTGAAGTCACTCCCCTCAAAGCTCCCGCCGCCTTCCGGCAGGGCGCGACCTACGATCTGCGGTCATTCTCCGGCGGCGGCCACCGATGCCAGTCGCATCAGGAAGGCTACCGCGCCGGGAAGCCGCCTCCGTCACGCCAGGCCAGGGCCTCGCGTGTTGTCCATCAGCGTTCCCGGAACCCGCTGAATCCGCCCTTGACCGGATCGAATCGCTCGACCACCAGGTCCACCCGGCCCGGGGTCGTACCGGTCCGCAGCAGCCCCACCAGGTCCTCGCAGGCTGCGCGGGGCCCCTCCGCGATGACCTCGACCCGACCGTCGGCCAGGTTCGCGGCGGTTCCCACCAGCCCGAGTTCGAGCGCGCGGGATCGGGTCCACCAGCGGAATCCCACCCCCTGGACCATCCCGTGGACCCAGGCGGTCACTCTGATCTGCTGGTCCGGATCGGTGTCCAACGCATCTCCTCCTCGGGTGTCGCCGAGCCCACCCGGTTCGGCGGGGCTCGGATCGGCTTCAGCCGGCGCGGTAGACGGTGAGCCTGGTCGGCGCGACGGTGATCCGTACATCATCCCGTGGTTCGGCGACCTCGCCGTCGTGGGCCACCGAGCGTGCCTTGTCCGCCATCCGCACCCGCAGGTCGGAGGTCTGGATCGACCCGTAGACCTTGCTGTACTGGACCAGACCGACGAAGGACCCGACCACCGCGCGCAGCCGCGAGAACGGCGGGTCCGCCCGGACGAACTGCACATCCAGCAGCCCGTCGGACATCTCGTCCCGCCAGGCCGAGGAGAGCCCACGCGGGGTGTAGTGGCCGTTGCCCACGAACAGCGTCCAGACCTTCTCCGGTTGTCCGTTGAGCACCAGCTCCATCGGCTCCGCCCGGCGGAGCACCCGCCAGGCCGAGACGGCAGCGGCCGGCCATTTGCCCATCCGCGCGGCGAGCCGATCGCGCAGGAGCACCAGCTCGGGATACCCACCGACGGAGGCGGTGTTCAGGAAGGGGATGCCGTCGAGCAGTGCCACGTCGACCCCGCCTGCCGTGCCCTGGGTCAGCGCCTGCGCCGTGTCCTCGTCGGTGGTCAGGTTCAAGGCCTTGGCGAAGTGGTTCAGGGTGCCGGCCGGGAACACGGCCAACGGCAGCCCTCGTTCCAGTGCGATCCCGGCGACGGTGGCGACCGTGCCGTCCCCGCCTGCCACACCCAGAGCCCGCAGCCCGCTGTGCTCGTCGAGCAGGTCGGCGATCTCCGGGGCGTCGTCGGAGGGGTCCCATTCGATGATCACCGCGCCCGGGAGGATCTGGGAGATCGAGGAGGCCGCGTCCTCGGCCGAGCCCGACTTCGTGTTGACCACCACCGCCAGGCCCTTCCCCTGCGGCAGTGCCGGGGCCGTCGCCTCGGCGCACAGCGCGGCCGCGGCGGGCCGCACCGGCCACAACTTGCGACCGATGACGGCGGTGGTGGCACCGACCGCGGCACCGACCACCACGTCACTGGGGTAGTGGACCCCGACGTGCACCCGTGAGTAGGCCACTGCGGCGGCGAGCGGTCCGAGGACCAGGCCGGCCCGGGGCAGTTCCAGGGCCGCCCCCGTGGCGAAGGCAGCCGCCGAGGCCGAGTGCCCGCTCGGGAAGGAGGACGTCCAGGGCTTGTGCCCGATCCGGCGGGCCAGTTTGGTCCGCTCGATGTCCGGCCGCCGGCGTTTGACCACCGGTTTGATCAGGCTGTTGGAGATGAGACTGGCCGCGGACAACGACAACAGTCCGCGGATGCCGGCACGTCGCCATCGGCCTCCGGCGATCACCCCCGCCGCGGCCACCCCCATCCAGAGCCGGCCATGGTTCGCCGACAGGGTCAGGTTGCGCAGGGCGACGTCGATCGGGTGCGGCATCGGAGTCACCGGCGGCACCTCACGCGGGTCGGGCAGTTCGTCGGTGGTGCGGACCGAGGGGTATTCGCGCTTGAGGGCCATGATCCGACGATAACCACCCGGGCAGGGACGTAAACCCTCAGCCTTGCAGCAGGAGTTTCGGAGCGGCGGTCGGGGGGTCGACCGGCTCGGTGCCCGTGGGGACCGGTGCCTCCCCGTTGATCACGCTCAGCTCGGCGATCCGGTCGAAGGTGACGGAGGTGTACAGCGCGAAATGGTCGACCTTGCTGGCGAAAATGTGTCCGTGGCAGGTGATGCACTGGTCGGCCAGCAGTTTCTTGGTGTGTGCCAGGCCGGGATACCGCTCCAACAGACCGGAGGCCGGGGAATAGGAGGAGCCGCCGAAAAAGCCACGGGAGATCTGCCGTCCGAGGGCGAAGGATCCGGGCCCGGCGGCGACCACGCTCCTGGTCTGCCGATCGATGACCCCGGAGATCAGGACCACCCGGACATCCACCCGGTCCCACAACAGCTGGGCAACGTCCAGGCCGGTCGTCAGCACCGTGAGATCCCGTACTGTTCCGATTGAGCTTGCCAGCAAAAGGCTCTCATCGGATTCGTCGAGGGCGACCACCTCACCCGGCAGGAAACTCGCACCCAGTCGGCGCGCGTAGGCGGCGGAATCAACCGTCCGTACGTCTGGACTCACACTCGCCTCCTCGTCGAGACCACACCGAGTCGTTCGAAGAATGGCACGGTGAATTGTCGGTACCCCCGGCGGACCAATTGACAATTCAATCGGCCGACCGCTTCCGAGTTAACTCGCCGTTCCGCCGCGTCGTCAAGCGCAATCGAGAAGGACAAACGCGGCGCTTTCATTCCAAACTGAAAGGGTGCCGAAGGAAGGCGAAATGGCTTGTGGCACCGGCGACAACGGTCCTGCGCCGACCCGGACGGGTACAGGCCGACCGCCGAGGATCACCGAGAGCTGCGGGGTGCTTTCTGATAGACCGGGCAGAAGAAGGACGAACGATTCATGAACGCCTCACGCCGGATCGGTGTGCCGCATCGAGGGCAGGGCTCACCTCGCGCCCACCGGAGTCCGAGTTCCAACTTCGGTAGGTCAGGGCTTGACCGAGGTGAGGCGTGCGCGGCCCCACCTGCGGTTGGGACCTCTCCTGGGTTGAGGAGCCCCGCCCCGGACCCCATCGGGAATGGCCGCCCGATGTCGGAGGGAGCCGGTAACAATGGGACATGGCTCACGACGCGTCAGGCTCGATGCCCCACAGAGCGAGGTCACCCATCGCCGGCGACGTGACGGTCACCAAGCCGGAGCTGCATGCCTCGCACCGGACACAGCGCGTGAAGATTCGCGGCCTTGTGTTGGATTTGCCTGGCGTTGACGGCCCGATCGAGGTGTGCGTCAATGACCACGCCGACTGGGCGCTGATCTACAAGAACCCCGCCGTCCGAGTGAAGTGCCTTGTGGAGTCGTGCGGCACCCTGCTGGTGGCCAAGCGTATGAGCCGGAGCGGGCTGCGCTTCCTCGCGGTCCGTCTCGGAGGCTGCTCCCACAACCTGGTCGAGATGCGGGTGGAGAGCGGCGAGATCGAACAGGATCCGTCCACACTGGTCGGAGGTGGCGGGCCTGAAGGCGACGAACACTTGTGGATGAAGGTTCGGCTGTTCAAGATCGCTCAGCGCCTGGGAGCTGAGGCGGTGATCGAGCACTCGCCAACGCGCGCGGATGTCTACCTGCCGGAGCAGAACTTGGTCCTGGAATATCAGCGATGGAATACAGATTTCCTCCGGCGAACGGTGCAGCGCTCGTCGGCAGGTGCCGCGCGCACCATCTGGATGTTCCCCTGGCAGCAACCTGGCGCACCGCGCGACCGAATGCTCATCGCGTTCAACAGCGAAGTCTTCGAGCATGGCGGCATCTACGTGGCCGTGCGGAACAAGGACAACCGTCGTGAGTTGCAGAGGCCGTGGGAAGACGACTCGCAGGAACGCACCGCCCGACTCTACGCGAGCGGATCGATTGCGGTGTTCGACCTCAACCGCGGAGCACTAGTCCGCAACGAACTCTCGCTGGCGACGGTCCTCGCCCAGATCATCAGCGGCGCTCGGGTGCTGACCTGGGCTGTCGTCCTGACGAAGCGCACCGGTCTTGAGAAACGAGCGAGGGTCTGGGCATTGCGCGACGACCTCGCCCGAGCCGAAGCAGCGCACGAAAGGCGAAGACGCTCTGCTCCGCCGAGCAGCAACAAGGCTCCTCAGCAGCAACCGGAGCCGCCGACCTTGCAGGACGTCCGGCCGCAGGGTCCGTCGACCCCAGAAGATCACCACCTTCCGCTGCCCCTCGACGTATTCCCGTCTGAACCGTCCGTTGAATTCGACGCCGGCCCGGCCGCGCCGGATCCGACCAACCGCCACTCTGCCCCAGCAACTCGCGCGGCCCCTTCCGTTGATAGAGCGGCCACGACGGCCCAACGGTCGAAAGACCCACATCCGTCACACGGGCCATGGTGGAAGGCGATTGCCAATTGGTTTCGCCGCACATGACGGTTGGGCCGGACAGCATCCCCTGCAGGAGCTCGGACCAGGAGTCGCAACCGCAGCAGCATCGTCATGACTCGTCAGCGCAGCCGAAGGAACGCCTGATCGCACTGGACGTGCAGGGCTTCGTCGCGATCTCCGAGTGGGTCGTCCGTTCGATCGATCCGGCGAAGCGCGCGAAGCCGTCCGTGGAAGCCCATGGCATCAATCCGACAGTCAACGCGGCACCGGTGAAGGATCCTCGACATCGCGCACCTCTGGGTCCCGCAGTCCGGACCGACCTGTGCTATTCTCGCGTGACTACATCCCCCACGCCTCTCGACGATGCGCACTTGGGGGATTTTCTCTTTCCCAAGTACAGGAGACGCCGATGCCTCAGCCGCGCGGCGGACCTCGCAACTCCCGCCCGCGTGGAATCCTGAGCTACGACAAGTCGGCGATGGCGCTGGACGCTCTCGTCGACCGCTTGGCAAACCGAGGGCTGGACATCCCCGACAAAGAGCGCGCGCTCCGGTATCTGCGCCACATCGGTTACTACCGCCTCTCCCCTTACACAATCCCGTTTCAGCTCGGCGGCCCGGACCACGTCCTTCGAGTTGGCACGACGTTCGACGATCTCCTCGACCTCTACGTATTCGACCGCGCGCTGCGCCTGATCGTGATGGACGCCCTCGAGCGGGTCGAAGTCGCCGTGCGGGCGGCGCTGACCGACCATATGTCCACGGCATACGGTGACCCGCACTGGTACCTGGACGCCTCGCACTTCCGTGACCGGGGCAGGCACGCCGGGCTCCTGAAGATCGTGCGGGACATCTCCGAAGATCGGCTCCGCGGCACCCCTGACGCCGGCGAGGATCCGTTGGTCCACGGCTCGGCGCTCGAGCACTACCTCACGACCTATGGCTCCCCTGAGCTACCGCCCTCCTGGCTCATGGTCGAGACCCTGACCGTCGGCCAGCTCACAAGCGCGTACAGGAACCTCAAACGCCGGGCCGACCGAACCGCGGTCGCCAAATGCCTTGGACTGACAACGCCCGTGCTCGAGTCGTGGATGCAGACCTACGTCCGCGTTCGCAACGTCTGTGCTCACCATGGCCGGCTGTGGAACGTCGGCCTCGGTGTCTACCCGGCGATCCCGAACTCGCCAACAGTCCCCTGGCTCGAAGCGGACGGGGCGCTGCCGGAGAGGTCGAGGAAACGGCTTTACCCTGTCCTCGTCTCCCTGCAGTCGGTCCTCGGGAAAGTCTCCCCGCGTAGCAACTGGGCGAACCGGCTCCATGGACTGATCCGGACTCGGTCAGCGATGAACCTGCGCGGCATGGGCGTCCCCGAGAGCTGGACCGACGACCCGTTCTGGCGTCGACACCTCGGATAAGCCCACGGATCGACACGACCTCAGGAACGGGGCTCGACCGGCAGGCAGCGAGCTTCCGCTCACGACGTCACCGCCGACGCGGGACTGCTGACACGAACGCACATTGCTGCGTCGCCCGGGTGTGGAGATCCTGCTCAGGCCGGACGAGCAGCGAGTACTTCGCCGTCGCTGGCCGCAGCGCTTTCCAGGGCGGCGATCCGATGCCTGCGAGGGCGGCCAGAGATACTGCCTCTGCCGAGGATCACCGAGAGCTGCGGGGTGCTTTCTGACAGACCGGGCAGAAGAAGGACGAACGATTCATGAACGCCTCACGCCGGATCGGTGTGCCGCATCGAGGGCAGGGCTCACCCTCCTGCCCGTAGGCGTTCAGGGAGCGGTCGAAGTACCCCGACTCGCCGTTGACGGCGACGTACAGGGCGTCGAAGGACGTGCCGCCGGCGACCAGGGCCTGGTTCATCACCTCGGTGGCCGCGACGATCACCTCGCGGGCCTGCGCCCGGGTGAGCGAGGAGGCGGGGCGTTCGTAGTGCAGTCGAGCGCGCCACAGCGCCTCGTCGGCATAGATGTTGCCGATCCCGGAGACAACGGTCTGATCCAGCAGTGCGCGCTTCACACCGGTCTTCTTGGCTCGCAGCGCCGCGACCGCGGTGTCCAGGTCGAAGGTGGGATCGAGCGGGTCGATGGCGATGTGGGCGATCTCCGACGGGAGGTCCGCCCCGCCCTCGGAGTAGGACAGGCCGCCGAAGGTCCGCTGGTCGATGAAGAGCAGATCCGCGCCGCCGTCGTCGAAGGCCAGCCGCACCCGCAGGTGCGGCGAATCGGGGATCACCAGGGGCGGCAGTGCGCCGATCCGGAACTGGCCGCTCATCCCGAGGTGGGCCAGGACCGCGTCACCGTTGTCCAGGGCCCACCACAGGTACTTGCCACGGCGGCGGACCACATCGACCCGGCGGCCCACCAGCAACGAGGAGAACTCGGCCGGCCCGCCGAGATGTCGGCGGACCGCCCGGGGGTTCAGGACGTCGATCTGTTGGAATCGACGCCCCTGGAGGTGGTCGACGAGGCCGCGGCGAACGACCTCCACCTCGGGCAGTTCAGGCACCGGACGACCGGAGTGGTCCTTCTGCCGATCCGGCCGGGGTGGCCACCTCGTCGGTCGGCTCGACACCGTCAGCGGTGTCGACGGTGTCGTCGACGAGGGAAGGGTCGAGGAGGGCAGCGGCGGCCAGGGCCTGGGCGGCGGCATCGTCGATCAGGCCGTAGGCCTTGGCAGCGGCCTGCTGCTCGGCTTCCTTCTTGGTCTTGCCGTACCCGGCTCCGTGCGGTTCGCCGCCGAGGACGACCGTGGCGGTGAACTTCTTCGCGTGGTCGGGTCCCTCTTCGGTCACCCGGTAGGAGGGCACGCCGAGGCCCTCGGCCGCGGTGCGCTCCTGGAGGGAGGTCTTCCAGTCGAGTCCGGCACCCCGTTTCGGGGCCGCCTCGATGAGTGCGCCGAACAGCCGGTGCACCACCTGCCGCGCGGTTTCCAGACCGTGCTGCAGATACACCGCACCGAGGATCGCCTCGACACCGTCGGCCAACAGGGAGGGTTTCTCCTGGCCACGGGTCAGCATCTCCCCCTTGCCGAGCCGCAGCATCGGACCGAGGCCGATCTCGACGGCGACACCGGCGAGGGCGTGCATGTTGACGATGCTCGCGCGCAGCTTCGCCAGCCGCCCTTCGGGCAGATCGGGATGCTGTCGGAACAACGCATCCGTGACGACCAGACCGAGTACGGAGTCCCCGAGGAACTCCAGTCTTTCGTTGGTGGGTAACCCGCCCTGCTCATAGGCGTATGACCGGTGAGTCAGCGCAAGAACAACCAGCTCGGCGTCGAGTTCGACGCCGAGCTGGTTGGTGAGAACAGTCGGGTCAGGCCACGAGGAACCTGACTGTGCCATGTTCGGATCAGACCTCGAGGACCTGACGGCCGTCGTACTGGCCACAGTTCGGGCACGCCGTGTGCGGCGGCTTCAGCTCGCCGCAGGCGCGGTTGGAGCAGGTGGCCAGGGTCGGGACAGTGGTCTTCCACTGCGAGCGACGCGCATGGGTGTTGCTACGGGACATCTTCCGCTTCGGGACAGCCACGGTTACTTCTCCTCAACTTCACTGATGGAACCGAACTGGGACTGCAGGGCAGCCCAGCGCGCATCCACTATCTCATGGTTATGGTCGGGTTCCAGATCAGCCAGACGCTCGCCGCACACAGAACAAAGACCTGGACAATCCGGTTGGCACAACGGTGCCAGCGGAAGCTGGAGCGTCAGTTCGTCACGAACCAACGGCTCGAGGTCGATCAGATCGTCCTCGAGGATCAATACTTCGTCATCCTCAATGGTCTGTGCCGTTGTGGAGTCCGGGAAGGCGTACAGCTCGCGGACCGAGGCCTCGACGTCACGGGTGATGTCGATGAGGCAACGGGCGCACTCCCCCTCCGCGACGCTGAAGGCCTTCCCCGAGACGAGGATGCCTTCGACGACCGACTCCAGCCGGAGGTCGAGGTCGACCTTGGTACCTGCCGGCACCGCGATCACCTCGATGCCCATCGGATGGTTGGAAACCAACGAGGTCGCCACCGTCTTCATGGTGCCCGGACGACGACCCAGCAGCCGGGTATCGACTACCCAGGGCGAGGACGGATCAGGACGCGTGTCAGACATGACTTTTCGTGTTCGTTTCTTGGATCGGGAGGTGTTGGTTCAGGTGCTGCCCTCCGCACCTGCCGGGAGACCCGACGGGCGCAGAACGCAACCCTTCAAGTTTACGCTGAAGGGGAAGATTATTCCTAACCGCGACACCGGCGTCACATCACCCGCGGCTCCCCACCGCAGCGAGGGCGTCGGATCAGTCGCGGTAGTCGGCCATGCTCCCCGACCGCAGCGCGGTCCGTCCACGGCCCACCGTACGCAGGGTTTTGGTCAGCGTCTCCTCGAGGGAGGCCAGCTTGCCGTCGACATAGGTGTCGCAGTCCGCCCGCAGCCGATCGACATCGGCATGGGTGGCGTCCAGGATCTTCGCCGATTCGGCGTGGGCGGTCTGCACCACCTCGGACTGGGAGACGAGCCTGGCCTGTTCGGCCCGGCCGTCGCTGATGGCCCGCTCGTAACTCGCCCGGCCCGCCGCGACCAGACGCTCGGCCTCGCCGTGACCACGCGCGACCAGCTTGTCGTGCTGGTCCTGCCCGGTCTGGATCGCCCGGTCGGCGTCGGCCTGGGCCCGCGCGAGGATGGACTCGGCATGGGCAGTGGCCTCCTCGACCCGGCGGTCGGCCTCGGCCTGGGCGCTGGCCAGGGTGGCCTCCGCCTCGGCGCGGGCGGTCTGCACCTGGCGGGTCGCCTCGGCCTCGGAATCGGCCAGGGTCTTCTCGGCCGTCGCCCGTGCCTCGTTGATCATCGTGTCGCGATGGTCGAGGACGTCCTGGGCGTCGTCCACCTCGCCGGGCAGCGCGTCACGCACATCGTCCAGCAGGTCAAGGACATCTCCGCGAGGGACGACACAGGAGGCCGTCATCGGAACCCCCCTGGCCTCCTCGACGATGGTGACCAGTTCGTCCAGAGCCTCGAACACCCGATACACGTGGAGGTACTTCCCTTCGACTGACGGTGGGGCCGACTGCGGGCGCGACCGATGGTCGACCCGGGGCCGCCGAGCTCCCGATCGACTCGGGGGCTGCACCCATTTTCGCAGCCCCCGGCACCACAAGGGCCGACGCCACGCCCGACTACGAGCATCCCGCGGTGGGATATGCGCAGCAAATCGGGCCTTTTGGTGCGCATATCCCACCGCAGGAACAGCCGGGCGGGTCAGCCCAGCTTCGCCGCCAGCGCCCGGGCCACCGCCGGCGGCAGCAGTTCGCTCACATCCCCGCCGTACCGGGCGACCTGCTTGATCAGCGAGGACGACAGGTAGGACAGCTGCGGACTCGTGGGCAGGAACACCGTGTCCACCCCGGTCAGCGACCGGTTCATCTGGGCCATCTGCAGCTCGTAGTCGACATCGGCGGCCCCGCGAACACCCTTGACGATCGCCTCGGCGCCCTGTTCCCGGCAGAAGTCGACGAGCAGACCGGAGAAGGTCGTCACCGTCACACCCGGCAGGTCGGCGGTGACCTCGGCGAGGAGGTCCTGGCGCTCCTGCAGGTCGAACAGGCCGGCCTTGTCCGGGTTGACCAGCACCGCCACGACGACGGTGTCGAACAACCGGGAGGCCCGACCGATGACGTCCAGGTGACCGAGGGTGGGCGGGTCGAAGGATCCGGGGCAGACGGCGATGCTCATGGGGCGCGACCGTAACAGAGCAGGGTGTCCCCGTACCGTTTGGCCCGCACCGCCGTCAGCGGCTCGGGCCAGACCATGTCGCCGGTCCGGCGCGGCCGCTCCACGATGATGTCGGCCCCCGGGTTGAGCAGACCGCGCCCGTGGAGGGTGGCCAGCATCGCCGCCAGGTCCTCCGTCGGCAGCGAATAGGGCGGATCGGCGACGACGAAGTCGAATCCCTCGGCCCGCGGCAGCACGGTGGCCACGTAGGTGGCGGCATCGGCCGGCACCACCTCGACCCCGATCGCCCCGAGGGTCTGCACGTTCGTCCGGGCGGCCGTCAGCGCCTCACGGTCGTTGTCGACCAGCACCACGGTGTCCGCGCCACGTGAGGCCAGTTCCAGACCCAGGGCACCCGACCCGGCGAAGAGGTCGAGCACCCGCGCACCCAGCAGACCACCGGAGGCGGTCAGCGAGTTCCCCAGGGCTGCCCGCACCTTCTCCCCCGTGGGTCGGGTGTGCGAACCCTCCGGGGTGACCAGCCGTCGACCGCCCCATTTGCCGGCAACGATGCGTGTCATGAAGCCAGTACCACCAACAGGTCCCCGCCCTCGACCTGCTGGACCTTGCCGATGGCGGTCCGGCCGACGGTCCCGGCGGTGGCCGAGGTGATCGAGGCCTCCATCTTCATCGCCTCGATGGTCGCCACGACCTGCCCGGCGGCCACTGTGTCCCCTTCCGTCACCTGGAGGGTGACGACCCCGGAGAACGGGGCCGCGATGTGCCGGGGGTTGCCGGCGTCGGCGCGTTCGGCGACCGGGATGTCCACCGCGATGGTGCGGTCGCGGATCTGCAGCGGCCGGAGCTGGCCGTTCAAGGTGGTGACAACGGTGCGCTGGCCACGTTCGTCGGCCTCGCCGATGGCCTCGAGCCCGATGTACAGGTCCACCCCCGGCTCCAGGGCGACCACGTGCTCGGTGCCGCGGCGCAGACCGTAGAGGTAGTCCAAGGTCGGGACCACGGACAGGTCGCCGGAGGCAGCGCGGTTGCCGCGGAACTCCTTGTCCGGCCCCGGGAACAGCAACCGGTTGAGGGTCGGCCGCGGTGCGGCGGCCAACGCCTCGGCATCGGCCGGGCTCAGTTCCTCCTCCCGCGGCGTGAAGTGCCGACCGGCAAGTGCCTTGGTACGGAAGGGCTCCGGCCAGCCGCCGGGCGGATCCCCGAGTTCACCGGAGAGGAAGCCGATCACCGAGTCCGGGATGTCGAACTTCCCGGGGTCGGCCTCGAAATCGGCCGGGTTCACCCCGGCACCCACCAGGTGCAGGGCCAGGTCACCGACCACCTTCGAGGAGGGGGTGACCTTGACCAGGTGGCCGAGCATCCGGTCGGCGGCCGCGTAGGTGGCCTCGATCTCCTCGAACCGGTGGCCCAGACCCAGGGCGACGGCCTGCTGCCGCAGGTTGGACAGCTGCCCGCCCGGGATCTCGTGGTCGTAGACGCGCCCGGTCGGCGCGGTCAGCCCGGATTCGAAGGGGGCGTAGACGGCGCGGACCGACTCCCAGTACGGCTCGAGGTCGGCGACGGCCTGCAGACGCAGCCCGGTGGGGCGCGCACTGTGGTCGGTGGCGGCGATCAGGGCCGACATCGGCGGCTGGGAGGTGGTTCCGGCCATCGGAGCACTGGCGACGTCGACCGCGTCCACCCCGGCCGCCGAGGCCGCCAGGTAGGTGGCGAGCTGACCACCGGCGGTGTCATGGGAGTGCAGATGCACCGGCAGGTCGAAGTTCTCGCGCAGGGCGGTGATCAACCGGGTGGCCGCCGGGGCGCGGAGCAGCCCGGCCATGTCCTTGACCGCGAGCACATGGGCACCGGCCTTGACGATCCGCTCGGCCAGACGCAGGTAGTAGTCCAAGGTGTACAAGGTTTCTGCCGGATCGGACAGATCGCCGGTGTAGCACAGGGCGACCTCGGCGACAGTGGTACCGGTCGCGCGGACCGCGTCGATCGCCGGCCGCATCTGGTCGACATCGTTGAGGGCGTCGAAGATCCGGAAGATATCGATCCCCGAGGAGGCCGCCTCCTGGACGAACGCGTCGGTGACGGCGGTCGGATACGGCGTGTACCCCACGGTGTTCCGCCCGCGCAGCAACATCTGCAGGGCGATGTTGGGCACGGCCTTGCGCAGGGCGTCCAGCCGTTCCCACGGGTCCTCGGCGAGGAAACGCAGTGCCACGTCGTAGGTCGCACCGCCCCAGGCCTCGATGGACAGCAGCTCCGGGGTCAGCCGGGCGACCGCCGGTGCCACCGCGACCAGGTCCCGGGAGCGCACCCGGGTGGCCAGCAGGGACTGGTGGGCATCCCGGAAGGTGGTGTCGGTGACGGCCAGGTCGTTCTGCGCGCGCAGCGCCTTCGCGAACCCCTCCGGGCCCAGCTCGGCCAGCCGTTGCCTGGAACCGGCCGGCGGGGCCGACTTCAGGTCCACCACCGGCAGTTTCACCGACGGATCGATCTTGCCCTTGCCGGAACCGTTGGGCTGGTTCACCGTCACGTCGGCGAGGTAGGTCAGCAGTTTGGTTCCGCGGTCGGCCGACACCCTGGCCGTCAGCAGCTCGGGGTGGGTCTCGATGAATGAGGTGTTGACGCCGCCCTTGGCGAAGTCCGGGTCGTCGAGAACCGCCTGCAGGAACGGGATGTTCGTGGACACACCACGGATCCGGAACTCGGCGAGGGCCCGCCGCGCCCGGCGGACCGCGGTCTCCCAGTCCGCACCCCGGCAGGTGAGTTTCACCAGCAGGGAGTCGAAGTGGGCGCTGACCTCGGCTCCGGCATGCACCGTGCCACCGTCGATCCGGACGCCCGCGCCACCCGGGCTGCGGTAGGTGATGATCTTCCCGGTGTCGGGGCGGAAGCCGTTCGACGGGTCCTCGGTGGTGATCCGGCACTGCAGGGCCGCGCCCCGGATCCTGATCGTGTCCTGGCTCAGTCCCAGGTCGGCCAGGGTCTGCCCGGCGGCGATGCGGATCTGCGAGGAGACGAGGTCGACATCGGTGACCTCCTCGGTGACCGTGTGCTCGACCTGGATACGCGGGTTCATCTCGATGAACACGTGGCGGCCGTGCCGGTCCACCAGGAACTCCACGGTGCCGGCGTTGACGTAGTTGATGTGCCGGGCGAAGGCCACGGCGTCGGCGCAGATCTGCTCGCGCAGGCTCTGGTCCAGGCCCACCGCGGGGGCCACCTCGATCACCTTCTGGTGCCGGCGCTGCACCGAGCAGTCCCGTTCGAAGAGGTGGACGACATTGCCCTGGCCGTCGGCGAGGATCTGCACCTCGATGTGGCGGGGCTCGATGACGGCCTGCTCCAGGAAGACGGTGGAGTCACCGAAGGCCGATTCCGCCTCCCGCATCGCGGTGGCCAGTGCCTCGGGCAGCTCCTCGCGGGTGTCGACCCGACGCATCCCGCGGCCGCCACCGCCGGCGACGGCCTTGACGAACACCGGGAAGCCGACCACCTCGGCGGCCTCGAGCAGTTCCGGGATGTCGCTGGAGGGCTCGGAGGATTCCAGCACCGGGATACCGGCGGCCCGGGCGGCGGCGATGGCCGTCGCCTTGTTGCCGGCCATCTCCAGGATCTCTGCCGACGGCCCGATGAAGGTGATCCCCGCGTCCACACAGGCCTGGGCCAGGTTCGGGTTCTCCGAGAGGAAGCCGTACCCGGGGTAGACCGCGTCGGCCCCGGCCGCCCTGG
Source organism: Nakamurella silvestris (assembly GCA_003576535.1). GTDB lineage: Bacteria > Actinomycetota > Actinomycetes > Mycobacteriales > Nakamurellaceae > Nakamurella > Nakamurella silvestris. Next base: position 40,609 of record QXCQ01000200.1, on the reverse strand, counting down.
CGGCGCGGACGATCTCGTCCACGTCCAGGTAGGCACGGACCGGGTGACCCTTCTCGCCGATCTGGTAGGACTCCTCGGCCTTCTGCCGGTGCAGGGAGTTGCGGTCCTCGTACGGGAACACGGCGACGGAGCCGATCCCCAGCTCGTAGAGGGCGCGGAACGCCCTGGTGGCGATCTCGCCTCGGTTGGCGACCAGAATCTTGGAAAACATGCGTCACTCCCGGTGGGTCCGGTGATCGAACAGGAAAGGTACGCCGGGTTGGCGGGTCCGGCGCATTCCTCGTGGGAGAGGTGGATGCGGGTTCGGTCCTCGGGAACCGTAGCGCGTCGACCTGTTCGGCCCGCACGGTGGTGGGAGAAGAATCGATTCTGTGATCTGTACCAGCTCAAACCCCCTGTTCCCGCGCACCTTGTTGCTCTTCGCGCACGTAACTACGTGCGCGAGGAACAGGATCGTGCGCGGGAACAGGGGGTTTGAGGCGGTTTCGGGTCAGGCGCTGACGATCCGGAACACCAGGACGACCACGGCGATCAGCCCGAGCACGGCGGCCGGCTGGATCTGCGGGTCCTTCTTCCGGATGTGCGCGATCACCGCACCGACGAAGTACAGGACCACTCCGACGGCAGCGGCGATCCCGAGCGGTGCCCAGAACAGTCCGGCCACCAGACCGATCGCGCCGACGGTCTCCACGGTCGCAAGCATCCAGACCCGATCGGCCGGGACGCCGACGGCGGCCATCGACTCCATCACCTTCTCCTGCTTGGTGAACTTGGCGAAGGCCGATCCGAGCAGCATCGCTGCCAGGAGCGCGCTGACGATGACGGTGGCGGTGAACATCAGAGGGACCTCGGGTTCTGGTGGAATTCACGGGTGATCAGGGCGAACAGACTTGTTCCCGCGCACCGTGTTGTTCCTCGCGCACGTAATTAGGTGCGCGAGGAACAACAGGGTGCGCGGGAACTGGGGGTGGAGCGGGGGTGGAGCGGGGGCCGGGCGTCACGCCCAGCGGATGACCTCGGCGTGCTCCAGGCGCGGCAGGCGGTCGTGACGCGGTGCGCTGTCGGTGTGGCCGATGTTGACGACCAGGATCGACTTCCAGCGGCCGTCGCCGAAGAACTCGGCGTCGACACCGGCGTGGTCGAAGCCACCCATCGGTCCGGCGGCCAGACCGGCGGCACGCACGGCCAGCACGAAGTACCCGGCCTGCAGCGCGGAGTTGAAGCTGGCGGCCTCGCCGCGGGCCTCGTCGTTGGCCGCGAAGTAGTCCTTGAGCTCGGGCTTCACCGGCATGACGGTCGGGATGAACTCGTGGAACCGGGTGTCCAGGGCGAGCACGGCCACGGCCGGGGCCGCGGCGGTCTTCTCCTTGTTGCCGTCGGCCATGTGCTGGACCAGGCGGTCCCGGGCCGGCGGACGGACGTAGAGGACCCGCAGGGGCTGGAAGTTGGCGGCCGTGGGTGCCCACTTGGCCAGCTCCCAGATATCGGACAGCTCGGCGTCGGTCACCGGGGTGTCGTTGAACTCGCTGATCGTGCGCGCACCGGTGAACAGGGCCGCGCGAGCAGCCGCATCGAGAGCATCCGGCGTGCGGAAGGTCGACGGGGTCTCAAGGGTATTCGTCATCATGCTTCCATTCTCGAGGTCACTAGGATTTTCCTAGCGACCCCATCGAAACTAGCACTAGGTATGATGGAGGACGTGGCCAGCGAGAGTGATGTACAGCACGAACCCCGGGTGTGCGACGGGGCCTTGACGCGCGCCTTCGGGTTCCTCGGAAAGCGTTGGAACGGCATCATTATCGGCACGCTCACCAGCGGACCGGCCGGATTCTCCGAGCTCCGCCGAGGGGTCACCGGCATCAGCGACTCGGTGCTGTCCGAGCGGCTCACCGAACTGGCCAAGGCGGGCCTGGTCCAGCGGGAGGTCCAGGAAGGACCGCCGATCAGCGTGCAGTACACCCTCACCAAGGCCGGCCTCGGCCTGTTGCCTGCCATGGAGGCCCTCACGAGCTGGGCGGCCGAGAACCTGCCCGCCGAGGGCTCCGAGGGCGGACCCTGCTGAACGGGACATCCCGCACCCTTGACAGCTCTAGTTAACGACGTTAGCTTAAAACTAACGACGTTAACCAACTGGAGGTCGTCATGACCGAGTACCTGACCATCGGCACCCACTCCCTCGCCTACGAGGTGACGGGTGAGGGTCCGCTCGTCGTCCTTGCCCACGGGATCGGCGACAGCCGCCATTCCTACCGTTCTTTCGCACCCGCCCTGGCGTCCGCGGGTTACCGGGTGGCCTCGGTGGACATCCGCGGCTGCGGTGAGTCGAGCCTGGGCTGGGACGGCTACAGCCGCACCGACATCGCCGGCGACCTCGTCGCAGTCATCCGGCACCTCGGCGGACCGGCCGTGATCATCGGCCAATCCATCAGCGGCGGGGCGGCGACGATCGCCGCCGCCACAGCCCCCGACCTCGTCACCGGTCTGATCGAGCTCGCACCGTTCACCCGGAAACAGTCCTTCCCGCTGGGCGCGATGTTCCGGATGCCGCGGTACCGGAAGGGAACCCGTCACCTCATGGGCACCATGTTCGGCAGCCTGTCGAGCTGGAAGAAGTACCTCGACCTGGCGGTGCCGACCAAGCCTGCCGACTGGACCAGCGAGATCGCGCGGATCGAGATCACGCTGGGCGAACCGGGGCGGATGAAGGCCCTGCAGGCGATGTGCCGGGCGAACCCCGGGGACGCCGGTGCTCAACTGGCACACCTCACCTGCCCCGTCCTCGTCGTCGAAGGCAGCCTCGACCCGGATTGGCCCGACCCACGCGCCGAAGGCGAACGGATCCTCGCGGAGCTGCCCGCCGGCCTCGGCGAACTGGTCGTCCTCGACGGTGTGGGCCACTACCCGCACACCGAGGCTCCGGACGAACTGCTCGCGGTGGCCCTGCCCTTCCTCGCCCGAAACGCGGCCCGTGCCTAGGGCCGGACTCGACCCGGCGTCGGTGACCGTAGCGGCAGCCGCCCTCGCCGACGAGGTCGGCCTTGACCGCCTCGGCATGGGCCAGCTCGCCGAACGCCTCGGGGTCAAGACCCCGTCGTTGTACAAGCACGTCACCAGTCAGGCGGATCTGACCCACCGGATCGCCGTGCTGGCCATGGTCGAGCTGGGCGAGGCGATCCGCGACGCCACGCAGGGCAGGGCCGGCTCGGACGCCCTGGCGGCGGCGGCTGGGGCCATGCGGACCTACATCAACCGGTACCCCGGTCGGTACGAGGCCGGCAACCGTGCCACGGCCGCCGGGCCGGACGACCCGCTACTGGCCGCCGGGGACCGGCTCCTTGGCTCGTTGTCCGCCGTGTTGCGCGGTTTTCAGCTCGAACCCGGCCAGGAGATCCATGCACTGCGGATGCTGCGCAGCATGGTGCACGGGTTCGCCACCCTGGAGGTCAACGGCGGATTCCAGCTGGACACGGATGTCGACCGCAGCTTCGCGTGGATGGTGGCACTCATCGACCAAGGTCTGCGGCACCCGGACGTCACCGCACCGACGGAGGGTTCGTAGCGCGAGTTGCCGGTGCGACGTCAAGGGTCCACGACTCGACGCGGGGGTGGAAGCCGACCTCGGTCCTGCCGACCCGAGGCGGCCCCACCTGCCACTATGGATCGATGGTCTCGACACCCGTGCACGACCGCGCCGTACCCAATCTTCCGTCCCGCGACTTCGACAGGACGGAAGCCTTCTACGGAGGGTTCGGGTTCGAGCGGGTTTTCCGCGACCGGACGTGGATGATCGTGGCCCTGGGCGACTTGCAGCTGGAGTTCTTCCCCTTTCCCGACCTCGACCCGCGCTCGAGCAGCTTCATGTGCTGCCTACGGGTCGCCGACCTCGATGAGCTGTACGAGGCCATCCACCGGTCGGGAGTACCGGAGGCCGAACTCGGTCTGCCGCGACTGCAACCGATCCGGCTGCAGGAATGGGGACTCCGAGCCGGGTTCCTGGTCGATCCCGACGGCACCCAACTGACTCTCATCGAGCAACGGAGCTGACCGGTCCCGATCCCCTGGAACCACCAGCAGCGATCACCTGGCCGGGTCAGCCCTTCTCCAGGAAGGACCGGTCCTCCTCGTCGAACATCGCCCGCACCAGAGCGGCCAGCATCGGATACCGCTGCAGCGTGGGATCGGTGTCCACCGCCTGGGCGGCATCCTCCCGCGCCCACCCGATGATGTCCTCGTGGGCGATCATCGACAGCTTCCGCAGCGAGGTAGACCGGCCCGCCTGGGTGGTGCCGAGGATGTCCCCCTCCCGGCGGAACTCGAGGTCGGCCCGGGCGAGCTCGAAACCGTCGTTGGTGGACGCGGCCACGTCCAACCTTCGTCCGGCCGCACCCGTCGGGGAGGCATCGTGGACCAGGAAGCAGATCCCCGCCTCGGAGCCCCGGCCGATCCGGCCGCGCAGCTGATGGATCTGGGACAGACCGAACCGGTGGGCGTCCATCACCACCATCACCGTGCTGTTGGGCACGTCGACCCCGACCTCGATCACCGTGGTCGCGACCAGCACATCCACCTCCCCCGCCCCGAAGGCCCCCATCACGGCGTCCTTCTCGGCGGGCAGCATCCGCCCGGTCAGCTCGGCCAGGCGCAGGCCCGCCAGCGGCCCTGACCGCAGATGCTCGGCGACATCGACCACCGCCAGCGGCGGCCGTCGTTTCTTGTCGCCCACGAGCTCGGCGAGGTCCGCCGGGTCACCGTCCGGGTCCGCCTCGTCGACCTCCGGGCCGTCGCCCCCGATCCGCGGGCAGACCACATACGTTTGTCGTCCCTTCGCGACCTCCTCGCGTACCACCTCCCACACCCGTTCGACCCAGGTCTGCCGGCCCATCGGCACCACATTCGTCTTGATGGGCGACCGACCGGCCGGCAGTTCCCGCAGGGTCGAGGTCTCCATGTCTCCGTACACCGTCATCGCCACGGTGCGTGGGATCGGGGTCGCGGTCATCACCAGTACGTGCGGCGGATTGCCCTTGGGGTGCTTCTTGCGCAGCGCATCACGTTGTTCCACCCCGAACCGGTGCTGTTCGTCCACCACCACCAGGCCGAGTTCGGCGAAGAACACGTCCTTGCCGAGGAGGGCGTGGGTGCCGACCACGATCCCGGCCTGCCCGGAGGCGATGTCGAGCAGGGCCTGTTTGCGGGCGGCAGCCCCCAGGGAACCGGTGAGCAGGGTGACCCTGGTCGCCTCTCGCAGGGAGCCGAGCTCACCCCCACGGGCCAGCGGGCCCAGAATGTTCGCCAGGGACCGCGCGTGCTGGGCGGCGAGCACCTCGGTCGGCGCGAGCAGCACCGCCTGCCGACCGCCGTCGATGACCTGCAGCATCGCCCGCAGGGCGACCACCGTCTTCCCCGACCCCACCTCACCCTGCAGCAACCGGTTCATCGGGTGCAGGGTGGACAGGTCCGCGGAGATCGCCTCCCCCACCTCGCGCTGACCGGCCGTCAGTGCGAAGGGAAGGTTCTCGTCGAAGATCGCCAGCAGGCCGTCGGGGATGGGCGGGCAGGGTTCGGCGGGGAACTGCTTGCTCTCCTCCCGTCGCTGGGCGAACACCAGTTGCATGGCCAGGGCCTCGTCATAGGCCAACCGGGTCTCGGCCCGTGCCTTGTCGGCCTCCGACCGCGGCCGGTGGATGTCCCGCAGAGCCGTGTCCAGCCCGACCAGCCCCCGCGCCAGCCGGGTCTGCGCCGGAATCGGGTCCGGGATGTCCTCGATCACCTCCAGGACATGTTTGACGGTCTTCTGCACCGTCTGCAGACTCAGCCCCTCCGAGAGGGGGTAGATCGGGATCAGGCCGGCGAACTCCTCGATCTGTTCGGCCTTGCCCTCCGGGTCGACCCCCAGCGGCAGAGCCGTGGGACCGGAGAGTTGCAGAGCCCCGTTGAAGGTGTTGATCCGGCCGCTGAACAGGGCCTCGGTCCCCACCGTCAGCAGCCGCAGCAGGTAGATCTGGTTGAAGAAGGTGGCCTTGAGCCGGGAACGGCCGTCGCTGATGGTCAGGGTCAGCCGGTGCAGGGCCGGGCCCCGTCCTCCTTTGCCGCCCTTCTGCGTGTAGGCGTGGGACGAGTCGACCACCTTGGCCATGACGGTGACCCGGTCGCCGATCTCCAACTCGGACAGGTTCGTCAGTCTGCCGCGCTGGTCGTACTTGCGCGGGTAGTGCCGCAACAGGTCGCCGACCGTCACCAGGCCGAGCCCCTTGGCCAGCGGGTTCGCCGTCCGCGCCCCGACGGCCTCACTCAGCTTGGTCTCCATCGTTATCTTCATCAACGAACCTCGATGCGCAGTTCCTCGGGCCGGTCGTGGTCGTAGAGGGCCTGCACCACCGGACCTGCCTGACGTGTCAGAACACTCACCAGATAGCCATCTCCGCCCGGCCGGGGTTCGACGTCCAGTTCCAGCACGTTCCCCACCCGGTAGACCGGCTCGAGCCAGCCGCGGACGATGGCCGCCGCTTCCTCGAGCCCGGTGCCGGGAAGGTCGACCCGGAACCCGATCTCGTAGCGGTGCCGGCCTTCGTCCCGTTCCGTCGGCGGATCGATCACGTCGGCGAGGGCGGTCAGGATCACCGCGACCTGGTACCCCGGCCCGGTGTGGCCGTCGGTGACGTCGGCCGCGACCGTGGCCGCGCCCCTGATCACCTCGACCAGGCTGCCGCGGTTGCTGCCCAGGTCGACGGCGATACCGGCGGCCGCCGTGGCGGTGGCCAGCTCGGTTCCCCAGATCAGCTCGGCCTGCGGGGATCCCCGCTCGGCCAGTTCCGGGAAGATCTCCAGGCGCTCCACCATCGCTGCTGCCCCCATGACGGCGGTGGCCAGCACGATGGGCTGGGAGTCCTCGATATCGGGGTCGGGCGGGATCCGCAACGCCGAACCGAGGGCGAGGGCGAAACCGGCGAAGTAGGCGTCGACGACCTGCACGGAACGAGGATCGGCCGGGTCCAGATTCCACTCCGGCGAGCCGTGCGGGTCGGTGACGGCACCGCGGAGGAGCTCCGCCCAGGCCGGAACGGCGGCGACGAGCCGCTCGTGGTCGGGGTTGGCCACCTCGAGCGGGCGGTCGGCAGGATGCCGGGGCAGCCACCGCACCTGCAGGGACGCCATCCATTCGTCGATCAGATCGACACCAACCGATGTCCGGGCCTCGGACCCATGCTGGGACACAGCCGCCGCACCTACTTCCGAATGAGATCCACCGGGCCGCCGACCGGCTCGGCGGTACCGCCCACGCTAGCGCGATCGACCGACACTCCCCTGTCGTCGTACGGTGGGCCGGGGCCCGGGGGACGGATTTGGTGGAGCACCCCACCGGCCGGTACTCTTCGAAGGTTGCCTCGTCTCGACGCGGCTGCCTATGTCTGTTCACGATCGGTCGCGAGGCCAGATCCACAATCTTTGATAGGGGTACCCCAAGTGGCTGCCGTGTGTGATGTCTGTGGCAAGGGCCCGGGTTTCGGGATGAACGTCTCCCACTCCCACCGCCGGACGCACCGTCGTTGGAATCCGAACATCCAGGCGGTCCGCGCTCTCATCAAGCCGGGCACCGTTGGTCGGGTCAACGCCTGCACCTCCTGCCTGAAGGCCGGTAAGGTCGTCCGCTCCGCCTGATCGCGGATGCCGGCACCGCTGGTGCTGTAATTCAATACGTTCGACATGGCGGCAATTCCCTTCGGGGAGTTGCCGCCATGTTGCGTTGTCCCCCCACCGTTCCCGCGCACGTTGTTGCTCCTCGCGCGCGATGCAACGCGAGCGAGGAGCAACAACGTGCGCGGGAACAGGGGATTCAGCCTGCCCGCTGCGCTCAGACCAGGGTGGTCATCCACCCGTGGGTGTCCGGGGTGGTGCCACGCTGCAATGAGGTCAGGGCCTCACGCAGCTGCAGGGTCACCGGACCGGTGCCGCCGCCGGCGATGTCGAACTCCCCTTCGGCGTGCTTGACGGACCCGACCGGCGTGATCACCGCGGCGGTGCCGCAGGCGAACACCTCGGTCAGTTCACCGGACTCGTTGGCCTTGGCCCACTCGTCCGTCGAGATCCGCCGCTCGGTCGCGGTGTAGCCGAGGTCCCGGGCGATCTGCAGCAGGGAGTCGCGGGTGACGCCGGGCAGCAGCGAACCCGTCAGCTCCGGGGTGACGATCTCGATCTGGCTGCCGGAGCCGAAGACGAAGAACAGGTTCATCCCGCCCATCTCCTCGACCCAGCGGCGTTCCACGGCATCCAGCCAGACGACCTGGTCGCAACCCTTCTCGGCCGCTTCGGCCTGGGCGGCGAGGGAGGCGGCGTAATTGCCCCCGGTCTTCGCCGCACCGGTGCCACCGGGGGCGGCACGCACGTAGTCGGTGGACCACCAGACGCTCACCGGGGTGATCCCACCGGAGAAGTACCCGCCGGCCGGCGAGGCGATGACGGAGTAGACGTACTTGTTCGCCGGACGGACCCCGAGGCCGATCTCGGCGGCGAACATGAAGGGGCGGAAGTACAACGACTCCTCGTCACCCTCCGGCACCCAGGACCGGTCGACCGTCACCAGCTCGCGCAGGGACTCGACGAAGAGCTCTTCCGGCAGGGCCGGCATGCCGAGGCGGGCCGCCGAGCGGTTGAGCCGAGCGGCGTTGGCTTCGGGGCGGAAGGTCGCCACCGAGCCGTCGGGCTGCCCGTAGGCCTTGATGCCCTCGAAGATCTCCTGGCCGTAGTGCAGGACCATCGTCGCGGGGTCGAGGGAGAACGGCCCGTACGGAACCACCCGCGCGTCATGCCAACCGGTTTCGACGTCGTAGTCGATGACGACCATGTGGTCGGTGAAGTACCGGCCGAAGCCGGGAGCGGCCAGGATCTGCGCGCGATCGTCGTCACTGCGCGGGCTGGTGCTGAGGGTCCGGGCGAAGCCGGTGGACGCCGTGGTGTCTGGGCTGGCAGACAGGTGGGAAGCAGACATGCTCATCAGAATAGTGCCTTCTTAGGACGTCCGACTGTTGAGGGTCGAAGGTTTATCGGGGGGTGATCCGGCGTGACTCGGCAGGGGCGTCACCGGCGACGACATCGGGGGTCAGCGGCGGCGCGCGGAGACATCCATCCGGGTGAAGGTGAGGTCATAGGTGCCGTCGGGACGGCGCATCCGATCCACCTCCTCGACCACCTGGGACCGGAAGGCCGCTGCCCCCTCGGTCGTCATGGCGACCTCGTGGGCCTGCACCGCCTGGCTGGTCAACCAGCCGATCAGCCCGACCCGGTCGAAGGAGCGACGCTGGCCGATCAGCCGCACCCAGCCCTCCGACAGGTCGAACCCGGCACCGTCGATCAGGTCCAGGTACTCCCCCGCCTGCGGGAAGTACCAGGGATCGGCCGACCCGCCGTGCACGGCGGCGATCTCGTTGAGCCAGAGCCTCATCTCGTCGATGTTGTCCCCGCCGCCGAACTCCAGCCGCAGGATGCCGCCGGGCCGCAGCAGGTCGCGTGCTGCCAGCAGGACGCCGGGATGGTCGACCTTCGGTACCCAGTGGAGGGTGGCCCGGGACAGGATCGCGTCGAAGTCGCGGTCCCGTTCCACCCGGGCCAGCTCCTGGGCACGAAGTCCCTGGAACACCTGATTCGGCCCGGCGATGCCGCGGGCATGGTCGAGCAGCGAGGCCGAGGGATCGACGCCGGTGACCCAGCCGTCGGGGATCAGGTCGGCCACCTTCCGAGTGAAATCACCGGCGCCGCAGCCGATGTCCAACACCCGATCGGTCGGCCCGAAGGTGACCGTGTCCAGGAAGGCGGCATCGGTCAGGCGATGGTGGCCGGTGTTCGCCGCATAGCTCGCGCCGTCCCAGACCGGTAGTTCGTTTTCGCTACTTGTTCCCACATGGTGAGATTCTTTCCCGTCATACGAGAACTGTACTCCTGGGTGCCGGGACACGAAAGGCCCCCGTCGGGAGAATCCGACGGGGGCCTTTCGCACGCGGTGCGGTGCGCGGGTCAGCGCACGTGGGACTCGACGAACGGGGGCTTGACCACCGTCATCCGCAGCTTCCGGCCGCGGACGTCCACCACCACCTCGTCCCCCAGGGCGGGGGCGGAGGCCGTGTTGATCAAGGCCAGCGCGATCCCGTGCCCGAGCGTCGGCGAGTGGGTTCCCGAGGTGACCTCACCGATGACAGCCCCCTCGGCGTCGAGCACCTGCTGGTGGGCCCGCGGGATGCCCCGGTCGATCGCGTCGAGCCCGACCAGGGTGCGGGCGGCTCCGTCGGTACGCTCGGCCAGCAACGCCTCGCGCCCCCAGAAGGCCGGCTTCGACCAGCCGACGGCCCAGCCCGATTTCGCCTGGACCGGGGTGATCTCCTCCGACAGGTCCTGTCCGTGCAACGGGTAGCCCATCTCGGTCCGCAGGGTGTCCCGCGCCCCCAGACCGGCCGGCTTCGCACCGTGCTCGGCCCCTGCCGCCAGCAGTGCGTCCCACAACGGCCGGGCCACATCCCAGGCCGGGAGCAGCTCGAACCCGTACTCACCGGTGTAACCGGTCCGGCAGACCCGCACCGGGAGGCCCTGGAAGGTGCCGTCCCGCCAGGCCATGTAGTCCAGGTCGGTCGGCAGACCGACGGCGGTCAGCAGAGCCTCGGACCGCGGGCCCTGGACGGCGATGACGCCGAACTCACGGTGCTGGTTCCGGACCTCCACCCCGGCCGGAGCCGCGGCCTGCAGGCGGGCGACCACCGCGGCGGTGTTGGCGGCGTTCGGCACCAGGAACACCTCGTCCGGGCCGACGAGGTAGGCGATCAGGTCATCGATCACCCCTCCGTTGTCGTTGCAGCACAAGGTGTACTGGGCCTGCCCGGGGGCGATCCGGACCAGGTCGTTGGTCAGAGTGCTGTTGACGAAATCAGCTGCCCCAGGACCGCTCACCAGGGCCTTGCCCAGGTGGGAGACGTCGAAGATCCCCACTGCCTGCCGCACCGCCTGGTGCTCGGAGACCACGCCGGAGCCGGCGTAGGAGATGGGCATCTCCCAGCCGCCGAACTCGGCCATGGTCGCGCCGAGGGCGACGTGGGCCTCGTGGAGCGGGGAGGTGAGAAGGTCGGGTGCGGAGGACGCGCTCTCCGGTGCGGGGGTATCAGCCATGGGCACACCGTAGCCACTCCGGCGACAGCGGTTAGGTTGGGAGCAGCAAAATTTTCGCCCCACGTGGACGCGAGACGGAGATTTTGAAGCGAACGTCACACAAAGGAGTTTCCCGCAGATGACCCACCTTGTCCTCTCCTCGACCACCGCGACCGCCGCCGACGGCGACGCCCTCGTCATCGGTCTGCATTCGGTGGACGGCGTGGCGACAGCCGTCGACGCGGCCCACGCCGATCTGGCTGCCGCCCTGGGCGCGGCCGGCGCCACCGGCAACCTCGGCGAGACCACCGTCATCCCCGCACCCACCGGTTACGCCGTCGCGAGTGTCGCCGGCGCCGGGCTCGGCGCACCGGCCGACCTGACGGCCGAACGCGTCCGCAAGGCCGCCGGTTCGGCCTCCCGGTACCTTGCGGGCCGCACCCACGTCGTCAGCACCCTCGGCGCGATCGACCTCGGTGCCGCAGCCGAGGGCCATCTCCTGGGCGCGTACGTCTTCACCGCCTACAAGGAGCCGTCCAAGGCCCCGGTGGAGCAGGTCACCCTGCTGGTCGCCGACGCCGACGACGCCACCGCGGCGTCGGCCCTGCGTCACGCCGTCGTCGCCGGTGAGGCCGTCGCCCTGGCCCGCGACCTGATCAACACCGCCCCCAACGACCTGCCCCCGGCGGTGTTCGCCGATCGGGCGAGCGCGGCTGCTGCGGAGGCCGGACTCGCGGTCGAGGTGCTGGACGAGAAGGACCTGGCCGCCGGCGGTTACGGCGGGATCCTCGGCGTCGGCGGCGGGTCGAGCCGTCCGCCGCGGCTGGTCCGGATCAGCTACGCCCCCGCGGGTGCGACCAAGTCGGTGGCGTTGATCGGCAAGGGCATCACCTTCGACTCCGGCGGGCTCTCGATCAAACCGGCCGCCGGCATGGAGAACATGACCTCGGACATGTCCGGGGCGGCGGCCGTGGTGGCCACCGTCATCGCCGCGGCGGCCCTGAAGCTCGACATCGCCGTCACGGCCACGGTCCCGCTCGCCGAGAACCTGGTCTCCGGGACCTCCTACCGCCCCGGTGACGTCCTTCGCCACTTCGGCGGCAAGACGGTCCACGTGCTCAACACCGACGCCGAGGGCCGGCTGGTGCTGGCCGATGCGATCGTGCGCGCGGCCCAGGACGACCCGGACTACCTGATCGAGACCTCGACCCTGACCGGGGCGGCCGTGGTGGCCCTGGGCAATCGCACCATGGGTGTGATGGGCACGGAGTCCTTCCGGGACCGGGTCGCCGAGATCGCCCGGGAGACCGGTGACGGCGGCTGGGCGATGCCGATGCCGGAGGAGCTGCGCGAGGGGCTGGACTCCTCGCTGGCCGACATCGCCAACGTCTCCAACGACCGGGCCGGCGGCATGCTGGTGGCCGCCCACTACCTGGCCGAGTTCGTCCCCGAGGGGCTGCCCTGGGTGCACCTGGACGTGGCCGGACCGGCCTACAACACCAAGAAGGCCTTCGGCTACACCGGTGTCGGCGGGACCGGGGTGCCGGTACGCACCATCCTGGCCACCCTCGAGGAGCTGGCCGCCCAGTAAACCCCTCCGTTCCCGCGCACGATGTTCGTTCTCGCGCACGATGTTTCGTGCGCGAGGAGCAACATCGTGCGCGGGAACTAGAGCTTTTTCAGGGCCCGGCCCAGCCGTCGGACCAGGGCGGCCGGTTCGTCCAGGTCCGCCCAGACCCACCGTATGACCACGGATCCGGCCTCCCGGAAGCTGTCCTCCCGGCGCTTCTCCCGGAACACCGCCTGCCCGGAGGACTCCCCCGGGCGCAGCAGTTTCTCGTACTTGACGTACCCGTCGAACTCGCCGACCAGCCGCCCGTCCTCCCAGGCGAAGTCCGCTCGTCCGCACGGGTGGCCGTCCGCGTCGACCACCTCGAACTGTTCGGTCGGCCGGGGCAGCCCGTGCCGGTCGAACAGCACCCGACTGCGGGACTCGCCGACGCTCTCGCTCAACGGCGAGGCGAAGGCGACCACCTGGCGGGCCATCGACGCACCGTGCCGCCGGTGCACCTTCGCCAGCTCGGCCTGCAACTCGGCCGGCTGCACCAGCCCGCGGTGCAAGGCGGCGTCGGCAACCACCACCTCCTGCTCGAACCCCGACGCCCGCGCCAGATCGACGACGGTACGTGCCACGGAGGTGACGAGATACCTGCCGACCGTCGTCACCTCCGCGGGGTCCAGGGGTGCGGGGTGGGTGTGCAGCCGGCTGTTGCGATGGCCACCGGAGCTGCGGGACTTGGTGATGTGCACCCGGCCGAGCGGAATGTCCCAGACAGGGAGGCCGTGCAGGACCGCGGCGGAGACGTGGCTGAGCACCTCCTCGGCACCGAGCGCATCGGCCGAGGCCTCGATCAACGCCAGGTGCCGGTCCTCCCGCGACGCGGCGGCCAGCTCCCCGGAATCGGCGTAACCCCCGCGGCGCAGCCGGGTCAGTTCAGAGGTCCGTACCCGGCGGCCCAGCAGACCGTCGGTGTCCCCCGACCGCAGAGCCGTCCTGCGGGTGAAGGTCGCGGGAGGCGGGGTTGTAGTGGGAGGCGGGGTGGTTGTGGGAGGCGGGGTTGTAGTGGGAGGCGGAGTGGCGGGCGAGCGCACGGGAGGTTCCATCGGCCCAGCGTGCGACCGGAGGGGAACACCGGCGGGAGAACTTCGCCGGTTGTGGACGCATCGGCGGTCTGTGGACAACCCCGCCCCCTGTTCCCGCGCACGTTCTTGCTCCTCGCGCACGAAACATCGTGCGCGAGGAAGAACACAGTGCGCGGGAACGGGGAATCAGAGCAGCCCGCGGCCGCGCTCCTCGTCGTACCCGGCGTCCAGGCCGCGCTTCTCGATCAGCTTCTGCTTACGGGAGTAGTCACGCATCCGTTGGGGGTAACCGACCACGGTCGCGTCGTAGATGGGCAGCCCCGCCTCCCGGGCGAAGGACTTCGCATCCTCCGGACCGCGCACCGCCCGTCGGGTGAACTCCCCGTCATGGGCCACGAGCAGCACCGTCGTCCCTGTGACGGCGGTCCGCGGCTCCACGTACACCTCCACGCCCCGGCGCGACTGCACCCAGTTGCTCAGGTACTCGTCGACCTCACGGCGGTCCGACCGCGGCGACGAAGCCCCACCCTTTTTACGCCCGAATAGACCCATCACTCACCCTCTTGATCCTGGCCGGTCGCCCTGTGGACCCGGATCACATCGTCGACATTTCCCACCAGTGTGGCGCACCGTAATGCCAGGCGCACCATCGACCACGTCTCACGCCCTGAGCGAATCGCCCACCCGCGCGCTGCCCCCGGGCGAGGAAGGTGCCAAGATGGTGGACGGAGTCTGATGGCTTGCTACCCGCATGCCCAGACGAGAGGCAAACCCACTCCCACAACAGGCGAGGAGTTTTACCAGCAATGACCGATACACACGTCGACCTAGTGGTACTTGGCGGAGGGTCGGCCGGTTACGCCGCAGCCCTGCGCGCCGCCGAGCTCGGCTCGTCGGTGGTCCTGATCGAGAAGGACAAGCTCGGCGGCACCTGCCTGCACCGCGGCTGCGTCCCGACCAAGACCCTGTTGCATGCCGCCGAAGTCGCCGACGAAGCCCGTGACGGCCTGTCCATCGGCCTGAAGACGGAGTTCAACGGCGTCGAGGTCCCCGCGCTGCACAAGTACAAGGACGGCATCGTCACCCGGGCCTTCAAGGGCCTGGCCGGACTGATCAAGTCCCGCGGCATCAACGTCGTGGAGGGAACCGGCACCTTCGTCGGCCCGAACACCGTTGTCGTCGGTGACGATCGTTACATCGGCAAGAACGTCGTCCTGGCCACCGGGTCCTACTCCCGGACCCTGCCGGGACTGGACCTCGGCGGTCGCATCATCGACAGCGAGGCCGCCCTCAAGCTGGACTACATCCCGCAGAAGGCCATCGTCCTGGGTGGCGGCGTCATCGGTGTCGAGTTCGCCTCCGTCTGGGCCTCCTTCGGCACCGAGGTGACCATCGTCGAGGCCCTGCCCACCCTGGTTCCCCTCGAGGACCCGTGGGCGGCGAAGCTCCTCGAGCGTGCCTTCCGCAAGCGCAAGATCGCCTTCAAGACCGGTGTCCGCTTCTCCGGCGCGACCCAGGACGAGAACGGCGTCACCGTCACCCTGGAAACCGGTGAGACCCTGAGCGCCGACGTGCTGCTCGTGGCCGTCGGACGTGGACCGGCCACCGCCGGCTGCGGTTTCGAGGAGGCCGGCCTGACCGTCGACCGCGGTTTCGTGATCACCGACGAGCGCCTGCACACCAACCTGCCGAACGTGTACGCCGTCGGCGACATCGTCCCCGGCCTGCAGCTGGCCCACCGCGGGTTCCAGCACGGTGTGTTCGTCGCCGAGGAGATCGCCGGTCTGAACCCGGTCGTCATCCCCGACTCCCTGATCCCGAAGATCACCTACTGCGATCCGCAGATCGCCTCCGTGGGTGTCACCGAGGCCAAGGGGGCCGAGATCCACGGTGCCGATGGCATCGAGACCTTCATCTACGATCTGGGCGGGAACCCGAAGTCGCAGATCCTCAAGACCGCGGGTGGGGTGAAGGTCATTCGTCAGAAGGACGGCCCGGTCATCGGCATCCACCTCGTGGGTGCACGGATGGGCGATCTGATCGGCGAGGCCCAACTCATCGTCGGCTGGGAGGCCCACCCCGATGACGTGGCCCCGCTGATCCACGCGCACCCCACGCAGTACGAGGCGATCGGCGAGGCCATGCTGGCCATGGCCGGCAAGCCGTTGCACGTCCACAACTAGTCGATCCCGCCCGCCGTTCCATCGTTTTCTAGGAGACTCACTACATGTCCCAGTCCGTGCAGATGCCGGCCCTCGGCGAAAGTGTCACCGAAGGCACCGTGACTCGTTGGCTGAAGAACGAGGGTGACCGGGTGGAGGTGGACGAGCCTTTGGTCGAGGTGTCCACCGACAAGGTCGACACCGAGATCCCGTCGCCGTTCGCCGGCATCCTGGAGAAGATCCTCGTCCAGGTCGACGAGACCGCCGAGGTCGGCGCCGACCTGGCCACCATCGGTGACGGGTCCGCCGACGCCGCGAGCGAGCCGGCCCCCGCCGCTGCTCCGGCCGAGCCGGCACCGGCTCCCGCGGCTCCTGCCGAGGTTCCCTCCACCGAAGCACCCGCGCCGGGCGAGGCCGCAGCCGCGACCCCGCCCGCACCGTCCGCACCCGCAGCCTCGGATGGGGCCAGCACGTCGGTGACCCTGCCGGAGATGGGTGAGTCCGTCACCGAGGGCACCGTCACCCGCTGGCTCAAGCAGGTCGGCGACAGCGTCGCGGTCGACGAGCCGTTGGTGGAGGTCTCCACCGACAAGGTCGACACCGAGATCCCCTCGCCCGTGGCCGGGACCCTCCTGTCGATCACCATCGGCGAGGACGAGACCGTCCAGGTGGGTGCCGAACTGGCCGTGATCGGTGAGGCCGGGGCAGCCCCGTCCGCACCGGCCCCGGCCCCCGAGCCCGCTCCGGCCCCGGCTGCAGCCCCCGCACCGGCTGCCGCTCCGGCCCCCGCAGCTCCGGCCGCACCGGCACCCGCACCCGCGGCGGCCCCGGCCCCGGCAGCACCCACCACGCAGCCCGAGGCAGCCGCCCCGGCAGCACCGGCGGCGTCCACCTGGGAGCCGGCGGCCAAGGCCGACGGCCCGACCGCCTACGTCACCCCGGTCATCCGCAAGCTCGCCTCGGACAAGGGTGTCGACCTGTCGACCGTCACCGGTTCCGGTGTCGGCGGCCGGATCCGACGTGAGGACATCCTGGAAGCGGCGGCCGCAGCGGCCAAGGCCCAGGAGGCAGCAGCCTCGGTACCCGCCCCGGCAGCTCCGGCCGCCGCGGCTCCCGCTGCCGCCAAGGCCGCCCCGAGCGCCGAAGCCCTCGCGCTCATCGGCACCACCCAGAAGCTGCCGCGGATCCGTCAGTCGATCGCCAAGAACATGCTGCACGGCCTACAGACGGCCGCCCAGCTGACCACTGTCATCGAGGTCGACGTCACCCGCGTCGCCGCGCTGCGGGGCAAGGCGAAGTCGGCCTTCGAGGCCCGCGAGGGCGTCAAGCTGTCCTTCCTGCCGTTCTTCGTGAAGGCGGCCCTGGAAGCGGCGAAGATCTACCCGGTGCTGAACTCCACGATCTCGGAGGATCTCAAGGAGATCACCTACCACCCGGCGGTCAACCTCGGCATCGCCGTCGACACCCCGCGTGGGCTGATCGTCCCGGTCATCAAGAACGCCGACGACCTGAACATCGGCGGGATCGCCCGCAAGATCGCCGATCTGGCCGCTCGTACCCGCGAGAGCAAGATCGGACCGGACGAGCTGTCCGGTGGCACCTTCACCATCACCAACACCGGCTCGGTCGGGGCGTTGTTCGACACCCCGATCTTCGTGCCCCCGCAGTCGGCGATCCTGGGAACCGGTGCGATCGTGCGCCGCCCCGTCGTGGTCAAGGACTCCGACGGCAACGAGGTCATCGCCATCCGCTCCATGTGCTACCTGGCGCTGTCCTACGACCACCGGAACATCGACGGCGCGGATGCGTCCCGGTTCCTCGGCGCGGTCAAGGCCCGCCTGGAAGCCGGCGAGTTCGCAGGAGATCTCGGACTGTGACCGATCGGCTGGTCGTGGCAGGTGCGAGCGGTTTCCTCGGAAGCCGACTCGTGGCTGCCGCGACCAGCCGCGGTTTCGAGGTCGTCCAGCTGGTCCGGCGTCCCCCCGAGGGCCCCGGCCAGCGTCGGTGGGACCCGGACAAGGGCGAACTCGACCCGACCATCCTCGAAGGCGCCACCGCCGTGGTGAACCTGTGCGGTGTGGGCGTCGGCGACAAACGCTGGGACGACGCCTACAAGGCGTTGATCCTCTCCTCCCGGGTGGTGCCCACCGATCTGATCTCGCGGAAGGTCGCCGCGACCGGTGTACCCGTGCTGATCAACGCCTCCGCCGTGGGCTACTACGGTCCGCGCGGCGAGGAGATCATCAACGAGTCGGCCCAGGTCGGTAACACCTTCCTGGCCGGGGTCTGCCGCCAGTGGGAGGCCGCCACCGCTCCGGCCGAGGAGGCCGGTGCCCGCGTGGTGCACCTGCGCACCGGCCTGGCCCTGGGCTCCGACGGCGGACTGCTCCCCCGCCTCAGCACCATCGTCAAACTCTTCATCGGCGGCAGACTCGGCTCCGGCAAGCAGTACTTCCCCTGGATCTCGGCCACCGACTGGACCGACGCCGTGCTGCACCTGGTGACGGCCGAGGCCACCGGCCCGGTGAACCTCACCGGCCCCGCCCCGGTGACCAACAAGGAGTTCACCCACCAGCTCGGCAAGGTCCTCGGACGGCCGACCCCCTGGATGGTGCCGGAATTCGCCTTGAAGGTCGTCCTCGGCGAATTCGCCCAGGAGGTGACCGCGGGCCAGCGGGCGATCCCGGCGGTCCTGGAGGACTCCGGTTTCATCTTCAGCCACGCCACCCTCAACGAGGCCCTGCGCGCCGAGATCCGCTGACCCTGTCCCCGCAGGACCCGCCCGGGCCGGGTCCGATCGACGGCGAGTCCGTTGTGAGGCGTCTCTCATCCCCCGACGCGACCGCTGCTTTCAGGTGTCCATCCGGTGATCATTGTCCGATTTCGGCCTGAAATTCCCTGCTCCTGACTCCCTCCGCGGAAAAATGCCGGGCCGGATGTCGGTACCCCCGCTTACTATCTAGCTCGAACTCAGTCTTCTTCAGTGTTCGCATTCACTGACCGCCGATTCGTAGCGCCTTCCGCAGGACCCGCCCAGGCCGCTGCCCGATGACGCACCCCGACCGGGGACACCCGTCCCATGAGGAGCACGCATGACCGCCCCCACTCCGTCCGCCTCCGCAGGTATCGACCGCGGTGTGCTGAAGATCGCCGGGGTCGTCGTCCTCGGCGCGATCATGTCGATCCTCGACGTGACCGTCGTCGGCATCGCCCTGCCGACCTTCCAACAGGTGTTCAACTCCACCTACGCCGAAGTCGCCTGGACGATGACGGCCTACACCCTGGCCCTGGCCACCGTCATCCCGGTCACGGGTTGGGCGGCGGACCGGTTCGGCACCAAACGGCTGTACCTGTTGTCCCTGACCCTGTTCACCATCGGTTCGGTGCTCTGCGCCATGGCGTGGAGCATCCAGTCCCTGGTCGTGTTCCGGATCCTGCAGGGCCTCGGCGGCGGCATGTTGCTGCCGCTGGGTATGACCATCCTGACCAGAGCGGCCGGACCGGACCGGGTCGGCCGGGTGATGTCCATCCTCGGTGTCCCGATGCTGCTCGGCCCGATCGGTGGCCCCATCCTCGGCGGCTGGCTGATCGACGTCGCCTCCTGGCACTGGATCTTCCTGATCAACCTGCCGATCGGCATCTTCGCCTTCCTCTACGCCTCCCGGGTGCTGCCCAAGGATGCCCCGCAGCCGAGCGAATCCTTCGACATCGTCGGCATGCTGCTGCTCTCCCCCGGTCTTGCTCTGTTCCTGTTCGGTGTCTCCTCCATCCCGGAGGCGGGCACGGTGGCCTCCGGGCGGGTGCTCATCCCGGCCGTCATCGGTCTGGTGCTGATGGTCAGCTTCGTGTTCCACGCCCTGCGCAAGGACCACCCGCTGATCGACCTGCACCTTTTCAAGAACCGCAACCTGTCCATCGCCGTGATCACGATGACCCTGTTCTCCATCGCCTTCTTCGGTGCCATGCTGCTGTTCCCGACCTACTTCATCCAGGTCAGGCTCGAGACCAAGCTGGCCGCCGGTCTGCTGCTGGCCCCGCAGGGCATCGGCGCGATGCTGTCGATGCCGATCGCCGGTGCGCTGACCGACAAGATGGGTCCCGGCAAGTTCGTGCTGTCCGGCATCGTCCTGATCGCGGCCGGTATGGCGGTGTTCACCCAGATCGGTGCCGACACCTCGTACGGCATCCTGATGGGGGCCCTGTTCGTCATGGGTCTCGGCATGGGTATGACGATGATGCCGATCATGTCGGCGGCGATGGCCACCCTGTCCCATCACACGGCCGCACGGGGTTCGACCCTGATGAACATCGTGCAGCAGTCGGCCGGTTCCATCGGCACCGCCGTCGCCTCGGTGATCCTGACCAACCAGATCCTGTCCCGCCCGGCGGCCGGCGCGCTGGTCGGCACCCAGCAGATGGTGGAAGCCGGCACGTTGCCGGCGATCCCGCCGGAGGTCATCGCCCAGGGTGCGCCGGCGCTGGCGGATTCCTTCGGGAACACCTTCATCGTGTCCCTGGTGCTGATCGTGCTCTGCCTGATCCCGGCGATGTTCCTGCCACGTCGCAAGCCGGCGCTGACCGATGAGCAGAAGGCCGATTCGACGCCGATCATCATGCATTAACAACATCTGTGCGCGACTGGACCCCCACACCCCATTTCCGGGGGTGTGGGGGTCCAGTCGTTTCCGGCAGGGATGAACTCGTCCCCCATCCCCGGTGAACACTTCCCGCCGAGGCCCCGGCCGCCACATCACAGGAGCGAGAATCACCCCGTGAAGGTGCACTTGTGGGGACTCCGGGCGGTGGCCGTCGGCACACTGGGGCTGGGGGCGGCGAGCGCGACGCTCCTCGCCCGATTGCTGGGTCGGGGAAATGCGTGTCTGTCGCCCGACCGGTGCGATCCGCTCCCGAACGTGGGTGCCTTCGCACTCGTTGTCGTCATCGGATCCGGGGTGCTGTTCGCCCTGCTGAGCCTGGTCGACCTGCTGCGGTCGAGCCGCCTGGACGAGGAGCACAACGGCATCGTGGCCCGCCGGGGTATGTCGGTGCTGACCGCCGTCACCGAGATCGGGCTGCTGGGTTACCTGGCGCTGCACCTGATCGGCGGCACCGCCGAACCAGGGCAACCTGCCGCGATCCTGGCCCTGGCTCTGCTCGCCCTGCTGCCCGCCGTCATCGGTACCGGTCGGCCGCTCCTGTTGACGGGGGCGAGCGTGGTGATCACCGCGGTGGCCATCGCACTGGCCTTCCACCTGGTCCTGCCGGCACCGGTCCTGTTCGCCCATGCCGCTCTGCTGCTGGCCTTCTCCGGCCGAGCGCTCCATGCAGCCCCCCGCCGAGTGGACGCTCACACCCCATTTTCTGGGGTGTGAGCGTCCACTCGCGGGAGGTTTGCCCGGCTGTCAGTGCTCGTACGGATCCTTGGGCTGGGAGATCGTGTCCATGGAGGTCACCGTCACCGTCGGGACGTACTGGTTCTCCCGGTTCCCGGTCTGCGCCACCGCCGTCACGGTCGCGGTGACCCAGGTGTTCACCGGCAACGGGGCATCACCCTCGATGTGCACCTGCATCGGGTTCGCGTCCGCCGCACAGCAGGAGATCACCAACCGCGCGATCCCGTAACCGCTGTCGTACCCCTTGCTCACCGGGACGATGAACCCCTGGATGACGAAGCTGCCCTTGGAGGTCGAGTCCTGGGCGTCGTACAGGGTCCGCATGACGAATTCCTTCATCGTCATGTCCTGGGTACCACCGGCCGTCAGCGGCGGGAACGGCATGGTGCGGCGGACATCTCCGCTGCCGGTGGTGCCGCTGCCGGAGGTCACCACGGTGGCGGCCTCCCCCGCGATGTCCTGGCTCGTCGCCGACCGGACCACCGAATCGGCCCCGAGGGCGTTCGGCGGGACAAGCAGCAGCACCAGCACCGGCACCATCAGCAGCCAGGCCGCCTTGGACCGGCTGTGATCGTGACCGTGCAAATCGTGCGCCTGCGAATCGTGGCCCTGCGAATCGTGCGCCTTCCAATCGTGCCCGTCGACATCGTGCCCGTGATCCGCACCGTGGTCGGCAGCACCACGCTCGGCAGCGGCGACCCGAGCCAGCTCGACGGCCTTGGCCTCGCGCACCTCCTCGCGGATCGTCATCACCAGGGTGATCACACCGACCAGCACCAGGATGACGCTCGCCGCCCACAGGATCGGTTCGAACCCGGGTTTGACGTAGGAGGTGAACCGGCCGGAGGCGGTGATGGCCGCGATCAGACCACCCAACATGATGGTCACGATGGACTGCGTCTCACGGTTCACTGCCAACCTCCCCAGAACACCAGGCCGACTCCGACCCCGACAACGATGGCGACCACAAAGGTCAGCGGCGCGAACCGGAGGGCGAACTTCCGCCCGAAGGTGCCTGCCTGCAGTGCGACCAGTTTGACGTCGACGGCCGGCCCGACCGTCAGGAACACCAGTTTCCCGATCACCGGGATGGCCGCGAAGGAGTAGGCGACGAAGGCGTCGGCCTCCGAGCACAGGGCGAGGACGAAGGCCAGCAGCGCCATCAACAGCACGGTCAGGAAGATCGACGAGCCGATGTGCTCCATCCAGGCCCGGTTGACCAGCACGTTCAAAGTGGCCGCAGCGGCGGCGCCGATCACCAGGAAGCCCGCCACCTGGGTGAAGTCGCCGCGCACGGTGTCGAGGAAGGTCTTGATCTTCGCCTGGTCGGCGACCTCAGGACGGGCGGGCGGGCGGGGTTTCATCCATTCCGGCCGACCGATCCTGTCCCAGATCAATCCGACGATGACGGCGGTCAGCAGGCCGGCGACCAACCGGGCCCAGACCATCCGCGGTTCGCTGGCGAAGGCGACGGCCGTGGCCACCAGGACGATCGGGTTGATCGCCGGAGCCGAGAGCATGAAGGCAAGGGCGGCGCTGGGTTTCACCCCGCGTTCGATGACCCGGTCGGCGATGGGCACCGACCCGCACTCGCACCCGGGCAGCGCCAACCCGCACGCCCCGGCGACCGGGATGGCCAACGTGGAGTTGGCGGGGAGCACCCTGGTGAAGAAGGTCGCCGGGACGTAGGCGGCGATCGCGCCGCTGACAAGCACTCCCAGGACGAGGAACGGGGTGGCCTGGACGCAGATGGCGATGAAAGTCGTCGACCAGGTCTGCATCGCGGCCTGGCCGAGGAGTTCGGCGAGCGGCTCCCGCAGCAGCAGGGCTGCGACCAGGACCAGCCCGAAGATCTCCAGGGAGCCGATCCGGTACTTCTTCTTCGGCGCCGTGGCCGGGTCGGCCTTCAGCTCGGTCACGACGTCCCGCCTGCCTGCACCACCGTGTCGATGGCACCGCCGAAACGACGGTCCCGGGCCGCGAAGATCTCCACCGCCCGCCACATGTCCCGCCGGTCGAAATCCGGGAAAAGGGTGTCCAGGAAAACCATCTCGGCGTAGGCGGACTGCCACAACAGGAAATTGCTGGTCCGCTGCTCACCGGAGGACCGCAGGAACAGGTCCACATCCGGCATGGTCGGCTCGTCCAGGTACTTCGCCAGCATCTTCTCGTCGACCTTCTCCGGGTCGATCCGGCCGGCCGCCACTTCCAGGGCGATGGCCTTGGCCGCATCGGCGATCTCGGCCCGGCCGCCGTAGTTGACACACATGGTCAGGGTCATCACGGTGTTGTCCGCCGTCAGCTCCTCGGCCGCCTCGAGCTCGCGGATGACACTGCGCCACAGGCGTGGGCGTCGGCCGGCCCAGCGGACCCGCACCCCCAGTGAGTGCATCTGATCGCGGCGACGACGGATCACATCCCGGTTGAAGCCCATCAGGAAGCGCACCTCCTCGGGTGAGCGCTTCCAGTTCTCGGTGGAGAAGGCGTAGGCCGAGAGGTTCCTCACCCCGAGTTCGATACAGCCCTCGACGACGTCGAACAGGGCCGCCTCACCCAGCTTGTGACCCTCGGTCCGCGGCAGCCCGCGGGCCTTGGCCCAACGACCGTTCCCGTCCATCACCAGCGCGATGTGCTGTGGCACCAGGTCGGCCGGGATCTGCGGTGCCCGGGCACCGGACGGATGCGGGGTCGGCGGCAGGGGTGCTGCGGCCGCAGCACGAGACGCGGTCGCTCGGGTGCCGGTCCGGCGGGTGATGGTCATCGGGAGAGGCTCTCCTGGGTGGTAGCTGGTGGTACGGGGTGGTCCGACGCGTGTTGCCGCGGCACCGGGTCCTGGAATGCAGCGCCGTGGTCGAACGGCTCCTGCTCAGACGTCGTAGCCGGGGCCGGGGTTGCGTGAGCACCGAACGCGGAGCCGGCATGGGCGGCGGGCAGCGGCAGCGAACTGAAGTCACGGTCGGCCGGGGTGATCCGCTCCACCAGCGGCAGGGACCGCAGGCCACGTTCCAGGTGCCATTGCAGCAGGGCGGCGACCAGCCCGGAGGCCTCGCGCCGGTTGACCGGCTCCCCCGCCTCGGCAGTGGTCCAGTCACCGCTCTCCAACGCGGCCATCAGGACGATCGAGGCCGGGGCCGGCCGGTTGCACCCGGGTGAGCGGCAGTTGGAGCAGAGCACCCCGCCGCTGGGGACGTGGAAGGCGGCGTGCGGTCCGGGTGAACCGCACCGGGCGCAGTCGTGCAGGGCCGGTGCCCAACCGGCCAGGCCCATCGCCCGCAACAGGAAGGCGTCCAGGACCAGTGACGGGTCCCGGGCGGTTTCGGTGAGGGCGCGCAGGGCGGAGACGAGCAGGAAGTAGAGCCGCTGGGAGGGTTCGCGTTCCTCGGCGGTGAGCCGCTCGCAGGTCTCGACGATCGCGGTGGCCGTGGTGTATTTGCCGTAGTCGGAGATCAGGACGGAACCGAAGGGGTCGATGGATTCGGCCTGGGTGACGATGTCGAGGCTGCGCCCGGCGAACAACTGGACGTCGACATGGCTGAACGGTTCCAGGCGGGCCCCGAACTTGCTGCGGGTCCGGCGTACCCCCTTGGCCACCGCGCGGACGCGGCCCTCACGACGGGTCAGCAGGGTGATGATGCGGTCGGCTTCGCCCAGCTTGCCCACACGCAGCACGACCCCCGTATCCCGGTAAACGACCACCGGTCCATGGTGCCAGCATCGGGCCCCTCCGCGGGACAGATCGTCGGTGTGTTCCGCGCCCGTCGGTGTGCCCCCCGGCGATGCCACCCGAACAGCGCAACCGGCCGTGGAAACACCGGATGAGGGATGATCGGGGTATGGCACGCCGCGCACCCGAACAAGACATCAACGAGGACGACCTGCGGGTCGGACCGGTCGAACACCACGCCGCCGGGGTCAAGGCCGTCACGGTCGCCCTGGGCCGCGGGCTGGCCCAGGCCGGGGTGGTCCGAACGGCCAGGTCGCTGACCAGGTTGAACCAGCGCGGCGGTTTCGATTGCCCGGGATGCGCCTGGCCCGAGCCGCAGGGCCGCCGTCGGCCGGCGGAGTTCTGCGAGAACGGGGCGAAGGCGGTGGCCGAGGAGACCACCCTGCGGACCGTCACCCCCGAGTTCTTCGCCGAGCACTCCGTCGCCTCCCTGGAACCTCGGTCGGAATTCTGGCTCGGACAGCAGGGCAGGCTGACCCATCCGATGGTCCTGCGGGAAGGCGGTACCCACTACGAGCCGATCGCCTGGGACGAGGCCTTCGCGCTGATCGGCGAACACCTGCGAGCCACCTCCCCCGACCGGGCGGCGTTCTACACCTCGGGGCGGACCTCGAACGAGGCCGCCTTCCTCTACCAGCTGTTCGCCCGCTCCTACGGGACGAACAACCTCCCCGACTGTTCGAACATGTGCCACGAGTCCTCCGGTTCGGCCCTGATCGACACCATCGGCATCGGCAAGGGGTCGGTGAGCCTGGAGGATGTCCACCGGGCCGACCTGATCCTGGTGGTCGGTCAGAATCCGGGCACCAACCACCCGCGGATGCTCTCCGCCCTCGCCGAGGCCAAGGGCAACGGTGCCCACATCGTGGCGGTGAACCCGCTGCCCGAGGCCGGGCTGTTCAACTTCCGTGACCCGCAGAAGGTGTCCGGGGTGGTCGGTCACGGTACCGATCTGGCGGACACCTTCCTGCAGATCTCCCTCGGCGGGGACATGGCCCTCTTCCAGGCCCTGGGGTACCTGCTCGCCCAGAAGGAGAAGGCCGCCCCTGGAACGGTTTTCGATCACGAGTTCCTCGCCGCTTCCACCATCGGGCTGGACGGGTACCTCGCCGCGATCGACACCCTGGACTGGGAGGCCGTGCTGACTGCCACGGGCCTGCGCAGGGAGCAGATCGAGGCCGTCGCCGACCTGATGGCCGCCTCCTCCGGCACGATCATCTGCTGGGCGATGGGGCTGACCCAGCACCCGCATTCGGTGGCCACCCTGAAGGAGGTCGTCAACCTCCTGCTGCTGCGCGGGATGATCGGCAGGCCGGGGGCCGGTGTCTGCCCGGTCCGGGGCCATTCGAATGTCCAGGGCGATCGCACCATGGGGATCTGGGAGAAGTCACCGGAATCCTTCCTGGCGGCCTTGGACTCCGAATTCGGGATCACCTCGCCGCGGAAGCACGGGTTCGACACGGTGGCCACCCTGCAGGCCATGGCCGCGGGCGAGATAGATGTCTTCATCGCCATGGGTGGGAACTTCGCCGGGGCCACCCCGGACACCGCGCGGACCGAGAGTTCCTTGCGCACCGTGGGTCTGACGGTCCAGATCTCGACCAAACTCAACCGCTCCCACGTGGTGCACGGCCGGAACGCCTTGATCCTGCCGACCCTGGGCCGCACCGACCGGGACGACCAGCACCCCGGCGGGGCGCAGTTCGTCTCGGTCGAGGATTCGATGTCGGCCGTGCACTCCTCCCGTGGCCGGCTCACGCCGGTCTCGGACTGTCTGCTGGCCGAGCCGACCATCGTCACCCGGATCGCCCGGGCGGTTCTGGGTGAGGACCATGTGGTGGACTGGTCGGCGATGGACCGGGACTACGACGTCATCCGGGATCACATCTCCCGGGTGGTACCGGGTTTCACCGATTACAACACGCGGGTGCGGGACCGGAACGGCTTCATCCTCCCGCATCCGCCCCGGGACAGCCGCACTTTCGTCACCCCGAGTTCCAAGGCCTCGATCACCGTCAACGAGTTGGTCTACCCCCGGGTGCCGGCCGGGCGGCTGCTCCTGCAGACCCTGCGCTCCCACGACCAGTACAACACCACCATCTACGGGTTGGACGACCGTTACCGCGGGATCGCCGACGCCCGCAAGGTCGTCATGGTCAATCCCGCGGACCTGGCGGACCTGGGTCTGGCGGACCGGCAGCTGGTGGACGTGGTGGGTGAATGGACCACTGCCGACGGTTCGATCCAGGAACGACGGGCCGAAAGTTTCCGGATCATCGCCTACCCGGTCGCCCGCCGATCCGCAGCCGCCTACTACCCCGAGGCAAATGTGTTGGTACCCACCGATTCCGTGGCCAAGGTGTCGAACACCCCGACCTCCAAGTCGATCGTGGTGCGGCTCGAACCGGTGGGCGAGAACCCGGCCGGTTGAGGACAGAACGGGCACACCTTTGCGAAAAGTTCTGCGGTGAGGCGTGATTCGTGCCCATACTGTCGGCATGAGCAATCCTGTACATCCCGATCCACCCGGCCCGCCCGCACCGGGCCCGCGCGCGAGCAGCAGACTCGGCTGGGGGGTGGCCATCGGTGTGGCCGCCGCGGTGGCGGTGGGCGGTGTGCTGTACGCCGCCGACGTCCTGCACCTCGGGGACACCCCCACGACCGGGAACAGTCCTGCCGCGGTCGACACCACCCCGGTCGCCCTGCCCGAGGAACTGGGCGGATCCGTCCTGCAATCAGCGGCGATCGCCGGTCTCGACCAGAGCCAACCGGGGCAGGGCACCGAAATGGTCGAGCGTGAGGCACGGGTCAACGCCACCACCGCCGCCGCCCTGGCCAAGGCCTACGGTGGAGCCGGGGCCGCGGTGCAGACCTACACCGACGCGGACCTGATGAACTCGATCACCGCCGTCGCGGTCCGCGCCCCCTCCCCACGCCTGTTCCTGTCCCGGGTGACGGACCCGGCCGACCTCCGACTGGCCGTCAACCGGGAGAACATCCGCACCGACGGCGAGGTCGACTGCTACACCGTGCAGGTGAAGGCCACGGTCGTCGGCACGGTTCCCGACCCCGCCGATACCGCCGTGGACCACTGCCAGCGCACCGGGGAGCACCTGACGGTGCGGATCTACCTCGGCGGCCGGCAGGACCGCAATGATCCGGACCGGGTGGCCACGGCCGTGGCGATGACCAACGAACTGTGGGACGCGGTCGCCGGCAGCGTCGGCTGAGCTGGCCGGCCATCGATCGGGTGGATCACCTGCCCGTGCCCGGCTTGTCGAGAGTCACACCGGCGAAAAGCGTGACTTATCTCCACCTTGCCCGACGGGGCCGCCGGACCTACCCTGACCAGGAACGGGACTGCCGAGGGTGTGGACCACCCGGTCGGCCCCGCAGCCGTGTCGTGGGCGTGCACTAGGGTTGTAGGCGCAAGTCGGGGCTGATCGAGTGAGTCGTGGGGACGGTCAGCGGCACCCGCGTCGTCCCTGCGACGCATGTTGGCAGGTGAATGCATGAGCGAAACTTTCACGATACGTAAAGCACAAGCAGCGGATGCACAAGCATTTTCCGAGTGCCACTTCGCCTGTTGGGGCGAGGCCTACAGCGATCTGTGGAGCGAACAACGCTTCGCGCAGTACGACCAGGCGGCCCTGGTCGAGGAACGCCGCAAGGCGATCGAGTCCGGTGAGTTCACCCATTACGTCGCCGAGCTCGACGGCGAGATCATCGGCATCTCCATCGCCGGACCGACCCGTGATCAGGACACCCCGATCAAGGACGAGCTCTACGCGATCTACGTGCGCAGCGCGCACCAGGGCAGCGGTGTCTCGACCGAACTGCTGCAGGCCGTCATCGGCGAGGGCCCGGCCACCCTCTGGGTCTACCGGGACAACCCGCGGGCCAGTGCGTTCTACATCAACCGCGGTTTCATCCCCGACGGCGCGGAACGGGTCGACCCCTCCGGCATCCTGGAGATCCGCTTCTCCCGGCGCTGACACACCTTCGGCGGGCGGCGGCCCGACACCGGTCGCCCGCCTGCGCACCACGAATCGAGCTCTGACGATGGTTGATCGCAAAATCGCCCGCACCCGGCCGATGCGCTACCGGGACGGGGCCTTCCTCGCCCGTGAGGACCACCTCGCGGGCGAGGAGCCGTTGGAGATGCGGATCGGCGGCCGCCAGTTCTCCGTCACCATGCGGACCCCCGGCCACGACATCGAGCTGGTCCACGGTTTCCTGCACGGCGAGGGCATCATCACCGATCGGGCCGACATCGCCGCCGTGCGGTACTGCGACGGTGTCGACGAACAGGGCCGCAACACCTACAACGTCCTTGATGTCACCCTCGCCGAGGGCGTCGCCGCACCTGCCGCGGACCGCGCCCGGCAGGTGACCACCACCTCCGCCTGCGGGGTCTGCGGCAGCGCCTCGATCGACGTGATCCGCCAACGGTCCAGGTTCGCCCTCACCGGGCCGACACCGATGGATCCGGCGGTGGTCGCCGGTCTGCCCGACACCCTGCGCCTGCAGCAACGGGTGTTCGAGCGCACCGGAGGAACCCACGGTGCGGCCCTGGCGGATCCGGCCGGAGCCCTGACCCTGGTCCGCGAGGACGTCGGCCGGCACAACGCCGTCGACAAGGTGATCGGCGCCGCCCTGGTCGACGGCCTGCTGGGCACGGACCGATCCCTCGGCAGCCATGCGCTCGTGACGAGTTCGCGGGCCTCCTTCGAACTCGTCCAGAAGGCCGCCGTGGCCGGGATCGGCATGCTGGTCGCGGTCTCCGCGCCGTCCTCGCTGGCGGTGGAACTGGCCACGGATGTCGGCATGACGTTGATCGGTTTCGTCCGCAACGGCGGCTTCAACATCTACAGCGGAGCCGAACGGATCGGCGGGACGGCTCCGCGCCCGGCGCGGCTCGCCCACTGAGCACCATCCACCGACCCACATTGCGATTTGGCCAAAAGTATCACCGACCCCGGCCGGGCCACCTACCGTAGGCAGTGCAGTACCTGTGCCGGTACGACGTGTGCGCGAACCCGGAATCGACCCGGTCCGCCCTATTCCCAGGAGACATCACATGAGGATTCGCGCCTACGCCGTGGCTGTGGCCACGGTCGCCGCCCTGACCCTGGCGGCCTGCGGCAGCACGGTCGCAGGTACCGCCTCCCCGGCCGGTCCCGCTCTGAACACCAGCACCTCGGTGTCGACCACCGGCGGTGACCTGCCGACCACGGACGCCGGACTGCCCACCACCGCGGACCTGCCGACCACCGAGGACGGCCAGAACACGCCGCCCGACGAGACGACGCCGGACATCACCGAGGAGAGCATCCCGGACGTCACCACCGAGCTGAGCATCCCGGACTTCCCCACCGACGAGAGCTTCCCGAGCATGCCCTCCGGCATCGAGATGCCGAGCGAGACCTGTCTGACCGTCGCCACAGCCATCGCGCCGCTGAGCACCATGACCGCACCGGACAAGGACGCACTGGCGAAGGCCGTCGCCGCCGCCCCCGAGATCGCCTCGGAGCTCGAGGTGATCGGCAAGGGACTGGCCGGCCTGGACCTGACCGATCCGAGCAGCGCCCTGAGCCTGGGCCAGAACCCGGAACTCCTCAACGCGCTGACGAAGGTCTCCAGCTGGCTGCAGACCAACTGCGCGGGCGGCACCGGCGGCTGACCTGCCCCGGGGCGGCCCACCGGCCGACCCCCGCACACGACGAACGGCCCGCCCCGGTAGTTTCCGGAGCGGGCCGTTCGTGTGCGACTGTCGTTCTGCGATACCCCAGGGGTTCGCTCAGGCGGACTTCTCCCGCGGCTCCCGCTTGGGCTTACGCGGCACGATCGTTGGGTAGACGTTCTCCTTGACGGTCTCCGCCGTCACCACCACCCGCTCGACATCGTCCCGGCTGGGCACGTCGTACATGGCCGGGAGCAGGACCTCCTCCATGATGGCGCGCAGGCCACGCGCGCCGGTGCCACGCAGGATCGCCTGGTCGGCGATCGCCTCGAGGGCCTCCGGGGCGAACTCCAGGGTGACCCCGTCCATCTCGAACAGGCGCTGGTACTGCTTGGACAGGGCGTCCCGCGGTTCGGTGAGGATCTGGATGAGGGAGTCCTTGTCCAGGCTCGTCACCGTCGCCACGATCGGCAGCCGGCCGATGAACTCGGGGATGAGCCCGAACTTGATCAGGTCCTCGGGCATGACATCGGCGAAGACGTCGGAGTTGTCCACGTCCAGCTTCGAGCGCACCTCGGCACCGAAGCCCAGGCCACGCTTGCCGACCCGGTCCCGGACGATCTTCTCCAGGCCCGCGAAGGCCCCTGCAACGATGAACAGCACATTGCTGGTGTCGATCTGGATGAACTCCTGATGCGGGTGCTTCCGGCCGCCCTGCGGCGGCACGGAGGCCTGGGTGCCTTCGAGGATCTTCAGCAGGGCCTGCTGGACACCTTCGCCGGAGACGTCCCGGGTGATCGAGGGGTTCTCCGACTTCCGGGCGATCTTGTCGACCTCGTCGATGTAGATGATCCCGGTCTCGGCGCGTTTCACGTCGTAGTCGGCGGCCTGGATCAGCTTGAGCAGGATGTTCTCGACATCCTCGCCCACGTACCCGGCCTCGGTCAGCGCGGTGGCATCGGCGATCGCGAACGGCACGTTCAGCATCTTGGCCAGGGTCTGGGCGAGATAGGTCTTGCCGCAACCGGTCGGCCCGAGCATCAGGATGTTGGACTTCATCAGTTCGACCGGCTCGGCGGTGCGGTCCGGTGCGGCCTGGATGCGCTTGTAGTGGTTGTAGACGGCCACCGACAGTGCCCGCTTCGCGGGGTCCTGCCCGATCACGTACTGATCGAGGAAGGTGTGGATCGCCGTGGGTTTGGGGAGTTCGTCCAGCTTGGTGTCGCTGGTCTCCGTGAGTTCGTCCTCGATGATCTCGTTGCAGAGATCGATGCATTCGTCACAGATGTAGACACCCGGACCTGCGATGAGCTTGCGTACCTGCTTCTGGCTCTTTCCGCAGAAAGAGCACTTGAGCAGATCGCCCCCGTCACCGATACGTGCCATGTGTCTGTCCCGATCCTTGTGTGTTGCTCGAAGTCCGGCCTGCGGACTGCCGTGGGCGAGGATGCTCACACCGACGTTACCGTCTTGTACGGCCGACGCGAGCCGGTTGACCCGGTCCCGACACGAATTCCTCCGCTCGCGCTGCGGCCTGACTGCCATCCAGCCACCATTGTGGGCGAGTCTCCTGGAGTTCGCCACCGATATGGCCCCGGCCGGCGGTCACGGGTTCGCATCGATCTGCTGTGCATCGCGGGTCGGCGCGGGCCGGTGAAACGCAGTTCGGGCCCGCCCCCTGCCCCCACGGTGAGACACCGTGGGGACCGACGACGGGCCCGACACCGACCGCTCTGTCAGGCTTCGCCCTTGCGGTAGGCGAGCACCTGGTCGATCAGCCCGTACTCCTGGGCCTCTTCGGCGGTGAGGATCTTGTCCCGGTCGATGTCCTTGCGGACCTCCTCGGCACCCTTGTTGGAGTGACGCGAGAGCATCTCCTCCAGGGTGTTGCGCATCCGCTGGATCTCGTTGGCCTGGATCTCCAGATCGGAGACCTGGCCGTAGACACCCTCGGTGGCCGGCTGGTGGATCAGGATCCGCGAGTTCGGCAGCGCGAGCCGACGGCCCGGGGTGCCGGCGGCCAGGATGACGGCGGCAGCGGAGGCCGCCTGTCCGAGGCAGACCGTCTGGATCTGCGGCCGGACGAACTGCATGGTGTCGTAGATCGCCGTCATCGAGGTGAAGGAACCACCGGGAGAGTTGATGTACATGGTGATCTCACGATCGGGGTCCGTGGACTCCAGGGTGAGCAGCTGGGCCATGACATCGTTCGCCGAGGCGTCGTCGATCTGGACGCCGAGGAAGATGATGCGCTCCTCGAACAGCTTGTTGTACGGGTTGGACTCCTTCATCCCGTAGCTCGTCCGCTCGGTGAAGGACGGGAGGATGTACCGGGACTGCGGCGCGAGCGCGGCCCGGTTCATCGAGTTCAGCATGTTGCCGTGCGCGTGCCCGGTCGGGTAATCGGTCATATCAGTCACTCCCCTTACTTGCTTGCGTCACTCTGGGAGGCCCGCGAGATGACCTTGTCGATGAACCCGTACTCCAGCGCCTCGGCCGCGGTGAACCAACGGTCGCGGTCGGAATCGGTGGTGATCTGCTCCACGGTCTGTCCGGTGTGCTCGGCGATGATCTGCGCCATCTCCCGCTTGGTGCGGTTGAGCATCTGGGACTGGATCTGGATGTCCGCAGCGGTACCACCGACACCGGCGCTGGGCTGGTGCATCAGGATGCTGGCGTGCGGCAGCGCGTAACGCTTGCCGCGGGCGCCGGCCGAGAGCAGGAACTGCCCCATCGACGCGGCGAGGCCCATCGCGATGGTCGCCACGTCCGGCTGGATGAACTGCATGGTGTCGAAGATGGCCATCCCGGCCGTCACCGACCCGCCGGGCGAGTTGATGTAGAGGGTGATGTCCTTCTCGGGATCCTCAGCGGCCAGGAGCAGCAGCTGGGCGGTGATCTCGTTCGCGTTGGTGTCGCGGACCTCCGAGCCGAGAAGGATGATCCGCTCGCGGAGCAGTCGCTCGGACACCGAATCGGACAATGAGAGACCGGGGGTGCCACGCATGACCGCGGGCAGAATCTCGGGCGCAGCGGCCTCGACCGCTGCCAATGGATGACGGTGACTCACTGACATCTCCTTAATTCTTCGACTCGCCGAATGCCGCCTGGCATTCACCGGTCGGCTGGTACCGACCGGTACTCGCACTTCGAAAGCACTGGATTTCCTGAACTGACGGTGGAGCCGGGCCGGCGCGAAGGGCGAGCTGTGTGCTCACCTCCGGCCGACCCACACCCGACAGTAACCACGAGCCAGGGGCAAATGTGCCCCTGGCTCGCAGTGTTCGCTGACGGCGTGACTGCCGTCGATTCCTCGTCGGTTCCCGGTCGGGCCCGACGAGGTGATGTCGGTGGTTACGCCTTGGTCTCTTCGGTGCTGTCGTCGGCGTCGTCCGACTCGGAATCCTCGGCCGCGTCGATCACGTCGTCCTCGGTCTCGTCATCGGCGACGAAGGTGCTGTCCTCGTCGTCGAAGTCCTCCTCGTCGACCGCTTCGAAGCCGAACAGGGCGGCGACGTCGAGGACGTTGCCGTCCTCGTCGGTGACCTTGGCCAGCTGGACCGCGTGGGCCAGGGCCTTGCCGCGGCGCACGTCGGCGAAGACGGCTCCGAGCTGGTTGGCCTCCTGCAGACGCTTGAAGTACTCGTCCGGGCTGACTCCGAAGCGCTGGGCGTTGAAGATGACCCGCTCGGTGAACTCCTCCTGGGAGACGCCGACCCCGGTGACCTCGGCCATGGCATCCAGCAGCAGCTGGGTGCGGACGGCGATGGCACTGGCGGCCTTCAGCTCCTGGTCGAGCTCTTCCTTGGTCTGGCCCTGCTCGACCAGCCAGGCCGCGAGGGCCTCCTCGTCATGTCCGAGGTTGTGGACGATGTCGTGCTCGCGGCCCTCGAACTCGGCCTGGGCGACACCCTCCGGCACCGGGATGTCGGTGGCTTCCAGCAGTGCGTCCAGGACCTTGTCCCGCGCCTGGGCGCCCTGCTGCTGGTTCTTGACCCGCTGGATCTTCTCGGCCAGGTCGGCGCGCAGTTCCTCGACGGTGTCGAAGGAGGAGGCCTCCTGCGCGAAGTCCTCGTCGACCTCGGGCAGGACCCGCTCGCTGACGGTGAGTACCGAAGCGGTGACCTCGGCGTCCTCGTCGGCGTGGTCGCCGGCGACGAGCTGGGTGGTGAAGGTGGCGGACTCGCCGGCGCTCAGACCGGTGATGGCCTCGTCGATGCCGTCGACCAGGTCGCCGGAGCCCACGCGGTAGGACAGCCCGTCGGCGGTCGCGTCGGCCAGTTCCTCACCGTCGATGGTGGCGCGCAGGTCGATGGTGACCAGGTCACCGTCGGCGGCGGCGCGCTCGACCACGGTGGTCACGGCGAAACGGTCGCGCAGGGCGTCGACCTGCTCGTCGATGTCGGCCTCGGTGACCTCGACATTGTCGACGGTGACGGCGATCTCGCCGAACTCCGGCAGGGTGATCTCGGGACGGATGTCGACCTCGGCGGTGAAGGACAGGACCTCACCGTCCTCGATCTTGGTGACCTCGATGTCCGGCTGCCCCAACGGGGTGATGGCGTTCTCGGACACGGCCTGGCCGTACTTGACCGGAACGGCGTCGTTGACGACCTCGGACAGGATGGCCCCACGACCGACACGGGCGTCGAGGATGCGCGCGGGCACCTTGCCCGGCCGGAAGCCGGGAACCTTGACCTGACCGGCGAGGGTCTTGTAGGCCTTGTCGAAATTGGGACCGAGCTCGTCGAACGGGACCTCGACGGTGAGCTTCACCCTGGTCGGGTTCAAGTGCTCGACAGTGCTCTTCACGTGTAATGCTCCTTGAGGGGAAATGTGCTGGGCTGTACATCTGGACAAGCTGGGACAACTGGGCCTGCTGGAACTGCTCCGACCCCGGTTCTCCCGGTTCGGAGCGACGGCTGCACGGCGAACCACCGCACCGACGACCCGACGCTCGCGACACGGGCACGATGATCCGTGCACCGACAGCGAGGGTCGTCAGCGAGTCTAGGCCAGTCGGCAACCCGGCAGCGACACCGGCGATCAACCGACCTCACCTTTTGAGGGAAATCCGGGCACGGCGCCCGCCCGACCGCCCGGCTTCGGTCGCCCGTCGGACGAGGGAATCTCACCGGCGGGGGTTGGCACGCCGGGTGGCCGGTGCCGCGGCCGGGTCCTCCGGCCAGGGGTGACGAGGGTAACGACCGCGCAGTTCGGCCCGCACCGACGGATACCCGGTCTGCCAGAAGGTCGGCAGGTCGCTGGTGATGGCGACCACCCGCCCGCCCGGGGACAGCAGATTGAGCCGGATCGGCCGACCGGCGGCCACGGGGCTGCGGTCCCAGCCGAACACCTCCTGCACCCGCACCGACAGGGCCGGGGCGGTCGGTTCGCTGTAGTCGACCCGGAGCTGCGAACCGGAGGGCACGGTGATCTGTTCGGGGGCGACCTCGTCGAGCCGGCCGATGATCGTCCACGGCACCAGGGATTTCAGGGCCACGGTCAGGTCGATCTTCTGCAGGTCCGACCGGGTGCGGGCCGCAGCGAGATCCAGGTCCGACCGGGTGCGGGCCGCAGCGAGATCCAGGTGGTCGGCCAGGGCGGCGTCGTCGACGACCGGCCAGGGCTCACCGAGACCGGCGTGACAGGCTTCGAGCCGCCGGCGCAGTTCCACGGCCCGGGTCGACCAGCGCAGGAGCCCCAGCCCCTCCTTGCGGAGCCCCTCCTGCAGTGCCCGCGCGACGGCCGCCGGTTCCGGCGAACGATCCGGACGTTCGGCGAGCACGATCGCCCCGATGCGCTCGACGACGGTGGCCCGGACGTCCCCGCCCTGCCACCGCACCTCCGAGGCCGTCGAGGTCAGGTCCTCGGCCACCCGCCGGGCGGTGGCCTCGTCGATGGCCACCGCGGCTCGGATCCGGGCATCCCGCCGACCCGGCGGGCGGTCGGCCGTCGCGATGGCCAACCACGGCACACCGCTGAGGCCGGTGCCCGGTGCGAGTTCGGCGGCGGTGCCACCCGCCATCAGGTAGGTCGCACCGTCCGCCCGCCGGACCCGGGCCACCCGCTCGGGAAAGGCGAGGCCGACCACCAGGCCCGCGACCGCGTCGTCGGTGGGGCGCGGCGTCGTCGCGGTCCCGGTGCGCCGGTCCGTACGTCCGAGCCTGCGCACCTCCTCCCGCCACCGTCCGGTCCGACCCGGTTCGGCCCCCGACCGCAGCGCCCGCCAGGTGGCGACCAGGTCGTCACCGCCGCCGGAGTCCAGGTCGGCCGACAACAGTGCGACCACCTCCGCCGGTCGGTCGTCGGCGATCTCGGCCCGGGTGTCCAGCAGTGCCCGGGCCAGCCGGGGGTGCACGCCGAGTTCGGTGAGTCGCCGGCCGCGCGGGGTCACCCGATGGAGGTCGTCGACCGCGCCGATCCCCCGCAAGGTGCTGTGGGCGATGTCGATCGCCGCGACCGGCGGTGCGTCGAGCAGTTCCAGGCCGTGACCGCCGGGCGCACCCCAGCACGAGAGTTCCAGGGCGAAGGAGGTCAGATCGGCGGTCGAGATCTCGGCGGGCGGGAAGTCGGGCAGCCATTCGTGGTCGGATTCCGACCAGCATCGGTAGACGCGCCCCGGTCCCTCACGACCCGCCCGGCCGGCACGTTGGGTGGCGGCCGCCTTCGACACCTTGGTGGTGACAAGGGATCCCAGTCCACGGGCCAGATCGGCCCGGGGCTCCCTGCTGAGCCCGGCATCGACCACGATTCGCACCCCCGGGACGGTGATGCTGCTCTCGGCGATGGCGGTGGCCAGGACGACCCGTCGGTCCGGGCTCGGCCGCAGGACCGCATCCTGTTGGGCGGCGGGGGCTTTCCCGTGAATGACCTCGATCCGCACCGGCACGTCGGCGAGGGCGCTTGCCACCACGGTGATCTCGTAGGCCCCGGGAAGGAAGACCAGCACGTCGCCGGCGGATTCGGTCAACGCCTGACGCACCGTCCCAGCCACGTGGCCCAGGTACCGCGGATCCACCCGGGTGCCCATCGGCGGCGCTGTCCCCAAGGGGGCCGGCCGCCACGCGATCTCGACCGGGTGCAGGGCGTCCTGTGCGCGCACCACCTCCGGGGTCCCCAACGCGGCCGCGATCCGATCCGCCTGGGTGGTGGCAGACATGGCCAGCAGCAACAGTTCCGGGCGCAGGTTGGCCCGCACATCCACACCGAAGGCCAGCGCCAGGTCGGTGTCCAGATGGCGTTCGTGGCACTCGTCCAAAATGATCGCGCCGACCTCGGCCAGCTCCGGATCATGCTGGAGCCGACGTACCAACAGCCCGGTGGTCACCACCTCCACCCTGGTTCGGGGGCTGCGGCGGGACTCACCCCGGACGCTGAACCCGACCGACTCCCCCACCGGCTCACCGAGCAACGAGGCCATCCGCCGCGCCGCCGCACGGGCGGCGACCCTGCGCGGTTGGGCGACGACCACGGTGCCACCGCCGCGCCGCGCCGTCAGATCCGCCACCGCCAACGGCACCAGGGTCGTTTTGCCGGTGCCCGGGGGTGAGACCAGGACGGCGGCGCCGGAGCGGGTGAGGGCGGCCGTCACCTCCGCCAGACTGGAACGGATGGGCAGGTCGGTTCCGGGGGTACCAGCAGCGGGGAGCACCCGGTCAGTCTCGCAGGTCCGCCGGTTCAGTGGCTGGTCAGCTCCTGTTCCCGGTGCATGAACGCGGCCATCGAGTCGCGGTGCACCGCCTGGCCCGGCAGGTAGGTTCCGTCGGCGAACCCGTTGGTGACACCGGCTTTCGCGAGCCACTCGATGTTGCCGCACTGCGGGGTCGCCAAGGTGACGTCGGCGAACAGCCGGAAGTCGCCGGCGCACTGCCGGTCGGCGGTGTCCGGATGGTGGGCGCGGAAAAGCCAGTCGGCCATCGTGGCCCTGGTGGTCACCGCGGTGGGCCCGAACTTGCCGCCGGCGGGGGTGATCCCCGCGGAGGTGAGCCATTCGACGGCCCCGCAGAACTGGTTCGACTTGGGGACGTCGGTGAACCGGCGGACCTCCCCCGTGCAGGCAGGGTCCCCCGCACCCGGGTTGAGGAAACGGAACAGGAAGGCCGCCATGGCCTGTCGATCGATGTCCACGGACGGCTGGAAGGTCCCGTTGTCGAAGCCACGGGCGATGCCCGAGCCGGCCAACCACCGGATGTCGTCGACGAAGGGGTAGTTCGCCGGCACATCGGAGAAAGTAGGTGTGGTGACCGCGATCCCGGCCGAACTGTTGTAGTCGGCGTTGACGGTGAGCAGGACCCGGTCGCTGAGCACACCCGAGGTGTACACCGGGACGGGGACGGTGGAACTGGTGAAGCCGTTGGTCCCCAGCGCCCCGGCCTTGGCCGCATCACCCCAGCAGAAGCCACGGCCTTTGGCGATCTCGCACCCGCCCCCGGCATGCACCGAGATCGAGCTGATGTCCGCCCCGGCCAACTGCCCCGGGGTGGCCACCTTGATCGGGATCCCACTCGCCGTGTTACCGCCGTTGCCGAGTTGACCACCGGATCCCTCACCCCAGCAGTAGCTGAACCTGCCACCGTTCGTCCCGGCGACGACGCAGCTCTGGGAGCCGCCGACCGCCAGGGACTTGATCGGCACGCCCTTCAACGGCGAGGAGGCGTCGACCGGCATCGGGACGTTCGAGTCCTTCTTGCTGCCGTTCCCGAGTTGCCCGGACTTGTTGGAACCCCAGCAGAAGACCCGCCCGTCGGCGGTGGCGCAGGTGTGGGAGGTGCCGGCCGCGATCGCCGTCACCGTCAGACCGTCCAGCCCGCCGGCGGTGCTGACGGCCACCGGCGAGGTCGAAGTGGCGTTGGTTCCGTCGCCGAGCTGACCGGTGGTGTTGTTCCCCCAGCAGTAGGCAGCACCCTCGGCTATCGCACAGGTGTGGTACTGACCGGCCGAGATCGCGCTGACGGTCCGGCCTTTCAGTAGACCGGTGGTCGAGACCGGCACCGGTGTGGGCGAGGACTGGTTGTCGCCGGTGCCGAGCGGACCCGAGGAGTTCCCGCCCCAGCAGTAGGCCTGGCCCTCGGCGACCGCACAGGCATGCTCCCAGCCGACACTCAACTGACTGACCCATCTGCCGGCGAGGGCCCCCTTCACCTGGGTCGGGGCGGCGACATCGGAGGACTCGCTCCCGGTTCCGGTGTCACCTTGGCCGTTGTTGCCCCAGCAGTACACCCGCCCCACCGCCAGCGCGCAGGTGTGGGTGCTGTCGGTGTCGACGGCGCTGACCTCCAGACCGTCGAGGGCCGTACCCGCGTCCACCTGGACCGGTGCGCTGCGGGCGATGGTCGTGCCGTCGCCGAGTTGTCCGTGGTCGTTGCGCCCCCACGCGACCGCCGTGGGCAGATCCGCCGCCGGTGTGTCCGGCGGGAACGCCTCCGGGGAGGCGAGAACGGCGGCCGGTGCGGCCGAGACCCCCACCGGGACCACACCGAGTGCCGATCCGGCCGCGATCAGGACACCGAACCATCGAGCCGAAAGACCTGTGATCATCCTTGCGCTCCCCACATCCAACCGGTCCGAACACAACGTCGCCAGGACGGCGACGATGGATAGGACGCCGCCCGGGTGCCAGTTGTTGACTCGGGGTGCCTGTTCGATTCCGCAGGGTGACAACAGTGCGTGAGCAGAAGGAAACGTGCCGGACGCAGAAACAGCTAGGGCCCCGGCACACGTGCGTGTGTGCCGGGGCCCTGCTGTTGGTGCGGTCTGAGAGCTACAAGTTTCTGACAGGTACTACGGGCCGACCGTCCTACGATCCGATCGGCGGATCAGAGGTGTCAGATGCCGTTCTCAGATGGCGTCGAAGCGGTGCAGGAAGGCGGCGACG
>QXCQ01000253.1:10140-84498 GCA_003576535.1 Nakamurella silvestris | reverse complement strand
CCGGTGGGCGGCCTCCACCTTGTACTCAGGAGTGAAAGCCCCACGTGATTTCGACATGAACACATCCTCCCAGCAGGCCAACAAAGCCCGCTAGATCGATGTCCACTCCGCTGGGGGAACCTCACCTCATCTACACGGAGGCCACAGGGCGCGGAGGCAAGCGCTACGCCTACTTCCTCTGCCGAGGGCGACAGGAAGGCGTCTGCAAGCTGCCACACCTCGGCGTAAGACAGGTCGAGCGGATGATCGAGGACCACTACGCAACCGTGGCCATCGAACCGAAAGTCCTCGACCAGATCCGCCACCTTATCTCCGGCACCCTGGCCGAGGAAGCAGTCGCAGCACGACAAGTCCATAAAGCCCTCACCGACAACTGAAACAGCTGGATCACCAGGAAGAACGCCTCATCGACATGATCGCCGACGGCCTAGGCTCGGTCGCCAAGGTCCGCGACCGACTCCAAACCCTCCACTTAAGCCGTCAGTCCATCCAAGCCGACCTCAAAGACGTCAACGCAGAGCACCTGATGCCGTCCGCCGATTGCTCAACCAGGCGTTCTTCACTGACATCTTCATCAACGAGTCCGGAGTGAACAGTGCAGATCACTTCGACATCCTCAGCGACGTCGAGACCATCGCCTGGAGCATCACCAACAGCACAGTTGACGCGAACGAAAAAAGTCCCGATCTTGCGATCGGGGACTTCCCTTCGAACCGGGACCGGCCTACCTAGCCACACCGACAGGGTCGATGTTTCGAGTAAGACGGTCATGGTGGTCCTCAGGGATGAGTTGACTAACCCAGCACCACCCCTGTTAGCAGCCCTCCGTAAGTACCGTAACCTGCACAAACAAGGCAACGCGGACGTATCCACTCGGCCAAGCATGCCTCGGACGGACACTCGCGGCTCCGTCACTGGCAAGCTCGTTCAGGAGCAACGACGCCTGACCGAGCCAGAGATCGACGAACTTGTCTCAAGTTACCTGTGCACGAACAACGTACGTGCTGTCGCCAGGCAACTCGGCCTTGACCGTCGCACGGTCAGCGACATCCTCGGCCGACGCTCCGTCGTCATCTCTCCCTTCGCCCTGAGCGAGCAGCAACTCGGCCGAGCCATCCACCTCTACCAAGTCGAACACCTCACGCTGGCCGCAGTAGCCAGACAGGTCGGCTCCAAGCCCAACACCGTCCGCGACGCGCTCCTTCGCCGTGGCGTGACAATGCGAAAACGGTGGGACTACCAGAGCGCATGAACGTACAGGCTGTAAGGCTGCCGGCGCTTGTCGTCGAGTTGAATCCAGACCGTTGTCCTTGCTGTCTGAGTTCGCACTGCGCTCCCTCGTTTGCCTTTTGCTTGCGCCATCGCGAGCCCAATGAGTGCACGAGAGATGCACTGCCAGCCCAACTCGCCGGTGGTCCAAGCCTGGAACACTGAGCATCGGGCCCATCCTAAGAGATCCTCTGTTTCATGGACAAGTGACGCCTTCGCCCTCTGGAGTAGCCCTAGCAGCCCTTCTTCGAGACTATGGCGTTGCCGACTAGTCGCCTGGCCAGGGCTGAGTACGAGCGTTGGGAAGCCGATGCCATACCGTCAAGGGTTGGAGCTATCAGACCCGAATGATCGTCTTCTGATACTAACGAGTGATAATCGATCCCAAAGCACTAAGTCAAACGAGTCTGTTCACAAGAACGCCGAGTACCTAACCGAGAATCGTACTCATATCGAGTGGATACGGTCCGAAACCGCATCTGGAATCGTTCAGTGCCCTACACTCACCTCAGCTCAGACAAGCACAATCAGAGGAGACATATGCTGGGAGTAATCGCGGACATTGCGGCAATCTCCGCGGCCTTACTATCGGCCGCCACATTAACGATTGTGCTTCAGATGTCAAGCGTAGCCAAGGGTAAATCGTCTCAAGCAGCGAATCAGTCGGTCCGCGCACGTGATGTCTCAAACTCTGAGGTCCGTCAGACTGCAAATAAGCGCCCCGATGCGCATCCCTGACCGACAGACTGTCAAAGCTCGACGAATCGACAACTCGGTCGTCGAACAATACCTCGGAGACAAGTATGTCATAACGCAATGGACAGCCAGCCAACCTCGTCCCATCTATCTAACATATGCAGATTCCGATGTTCAGGCACTCTATTTAAACAGCAGGCCCGGCCGTTCACATCAGTACCTAGACGCATTGAATGAGGCCATGAGACTACTCGTGTGCTTCAAGCCGCTTAGCGCGCCACTTATCGTCAGTCCATCTTCATTAGTCCAATCGAGCATCACGCGAAGCATACTTATTCCTTTTCTGCAGACCGAACAAAGCGAACGGCACCAAATACTTGTCATTAGGCGGGAGTCGACATGGGAAGAATATTTTGACAAACGGCAAGTCAACACTCAGGAACTACGCCGC
Source organism: Nakamurella silvestris (assembly GCA_003576535.1). Taxonomy (GTDB): domain Bacteria; phylum Actinomycetota; class Actinomycetes; order Mycobacteriales; family Nakamurellaceae; genus Nakamurella; species Nakamurella silvestris. The sequence continues at coordinate 82,082 of QXCQ01000253.1, read as the reverse complement.
TCTGCCATCTATTCGGGATACTTTGACTCGAAACTGATTCGCGAGATATCAGGAATAGAAGCATCCCGCAAGAAATTCTTTAGTGGGGCAGACACGGTTAGGAGATGGTCAAAATTGGTTCAACGCACAGCTCCTGTTCCACCTGGCAAAGCCGGCGATATCAACGAACTTGCTGGAGCACAACTGGCCACGACAGCATTTGTATACGAAACAGCTATGGACATGTTGACAAAATTAGACATCAACGTACAACCTAGCGATGCGCGCGGGATGCTTGTCGACGCCTACCACGCGTCGGTGACTCGCGATTGTGCCGTCCCTACCGGTATTCGATTACCTTGGGATCCATGTCCCGCGAATAGGAAACAAGAGGCCTATCCGATCCAGCTGCTGGCGGAACTAGCGCGATCGGCGCACTTAGATAGGACGATCATGCGGGCCGACCCAAAAGATCTATTCTCGCTCGCCAGCTCGCCTGTCATGGAACTCTGGCGAACAACTCTTCACAAGTTACTAGGCCGTCCGGAGTTCAGAGGATGATACAGAGCGAATACGATTCACTACCAGAAATGATATCAACAACACCCTTTCAAATAGACGATTTCGCCGCGGGCTGCTTGATGCAACAGGTCCTCGATATCGGCTGCGGATATGGCCGAACACTCGACCAGTTGGCGAATTCGGGTCTTAGTCCCATTGGTCTCGATACGTCCATCGTTCAACTCAGAAGGTGCACTCCAATGCATTTTGGAAAGTTGATCATTGCAAAGGCGTCAAGCCTACCGTTCTCAGACGAATCTTTCGGCGGAGCGATTGCCTTAGGGGTGATCGACTCACTGCTAACAACCGCGGATTTGAAGGCGATGGTTAATGAATGCGGAAGGGTGTTGATGCCCGGGTCACCCTTTTGGCTGAATTTCTACACGATTAACCTGGAAGACTCGTTCGTTTCGAGATACAAATCGACGGCAGAGACCTCGCACTTGATTCACACACGCAGTGGCCTAAAGGTTCGCCACTGGGCGCCCGAGGAAGTGGAGCAGATCCTAAGCGATCTCTTCTCGGTGGTCAGAATTGACGCGGAACCCTTTCTCTCGATGAGCCATCGACGCTACGTAAATGGCATCCATATCCGCGCAGTCAGGAAAGGTTAAAAATTGTCACTCCAAATACCGGAGCCATGGGAATTCAACGTTGACGTGGCGCGTGCATTCCCCGGACATGTTCGACAATCAATACCAGAATACGATGACATCTATCGCCAGTTTCGCGGTATTCTGGAACACTGGCGCAACGACTCCAAGATTTTCATGGACGTCGGCACCGGGACAGGGGAAGCATTATTAGGACTTGCACCGGCTTTCGTTGCTGGCGATCGAGCATTCGGAATCGATTCCTCGCCCGATATGCTGGAAGTAGCTAGGCTGCAGTCGATCCAGAACGTCGAAACACAATTTGTTGTTGCGGACGCGTTAGAATTCGAATACCCTATGTTCGATGTCGGAATTGTCACTTTCACGTTATCGTTCATTTCCCCACAGGCACGCCGACCACTCCTTTCGATGCTCCGGCGGGCATGCGCTCCTAGCTCGATTCTCTTTTTTGCGGACAAGCTAAGCTACAAATTGCCGGCGATCGCTTCATTCATCAAAGAGGATCATATGAGATTCAAGAGAGTTTCTGGTATCGACGACAGCGACATCGCGGCGAAAGCTCGAAGCCTCCAAGGGGTCCAGGAGCCCGCAACGCTAGAAGCCTACATGGAAATATTGCGCGATTCCGGCTGGGGCGATCCTGTAGTTATTCACGTTTGCAAGGGCTTTTTCGCGTGTGTAGCACTTCCGGAATGACCCGGCGTGTCGAGCAGCGCTCCGACGCTAGGAGATCTACTGGCGCCCTTTGTTCGCTTGGTTCATCTAGACCCTCATCATCTGGCATGACGCCGTCACTTTCTCGCTTGGTTGAGCGCAGCTTCGGATGGTCGCCATCGGAGACCGATCGCTACTCTTGGCTGGGAAGTCCGCCAACGTACGCGTCGACACACTGTTGCAACACGATCAGCGACAGAGGAGCGATCTCGTCGATGTCTACGTCGCCCAGGTGCTCGAAGGTCCCGATGTCTATCTCTACGGACGTCCAGAACCTGGCGACGGCCTTCAGGATCTCGGCAGCGTCAGTGAAGAGGTCGACGTCCGGCTCGAATGCCGGATCGACGACGTACTTGATCAGCTCGTGCGACAGTTCGTGCCGATGTGCGTAGATGGCGTCAAGCCGGTCGGCTTGCGCCCTTGTTATCGCCTTCGAATCCACCAGCCACAAGGCTGAGGCACGAAACTTACTCCTCGGGTCCAAGGCGGTCACCTTCGTCCGGTAGGCCACCTCGTCGTGCTGCCAACCGGCCTCGTCGAAACCTGTCCGGTAGAACTGGCGGACCTCGTCAATCACGGCGTGCTTGATCATCTCGTGCAGGATTTGGTAGAGGCCGGCGAAGCTCAAGGTCGCGCGGATCCGTGCGGGTTCGAACTTGGCCTTCAGCTGGTCTTCGTAGCCCACCGATTCAGGTCCCGTCACCAGGCACATTGTGCCGGATGCAGAGTGACGAGGAAACCTTGGTGACCAGGAGAGCAGCAGGTTCGTCTGCCAATGAGCGACCCTGCTCCTCGGATACGCTTGGACCCGGTGAAGGGAAGTGCTCCTGTGAATCCGATGACCGAGTTCATGCAAGACGTCCTTGACGACATCTTTCGTACCGCGGCCGCCGCCAGCGGTGAAGCCTGGACGACTGAAACCCACGCGGGGGTCAGTCGAGTCTTGGCCATCACACCTGAGGGTTTGGTACCGGTGGCCGAACTTGTCGAGTCTGAGTGGGAGCACGCCGACCACATCGCGCTGCACAGCCCTGCGACGGTTATCTCGTGGGTTCATGCCCAACGGGCCCTGCTAGCCAATCTCGACACCTTGTTGCTGACGGCGAACCTGGTCCTCACTGACCCGGCAGCCGCCAGGTTGGTCAACGGTGCTGCAGAGCGCGCCGTACGCCTGATGGTGCAGCCCTACGCCGCCCGACCAGGGTTCAACCCGGCGTGGAGCTTGGCAGATTGAGGCGATCCGCCACACGTGCCGTTCCCGCGCGGCGCGACCACCTCGACAGGAGCAACGATGACGCAGAACACCGAGGCCGAGGTGACCCACCGTTTCGCCGTTGGGGAGGAGTGGGTCTTCCGAGCGCAGGACTTCGCCCAGTCTGAGCGCGTCCGGGTCATTGAGATCATCGAAAGCAAGGTCGCCAAAGTCACCATCGAGTTTCTTGACGGCAAGAAGGCCGGCAAGAGATCGACTGTTTCATCAAGACGACTCGGTGTCCCATGGCTCAATGTCGCTGCCTATGACGAGGCGATGGCCAACTGGGATCGCATTCGCGCATACGAACTGGACAACGTCGAGGAATACTGCGTGGACCGGGCATTCGCCGATCTCCCAGAAAGCATCGCCGAGCGCTACTGGGGCTACGCCCGTTTCGCGACAGCAGTGCACGACCCCACCGCACTCTCGATTCTCATGGGCGTGCCGATCGAGCGGATCGCCGAGCAAGTTGACTCTTACGCCCCTGACGGCCTGCTGGTGGTCTCGGGCGAGGGCACCCTCATGATCGCCGAACAACTCTGCCGGTCAAACCCGACGCCCATCTTGGCAGCGGTCATGAAAGAGGAAGCCGAGCAGCGCGAGAAGGCCAAACACGGCGGCACCCAGCGGAACTACGCCGAAGGACGCGATGAAAAGAGCAGCCCTGAGTGGGAGTACCACTGGTATCTGCACTACATCCGACCACGGCACGAGCTGTTACGTCAGTGGTGTGGGCACCGGGCCGTCACCCTGCACGAGCGTCTGGAGGCGGCAGAGTCTGAGACCAACAGGCTCGACATCTTGGTAGCTCGGCTGATCGACACACTCAAAGAGAACGGGCAGGGGCACTACGCGAAGACCTTCGAGGAAGAACACGAACGGGACCGTATCTGGGCTTGGAAGGCTCGGCCCGTGGTCGAGCGCCCGATCCATCCCTCGGAAATGCCGGTTGTCGAGAGGCCGCGCCGGCGTCGATGGGGTTCCTAAGCCGGCTGGCGCTGTACCTCCCGAAGTACCGGGAGACTCACCGCCAGCTCCGACCACTTTCAACGCGACTTTCGTATCAGTGCGCATGCCATTCACATCGTTCGCGGCATCGCTGAGCCGCCCTGTCGGCGTCGCCGTCTAGGCTCCACTCCATGGCAATGCACCTGCTCGGATCCGAGTCCGTGAGCTGGGCTGACAAGGGAACGGCAATCGGAACGATCGTCCTCGGTGTCGCGGCGCTGGCGACGATTGCCGTGAGCCTCATTGTCACCAGACGGGAGCGGAAGACCAGCGAAGTTCGCTCCGCGGTCGACCGAGCGCAGGCGCTTGAAGACCTTCAGTCCGAACGGGAGCACGCACGGTCGATTCAAGCCAGCGAGCGGGAGCACTCTGAGGGTCTGCAGATTCGCGCGCGACAAGCAACACATGCAGCTACGCTTGTCGAGACGCTCGATGACTTTCAGGACGTCCTGCGTGACTTGCCACTGATGAAGGCGGTACTCGTTGTGTCCCCGGGCCGGGTCAACGACTCAGTCCAGAGACAGATAGGCGTTCAACGTGCAGTCCGTTCGCTTCGCCGTGCAACGCGCACCGCAGCGGTCCTACTTGCCAGTCCTGAGATCATCCTCCGGATGGAGCGTCTGACTCTGCTGGCCGACGCAGGCCAGGAGCTCCGCGATGGCGATACCTTGCGGTTGCCGGACAAGGCCTTCAACGACATTCTTGGCTACACCATCTTCGTTCAGCTCGGTCTTGAGGACCTCATCTCAGGCAGGGAGCCGCAGCCACTGGCGACTTGGCCCTACCCGGTACCGGGCGGCATCGGCGGCGGTTACTGGTACCCGAACCCGGAACACCAGGTTGGTGGAATGCCATCCAAAACAACCCTTTGCACCCGCAGTACAAGCGGATCGACGATCGACGCGGCGAGTGAAAACCCGAAGTATGGAGGAGCTTCCTGTCTACGGCAGGCCACAGGTGTTCCGACACGCCTGGATTCCGAGTCACGTACCACCACGTTGTCGGAGCACAGGGCGATTGAATCTAGCCCCGCGTGCGCGCTCTCTGTGGACTCGGCACGGCTCTATCTCTGCCCGTTCAACGACGGATGGATTCAACGAGCCAGTACAACAACGCTCTCTCGCATGTTGACGAACGGTTACGTAGGATCGGCGGCGCAGTGTCCTACACGCTGCGTTCGCGCGGGTCGGCCCAGGACACGGCACGGCAGTTCCGTGTGAACACGGGAGCAGTCGCTCAGTGGCTCTGACTTGCGGAAATGGTAACTGGTGGCGGTATCAGACCGGTAAACGATTCCGAACCAGCCGGCCTTTGAGCTGATGCACATCGTCGCCTCACGCAGGAAGACTTCGTCGACCATCAGGGCGTCGTCACCTTCACTGGCCTCAGTGATTCGCTTCCGACAGCAGCTCCTAGCTGTCCAGAAGAGTTGCTACCCCAGCAGTACACGGAACTGTCTGCAGTTAGCGCGCATGTGTGACCCGTCCCTGGTGCGATGTCGACAACATTCTGGAGGCCGACCACCACCGTGGGGAACACCCGCTGTGTCGTCGTGCCGTCACCAAGCTCGCCGTTCTCGTTCGAGCCCCAGCATCGGACGGTCCGATCAGTCAGAATCGCGCATGCGGCACCATCACCAATAGCTATGCGCTGGACATTTCCACTCAAGCCGGAGATAGGACTTGGTGTTTGGCTCTGGCCGGCGCGCAGTAGAGGGTCAGCAGGGTTCCAGCCCCAGCAATAGACAGTCGCATCGGCGGAAAGTACGCAAGTACCGTATCGACCCGCCGCAATGCCAACAGGCTGTCCGGGCAGACCACCTATAGTTCTTGGTGAGGTGTAGCCGCTAGCCTCCCCCTCAGAGTCTAGGTCGCCCCAACATTGCACCCGATTGTCAATCAGCAACGCACATGTGTGGTTGACCCCCGCAGCGACCTGTCGCACCCCTGATGAGAGTCCTGTGACAGCAGTCGGCTCGGACGTGTCCGTCCGGGTTCCGTTGCCGACCTGCCCCGCGTTGTTTGCACCCCAACAGAACAAGCCGCCTGCCGAAGTGACGGCGCAGGCGTGAGAGTAGCCAGCCGCGAGGCTAGCGATTCCCATCGAGAGTCCCTGCACCGCTTGGGGATGATCGGACCGCAGCTCTCTACCTGCCATGCCAGTTCCGAGCTGCCCCTCGAGGTTTTCGCCCCAGCACCAAACGCCACGACTGTTAAGAAGTGCACACGTGAACTCGTTTCCGCTGACGACCGACTTAACGCCTTCAGGCAACGACACGGCCACGGGCCGAGTCGCGTCATCTTTGGTACCTATTCCAAGCTGCCCAACATGGTTCCAACCCCAGCAGAGCAGACCCTTGGAGCCGGACACCGCACATGTGTGAGCTTGCCCGGAGGCGACCAACGTTGGCGGTACTGGTGACCAATCGCTCGAACTGCCCGGGTCATACAGGGCAGGGATCACAAGGCTCGCCGCCACGATCGCAGCTCCGACTGCCACAGTGGCGAGTCCTCGCCGCCACAGTGATTCCAGGAGGGCCCAGACCACGCCAAGCGCTCCGATCGCTCCCCCGGCAGCTATCAGGCCGGACACGACTACAGGCTGTCCAGCTTGAAGAAACGTAATTAGGAAGGTCAAAACACCGGTGCCGAGCGCGACCGAGACGATACGCCACCCCTGACCGCTTCCCGACGGAGAGCCCGGTGCCACTGTGGGGTCCTTCCTTTCGCGAGGGTTTTGGTTGCCTTCGCCCGAGATCCTGGGAGACCTCCTCCCACCGGCAAAACTAGCTATCGTCGAACGACACCCGAGAGAGTCGTACGGTTACAGAGTCTATTCTCGCTGCCGACGACACGGTCTTCAACGCCGGCAGGGTGAATACGGCCGGCCAGAACGGGCCCCTCGAACCCTCCCAGCGAAGCGGCGCGATCAAGAAACTCTATGAGCCACTCCTTCACCTGGTCAGAGTGAGGAGCTCGCCCCGAAAACCCAAGTAACGGCCGACGGTTCGTAAGTGACACTTACGAGGGTCCTGGCCTGCGCCCGCGTTCCCGACACTTGCACCCCAGAGCTTCCATCTCTCCGCCCTGACCGGGTAGCTTGTCCCTTCGGATCACGTTTTCACTGGTCAAGAGGCAAGAGAGAGTTGGATTTTATGGGTGAAGAAGCACCTGCCGAACAGATCCCGTTGTGCCCCAAGTGGTGCGTCAGCCACCACGATGACGAAAGCGATGAGCATCAAAGCCTCGGCCGGGAACTGGCAGCCCACGCCCGCCCACTGAACCAGGCCAACGATGCGTACGAAACAAGCCTGGTGTTCACGATCCACCGGAACCTCACTGACACGACCGCCTGGATCTACATCGGCGATGGATGCCGCCAGGGACTCGACATCAGTGTCGAGAGCGCCGTAGGAGCGATAGACATCCTGGAAGCGGTCTTGCGTGAGGCCCAGTAGCGGACCACCCTATTCCGACGCGCGCATCAGATCCAACGGGTCCACCGCGATCAGCTCAGCCATCCGCTCCAAAGATCTGAGCGTCAGGTTGCGCTCTCCGCGTTCCAGGCCACCCATGTATGTGCGGTGCACACCGACCAGGACGGCGAACGCCTCCTGGGATAGGCCCCGGCCAAGCCGGTAGGCGCGGAGGTTTCGGCCCACGGTCCGTTGCAAGTCGCCTTCCATAACGCACGAAACGTTCCTGGATTGCTACTTGTAGGTCTACAGACTTATAGGTAGCATTTGGGCTCCGCGCAGGTCAGAGGAACCCAGATTCTCCAGTTTGAGCGGGTTGAAAGGTCCATCAAGGGTGCGTGGACGCACCGACCCAGGCAAGGAACAGGTTCTTGGCATGCCCGAAACGACACCGCGCACGGTGAGCATGACTACCGCATTACGCACTGCCAAGTTCACGATGATGGCCGCCCATCGGCGGATCATCAGCGAGGACGACTTCAAGGGCTTCTTGCAGACCATGATCGTCGACCTGATGGACACCGCCCGGCGAGAGATCGCGGCCGGCCGTGCCGACGACGTCCATCGGGCACTTGTGAGATCGCTGCGCGGCGGTCCGTGGAACAAGCGCCGCAAGACCATCTGGGCCCGGTCGGTTGCCCTGGTAGAGCGCAAACTGGGTGAGGGAAAGTGATCACGACAACCGCGCGACGCGGCCGGCGCGAGTCCACCGGCGCGCGATGGGCCGGTGCAGCGCTCTGCACGGGCCTCTTACTACTCTCCGCTTGCTCCTCCGGCGATGAGTCGTCGGCACCGACACCCCGACAGCCCAGCCCGTTGGTCGTCCCCAACACGCCGGAGGCAACTCCAACACCTGCCGCTCCAGCGGAAAGCTATCTGGCGAAGGTTACTGCCACCTTCGAGACAACCGATGGCCACAAGATGCAGATCGTCGCTCAGTTCACCGAACCCTTCAACCCGACGACTGGCGCGTACAGCGAGTGGTTCGAGCTCTTCAAGAGCGGCTGCGCCGGCAACGGCATGTACAACCTGCAGAACGGCGGCCAACTGATGGGCGTTGACATTGAAAGCACCGACCTCACCAGCGGCGGATTCTCCTGGGAGAGCGGAACGCTGATCACCGTGGTCGGCATCAGCAACACCATCCTCGGCGACGTATGGGCCACGTTCACCGGCACAGGCCTCATGTCTGCCAGCCAAACCATGCCCTCGTGCCAGACACCCGCACTCATCAACGGCACCGGAACAAGCAAGTCTGTCTACCTCCGCCCCGGGGTGTATTCCCCGAATGAGCCGGATGGCAACGACACCTGGAAGGACCGCTTCGTTGGCCTACAAGCTGGCCGGGGAAGCCTCGTGACCGACTGCGAGGTCGAGTTCGGGTCAGGCTTCAGCTTCGGCACCAACGACCTCGAAAAGGTGACCGACCTGGGATCGGGCAACCCGACAGCTTGCGGGTTCAGACGAATGATGTAAGCATCCCTGACGCCCTGATGGCAATATCAGCTATTGGCACGAGCAATTTCGCGTCACCTGGTGTTCGCGGATAGCAATTAGATGAACCTCAGACTCTGACCCACGTACCAAAGCGGTCGCCACGGGGCGGCGTATTATGCTGGATTCGCCCAGTACCGCAGGGACGAACATAGAACTGCCGTTACTAACTTTGCCTGACAAGGAGCGAAGAATCGAGCGCAACCAAGGCATGAGAACATAAACACTCCAGATCACCAAGATCAACGAGTCGATATAACTTGAACCTCAGAGCGTTCTTCATTTCCAACTACTGCATGAATGCATATTTCGAAATCAGGGCTCATGTTCTCGGGCACAAGACAGAGAACGCGCCACTTCTCCGTGGGAGCAAGAACTACGCTCCGCCTATCCTCAGTGAGATTTGGCGCTGCTCCGTGACCAATTGATTTCGCCACCACGCGGAGACCTTCTATGTTTGTCGATGAGACATTGGCAATAGAAAGCGTACCGAGGTTAGTTTTCGATTTGCGCCAAGATATTTCCAAGAATTTATCGTTTTTAGTCCCGGCCGGGTCAACAATTGTTGCTGTGTTGGTCGCCGATTGACCGATAGCAGCCAGGTTCTGCTTAGAATCGCGCTCAAGTATCCAGGAGACCTTGCGTTCAAGTTCGAGTACGGTACTGAACTCGCCATAAAGAGCTCTCTTTCGCAACTCTTTTTGGAATTGCTGAACAGCCCGAAGTACGTCCGGATCGGTGTTCACGGGAATGTCGGCAGTCTTGAACAAAATATGCACGGGTATCCCGCGGACGGCTGCACGGTCAATCTCCTCCAGGGTTCCAGACGCGTACTCTTTCGTTGGACTGCCGAGGTTCTGCCAAAGCATGGCGATAACAAGATCAGATCTTGAGGCCAGCTCATCATTAATGATGCCTTGAGCCCCATCATTATGGAACCCAGTATAATCACCGTATTCCCATCGCAACGGAACAAAGACTCGAAGGACATCATCCCCTCGTAAAGAGTTCCATTCGTCAATGGCGCGCTGAACTGCATCCCGCTCCAATACCAAATTAGAGGGAGATGCTATTAGAACCGAAAAAACCTCTGCCTTGAACATGCAGTATAAATTTCTTTACTTAATGGTTTCGTGATTGTCTGTAGGAAGAAATAGCTGATAGTACTCGTCATCAACATCATCTAAAATATCTTGAGAGGGCTGCTCCAGCGCTGCTCGTGCTAGAGCCACCATGCGCTCCAGGCTAAGCCGCGGCTCGGACTCTGTCATTGGGCGATCAAATTCCACTGTTTCCATCATCGTCTCCTATTCGTTTGATCTTTTCATTATACATTAAATGGACAATTGCTAGTTCAATTGCTGGCCGAGGTCCGCTAGTGCTTTCCTCGTCCGCTCGGCGTAATAGCCTTCCCGCGCCAGCAGAGCGACCTCAATATCCGGCACACACCTAACGTTGTCGCCGACAGCACTAGACGGGAGTCGATATCCTAAAACCGTCGGCCTAAGTAGGCTATTCGCCCAAGACCATTCGACAGCACTACCAACATTACTTCCTGCATCTTTTCCATCTGCTATCCCAGACTTCCTGCTCACTGGTGAGAATAATTGATCAAAGCGCTTTGGCGCAATCCCTACATACGGCTCGAAGATCACCTTCTTCGCAATAGTCGACTCGCTAGGATCCGCGAAGATCGATATCTCTCTACTATATAGTTTTTCGGCCAGACTCTTTCCATATGGTTCAACGTACACGACGGTATCGATTCCGGAAGCGATGATATTCCGACTGCACTCATGACACGGAAATGTTGTAATGAACATCGAGGCACCCTGGATCTCTAACCCCCTAGATGCTGCGTTTGTAACCGCGGCCATTTCCGCATGCACAGATCGGCCAAATTCGATCAAATTGGAAATTCTGCTGTTCGCGAACATCTCGAGGGCCGGTAGCCGGCGCACGACCGATGCCGGCGGGGCCCCTATTCGTGCGCTTGTCTCAGCCAACGCTTCAAACCACTTCAGACCCTCAACTCCAATGGCCGACGGGTCTAAAGACTTGACCCAGTCGTGAGCACTGAAGAATACTTCCAGGAAGCCTTGCATTGTTTCGATCCTGTAACTATCACTGGGATCAAAACCTACTTTGTGGTCTCGGTGATCCGGTTCATCTCCCTGTTGATAGAGCCCTCCGCCGGCCCGAGCAACATCATTGCACCCAGTAGAAATGACTTCGCCTCTAACAGTTATTGCAGAACCAACTGAACGACCAAGAGCAGAAGATCGCTTAGCGGCTAAATAAGCCTGTCCCATCGAGAATTCGTCCGAACTTACCGTGCCAAAAGGAAAGCCAAATATTTGCCCCACGAATCGATCTATTGTACTAATAGCCTTCTTATCTCGACGGCTGACTTGAGTGTCAACCGTAGGATCTTTCGAAGGCTCAGTATCTACTGTAACGAATACATCTGCTTCCTGGAAGGTGCGGTCTACATTTAACCGTTCGCGAGGTTGCGTGTTCTCGGCCGAAGACTTTAGGCCCGAGTCTATCTGGATTAATGACTCCGCTTCGGCATCTCCATCGCTGGCACCGCTTTTAAGTACGTCAGTCAACAGCCTCTTGCGCAGACTCCTGGGCGCATTCACACCAATGAGGAAGAATCGACTCCCGTATACGTCCCGTAATCGATCAACTTCTTCTGGATGGACCAGACTTGTAATCAAATAGGCATTCCCGGGACCGTCGCTCACGCTTTCCCTTAGCAGATCACTGGATCGGCGCTCATTGATAGCCGCTATAGCCAGCTCGGCCATCACTGCCGTACCGAGGCCCGCCCGAAGAAAATCTCCTTTCTTCATCAGCCTTACGTAATGGTCGAACTTGCTATCGTTGGCACCTGGCTGTGCCTTGTCCAACTCAAAACCTAGCGTTTCGTCGATCAGTTTCGACAGCCGAATGTCATGGACTGCATATTTCGCCCTTTTCAGGTCGTCCTTCAACGCGTTAACCACGAGTTCAACGGGGGTGCCGATGGGGCGGGTCACCCCGAAATAGAGAGGCGGCTTCGAACGAGGGCTGAACTGCGGGGCAGTCGGCCCGCTCCTAGACGTAGACGACGCCACCTGGTTGTCGGCCTCCGAAGGCCGCCCGGCCGCCAGCGTACTCACACCACGCTCGGCATCGACGACTGACTCCTAGAAGCAGCGATCAAGCGCGCTTCTACCATACGGCTCTTCATACGAACGACTGTACGACTCGCCACCGACACCCCCTGATTGACACCGCGACTTGTAGCCGCCTACAACAACCCGGCCGATCGAGGAGCGGCTCAGGAGTGCATTTCGGCATGTCGTCGAAGCCTAGACGACAACGGACAGAAGTCCAGTACCGATTCGGAGCGTCGGATTTGTCCTCCTCGTCCTCCGACGACATCGTTCATGACTACCGAAGCCGGTCGGCTCCCACGCCTGCTCGACCTAGGACGACCAGTAACCCCCGCAGTCGAACTTTGGTGGCGGTCTCGCCTGGCCGACCGGACCGGGCCCGGCGATTCTCTCGACGGTCCCCGGCGACTGCCTGCCGACTTCTCGATGACAATCAATTTTTTGAGAATTTTTTCCCCTCGTCGCGACGTCTGACGGTGGAGCGCCCAGTGCGATGGCCTGTGCGGCGATCCACGCGGACCCTAGTTCTAGGCGATCTCGTACTGATCTCTACCGCTGTAGGTGGAACATGAGCGTCGTTCCGAGAACCTCGAACGACATGCCTGTGTCGGAGAAGTTACCGTGTGTCGCTACCCCTATCTTCGGCCACATCTCGCCCTTCCAGACGATCCTTACGGACTCCTGGCCTCGGCGCTGAAGGACGAACGGAGCTGTGGGCACCTGATGCACCCACCAGTCTTCGTCGTCTTCGAGTTCGTCTGGCAGGTATGCGAGGGCCGTCTGCTCGCCTCCTCGCAGGAGTGTGACCTCGACCGCCTGCATCTCCACCACGAAGAGACGGTGGGTCGCGATCGCCAGAGTGATTTCATCCAGGCCTGATCGAATCAACGTGGCCTCCAGGCTCGGTGTACCCGTCGTTGTCCAGCTCGTGGCGATCAGCTTGGCGATCGTAGCGATGCCCTTGTCCGAGTATCGCCGAACCTGTCGCTGGTCGAGATGGACTTCCTCGCCGAACTCGACGAGCCGGCCCAGATGGGTGTCTTTGTCAGATGCGAGGCCCAGTGATGCCGCAGCCGCCTTGACCGGCAGGTCGAGATCTGAGCTGAGGATGTAGCGCATGAGCTGGTTGTAGGCGAGGTGAGTATTGCCCTCGCCGAGCAGACCCGTGATCACGGGAGCCTCCGTCAGCGTCTCGATGCCGAGCCCGAAACGGGACTTCCGGATGACCAGGAGTTCCCGGCGAACCTGCTGCTCCAGCGTGCTGCTGTCCACCGCGAGATGTCACTTTCTTGTCATGACTCGGTTAGTCGCCGTGTAGTGAGCTGGTTCCAATCGATTCGGAGCCCAACTGCTTGCTGGAGCCCGCAGCGACCGGCGGTCACATTCGTGGCCTCCTTCAATCGAGAAAGGCAGGCACCACACATGTCAGATCCTTCCAGCAGTCTCGCCGAGCGCCAAGGATTTGGCCTCGCGCGTCGCGATCTCGGCCGGCTGGCGCGAGGCTTGAGCAACGTCCAGGCCGGCTCGACCATGGACGTCGCCCGCATCGACGCAGCCGGCCGCCGCTTCGAGGAAGTGCTCGCCGCCAACACGCAGCTGACCGAGCAGGCCATGGGTGACGTCATCCGCGTCGCCGTGATCGCCAACGCCGGTGCGCAGCTGGCTCCGCTGGCGGCCGGAGACCTCCAGTACTTGCGGAGCATCCACACGGTCGGCGAGGGCACGGTGTTGTTGCAGGCACAGCGTCAGCTTGGGCGGTTGGTCTGATGGTCGCTCTCATGATTCTGGCCGCACTGGTGATCATTGCCGCCTTCGTCGTCGCTCGTGCCATCGCTCGCCGATCCCAGAGTCGGGACGAGCAGGTGCTCGCGGCCCGTCGGCGACTGGTCGCCAGCGACGCCGAACACCGCCTCCGGGAGAACACGCGCGAGACCATCGCTGCGATGTCGGAGGTGATTCGTCGCGCTCAGCGGTAGTAGACGCAGGTTGGTCGTCGTCCCAAATCTCGACAACCGGCACCGCCACCAGATTGGGACGGACTGAATCTGTTTCCCGGCGATGCAGAGTTCGCTGAACCGTTTGAGGCTCGTGCGATTCGCTTCCGTCGACAATTTCACAACAACTGTGATGACATCCCAACTCATCCCATAAGGGCGCCAAACAACAGGGATACGCACCGTCCGATCGGGTGTCCTATCGCTCGACTCGTCGCCCGGCCGGAATATTGTCCATCCACACCATCCGCCTTTAACTAAGGCCATGCCCGTTCGAGGGCGCACGACTCAAACATCCTGTCGGTGTTTCGACATCCTGTCGAAACGCTCTGGGCTTCGTGCGCCCTCGATCAGGGTCGAAAGGAGGCTAACCACATGCCAAACAAACCAGGAGGCAGGCCCAGCCGGCCGTCTCCGCACTTCCGCCACGTGAACAAGGTCCGGGTTGTGTCCCTGTCGAGCCCAGGCTCAACGCGGGATCGCGATCGTCAGGTCGACGTGAACACCGGCCCCGGCACCGCACCATCGGCGAAGCGCTTCCGCACCATCCTGGCCGACCCGCCGTGGGACGTGCAGCAGAAGGGCAGGCACGGTGCCGCCCAGCACTACGACCTTATGACTCTGGACCGGATCACCAACATGCCGGTCGGTGAGCTGGCAGAGGACGACGCTCATCTGTGGCTGTGGGTAACGAACGCCACCCTGCGGGCTGGCTACGACGTCATGGAGGCTTGGGGTTTCACTCCACGGTCCCCATTGACATGGATCAAGCCACGGCTTGGACTGGGCAACTACCTACGCAACGCCACCGAGCACCTGATCCTCGGCACTCGCGGCACCGCACCGGTCAACTTCCGGGCCCAGCCGACCTGGATGTTCGCACCACTCCAGGAACACAGCCACAAACCGGAGGAGCAGTACGCCGTCATCGAGCGGATCAGCGACGGGCCGTACTTGGAGCTCTTCGCCCGTCGGACACCGCCGACCAAGGCTCACTGGTCGGTCTGGGGCAACCAGATCGACTCCGACATTACCGTCCCCGGCTACCCCGTGCCGAGCGACAACCCACCGCCAAACCGCAAAGGAAGGGGATGAGAAATGGCCGACAACCACTACGGGGGAATTCCTCAACGACTCCTGCAAGCCTGCCTGCTGTTCCTGCTCTGTGCGATCGTCCTGGCGGTGACGGTCTCCGTCATCCGCGATGTCTGGCCGTGGCTCGTCGGCATCGCCGCAGTCGTCGGGGCCGGCATTGCGGGCTGGGCGGCGTGGAGCCGTTATCAGGGCCGGTGGTGATGGTGATGGACGTAAAAAAGTGCTTAACAAACCATCGCGTATTACGCACAATTGTCCGAGGTGCATCCGTGCAAACAAACATTAAATACAATCTAAGGGGGTGGGCAAGAACATGAGCAGAAGAAAACAGAAAACCGATCGCAAGCGACAGGAAGAACGCGATCTATCGGTCCGAGCCGTCCGCCGGCCCGTGCCCGACAAGAAGAAGCTATCGCGGGCCTTCATCGGCCTTGCCATGGCTCGCGCGGCAGCCGAAGCAGAAGCACAGTCCTCAGCCATCCCTGCGCGAAAACCTCGCCCCATCGACCAGCCCATCGGGGAGGGCGACGATGCCAGACGCTCCTGAGCTCGTCTTCTCTCAACTGCACCTGCCTCGTCCGCTGACGGCCGAGACAGTCCGCACCATCCTGCTACGCATGGCCGCCGACCGCGCAGCCCCCACGGTCGCGTTCGAAGCCCGAGCAGACGCGCACGGCATCCGGCATCTGATCGGCATTCAAGCCGAGCACCTTCGCTGGGCGAACCGCACGCTGCGCGACCTCATGCCCGGATTGGAGCTCGAGTCCTCGCGCCACACAGAGGAGCGCAAACCGGTCTCCCTCGCCAGACGGCTGCGCGCCAGGCCGATCGCCCTGGCCCTTGCCGTCGACCGACCGGAGAGTGTCACTCGCGCTCTACTGTCGGCACTGCACGCCCACCTCGGTGACGACGAGGGCCTCGTCGTCCAGATCCTGCTTGGGCCACGCCTTGGACCTCGCCACGTTCGCGGCGACATCGGCGATCCAGACCAACCGCTGTGGCAGCGGATCACCCGCGGAACAACCAATGCGCCAGCGCCCGTCCGCAGGCAGATCGAGACCCGAGCAGGGCAACACGGCTTCGCCACCACCATCCGGCTGGGAGTGACAGCCGCCGATCCAGACCGACGGCAAAGGCTGGTCATCGGGCTCCTGGGGGCTCTGTCGACGGCGCAAGGTGTCGGCGTCTACGTCGACCTCGTGCCCGACTCACCCTCTCGGCTGAACGAAGCGCGACCACCCCGACGCTGGCCGCTGCGCCTGGCCGTGCCGGAACTCGTCGGGCTGCTGGCCTGGCCGATCACCACGCAGGGCAGCGACGGCGAGTTGCCGGGTCTGCCGCCGCTGCACCCGAAACAACTCCGTGTGCCTGCCTCCGTCGACGGAGTGGAGAGGGTTTTCGCGCAGTCGGCCGGGGGCGGACCGCTGCGTTCCGTGGGTGTGTCCGCCGCCTCCTCCCTACGAAATCTGGTCGCCTTGGGACCGACCGGAACTGGGAAGTCCAACGCCTTGCTGCACCTGATCAAGGCCGACATCGAAGCGGGGCGAGCCGTTCTCGTCGTCGATCCCAAGAGGCAGCTCATCGACAGCATCATCGACCGCGCCGTCCCCGAGCACCGGGTCGGAGACATCGTGATCATGGACCCGGCATCTGACCGGCCACCCGGATTCAACCCGCTCGACGTCGGCGACCGCGATCCGGACGTCGTCGTCGACGGCCTGCTCGCAGTGTTCGCGGCGATCTTCAAGGACGGCTGGGGACCGCGAACCCAAGACATAATGCACTCGTCGCTGCTGACCCTCGCCCGCGCCGGAAGCCGTCGCGCCGAGCCGTTCACCCTCCTCGACCTCCCCCGACTGCTCACCGACGACGCCCTGCGCCGCAACGTCATCGGGCATCCAGAGGTCGCCGACGACCCCGGCCTCGGACCGTTCTGGGCGTGGTACCAGGCCATGACACCGGTTGCCCAGGCTCAGGCGATCGCCGCGCCGCTTAACAAGCTCCGCCAGTACCTGCTCCGCCCTGCGCTGCGCAGAATCCTCGGCCAGCCCCACCCGACGTTCAAACTCCGAGACATCTTCCGCGCCAGGAAGATCGTCCTCGTGCCACTCAACGAAGGCCTCATCGGCCCGATGACCGCGCACCTACTGGGCAGCCTCGTCGTGGCCGAAGCCTGGCAGGCGACCCTGGAACGCGCCTCTGAGACGAGTCCCACCGACGAACCGGCCATGGTCTACGTCGACGAAGTCCAGCAATATCTTCACCTCCCGACCTCGATCGGCGACGCCCTGGCGCAAACCAGGTCGATGGGCGTCGGCTGGCACCTCGCCCACCAATACCGCGCCCAACTGCCACCCGAGATGCGCGCAGCCGTCGACAGCAACGCCCGTAGCAAGCTCGTCTTCCAACCCACCGACCCAGACGACGCCCGCGACATGGCCCGGCAGGCACCAGCGCTCGAGCCAATCGACTTCCTGACACTGCCGAGCTACCACGCCTACGCCAACCTCGTCAGCGACGGCAGCCCGGCAGGCTGGTGCCTCGTCAAGACACTCCCTCCACCCGAGGAGAGCGGACTCGGCGAACGCATCAGGCAGGCCAGTCGCCAGGCCTACGGCCAGCTGCTCCGACCTGGAACGCCGGACCCTGCGACGGATTCCGACCATCCACCCACAGCGCCGCTGGGCAGGAAGCGGCGGGCGACATGACCGACCAACCCCCGTCGCACATCCACAGACCGACAAGACAAGCGAGACTCCCTTTCCTTATTCTCACGCGCCCAAAATCCCGCCCCCTCGACATTCCCAGTCCGTCCGACCATCCGACCGTGACCTCCTCACTTCCCGGTTGCCGCCCGTCAAACCTCGGCCTTCGCCCCCGTTGGGATGGGACTGACCCCGAAATGCGGGGTCAAGCGCGGCCCGCCCAAACACCGGCAGACAGGCTTCCGCCGACCGGATTCACCACTCGAAGACGCCTTCTGAAACCAGCTGGAGGGGCTCAATGAGCCACCGCACCCTCGAAGAGCTGAACGAGCACCTCCAAGACCGGGACCACGCGATCCTGAACGACCTGGAACGGTTCCGCCTGCTGACATCACGACAGATCCAACGACTGCACTTCCACGACGGGCACCAGACAACCAGCGCGGCCGCCCGCGCCAGCACCAGGGTGCTCACCCGCCTGGCCGGCCACGGACTCATCGCCCACCTTGAGCGTCGCATCGGCGGCGTCCGCCGAGGATCGGCAGGCTTCATCTGGCACCTCGGCCCGAGCGGCGAACGCCTGCTCCGGAAGCTGAAAGG
This sequence comes from Nakamurella silvestris, assembly GCA_003576535.1. GTDB lineage: Bacteria > Actinomycetota > Actinomycetes > Mycobacteriales > Nakamurellaceae > Nakamurella > Nakamurella silvestris. Next base: position 63,424 of record QXCQ01000253.1, on the reverse strand, counting down.
CCTCCCGGCCCGCCGCCGCTACGTCGAACCGTCGGCCAGGTTCGTCTCCCACACCATCGGCATCGCCGAGCTCGCCCTACAGCTCATCGAGGCAGACCGCCTGCACCTCCTCGGGCTGCTATCAGTGGAAACCGAACCGTCCACTTGGCGCACCCACCTGTCGCCGCACGGCGCGACCGAATGGCTCAAGCCAGACCTTTACCTGGTCACGGCGGCCGGCCCGTTCGAGGATCACTGGTTCATCGAGTACGACCAAGCCACCGAGCACCTGCCGGTCGTGCTCCGGCAGTGCCAGGCCTACCAACGCCACTTCGTCTCAGGTCGGCACCAGGCAGCCCACGGCCTGTTTCCGGCGGTGCTGTGGGTGACCACCAACCCGGCCCGTGCCGATGCCATCACACGGGCCATCGCCACCGACAAGACACTCAACCCCGACCTGTTCCATGTGACGACAACGGAGCGCTTCCTCGGGTGGATCGCCGCCGGTCCACCTGTGGGAGCACCGACAGAACCATGAAAGGGAAACACGCATTTCCCGACACCAACAGCCTCGTCGGTGTCATGTGGCCGAAGTCAACCAAGCGAACCGCCCATCCGGGGCAGCTCCACTTCAGCCACACCAGCACCGAGGAGGCACCACCATGCCGCTGCCCGACAACGACACCGGCCGAGTGAGAACGCTCGGCATCCGCTTCGACCCGGACGTCCACGCCGACATGACGCTCATCGCGTCATTGCGGATGACATCCTTTCAAGCGGAAGTGCTCCAAGCCTGCCGCGCCCACATCGCGGCGGTCAAGGCGTCACCCGAACTGGCTGGCAAAGCCGACGACGCCCTCGCCGAGATCGAACGCGAGGCCGCAGCCCGTAAAGACGCCTTCGCGCGGCTCTTCGGCACCACCGAAGAACCCGACGTGACGGCCGAGACGGAACCGGCACCAGCCGTACCGCCACCGGCACCGCAATCGGCATCGTCGCGCAAGCCGTCCACCGCACGCGGAGGCGAGCGCAACAGCTGACCGACGTTCGGACAGGCGACACCGGCACCGGCTTCGGTGCACAACCTGGCAAGGGCAGATGGCGAGAGCTGAGCTGGACACGCAGTCCCGCTCCTTCTCGAACCACCTGACCCTTGCCAGGCACCAACCCCTTTGAGAAACCACCAGGCATCGAAGAACGAAAGGAGGCAACAACTATGGAGCACTGCACAGAACCACCCCAAGAAGGGAAGGACACTCTCGATTGAACTGGATCACCCGACGCAGCAGACATGCCTGCCAGAGCCGAAACACGCGACCAACAGATCGGCCCTGCAGACCTCCTCCGCTTCTACAAGAACATCCAGGCGGGCATCCACCTCGCCGAATCCAACGAGACCATAATCTCTGACGACACGGCTCAAGACATACGTCGGGTGCTGGCCGCCATTCTCGGCCTTGACTGGCCGAACCTGCACACACCCTCAGATACAGGCCGGGTCGCGATTGCTGAGCACGAACGAGCACTTCAGGACGCACTACGGCTTTTCGACGATCCCGAGCTAACCGCCGAACTCGCCCCATGGATCGGCTGGCTGGCGGCCTGGACCCTTGCCTTCCGCGCGGTCCAGAACTCTAGGCCCCCATCGTTCGTGAACGGCAACGCAATACGCGGCTACCTGCTCCTCCCCAACGTCGACTGTAAGAGCCCTAGCATCCTTAAGGACTTCGAAGATCAGTACAGCGGCAGCTTCTCGAGCATGGCCGAACTCGTCGACCAGTTGTCCATGAAGACCCGGATGGACGAGCTTGTCGCACAGTTCGCGTCGTCACACGGCCTGCAGGGCTTGGTAAGAGTCGACCTGGCCGCGGTCCGCAGACTCGTGCTTCAGACTTGGGACACCGCTGTCGTCGACGGGGCTTTTTACGCTTATCTGCGCCCATTGGTCCGCGCAGAATAAATATTCGCATTAATTTACTTCACGTCCTGGAATTAGACTTCACTCTTCACTGGATCTCTTTGGCAACCAGAGTTATCCTGTAAGAGCCAAAGCAGTCGGAAAACACGTTATTTTGGCCGCGAAAGGAGAAATACCTAAAATGCACACCAGTGCGATCACCCAACCGCGAGCCGGTGAACCACCCCTGCCGGTCGGCACTCTAATTCCGCCGAGCGGACGCTCCGACTCACCGGGCGCCGACACACCGCTGTTCTCGGCGGTCTCCTACCTGCGTGTCTCGACCAAAGAGCAAGCCGAGCGCGGCGGCCGCGAAGAGGGCTTCTCCATACCCGCCCAACGCCAGGCCAACATCCGCAAAGCCGAAGCGTTGGACGCCACCGTGGTCGCCGAATTCGTCGACGCAGGCGAGTCCGCACGCAAAGCCGACCGCCCCGAACTGCAACGAATGCTCGAATTCGTCCGAGACAGCCAGATCAAGTACTGCATCGTCCACAAACTCGACCGACTCGCCCGCAACCGCACCGACGACGTCGCTATCCACTTCGCCCTCAGACAAGCCGGTGTCACCTTGGTCTCGACTACTGAGAACATCGACGAGACCCCCTCCGGCATGCTCATGCACGGCATCATGAGCTCAATCGCCGAGTTCTACTCACGTAACCTCGCCAACGAAGTCACCAAAGGACTAGCCCAGAAGGCCAGCACCGGCGGCACCGTCCACAAAGCCCCAGTCGGCTACCGCAACATCGCCAAGACAGACGAACTCGGCCGAATCAACCGCACCGTCGAGATCGACGTCGAACGCGGACACCACATCACATGGGCGTTCCTGCGATACGCCGAGGGCAACACCTCCCTCAACGCCTTGCACGAAGAACTCGCCGCCCGCGGCCTCACCACCAGACCAACCCCGAAGTTCCCCGCCAAGCCACTGAGCGCATCCGGATTGCAGAAGATCCTGCGCAACCCCTACTTCCACGGCGTCGTCGTCTACGCCGGCGTTCAGTACCCAGGCTTGCACCAGCCTCTGATCGACCCCGCCACATGGCAAAAGGTGCAAGACCTGTTGAACGCCAATCAATATGCGGGCGTCCGCCAGCAGACCCACCACAGTTACCTCAAGGGCAGTGTCTACTGCGGCACCTGCGGCAGCCGCCTCATGATCGAGCACGCCAAGAATCGATGGGGCGTTGTGTACCCGTACTTTGTCTGCCAGGGAAGGCGTCGCCGGACAACGGACTGCACCCGACAGGCCATGCTCATCACGGCAGTCGAAGAACTCATCGAAGACGAGTACCGCACCGTCGTCCTCGGGACCGAACTGCGCGACTCCATCGAAGACCTCGTCAACGACGACTTCGACCAACTCCACGCCTCCGCCGAGACCGAGCGCCGCAACCTCGAAGCCCAGCAATCAAAGCTCGCCAACCAGCGTCTCAAACTCCTCGAAGCTCACTACGCCGGAGCGATCCCGATCGAGCTCCTCAAAACCGAGCAAGACCGCATCGCCGCCGAGCTCGCCAAAATCGGGAAGCTGCTCGATGCAGCCGGTGGAGCCTACGAACACGCCAGGAAGAACCTCGCCGACTGCCTCGACATGGCAGCCGACTGCCACAACGCCTACCTCGAAGCCGACGACAGCACCCGCAGGCTCTTCAACCAGGCCTTCTTCAGCAAGATCTACATCGACGAAGACGGAACCGTCCGCTTCGACTACAACCCGCCCTTCGACGCCCTCCTCGGACGGACTATCTCCGCCGCCGCGCACGCCAGGCTGTTGGCCAAGGGCGAACTCACCACCCAGCCCGACGACCACGACACGGGCGCACAACAAAGAGCCCGCAGGATTTCTCCTACGGGCTCTTCTAAACCATGTTCAGCGAATTTGTCTCTTACCGAACCGGTGCAGGGTTCGGACAAGGACCTTTTGGTGGGCGCGGAGGGGATCGAACCCCCGACCGTCTCGGTGTAAACGAGATGCTCTTCCGCTGAGCTACACGCCCGCGCACGCTGCCCGTGGGCGACGTACCAAGTGATTATTTCATGCCCTGGCCACTGTCCGAGCCACTCGAGCGCGCCCAGGAGCCGACCGGCAGCTCCGCGAGTGGACCGTCACACCTCAGAAACTGGGGTGTGAGGGTCCACTCGGCGCAAAACTCGGCGGCCAGCTCGGCGGCCAGCCGGCGGACAGAAGCTAGACAGGCAGGGCCGCGATCGCGCGCCTCCAGGCGTCCTGGTCCCGCGGCTGCCCCGGTCCGTTCACCTCGGCGAAGGACACCACACCGTCGACCCCGATCAGGAAGGTCCCCCGCAGCGCCATACCGGCCTGGTCGAAGAACACCCCGTATTCGCGGGCCACCGCGCCGTGCGGCCAGAAGTCGCTCAGCAACGGGAACCGGTAACCCTGATGGGCCGCCCAGGTCTTCAGCGCCGGTTTGGTGTCCGTGGACACACCCAGCAGCTGCACCCGGTCGTTCTGGAAGGTGTCGACTGCGTCACTCACCGCGCCGAACTCGCCGGTACAGATCCCCGAGAATGCGAACGGGTAGAAGACGAGCAGCACGGCCTTCTTGCCGCGGAACGACGACAGGGACACCAGCTCCCCGTCCTGGTTGGACAGGGTGAAGTCCGGAGCAACCGAACCCACCACCACCGGACCGAGACCGAAGTCAAGGGCAGACGCCATCAGCGACGGACCTTGATTTCCGATTTCGGCCGCACCAGACGGGTCAGGGTCCAGTCCGGACCTGCCGCGGAGCTGGTCGTCGCCGACATCCCGGCGATCTTCGCCGACTCCGAGACGTCACTGGGTTCGACGTAGCCGTCCCGTCCCGTCTTGGGGGTCAGCAGCCAGACCACACCCGAGTCGGCCAACGGCGTCAGCGCGTCGACCAGGGCATCCGTCAGATCTCCGTCGTCCTCGCGCCACCACAGCAGCACCGCGTCGACGACGTCATCAGCATTTTCGTCGAGCATCTCCGATCCGATGAGGTCCTCGATCGCATCACGCAGATCGTGGTCCACATCGTCGTCGTACCCGAACTCGCCTACGAGGTTCCCGGCCGTAAGACCGAGCCGGGCTACGACCCTTCCGGCCGACCCCGCTACGTCATTCACTCCCAACCTGCCCTTTCAATCTCATATCCCTTGCGCTGCTCCCCCCGATGAACTGCCCAGGGATACAGCAAGTTGTGTGGCCCCACTCTAGGAGGAGGGGCCGACAGCGCCCGGGGCGACCCCCGGTGCATCTGGAAAGAATAGACGCCAACCGGGCGGAAATCGGCCAGATACCCCATCCCGACCAGCCCGAGGCGACGTTTGGCGCACTCATGCGGGAGGATGGAGCCCGACGGTCGCGTCACCATCGAATGCGGCCAGCTTGGTAACCACTGGCAGCTTGCCGCATCACGGCATGCTGCCCCGTGACGAGGAGATCCCTTGGCTGCGTCGCCGTACGACGATCTAACTCCCGAGCGTCATCGCGTCATTCGCGATGGCATCGCCGCTCAGATTCCGGACATCGATCCGGAAGAGACCGGTGAGTGGCTCGAGTCCTTTGATTCACTTGTGGACGCGGCGGGGCAGCAACGCGCCCGCTACGTCATGCTCCGACTGCTCGCGCGGGCCGGTGAGAAGCATGTGGGCCTGCCGTCGTTGACGACGACGGACTACATCAACACCATCGCCACCGAGAACGAGCCGTTCTTCCCCGGTGACGAGGAGATCGAGCGCCGCTACCGCGCCTGGATCCGGTGGAACGCCGCGATCATGGTGCATCGCGCGCAGCGCCCCGGGATCGGTGTCGGTGGGCACATCTCCACCTACGCCTCCTCGGCCAGCCTGTACGAGGTCGGCTACAACCACTTCTTCCGCGGCAAGGACCACCCGGGCGGTGGCGACCACATCTTCTTCCAGGGTCACGCCTCCCCCGGCATGTACGCCCGCGCCTTCCTCGAGGGACGGCTGTCGGCCGACCAGCTCGACGGATTCCGCCAGGAGGTCTCCCACCCCGGTGGCGGGCTCCCCTCCTACCCGCACCCCCGGTTGATGCCGGAGTTCTGGGAGCACCCGACGGTGTCGATGGGCCTCGGCCCGATGAACGCCATCCAGCAGGCACGGGTCAACCGCTACCTGCACCACCGTGGACTCAAGGACACCAGCGAGCAGCATGTCTGGGCCTTCCTGGGCGACGGCGAGATGGACGAGGTCGAGTCGCGTGGTCTGATCCACCAGGCCGCCGTCGACGGCCTCGACAACCTGACCTTCGTCATCAACTGCAACCTGCAGCGGCTCGACGGCCCGGTCCGGGGCAACGGCAAGATCATCCAGGAGCTGGAGTCCTACTTCCGTGGGGCCGGCTGGAACGTCATCAAGGTGATCTGGGGCCGCGAGTGGGACAAGCTCCTGCACGCCGACCGTGACGGTGCCCTCATCAACCTGATGAACAACACCGCCGACGGCGACTACCAGACCTACAAGGCCAATGACGGGGCCTACGTCCGCGAGCACTTCTTCGGACGGGACCCCCGCACCAAGGCCATGGTCGCCGACTTCACCGACGAGGAGATCTGGAACCTCCGTCGGGGAGGCCACGACTACCGCAAGGTCTACGCCGCGTACAAGGCCGCCCTGGAGCACAACGGGCAGCCGACGGTGATCCTGGCGCACACCATCAAGGGCTTCCACCTGGGAACCGCCTTCGAGGGTCGCAACGCCACGCACCAGATGAAGAAGCTCACCCTGGACAACCTCAAGACCTTCCGGGACGAGCTGCACATCCCCATCTCCGACGAGGAGCTGGACAAGGATCCGTACCAGCCGCCGTACTTCCACCCCGGCCAGGACAGCCCGGAGATCAAGTACCTGCAGGAGCGGCGTGCCCGCCTCGGCGGTTACGTACCCGAGCGCCGGGTCACGGCCAAGCCGCTGGCCCTGCCGGGGGACAAGACCTACGACGTGGTCAACCGCGGCTCGGGCAAGCAGGAGATCGCCACCACCATGGCCTTCGTCCGACTCGTCCGCGACCTGGTCAAGGATCCCGAGGTCGGTCCGCGTATCGTCCCGATCATCCCGGACGAGGCCCGCACCTTCGGCATGGACTCGTTCTTCCCGACGCTGAAGATCTACAACCCGTCGGGGCAGCTGTACACGGCCGTCGACGCCAACCTGATGCTCGCCTACAAGGAGAGCGAAAAGGGCCAGATCCTGCACGAGGGCATCAACGAGGCCGGTTCGGTCGCGACCTTCACGGCCGTGTCGACCTCCTACGCCACCCACGGGCAGCCGCTGATCCCGGTCTACATCTTCTACTCGATGTTCGGGTTCCAGCGGACCGGTGACGGTTTCTGGGCCGTGGGCGACCAGATGGGCCGTGGTTTCGTCCTCGGTGCCACCGCCGGTCGGACCACGCTGACCGGTGAGGGCCTGCAGCACGCCGACGGCCACTCGCACCTGCTGGCCGCCACCATGCCGCATGTCGTCGCCTACGACCCCGCCTACGGGTACGAGGTCGGCCACATCGTCCGCGACGGTCTGCGCCGGATGTACGGCGAGGACAGCGAGAACGTGCTGTTCTACATCACCCTCTACAACGAGCCGTACGTGCAGCCGGCCCAGCCGGCGGACCTGGACGTCGAGGGTCTGCTCAAGGGCATGTACCTCTACGCACCGGCGACCGACACCGAGGGGAAGGCACGCGTCCAGCTGCTGGCCTCCGGTGTGGGCATGCGCTGGGCCCTGGAAGCCCAGGAGCTGCTCGCCAAGGACTGGGACGTGGCGGCCGACGTCTGGTCCGTCACCAGCTGGTCGGAGCTGCGCCGCGATGCCGAGGTGATCGAGCGGGCACGGGTCCTGGACCCGTCCAACAACGAGATCCCTTACGTGACGCAGAAACTGACCGGCGTCGCCGGCCCGGTGATCGCCACCTCGGACTCCCAGCGGGCGGTGCAGAACCAGATCGCGCCGTGGGTCCCCACGGACTTCGTGGCCCTGGGCGCGGACGGCTTCGGCTTCTCCGACACCCGGGCGGCGGCCCGTCGTCATTTCCTGATCGACGGACCGTCCATGGTCATCGCGGCCCTGTCCACCCTCGAGCGGCGTGGTGAGTACCGCTCCGGTGCGGCGGCCGAGGCAGCCGTGAAGTACGACATCGGCAACCCGAGCGCCGGCAGCTCCGGCAACGCGGGCGGCGAATCCTAAGCGGTAACCGGGCACCGGACAAAGGGGCCGTATTCGACGAATCAAGCGTCGAATACGGCCCCTTTGTGGTTCCGAAACAGGATGGACATCTCTTCACGAATTGCTTGGTGACGATTCGATGACGATTCGGAGATCTTGCGCCAGGCTGTGCCTAGAATCTCCGTGTCGTGGATCTCCATCCTCCACCTTCGGGCTGGTGGGCGAGGTTCCCGGCCCCCCGACGGAAAGTCCCCGTAGGGGTGTTAATCCCGCGAACGCAGGCAGCATTCGTGGTAACGCTTCAGGAGAACAAGCATGGCGCAGGGAACTGTGAAGTGGTTCAACGCGGAGAAGGGCTACGGTTTCATCTCCCCCGATGACGGTTCGGCAGACGTGTTCGTGCACTACTCGGCAATCGGCGGCTCCGGCTACCGTTCGCTCGAGGAAAGCCAGCGCGTGGAGTTCGAAGTCGAACAGTCGCCCAAGGGCCCGCAGGCAACCGGCGTCATCGCCGTCTGATCCTGGTACCCAACGACCGAAGGGTCGTCCCGTTCCGGTTCGCCGGGGCGGGACGGCCCTTCTGTCTTGCCCGGACCGCTCCACCCCGTGCTTGCCGCGCTCCGTACCGACAACCGCGCGCGCTGCAACCAGCGCGGTAGTCGGGAAGGAGCGCGGCAAGCACGGGGTGAGTTGCCGGGGCGGGTGGTTGCCGGGGACCGAACCTGCCTGGCAGGCTCGACCCCGTGAGCACCTCTCCCGCCCCTGACGAGGTCCCCAGCGCGCCCGGGGTGTCCAGGGAGGCGCTGAAACGGGTCGAACGGGCCGCCGGAGGGATGGCCACCCGTTCCGTGGCCCTGATGGACGAGCGTCTCCCCTGGTTCCGCTCCCTCCCCCCGGACCAGCGCTCCTGGGTCACCCTCGTCGCCCAGGCCGGCATCGCCGGGTACGTGCCCTGGGCCCTGCGCGCCCCGAGCGACCTGCGCCTGACGGGTCTGGTCTTCGGCACCGCCCCCCGCGAGCTGCTGCGGGTGGTGTCGCTCCGGCAGACCGTCGAGCTCGTCCGGGTCGCCATCGACATCGCCGAGGAGCACATCCCGGCCGAGGGGCGTACCCCTGCCGAATCGGCCGCCCTGCGCGAATCCCTCCTGCGGTACAGCCGGGAGATCGCCTTCTCCGCCGCCGCTGTGTACGCCGCCGCCGCCGAGACCCGTGGGGCGTGGGACGCCCGGGTGGAGGCCGCCGTGGTCGACGGGATCGTTCGCGGCGAGGACCCGGACACCTTGACCTCCCGCTCGGCCGCCCTGGACTGGGATGCCAACCGCAGGGTCGCCGTCATCGCCGGGAGCACCGCGGCCACCGGTGACCGGACCACGGTCGTCTCCGCGGTCTCCGACTGGGCCGGCCGCCACGGGCTGGCGGCGATGGCCGGGATCCAGGGCAGCCGGCTGGTGGTCGTCCTCGGAGTGGTCGAGACCGTCCCCGATGATGTCGCCGACCTGTTCGCCCCCGGGCCGGTGGTGATCGGTCCGGTCGAACCCGGTCTGGCCGGGGCGGTCCACTCCGCCGCCGAGGCGTTGGCCGGACTCCGCGTCACCGCTGCCTGGCCCGGTGCGCCGCGACCGGTCCCCAGCGGGAGTCTGCTCGCCGAGCGGGCACTGGCGGCGGATCTGACCGCCGTCGACCGGCTGCGCACCCAGATCTTCCAACCGATGGCGCAGGCGGCCACCCCGCTGTTGGAGACCCTCGACGCCTATCTCGCCCACGGCAGCTCGCTGGAACCGGCCGCCCGGAGCCTGTTCGTCCACGCGAACACCATGCGGTACCGGCTGCACAAGATCGCCGAGGTGACCGGACGTGATCCGTGGAACCCGCGGGATCTGCAGATCCTGCACACGGCCTCGATCCTGGGCCGGCTCGACTGACCCCACATACCCACCAGCCGCGCTCCGCACCGACAACCGCGCTGTATGCAGCCAGCGCGGACGTCGAGAAGGAGCGCGGAAACGGCACACCGATAACGATTGTGTGACGGGTCCGACACGGAACCATCACCCAGGCCGATGATCTTTATGCACTTCGGACGTTCGGCATGGAGGGTTCCTCCAAATTCAGCGGTAGGACTTCGTGGGTGTCCAGAGCACGAAACCGGCCGCGCAGTGGTTTGCTTGTCGGGTGCTGGCAATCGTCGCTCCCGGACAGGGATCCCAAAAACCAGGAATGCTCATCCCGTGGCTGGAGAACCCCGCGCATGACGCGGCTCTGGCCGCCTACTCCGAGAGTGTCGGCCTCGACCTGAAATACCTGGGCACCGAGGCGACCGCGGACGAGATCAAGGACACCAGCGTCACCCAACCCCTCGTGGTGGCCAGCGCCCTGCTGGCCGCGAGCGCCCTGGACATCCCCGCCGGAACGGTCATCGCCGGGCACTCGGTCGGCGAACTGGCCGCTGCCGCCATCGCCGGGGTGTTCCCCGACGAGGTCGCGGTCACGCTGGCCGGCATCCGCGGAGCCGAGATGGCCAAGGCCTGCGCGCTCACCCCCACCTCGATGGCCGCCGTCCTCGGCGGGGACGCCGAGATCGTGGCGTCCCGACTGGCCGAGCTCGATCTGGTGGGCGCCAACGTCAACGGCGGCGGACAGGTCGTCGCGGCCGGTTCCCTCACCGGGATCGAAGAACTGCTCGCCACCCCACCCGCCGGAGCCCGCGCGATGCCGCTCTCGGTGGCCGGTGCCTTCCACACCGCCTACATGGCCCCGGCCCGCGAGGCCCTGGCCGAGCACGCCGCCCGCCGGCAGCCGGCCGATCCCACCCGGACCCTGCTGACCAACTCCGACGGATCCGTCGTCGAGAGCGGCCAGACCTACCTCGATCTGCTGGTCTCCCAGGTCACCAGTCCCGTCCGGTGGGACCTGTGCATGGCCACCTTCAAGGCCATGGGGGTGACCGGCGTGCTGGAGCTGCCGCCCGCAGGAGCCCTCGTCGGCCTGGTCAAGCGTGAACTCAAAGGTGTCGGGGGCGAGAAGGGCACCGCCACCTTCGCCCTGAAGTCCCCCGAGGATCTCGACGCCGCAGCCGCTTTCATCGCCGAACACTCGGGAGCCTGACCATGAGCACCATCGCCCGACGCACCGGCGCTGCCGGCAGCAGGATCGCCGGCCTCGGTCACTACCGACCCAGCCGTGTGGTCACCAACGACGAACTCGCACTGACCATGGACACCAACGACGCCTGGATCCAGTCCCGGGTCGGCATCGCCGAGCGGCACTGGGCCTCGGAGTCCGAGACCGTGATCACCATGGGTGCCGAGGCCGCCCGGATGGCCATCGCCGACGCCGGCCTCACCCCGGCCGACATCGACACCATCATCGTGGCCACCTGCACCCTGCCGAGTCAGATCCCGCACGCCTCCACCCAGATCGCGGCGATCCTGGGCATCCACGCCCCGGGATCCTTCGACATCAATGCCGCCTGCGCCGGTTTCTGCTACGGCCTGGCGGTCGCCTCGCACACCATCCGCGCCGGCGCGGGGAAGAACGTCCTCCTGGTCGGTGTGGACAAACTCACCGACTGGACCGATCTGACGGACCGCTCGACGGCGATCATCTTCGCCGACGGGGCCGGGGCCGCGGTCGTCACGGAGGCCGACGTCGAGGGCATCGGCCCGGTCGTCTGGGGCAGCGACGAGGAGAAGACCGAGGCGATCCACGTCACGGACCGCAACTCCTACATCTACCAGGACGGCCAGGCGGTCTTCCGCTGGGCCACCACCCAGATCGCACCCGTCGCGCTGGAGGCCGTCGCCGCCGCCGAGGTCGACCTCTCCGAGATCAAGGCCCTGGTCACCCACCAGGCGAACCTGCGGATCATCGAGGCCATCGCGAAGAAGATCATCGCCGCCGGTGCCCCTGAGGACCTGGTGATCGGCAAGGACATCATCACCACCGGCAACACCTCCTCCGGATCGGTGCCACTGGCCCTGTCCCGCCTGCGGGAGTCCGGCGGGATCACCACCGGCGACCTGGTCCTGTCCATCGCCTTCGGCGCGGGCCTCACCTACGCCGCCCAGGTCTACCGCTGTCCCTGAGCCGTGCGCCCAGGCGTCCGACACGAACCGAACTGAATGAACACCCCGGCCGACTAAGGCACAATTCGCCGGGGAACCCTGTCCCAGGAAGCCGTCCGGCTCCCCCGGGTAACCCAGATCGAAAGGAACCACTGTGAGCACTGAGGACACCCTGACCGGCCTCGCCGAGATCGTCGAAGAGGTTTCCGGCGTCCCCGCCGCCGACGTCACCGCTGACAAGACCTTCACCGACGACCTGGACATCGACTCCCTGTCGATGGTCGAGATCGCCGTGGCGGCCGAAGAGCGTTTCGGCGTCAAGATCCCGGACGACGAGCTGGCGAACCTGAAGACCGTCGCGGACGCCGTGACGTACATCGATTCCAACAAGTAGCAGGCAGGCTCCTGGCCCGTTCGGGAGCATCTGACAGACGCGGCAGACGCGCCTGTGGCATGGACCGGTGCACACGCCGGTCCGAACATTCAGACCCGAACTTCACCCGGCTTTAGGAGCGCATGCATGTACACCGACCACGACGTCCTCGTCACCGGGATCGGGGCGACCACGCCGATCGGCGGAACCGCGCCCGAGACCTGGCAGGCCATGCTCGACGGCACTATCGGCGTCAAGGCCAACACCAACGCCTATGTCGAGAAGTACAACCTCCCGGTGCGGATCCACGCGCCGTTGGCGGTTGATCCTCTCGAGGTGCTCACCCGGGTGGAAGCCCGTCGTCTGGACCGGTCCCAGCAGGTGGCGTTGATCGCCGCCCGCGAGGCCTGGGCGGATGCCGGCTCCCCCGAGGTGGACCCGCTGCGGTTGGGCGTCGTGGTCGGTACCGGCATCGGTGGCGCTGTCACCCTGCTGGAACAGGACGACCTCCTGGAGAACGTCGGTGTCGGCAAGGTGGCCGTCATGACGGTCCCCATGCTGATGCCGAACGGCCCGGCCGCCGCGGTCGGGCTGTGGGCCAAGGCCCGGGGCGGCGTGCACGCCCCCGTCTCGGCCTGCGCCTCCGGCGCCGAAGGCCTCGCCTGGGCCTGGAAGCTGATCAAGGAAGGCGAGATCGACATCGCCATCGCAGGCGGGGCCGAAGGCTGCATCCACCCGCTGCCGATCGCCGGATTCGCCCAGATGCGGGCGATGAGCACCCGGAACGACGATCCCACCACCGCCTCCCGCCCGTTCGACATCGGCCGTGACGGCTTCGTCATCGGCGAGGGCGCCGGGATCATGGTGCTGGAGCGGGCAGACCACGCCCGTGCCCGCGGCGCGAAGATCTACGGCAAGCTCGCCGGCATCGGCATGAGCAACGACGCCTACCACATCACCGCCCCCGAGCCGGAGGGCGAGGGTTCGCTCCGGGCGATCGCGAAGGCACTGAAGACCGCGGGCCTCTCGCCCCGGGACATCACCCACGTCAACGCCCACGCCACCTCCACCCCGGTCGGTGACCTGGCGGAGTCCAAGACCATCCTCAAGGGCATCGGCGAGCAGGCCGTCGTCACCGCCACCAAGTCGATGACGGGCCACATGCTCGGCGCGGCCGGTGCGGTCGAGGCCATCGCCACCGTCCTGTCCATCAAGAACGGCATCGTCCCCGGCACCCGGAACATCGAGACCATCGATCCGGCCATCGGGGTCGACATCGCCACCGAGAACCGGGAAGTCAAGATCGAAGCTGCGATCAACGACTCCTTCGGTTTCGGCGGCCACAACGTCGCGCTGGCGTTCACCAGCGCCTGAGCACGTCAACGACCGGGCGGCCACCAGCCGTCCGGTGGTATTCAACCGGCTGCACCGCCGGTCGCGACAATCTAGGAGTTTCACGTGTCAACCACGACCTCAACTGCGAGTGCGCCGTCCGGTCTGACCGAACCGGAGATCCGGCCGCCACGCAAGATGGATCCGCGTGAGCCGGAGATGCGACTGGCCGCGCTGCTCGACGAAGGTTCGATCGAGAACATCACCCCCACCGACACCTCCGGGGTGCTGGCGGTGTCCGGCAAGATCGACGGTTCCAAGGTCATCGCCTTCTGCACCGACGCCACCCGGATGGGCGGCGCCATGGGCTACAAGGGATGTCAGCACATCGTCGAGGCCATCGACACCGCCGTGCGGCTCCGGGTCCCGGTCATCGGCCTGTGGCACTCCGGTGGAGCGCGGCTGGCCGAGGGGGTCGAGGCCCTGGACGGCGTCGGCCAGGTCTTCGCCGCCATGGTGCGTGCCTCCGGTCGGGTGCCGCAGATCTCGGTCGTCCTCGGGCCGGCCGCCGGTGGCGCCGCCTACGGGCCGGCCCTGACCGACATCGTCATCATGGCCCCGGAGGGACGGGTGTTCGTCACCGGTCCCGAGGTGGTCAAGTCGGTGACGGGCGAGCAGGTCGACATGGAGGCCCTGGGCGGTCCTTCCGCCCACGGCAAGAAGTCCGGCGTGGTGCACATCGTGGCCAAGTCCGAAGAGGACGCCTTCGTCCGGGCGCGCACCGTCACCAGCATCTTCTCCCGGCCGGGTATCGCCGGCATCTCCGGATTGACCGACGACATCGACCTGGGCGCACTGCTTCCCGAGCAGAAGAACCGGGCCTACGACGTCCACCCGCTGATCAACAACCTGCTCGACGGGCCGATGGAGGAACTCCAGGCCAAGTGGGCGCCGAACATCGTCGTCGGCCTCGGCCGGCTGGCCGGACGGGCCGTCGGTGTGGTGGCGAACAACCCGCTGCGACTGGGTGGCTGCCTGGATTCCACCAGCGCGGAGAAGGCCTCCCGGTTCGTCCGGATGTGTGATGCCTTCGGTATCCCGCTGCTGGTGATCGTCGACGTGCCCGGCTACCTGCCGGGTGTCGGCCAGGAATGGGACGGCGTCGTCCGTCGTGGCGCAAAACTGTTGCACGCCTTCGCCGAAGCGGTGGTCCCCCGGGTCACCCTGGTGACCCGCAAGGCTTTTGGTGGCGCGTACATCGCGATGAACTCCAAATCCCTGGGTGCCACGGCTGTTTTCGCCTGGCCGGGCGCAGAGGTGGCCGTCATGGGCGCCAAGGCCGCAGTCGGCATCCTGCACCGACGCACCCTGGCAGCGGCTCCGGACGACGAGCGGGAAGCCCTGCACGCCAAGCTGGCTGCCGAGCACGAGCTGATCGCCGGCGGGGTCAACCGGGCCGTCGAACTGGGTGTGGTGGACGAGATCATCACCCCGAACGCCACCCGTCGCCGGGTCGCCGAGGCCTTGGCCTCCGCGCCGGCCGGCCGTGGGGCCCACGGCAACATCCCGCTGTAGCTCACGAGTTCCTGCGCCGCGGTTCAGGGAGGTCTACTCCCAGAACCCGCGGCGCAGTGGCGTTTTCGGGAAGCGTTCCGGGCGGGGGTCAGCAGTCGGACTTGCGGGTGAGGGTGGTCGCCGATCGACCCACCACCAGTTTCCCGTCCTCGATCAGCAGGTTGTAGAACACATCCCATTTGATGCACTCGGACGGCAGATCGACCGGGGCGAAGGCGATGTCCTGTTTCGAGGTGAAGTTGATCCCCACCCGGAACGGGGTCGTGGTGATGTCGGTGATCTCGATGTCGTAGTCGTGGGTGGTCGAGTAGTCGACCTCCCACTGCTCCTGCGGGCGGTCCGCGGCCTGCTGGGCGTTCACCGTGGTGGCCCAGGCCGCGTAGTTCCTGGTGTTGATCCCGTCGAAGTACCGCTGCAGGAGGTCCCGGATCTTCTCCGCGCGACGGTCCTTCGCCGCGCTCTCGCCGATCCGGACGTCGGTGTCGTAGGCCCCCGGGCTCGGGCTGGGGGTGTCCGGAACGGACGTGATCTCCGTGGGGTCACCGCCGCCGGACGCCGAGGCCTGGTGTCGACCGACCAGGAAACCGGCTCCGAGGCCGAGGACGACAACGGCGACCAGTGCCGAGCACAGGACCAGGGTGAGCTGCCGGGAACCGGGTAGTGCCTTCACCGTGCGGTCCCGCTCCTCCCGTAGTCACCGACCGGAGGTTTCCGCGGCGAGAATCATCCGACCTGATGCAGCCAGGTGACGGCGGACCCTTCACCCGCCTGACGGAAGTCTTCGAGTTCGGCATCGATCGGGGTCCCCAGCAATTCTGACAGAGCCTCGCGCAGATCGTCGTCGGTTCGGTGGTGTTCGATGACCGATCTCAGGTGATCCTCGGTGACCATGACGTCGCCGTTGGCAGACATGGGGGCACGCCAGACGGCGCGGCCGGGGACGTGGCAGATCCGCTCTCCGTCGGAGCCAGGACTGGCCTCCTCGGTGATCTCGAACCGCACCATCGGCCAGGACCTCAGGGCAGAGGCCAGCCGGCCGGCGGTCCCGGGTTCCCCGGTCCAGTCGGCCTCGGCGCGCAGCGCACCGGGTTGCGCCGACTGCGCCTTCCACGAAAGCGACACCCGGACACCCAGCACACCGGCAATAGCCCACTCGATGTGCGGGCATATTGCCGGCAGCGCCGAATGGACGTACACAACACCTCGGGTCTGCACGATTCCACCTCCGATTCCACTCCGACGTCTTCCCCAACGCGTGTGTCCTCGGCATGTCCGGCACGACCCTGTTCACTTTTTTCCGGTTCCAGCCAGATGCCTACGGCGTGTCTACTGGTTCCGTTGAGGCCATTGTGCACCGTGTGACACCTGATGCGCCAGGGTTTGCTGCCGACACGACACCCACCTGCGGCGATGCCGCCACTACCCCGCACCCCGGGCGTGGCGTCCAGGGCAAGGGTGTCAGCGACAGGTCTGCACGGTCCCGGCCACGGTGGTGGCGTAGAGCTGAGCCCCTTCCGGCCCCGGATGGACACCGTCAGGTCCGAGCAGTTCCTGGCGCGCCTCGATCGCGGCATGCCAGTCGGCCACACAGGTATGCGCGCGGGAGGCGGCAACGGCAGCCAGGTTGTCGTTGATCTCCTGCTGCCAGGGACGGTCCTCGAAGGTGTTGACAAGCACCACCACCCGGTCCGGCCCGAGGGAGTTCAGCGCCTGCAGGATCTCCTCGGTACTTGCCGCACCGTTGGTCCCCAACCCGATCACCACGGTCGACCGCAGGGTGCCCGCCCTCTCCGCAGCGGTCAGCACCGTGCCCAGATCCCAGATCTGCCGGCTGACCACGGCATCGACGGCGATCCCGGGCATCTCCGTCAGGAGCTGCGGTGCGGAACCGAGCATCACCGAGTCGCCGATGGCCGTGATCTGCGGGCCCGTCGGGGGCGGTGGGGTCGCCGGGGTCGGGCGATGGACCGGCCGGTGATGCGGGCGTCTGTGCGGCGAGTGGGTCGATCCGGTCTGCGCCGTTGTTTCCGGCGACGAGGGCTGGGCCCCGGTCGCGGGGACGGGGACCTCGGTTCCGGAGGACTCGACCCCGGCATCGGCGGTGCCGGTCGCATCGACCACCGGGGCGGCCTCGGCTGCTTCGATGGCCTGCTCCGCAGCGGCCAGTTGCACCTCCAACGAGGTCTGAGCAGGTGCGGCGACCACCGAGCAGGCGGCCGTCAACGCCGTGACGGCAAAGGTTCCGGTGACGGCCCATCCCACCCGGCGACGCCCCTTCGACACCGCCCGGTCGGCCACCAGCAGGCTGCGCAACCGACGGGTGTAACCGGCCAACCCCCAGCGCCGGATCGGATCCTCGACCAACCGCCAGGAGACCTCCGCGCACAGCAGGCTCAGGATCACGGCCAGGCCTGCCGCGACCCAGGCCGGGACCGCGTGATGGTTGATCCGGGCCGCGATGACCAGCATCGGCCAGTGCCACAGGTACAGGGAGTAGGAGCGGAGCCCCAGGTGCCGCATCGGCCGCGCGGTCAGCACCGGATCGAGCAGTCCCCCACCACGCGCCGTCACGGCGACCAGAGCGGCGGCCGCGAGGGCGGTCAGCACCAGCCCGCCGCGGTAGGTGAGGGTCGACGTGTCCGACAGGGTCACCATCAGCAGGAGCAGCACGCCCAGGCTCACCGGGCCGATCAGCGCGGGGTACCCCCGCAGCCGAGAGGTCGAGCTCCGCGGGGCCGGATCGATGAGGGAGGGCAGCCGGGCCAGCCCGAGGCAGGCCCCGAGGATCAACGAGAAGCCGTGGGTGTCGGTCCCCACGTAGACCCGGGTCGGATCCGCTCCGGGCACGTACAACCACAGCATCAGCAACACACTCGCCAGGGCCACACCCGCCGCGACCAGCACCCGCCGACGTCGGTGGCGCACGAACAGCAGCAGCATCGCCAGCACGATCGGCCAGATCAGGTAGAACTGCTCCTCGACCGCCAACGACCACAGGTGGGTGAGCAGGGCCGGGGTCGACTCGGCGACGTAGGAGTTGCCCTGGGCGATCTGCTGCCAGTTGCTGACGAACCCGGCGGCGGCGAAGGCCTGGGAGCGAAGGCCGGCGTTGAGATCCTGCCGGAAGGCCAACGCCAGGGCGCAGACGGCGACGAGCATCACCACCAGCGCGGGTACCAACCGGCGGATCCGGCGGAGCCAGAACTTCGGCAGGCTCACCCGTCCGGTTCGGTCGTACTCGCGCTGCAGCAGCGTAGTGACGAGGTAGCCGGAGATCACGAAAAAGACGTCGACCCCGAGGAAGCCGCCCGGCAGCCAGGGAATCCCGGCGTGATAGCCGATGACGGCCAGCACCGCGATGGCGCGGAGTCCGTCCAGTCCCGGGGCGTAGGCCCGGAGCGGACGGTTGACAGCAGCAGACATCGGAAAAACCCCACACCAGTACGAAGCGCCGTGTCATCTACGGCCGGTTTGAAGACGGAACGGTTCCCCACCCTAGACGCCCCGGCGGGCCACGGTGAAAGCTTTGACCATGGCCCCGGTGTGTCGATTCACACCCGCCGCACACCGTGAGCGCATCCCCCGCGTGACGTGTCCTTTCGGGGTCTGCGGTTCACCCGAAGGGGAGGCGGACCGTCCACGGCTCAGGTGAGATCGAGGCGATGTCGAACCCGGCCAGCAGACGAGCCGCCGTCGTCGGCTCCGGGGTCGCCGCGATCCCCGCACTCGCCGCCATCACTCCCAGCACCCGCGCCGGAGTTGCCCCCTGGGCGAGGATCTCGGGCAGGGTCACCGCACCGTCCCGTTTGGCCAGCCGTTCCCCGCGCTCGTTGAGGGCCATCGGCACATGCGCGTACCGCGGGGCGACATGGCCGAGGAGCGAGGCGAGGTAGGCCTGACGCGGGGCGCTGGTCAACAGGTCCGCGCCGCGCACGACCTGGTCGACCCCCTGGGCGGCATCGTCGACGACCACGGCCAGGTTGTAGGCCGCGACGCCGTCGTTACGGCGGAGCACGAAGTCGTCGACCGTACCGGTGAACTCCCCGGCCAGCACATCGGTGACCGACCAGCGGGTGACGGCGGCCTTCAACCTCAGGGCGTGCGGTTTGCCGGCGGCGATCCGCGCCGTCACCTCCTCGGCCGCGAGGGTGCGGCAGGTACCGGAGTAGGCAAGGTCCGCCGCCGGGTCCGGGTGGGGCGCGGAGGCCGCCTCCCGGATCTCCCGGCGGGTGCAGAAACAGGGATAGGTCAGACCGGCCAGCACCAGCTTGTCGATCGCCCGGTCGTACCGAAGGGTGCGCCCGCTCTGCCGGACCACCTGACCGTCCCAGGACAGACCCAGCGTGGTCAGGTCCGCGAGCTGGCGGTCGGCCGAGCCGACCGCGACCCGATCGAGATCCTCCATCCGCACCAGGAAACGCCGGCCGGTGCTGCGGGCGAACAACCAGGCGAGCAGGGCCGTGCGGAGGTTGCCGATGTGCAGGTCCCCGGACGGGCTGGGCGCGAATCGGCCTGCTGCGGGCGCGGGGTCGGCATTCATCGCTGACCATGCTGTCAGGTTCGCGTGTCGGTCCGGTCGGTGGGCCGTTGTCGGGCCGCTCGTCTGACCCGTTGTCGGGTTGCCCGCCTGGTCCCTTGCCGGGTGATCGCCTGGTCCCTTGTCGGGCCCGGCGGCGCGCCGTCGGATAGGGTCCGACCATGTCCACCTGGATCGAGGTCGCCGACGGGGTCCACCAACGCCGGTACAACCCGGTCGACATCTCCGTGGTGGTGATCGTCGGCGGCGACGAACTGCTGGTGGTCGACACCCGGAACAACCCGGCCGAGGGTGCCGAGCTGATCACCGACATCGGGACCCGCTTCGACCCACCGATCCGGTACGTCGTCAACACCCACGCCCACTACGACCACACCTTCGGCAACCAGGTCTTCGGGCCGGGCTCCGATCTCGACGTCCCGATCCTGGGACATGCCCGGATCCAGGAGCACTACCGGCGGTACGAGGCCCCGCGGTTGGCGAAGGTAAAGGCAGACCCCGCGGCGGAGCCGGACAAGAGCTGGGCCGCAGTGGAACTCACTCCCCCGACCCGCAGGGTCGAGGAGCCGACGACACTCTCGGTCGGCGGTCGGCAGGTGCGGCTCCTTCCGCAACCGCCCGGCCATACCGACACGGACCTGGTCCTGCACGTACCCGATGTCGACGTGTGGGTGGTGGGTGATCTGGTCGAGGAGTCCGGGCCGCCGATGTTCGGCTCGGGCAGTTATCCGCTGGGCTGGCCGCTGGTGTTGTTCGAACTGCTGGACGCCATCGGGCCGACCGCCCGGATCATCCCGGGCCATGGCCAGGTGGTGGACCGGCAGTTCGTGCTGGAACAGGCCGAGATGCTCACCCACGTCGCCGATCTCATCCGGCAGGCCTGGCATGCCGGTATGACGATCGAGGAGGCGTTGGCCTCGGACCTGCCCTGGCCGTTGCCGGGCGAGGTCCTGCGTTCGGCCCTGCGGCAGGGATTCGAGGCTCTCGCGGAGCAGGACTGAGCACGGCGGGTATTTCGGTTGTTGCCGGTAACCGCGGTACGGCAGGATCGAGTCATGCGCGAGTTCAACAACTATCAGTTCGACGACGACCGGGAACGGCTCGACCACGAGGTGTTGTGGACGTTCCTGTCCACCGATGCCTATTGGGGCAAGTGGCGGACGCGGGAGGATGTCCGCGCCGGCGTCGACGGGTCCTGGCGGGTGGTCGGGTGCTACTCCCCCGTCGGTCAGATGGTCGGCTTCGCCCGCGCCACCTCGGACGGAGTGAACTTCGCCTATCTCGGCGACGTGTTCGTGGTGCCGGCGCACCGTGGCCACGGACTGGGCAAGGAGCTGGTGCGGGAGATCATCGAGAACGGGCCGGGCCGGGACTTCCGGTGGATGCTCAACACCTCGGACGCCCACACCCTGTACCGAGGCTTCGGTTTCGCGCCCGGCGACTCCACGGTCATGGTCCGCCCGAGCGCCAAGGGTTGAGGCGGCCGCGGCGGCCCGACCTTTCGTCCGCCGTCAGCTCAGTGTTGCCCGCGCCCCGCTCCCGGAGGTGGTCAGCAAGATGGTGAAGTAGGGCGTCGCACAGTTGCCCCTGCCTTCCATCTGCTGGACCGATCGTGCCGTGGTCGCTGCCGAGAACACTTCGGTGCCGCCGTTGTCGATCCGCACCGAGACCCGGTGTGAGCTTCCCTCCGGCCCGAGTCGCCCCGGATCGATGGAGAACTGAACGGGCGCAACATCCTCACCGATGACAAACGTGGCCCGCGAGCAACTCCCGTCGACACACAGTCGCGAGCTGAGGATTCCCTTCGGTACCGCTGCCGCTCCTTCCCCGTCCACCACCGAGCTCAGGTCCACCGTTACCCGGTCCTGCGGGACCGACACGGCGTCGCAACCGCCATGCCATTGGCCCCACCAGATGGCTCCGCCGACGACCGCCAGGGCCAATACACACAATCCGGCGGTACCGACCCAGCCCCGCGAACGACGTGTATCGCGCGGTCGGGTCATGTCGGATCAACCACGATCAGCTCAGCGGCGGCTCCGGTGCCCGAGGCCTTGAGGGTGATGGTGAAGTAGGTCTGGGCGCAGTTGTCCTCCCCCAACACCCGTTCCACCGAGGGCGCGGTGGTTGAAGCGCTGAAGATCGAGCGTCCTTGGTGGGTGACGGTCACCCTGACCTGGTGGAGGGAACCCGCAGGTCCGAAATCAACGTCCATACGAGCGAGCTCGGACAGCTGCGGGTCTTTCCCGGGTAGGAACTCGCGGCGGACGCAGTCCCCGTCGACGCAGATGTCTGCGTTGAAGGTGCCGCCAGCCGGAAAGGACCCGACCACCGGACTCATATCGATGTTCACCTGATCGCTGACGCCGATGGCAGTGCAAGCCCCTTCCTGCTGCAAGGCCCAGATCAGCAACGCGACGCCACCGAGCGCCGCCGCGAACAGCGCCGAGGTCCCCAGCCACTGCTGCCTGCGTTGTTTCCGTCGTTTCCGTTCCACCAGTGCATTCCCCACCAGCCCACTTCATCACGCCGGACCCAATCATGAGCCGGTGGCAGGCAATTTGTTACCGAAGGGTTCCCTGAACACCCTTGCCCCGAATTTCTCAACGGATCAGGTATCAAGACACCGACGTCAGGCATCTGGTTGATGGGTGGGTGCCGTGATCGTCCCCGCCGCGTTTCGAGCCGAAGCCGGAGGATGCCATGAGGTGTGGTCGTGGAGTTGTGGGTCGGTGGTGCGTCGTCGTCGCTGCCTGCATCGTTCTTGTCAGCGGATGTGGGAATGACGAGGGCTCCGCAGTGCTGCCCGGCGCCCAGGACCCCGGGCTGTCCGAGTTGTCCGAGCTGGGACTGGGCACCGGTGGGCCGGGGGCCACCGGCGGTTACGACCAGTCCAGGACCATCCCCCTGGACATGACGGTTCGGGTGGTGAACCTGTACGTCCCCCAGGGCAGCACCGAAGGCGCGCCGATCGAGGTGTGGACCGGGTCACCGGAGTACGGCGGACACAGACTCGTCACCGTCGACTACGGGACGGTGAGCGACTTCTTCGCCCCGGAGATCGCCGATCCCTTCGGTGATGTCGTCCTGGAGAAGAACAACGACTATTCCCTCGGCTACTACCCGGTGGGTGCCACCACCAGCGACCAGGCGCTGATCACGAAGAGCGAGACCTCCTCTCCCGGGGCGAAACTCACCGTCCTGGCCCTGCCGGGCGATCCGGACGGTCAGGGCATGTCGATGCAGACCTGGGCGGACGAGGTGGGCTCGGCGCCGGAGGCCGGCAACTGGAACGGCACGCTCCCCACCCCGCCGGCCGGGAGCGGGCTGGCGATCGTCAACGCGGCGGCCACCCAGTACCTGGGGAGCGACGGTTCGGCACCGGGGTACGTCGGTGCGGCGCAGGACGGGACCTGCCTGCAGTACTACGACACCGACACCGGGAAGATCCACACCGACGAGTTCACCGATTCACTGGTCGGCGGGACCCAGTCGTTGACCTTCGTGGTGACGCCCGGTCAGAAGATCTCGCTCGTCCCGTACCAGGAGCAGGGAACCCACCAGGACAACTGTGCGGGGAAGTCGGCCTTCGCACCGCTGGACCCTGCGGTGGGCGCGGGCGGCGCCGCCTACCTTTTTGTGCACGGAACCTCCGCGACCGAGCTCACGGCGCTGGTGGTCCCGCTGGCCTGATCGTCCGGGCTCGACTGTTTCCTGCCCAGGTGCTTTCCCGCCCAGGGTTGTTTCGCCGCCGGGGTTACTTCCCGCCCGGGTTACTTCCCGCCGGCGACGTCCAGGATGCTGCCGGTGCAGTAGCTCGCCTCGTCACCGAGCAACCAGAGTGCTGCGGCGGCCACCTCGGCGGCCGTACCGGCCCGGCCCATCGGGAAGGTGGGAGTCAGTCTCTGCACCCTGTCCGGCTGACCACCGCTGGCGTGGATCCCGGTGTCGATGGTCCCCGGACGAACCACGTTCACCCGAATCCGTTCCCCCGCCACCTCTTTGGACAGTCCCAGACCGAGGGTGTCGACCGCCGCCTTCGAGGCCGCGTAGTCCACGTACTCCCCCGGTGACCCCAGACGGCTTGCCGCAGAGGAGATCAGCACGATCGAGCCGCCGGTGCCGCCGTGCCGGGTGGACATCCGGAGTACGGCCTCACGACAGCAGAGGATGGGTCCCAGGACGTTGACCGCGAGCATCCGCTGTACCCGGTCGGCCGTCATCTCGTCGACCCTGGCCTGCGGGGCGACCACACCGGCGTTGGCGATCAGGCCGACGAGCGGCCCCAGTGTGTCGGCGGCCTCGAAGGCTGCGACCACGTCGGCCTCGACCGCCATGTCCGCCCGGTGGGCCAGGGCGGTCCCGCCTGCCCGGGTGATCTCGTCGACGACGGCGGCCGCTGATGGTGCGTCCTCCCGGTAGGTGAGGCAGACCGCCCAGCCCGACGCGGCCGCCCGCACGGCGATCTCCGCGCCGATCCCACGGCTGCCGCCGGTCACCAACACCACTCCGCGTTCCATGGGGCTCACCGTACTTGCTGCGGGGTTTGCTGGAGGGCTGTGGGGTTTGCTGGAGGGCTGTGGGGTTTGCTGGAGGCGGCCCTGCTCTGCCACTGCTCGTCGTGCGGTGGGATATGCGCAGGTTCCGGGCCGAAAACGTGCGCATATCTCGCCGCAAGATCGGAGTTGGGTGGGGTTCGTTCGGTGCGAGTGGACGGTCACCACGTGAACCGATCGGATCAACCTTCTCCCTCCCCTGGGGAGTGAAAGCCATTGCGGGGCGGATGATGTCGGAGACCGCCACTGTCGGTGGTGTGGTCTAGCGTTCTTGGTATGGCCGAAGAATACCTGGCACCAGCAGAGCGGATCCGATCGCGGATCGCTGCGCTGGACGCTGCTCTGGCAGACCTTGGTACCGAGCAGTGGGCGTTGGTCCAGGACGCTGATCTGCTGGAAACCGCGCAGGCAACCGAGCGGGTGAACCGTGGGTTGTACGCGGTGCAGGTGGTCCAGACGAATCAGCTGGAGCGACGTGGCACGGCCGGGAAACACGGCTGCACCTCCACCGCCGTTCTGCTGCGCCAGGTGTGCCGGGTGTCGGCGGGTGTCGGCGGGTGAGGCCGGTTCCCGGGTTCTGGTGGCGAAGGCGACCGCGGTGGTGGACCACCCCTCCGAAGAAGCAGGCGACCCGCAGCGGCCGTTGTTGGCCGCCGCTCTCGCCGATGGGTCTATCGGTCTGAGTCGGCCGGTTTCGCCACCAGGTTTCTGAAATCGTCGCCGGCGGAGTTGTCCCCGGACCTGCGGGAGCTGGCCGAGCGGACGATGGTCGAGCAAGCCACCCTGGGGGACCCATCTGCGGTCGGTGGCGCAGGATCTGTCGATCCGCCTGGACCCGGACGGGAGGCCTCCGAAGGACAAGCGGGCCGGGATGACGTTGGTGTTCGGCAACCGGAATCATGCCGGGTACACCCCGATGACAGCGATGCTCGACGACGAAACGATGGAGAAGGTCCGCCAAGCGGTGGAGGCGTTAACCGCCCCGGCGGCAGCGGTCGAAGCGGTCTCCGACCAGCGGTCGGCGGCGAACCGGCGTGCGCTGGCGTTGGGTGAGATCGCCCAACACTTCCTGAACTCCGGCGAAGCACCCTCCCATGGTGGCCAACGGCCCTACGTCACGGTATTCATGGGGCTGGACGATCTGGCCGGCAGGATCCGACCGTGTGACAACTGCGGTCACGAACCCGCCGCAGGCGCGGAGCCCCACCCTGAATCCGGCTGACCGGATTCGGTTCAGGGCACCAGCACCCCAGCCGACGCCGACACCGGGAGTCCCACCTCCGGCCCGAAGACCCCGGCCAGGACCGGTCTGCTGGGGATGTTGGTTTCCAGCCCACCGTCCACGAACTTCGGCGGACCCATCCCCGCCGAAGTCGCCCGGCACATCGCCTGCGACTCGAAAATCACCCCCATCATCCTCGGCGGGAAGGGAGAAATCCTGGATGTCGGCAGATCCGGATACACCTTCCCCGCCGGGATCCGGAAAGCCATGGAGGCCAGGGACCGCGACTGCACGTTCCCGGGCTGTGACCGACCACCGGGCTGGACCGAAGCCCACCACATCATCCCGTTCAGCGTCGGCGGGCAAACAAGGCTGTCCTCCGCCGCCCAGGCCTGCGATCACCATCACTACCTCCTGCACCACGGCGACTGGGAAATCCGCATCGCAGACGACGGCATCCCCGAATACCTCCCACCCCGCTGGATGGACTTCCACCGCACACCCCGCCGCAACACCAGATTCAGCTGAATCATCCTCCCCGCGCCGACTCGACCCACCCCACCACCATTCGTTCACGCGCACCGTGTTGTTTCTCGCGCACCGAACAACGTGCGCGAGAGTGAACACGCTGCGCGGGAACGCGTCTCGGTGGTGGTCTTTCGCCAGGCCGAACGACAACTCATGGTGACGGACGGCCCCACAGCCAGTCCGCCGGCGGGGGCGCTGGACCGCTGCAGCTCCGCGACACCGCCCGCCCGGTGTGCCGATTCCCGCTCCAGCCGACCCGCCAGGTACGCTCTCCGGCGGGGCGGTAGCTCAGTTGGTCAGAGCAGCAGACTCATAACCTGCCAGGTCGTCGGTTCGAGCCCGACTCGCCCCACTTCTCGCAGTTCACTGCCTGGACCGGACGAGCAAAGTGCTCACCGGGACCCGTTCGGTGAACAGCCTGCGTCAGGCACGTCACGCGGAAGCGCTGCTGAGACAATCCACTCATCGACGGCAGCAATGTCGTACAGCACGTGGTGGTCCACCTTGACGAACGTGGGTCCCTGGCCGGCGGCCTTCCAGTTCGCAAGGGCGCCTGCCGAGTGGCAGATGTAGTCGGCGGCGTCGGCCGCACTCAAGCAACGCCGGGGTGGCAGTCGGGTTGGTCGTGGTGATGTGTCCTGATCGGTCGTGACGGGATGGTCACGGGCGATATTGACCTGGATCGGGACGTCGTCCGCCGACAGGTCGGGCTGAATCGTCGACCAGCTGTGATGTCCAGGCAGGTTGGTGAGCCTGCGGTGGACGCGGCCCAGCCGTGGTCCACGATCAGTTGGCCAGGGGGAGCCGGGCTCATGGGGTGAGCGCAGCGTTGGAACGGGCAGCGTGGAACACGAGGCCTTCTGTGGGTGGAGCGTTCCTGGACAGCTCCATTCCCACCGGCGGGAGGCCTCCCCCAACCGCAGGCGGGACAGGGTGCAGCCGTTCTGGGACAACATGATTCCTCCACATTCTGTGCACGACGGCACCGCGCTGCACCCTGCTCGCGATACCCCCCTTGGGTATCTGCTACTGTCTTGCATACCATACCCCCCCATGGTATCAATCAGTCATCGACCGATCCCGGTCGGTTCAGAATTCGATAGGAAACCTCATGCCCACCAACAGTTCGCCACCTGCCTCACGTCGGTGGCTCGGTCTCACCGCCATCGCCGCCGCGCAGTTCGTGGTCATCATGGACACGTCGATCATCGGCGTCGCCCTCCCGCAGATGCAGTCCGATCTCGGTTTCTCCCAGGAGAACCTCTCCTGGGTCTTCAACGCCTATGTCGTCGCCTTCGGTGGCCTGCTCCTGTTGGGAGGCAAGCTTTCCGACCTGCTCGGTGCCCGGAAGGTCTTCTCCGCCGGCTGGATCATCCTCATCATCGGCTCCCTCACCGCCGGTCTCGCCGGGAACGTCGGTACCGAACTTGTCGGCCGCGCGGTCCAAGGAGCCGGCGCGGCCCTGATCGCACCCGCAGCGCTGACGATGCTGATGATGCTGTTCGGCCGCAACCCACGCGAACTCACCAAGGCCTTCGCTCTCTACGGTGCCGCGGCACCCGCCGGCGGCACCGCCGGCGTGTTCCTCGGCGGCCTCATCACCGAGTACGCCAGCTGGGAATGGGTGTTCTACATCAACATCCCGATCGCGCTGATCATCCTGGCCGTCACCCCCTCGCTGATGCCCGCAGGCAAGGCCGCCGCTCGCAGCAAGATCGATCTGCTCGGCGCGATCACCGTCACTGCGGGGTTGGGCGCGCTGGTCTACGCCATCGTCGCGGCGCCGGTGGTCGGGTGGGGGTCGGCGCAGACCTGGCTCGTCCTGGCCGCTGCCGCGGCACTGCTCGGCGGATTCCTTGCGCTGCAGGCCAAACGCCGCGAACCGCTCCTCCGGCTCGGTATCTTCCGCACCCCGAACCTGGGCGCGGCGAACCTCGCCCAGCTGCTGCTGGGTGCTGCCTGGATCCCGATGTGGTTCTTCCTCAACCTCTACCTGCAACAGGTGCTCGGCTACAGCGCCTTCCCCAGTGGCGCGGCGCTGCTGCCGATGACCACCGTCGTCATGATCGGCATGGTGGTGCTCGCACCCCGTGCGATCGCCCGGTTCGGACCCAAGAACATGACCGTCGTCGGACTCGCATTGCTGGCCGCCGGCATGTTCTGGCTCTCCTTCGCCCGTCCTGACGGGTCCTTCGCCGCCGATGTCCTTCCGGCATCGCTGCTCGCCGCACTGGGCATGTCCCTCGCCTTCATCCCCACCCTCGGAACCGCGATCTCCGCGGCACGCCCTGAAGAAGGCGGGCTGGCCTCCGGCATCGTCAACACCAGCTACCAGATCGGCTCGGCGATCGGCCTCGCGGTGATGACCGCGATCGCCGCCGCCTACGGCGCCAACAACCTGGGCGATCCGATGGCCCTCACCGACGGGTTCTCGGCGGCCTTCATCGGCGCTGCGGTCGTCGCCGTTCTCGGTGCTGTCGCGGCGGCAGTCCTGATGCGCAGCCCGACCGAGGCCGAACCGGCCCTGGACTCGAACCGGCGCTGAACCGGGCCTCCTGACCCCATCACCGTGACCCGCCCGGGTCGACGAAGCGGCGGTCCAACCCGGTCCCCGCACACCTTGAAAGGAAATCCACAGATGAGCACCAACAGCACGTACACCGTCCAGGGCATGACCTGCGGCAGTTGCGCCGGAAAGGTGACCGCCGCGGTCGCCGAGGTCTCCGGGGTCACCGGGACCGACGTCGACATCGCCACCGGGACATTGACCGTGGCCGGCGAGGAGTACACCGACACGGCAGTCCGCACCGCGATCACCGAGGCCGGATACCGGCTCGCCTGACCTGAGGCGCGGAGCTGGCCGAACCCGGTGTCCGGCGAGGTCAGACACGTCCCGCGGCGAGGTATGCGCAGATGTCAGCGTTCACAACTGCGCATATCCCACCGCGGGACGCGGGGACTCAGGTGCGCCGCCGCACCCCGCACCCCGCACCCCGCACCCCGCACCCCGCCCCCGCGCCCAGGGATGGGCCAGCCCGATCGCCAAATGGACACAATCCGTCATGGTCCTCCGTTATCGTTGACAGATTCTGTGGGTTTCCGTATGTTTTTGAGACCCTCCAGTGTTGGAAAACGGCGAGAACCGCCGTGCCTCCCGGCACTCCAGGGAGGGCGACACGGAGGACACCACCATGACCCGACCAGGATCAACCCTGAGCCGACTCGGCCTCATCGCCGCGCTGGCACTCGGTTCCCTCGGCGCGGCCGGCACCGCCGCCGCCGAATCCCAGCCCGCAGCCACATCCAAGCCCGCAGCCACATCCCATGCGACGACCATGCTCCGCGCCCCGATCGGCGACCCCGCACCCGCGGATACCCGAGAACCGTTGGGCGAGGCCACCTTCCTCAACCCGATCAAGGTCGGGGCCGACCCGTCGATCTTCCAGGACAACGGCAGCTACTGGTTCGTCGAGACCGTCGCCGACAAAGGCATCGCCCTGCGCCACACCTCCACCATCACCGGGCTCGGTGACTCCGAGCGCCGGCAGATCTGGCAGGCCCCGGCGAGTGGGCCGCTGTGCTGCGAGATCTGGGCCCCGGAGCTGCTGAAGATCCGCGGGGACTGGTACATCTACTTCGCCGCCGACAACGGCGACAACGCCAACCATCGGATGTACGCCATCAAGGCCCTCACCGCCGATCCGTTCGGCCCTTGGTCGGATCCGGTCAAGATCAGCGATTCCACCGACCGCTGGGCCATCGATGCCACTGTCATGGAGACTCCGGCCGGCCGGCTCTACTTCCTGTGGTCCGGCTGGGAGGGGACCACCAACGTCAGCCAGCAGCTCTACATCGCTCCGATGTCCGATCCGCTCACCATCAGCGGACCGCGGGTGGAGATCTCGCGCCCGACCGAATCGTGGGAGCGCAACGGCACCCCGTACATCAACGAAGGCCCGGAGGTGCTGCAGAAGGACGGCAAGACCTTCGTCGTCTACTCCGCCTCCGGCAGTTGGACCAACGACTACTGCCTCGGCATGCTGACCAACACCAGCGGGAACCTGCTCGACCCGGCCGCCTGGACCAAGTCCAACGGCTGTGTCTTCGCCAAACGCTCGACCGCGCAGGGCCCCGGCCACCACACCTTCACCAAGTCCCCCGACGGCACCGAGGACTGGCTGCTCTACCACGCCAACACCGTGGTCAACAGCGGATGGGACGGCCGCACCATCCGCGCGCAGAAGTTCACCTGGGATGCCAACGGGAGTCCCGTGTTCGGTGCGCCCACCAGCACCTTCGACCAGATCCCCGTGCCCAGCGGGGAAACGGGACCGCGCTACGTCAGCTACGAGGCCGAGGACGCGCAGATCAACCAGGCCCGCGTGGTCAACGTGACGGTCCCCGGTGCGTCCGGAGCCAAGAAGGTCGGGTACATGGACTTCGCCGACAGCCATGTGCAGTTCGCCGTCGACGCCCCCGAAACGGGCCGTTACGACGTGCTGGTCCGATATGCCAACGGCGGCAGCGCCAACAACGCCACCATCGGCAGCACCCAGTTCCTCTCGGTCAACGGCGGGGCGGCCGCGACCGTCAGCTACCCGCAGCGCACCTGGGACAACTGGACCTTCCTGACCGTCCCGATGGATCTGCAGGCGGGCACCAACACCGTGCGTTTCACCAAGGGCAGCGGTTTCACCGAGATGGACATGATCCGGGTCCCGATGCCGATCGCGGCCCTGCCGACACCGTCGACCACCACCGTCACCGTCCCGTCCACGGCCGTCACCGCAGGGTCGCCCGCCTCGCTCACCGTCCAGGTCGCGACCGAGGGATCCACCCCCACCGGCACGGTGACGATCCGCGAGACAGGCGGCGGTGTCCTGGGTTCCGGTACCTTGACCGCGGGCAGGACCACCATCGACCTGGGAGTTCTCCCGGTCGGCAACCACACCGTCGCCGCAACCTACAGCGGTGACGGGCAGGTAGCACCTTCCACCTCGTCATCGACCGGACTCCCGGTGTACTTCGTCGACGTACCGGCCACCCGGGACTTCGCCGCGGACATCATGTGGGCCGCCACGGTCGGAGTGACCGTCGGCCACACCGACGGCACCTTCCGGCCCACCGAGCAGATCTCACGTCAGGCACTGATCAGGATGATCTACGCCGCGGCCCATGACGGCGACCGGGCACCTGCCTGCACCGTCGCCCCGTATGCCGACGTACCCGTCACCTCCGCGTTCTGCGGCGAGATCGCCTGGGCCAAAACGACTGCCGTGACCACGGGATATGACGACAACACCTTCCGGCCCGGCACGGTCGTCTCCCGGCAGGCGACCGCGGCCTTCCTGCACCGCACCCTGCACCCGAACGCCCAGGCCCCCGCCTGCACCACCCGGCCGTTCACCGATGTCACCGTCGGCAGCGCCTTCTGCGGCGAGATCGCCTGGGCCGCAGGCCTGGGCATCGTTCGCGGCTACCCCGACGGCAGTTTCCACCCGGGTTCGGCGGTGAACCGGGATGCCGCGGCGGCCTTCCTGCACCGCGCCTTCGCCCCCGCACCCTGAGCTGCTCCTGCGTTCCCCGTCCGCCCC
The DNA here is from genome assembly GCA_003576535.1 of Nakamurella silvestris. Lineage (GTDB taxonomy): Bacteria > Actinomycetota > Actinomycetes > Mycobacteriales > Nakamurellaceae > Nakamurella > Nakamurella silvestris. The sequence continues at coordinate 31,527 of QXCQ01000253.1, read as the reverse complement.
GCACCGGTGCTCCGGTGCGGGGCGGACCTGCAGTAGGGTCGATGGAAGAACATCGCACCGCACAACATGTCCCGGGAGACCAGGCAGATGGCCAGACGTGACCACGGCTCGGAGCCGCGCCTGTACCTCGGCTTCGTCTGGGGCGGCGCGGTCGGGGTGCCCATCGGCTCCGTGGTCGGGGCCCTGATGAGTTTCACCTCGGGTTCCTACGGGCCCAGCTGGATCGCGATCTTCATCGGCATCGTGGTGTGCGCCCTCCTCGGAGGGGTCGTCAGCCTGGGGATCTCACGCTCCCGCGACCCGAACCGGGTCCGCTTCTCCCGATCCGAGGACCGGCTCGTACCGGCCTCCGTCGGCGCGGACCACCACGCCGCGAACACAGCGTCCTCCCAGGACGGCATCCGTACCCTGGGAGCATGATCTCCCGCTCCGACCCCGGCACGCTGACCCCAGACACGGCGAACCCCGACCTGGCGAACCCGGACAGGACGAACCTGGATACGGCACCCGCGGATGCTGCGGTGCCCGAGCACCCGTCTGCCGCGTCCGCCCGCCGACTCGCCACCTTCGGGCTGACCCTCGTCGCCGTCACCCTGCTGGCCATCGGGGCCCTGCACCTGTTGCCCCAGACCTCCGGGATCAGCCCGGTCCGCCGGACGATCAGCGAATACGCGCTGAGCCCGCTCGGCTGGGTGTTCGAGGTGGCCGTACTGCTGCTCGCCGCCGGCTCGGCCGCGATCCTCCTCGCCCTGGTCCGCTGCGGACTGGTGAAACCCGTCTCCACCGGTTCGGCCCTGCTGGCCCTGTGGTCGGTCAGCCTGGTCATGCTGGTGATCTTCACCAAGCACAACTGGGCGGTCGGCCCGAGCACCGAGGGACAGGTCCATCGGGTCTTCAGCCTGGTGGCCTTCCTGAGCCTGCCGATCGGTGTGCTGTCCATCGCCCGCCGCCGGCGCGACCGGGCACATCCGGTCGCCGACCGCGTCAGCGCCTGGTGGGCGACCGGCCTCGGATGGCTTTCCCTGGCCTGGTTCTCGCCCCTGGCCTTGGCAGTGCTGCTGGCCCCGATCACCGGAACACCCTGGTACCGGGCGATTCCGCTCGGACTGGTCGAGCGTGGACTGGCCCTGACGGAGGTGCTGGCCGTGGCCTGCCTGGGGATCTGGGCACTCCGCCACCAGATCTCGGAGAGCCCCGAGGAACGGATCGACCCGGCCCCGCGCTGACACCCCCACGGGTGTGATCGGACAGCCGAGGATTCCTGGCGTTTGCGGGGCCGATCCAACGGGCATCAGCCGGATATGGGAATCCTCGTCGCTCTGCTCGTCATCTGGCTCATCTTCGTTGTTGTCGGATTCGTGGTGAAATCGCTGCTGTGGCTGGCCATCATCGGTATCGTCCTCTTCGTCGTCACCTCCCTGTGGGGTGCCATGAAGAGGCGCGGCCGCTGATCCTGGTGTTGCCTCAGTCCCCCGCCGGCCCCGTCCACCACGCCTTCATCGGTGGCGGGTCGGCGACCACCACCCGCTGACCGGGCATCGGTGTCGCCAGGGCCACACCGTTCTCCGCCGCCGCCACCAGAAGCCGCTCGATCGGCTCGGACCACCGGTGGAACGCGAGATCGAAACTGGCCCAATGGATCGGTACGAACAGTCCGCCGTCGATGTCGGCATGGGTGGCGACCGCCTCCTCGGGATTGAGGTGGATCGACGCCCACTGGTCGCCGTAGGCACCGATCGGCAGCAGCGACAGGTCGAAGGGTCCGTAGGTGCGACCCAGATCGGCGAAGGCCGGCGTGTAACCGGTGTCCCCGCCGAAGAACACCCGGTGGCTGTCGGTCCGGATCACCCAGGATGACCACAACGTGTCGTCCCTGGTCAACCCGCGACCCGAGAAGTGTTGAGCCTCGGTGCAGGTCAGGGTCAGCCCGGCGATCGTATGGCTGCCGTCCCAGTCCAGCTCGACGATCCTGTCCTCCGGCACGCCCCAGGCTCGCAGGTGCTCCCCGACCCCTCGCGGCACCACGAACGGGGTGGTCCTGGACTCGGCGATGTAGCGGATGGTCGGCAGATCGAGATGGTCGTAGTGGTCGTGGGAAATGATGACGACATCCACCTCGGGCAGCTCCTCGACGGCGATCGGCACCGGGTGCAGACGTTTGGGCCCCACCGTCGGTGACGGCGACACCCGCTCCCCCCACACCGGATCGGCCAGCACCGCGTAGCCGTCGATCTCGATGAGCACACTCGCGTGGCCGAACCAGGTGACCGCCAGATCGGCGGGGACCAGATCGGCATCGGAGGCCCGCCACAACGGGATCTCGGAGACCGGTTTGCCCGATCCCCCCTTGGCCGCCAGAGCCTTGAGCATGGCGGGGCCGCTGCCCGGTGCCATCGTGGTGACCGGCAGGACGTTCTTGAACTGTTTGCCGTCGAACTGCGGGGCATCGGCGACCTTGTCCCGGATGGTCGCCCGGCCCGCACCCATCGCCTCGGGCACACCACGGACCGCCCGGAAGAGGGAGCGGCCCAGCCAACCGGCCGTCACCCCCAGGACGGCAAGACCGGCAGTGCGTCCGACGGCCGGGACGGCAGGCACGGGCCGTCGTCGGGTCGAACCGGATTCGGCGGGGGCCACGGCGGAGTCAGAACGTGAGGGCATCCCGCCAGTCTGGCACTGCCGCCGACGGGCGGCTCATGAGGCCAGTTCAGCGACCCTGTCGAGGGCCTCGTCGATGATCCGGTCCATCCCCGGCCGGGCACCCCGTACATGCAGGTGCATGGTGACGTAGGCCCCGCAACCGACCGGATCGACCTGCAGTTCTCCGTGCGAGTCGTCGTCACCCTCGTGTCCCCATTCGATCCGGTGATCGTCGGCGAAGACGGTGAACCAGATCTTCCCGGAGACCCGGGTGTCGGCCGGACCGTCGATGACCGCCGTCGGCGGCCCGCCTGCGGTCGGAGGGGCGAGGTTCGTGACCGGAGGGGGCACCCGGTCCCCCGATCCACTCGCGGGATCCGCCGGGATCAGTCCGGCCGAGCCGAGGGCGTGATGGAAACTGTCGGTCCCCGGCTCCGGTACGTCCGCGTGGCGCAGCAGCAGGTCGGGCAGGTAGCGCTGCAGGTCGCCGGAGCGGGTCAGCAGCTGGAAGAGGTTCGCACTGGAGTGGGAGATCGTGCGGGTCCGGCTGTAATCGGGCATGTCGCGTCCTTGCGATATGGAACAGGTCTGTTGTCCAGTGTGCCCTCGCCGCCACCCGCACAAACGCGGCATTTGGGCGACATCTGTTTCACCGCCCCTTCACTCGACCTCCTGCTGCCGGACCCGATCCGACTCGGACGCCGACGGCCCGGCCGGAGCGTCGGGAACGACGTCCGGCCGGGCCGAAGGGAACTGCGGAAGGGCTACTGCTCCAGGGAGGCGTCCAGGGTGATCTCCACACCGGTCAGTGCCTTGCTCACCGGGCAGGTCTCCTTGGCGGCCTGGGCAGCCTTGGCGAAACCTTCGGCGTCCAGACCTTCGACCTCGCCCCGCACGGTCAGCTTGATACCCGTGAGTTTGAAACCGACGGTGTCCGACCCGAGGGAGACGTCAGCCGTCACCTCCAGGCTCTGCGGGGTGCCACCGGCCTCGCCGATGATCGCCGAGAGCTGCATCGCGTAACAGGACGAGTGGGCGGCCGCGATCAGTTCCTCGGGGGAGGTGGTCCCACCGGCCGAGTCGGCGGCACGCTTGGGGAACGAGACCTCGAAGGTTCCGACACCAGAGCTGGTGAGTTCGACCTGTCCCCCACCCTCCTGGAGTGTGCCGTTCCAAGCGGTCCGCGCTGTACGTGTGGGCATGTTTCCTCCGATTGTTGGCCGCCGACGACGGTTGGCCGGTGGCGGTTCTGGGTCCTTCAGCTGTTCTCGGTCCTCAGCCGCGGCAACACGCACCGACGGTGGCACTGCGGCGGAAGGCGATGCGGAGCGTCACGGTCGGACGGGTCCGACACACCGGTCAGCATAGTCAGCAGCCGGCCTCGGCGGTCGGGACGGCTGTGCCCGTCCCGCCTTGTGGCGACGCGCCGGCTGCGGCGGCCACCCGGGCGCAGAACCCTTCGACCGACCGGCGGTTGATCCTTTCGATCACCTCCGGGTCCTCGTCGTGGACCAGGATGAACTGCAGTCCGCGCCAGACCGCCAGCATCTCCTGTGCCAACTCGGTGGCCAGCGGATCGGGCACACCCTCGGCCCGGACCTCGGTCGCGATCTGGCTCAACCACAGACTTCCCACACCCTGCAGGAACTCGTCGTAGCGACCCTTCTCGTGCAGGGCCAGGCCCAGGATCTCGAAGAACAACCGGATGTACGGCCGGTTGGCGGGGTGCGAGATTCCGGCCCAGGAGGCGACCAGCCGATCGGCGAGCGGGGCGTCGGAGTCGACGAGATCGACCAGGGTGCCGTAGAAACGCGGTTCCCACGCGCCGGCCTCCGTCAACGCCGCCGCGACCATGTTCTCCTTCGAATCGAAGTAGTACAACAACATCCGGTTGTTCGTCCCGATGGCGCGGCCGAGGTTGCGCAGGGTCAGCCCGGAGACCCCGTGTTCGAGGATGTGCTGTGCCACCAGATGCAGCAGACGTTGTCGTTCGGTCATCGGTCCGGTCCCACCGTCCGCCGGATCCGTGGAACGGGCATCCCCGGTGGACTGCTCCCCCTGCGCCGGATCACGCGGGACGGCCCACGGATCGCGAGCAGGCAGGCCCCCGCCCGGCAGCTCCGACGTGGTCGCGGACGCCAAGTCCGCGCGTTCGGGCGCCACGGTCTCCTGGTCGAAGATGTTCACCGACGGAACATACCGAACAGCACGCCCTCCGAACCCGACAACCGACCACAAAGTTCTCCGCTGACCTGATGTCGACCATCCCCACGACCTCCCCCGGTGCCGCAGGCCGTATGCCCTGCGGTGGCGCGACAGGCGCACCTGCGCCCATCATCGAACAATGGACCTTCTTGTGCTCGGCGGAACCCACCATGTGGGACGCAACCTGGTGGAGGCGGCCGTCGCCCGTGGGGATTCCGTGACCACGGTCAACCGCGGGACCGCCCCGTCGGCGGCCCCCGGTGTCACCGAACTGCACGCCGATCGGACCCGGCCCGGGGAACTCGCGGCTGCGCTCGGTGCGCGCACCTGGGACGCCGTGCTGGACACCTGGTCCGGTGCTCCCCGGGTGGTCGACGAATCGGCGGGGCTGCTGGCCGAGCGGGCGGGCCACTACGGTTACGTCTCCAGCAGATCGGTCCACCGTTGGCCCCTCCCCTCCGGCGCGGCCGAGGACGCCGCGGTGGTCGATGCCCGGGCCGACGACGATTCCGATGCCGACTACGCCGTCGCCAAACGAGGTTCCGAACTCGCGGTCCTCGAACACTTCCCGGACCGCAGCCTGCTCGCCCGGGCCGGGCTGATCCTGGGCCCGTACGAGATCGTCGGCCGTCTCCCCTGGTGGCTGGGCCGACTCGATCGTGGCGGGCGCGTGCTTGCCCCCGGCCCCCGGAACCGACCGCTGCAGTACATCGACGGGCGCGATCTCGCCGAGTGGATGCTGCGCTGCGCCGAGACAGGCACCACCGGGGCCTTCAACGCGGTGAGCCGCCCCGGGCACACCACGATGGGTGAACTGCTGGATACCGCGGCCGAGGTGGTGGACGGGTCCCCCGAGTTGGTCTGGGTGTCCCCTGAACGGATCGAGGCCGAGGGGATCGCACCGTGGACGGAGCTGCCGATCTGGTTGCCACCCACCGGCGAAATGGCAGGACTGCACAACGGGAACGTCGACTCGGCCCTCGCCGCCGGACTGACGAACCGGCCGGTGGCTGCCACGGTGACCGCGACCTGGGCCTGGCTGAAGCAGGAAGGGTGGCCGACCGGACGGGCCCGCCGGGCGGTTCAGGGTCTGGCCGGCGAGGTGGAGGTACGGGTGCTGTCGTCGGTGGTCGCATCCCCGTCGGACATCACAAGTTAACCGGACATACCGCCCACATGGTTACAGAGCGCCGTCGCGACGATACTCTCAGCACATGCCCGCATCCTTCACGCCTGCATCCACGTCCACGAGCGCCGCGGCCGGGATCACCCCTGCCCGTATCCGCCCAGGTAGGCGGGCACATCGGCGACTGGCCGGGCTCGTCGCGAGCCTCACCGCGGTGGTGATGGCGATCGTGGCGACGGCGGGCACGGGATCGGCCAGCGCTCAAACGGGGGCGGTCCAAGCGGCACCGGCCCCAGCGGCACCGGCCACCGAGTGGCTCAAGACCTCCGGATCTACCATCACCACGACCTCCGGCCAGCCGTTCCAGATCAAGGCGGTCAACTGGTTCGGGTTGGAGACCTCGAACTGCTCCCCGCACGGTCTGTGGACCATCAGCATGAAACAGGCCATGGACCAGATGGCCGCCTTCGGTTTCAACACCATCCGACTGCCCTTCGCCAACCAGTGCCTGGATGCGGGGGCGACCACCAACTCGATCAACTTCGCCCAGAACCCGACCCTGCAGGGCAAGACGCCGCTGCAGGTCATGGACACCGTCATCGCCGAGGCGAAAACCCGTGGGATGCGGGTCATCCTGGACCGTCACCGGCCGGACTTCAACTCCCAGTCCGAGCTCTGGTACACCTCCGCCTACAGCGAACAGCGGTGGATCGCCGATTGGAAGATGCTGGCCCAGCGATACCTGAACGATCCGACGGTCATCGGCGCGGACCTGCACAACGAACCCCACGGCCGTGCCTGCTGGGGCTGTGCGGACACCACCCGCAACTGGGCGGCAGCGGCCACCCGGGCGGGCAACGCCATCCAGACGGTCAACCCGAAATGGCTGATCATCGTCGAGGGGGTCGAAGCCCAGGGCAACGGCAGCTACACCTGGTGGGGCGGCGGGCTTTCCGATGCCCGCGCCACCCCCATCACGCTGACGGTGCCGAACCAGATCGTCTATTCCGCCCACGACTACCCGGCGAGCATCTACGCCCAGAGCTGGTTCGGTGCCGCCAACTACCCGGCCAACCTGCCCGGCGTCTGGGACAGGAACTGGGGCTACCTGCAGAAGGAGAACATCGCACCGGTCCTGCTGGGCGAGTTCGGCACCAAACTGCAGACCGACTCCGACCGGAAATGGCTCGCCGAGATCGTGAAGTACCTGAAGGCAGGCGGGTTCTCGTTCGCCTTCTGGTCCTTCAACCCCAACAGCGGGGACACCGGCGGACTGGTGGGCGACGACTGGGTGACACCTCAGCAGGCCAAGCTCGACGCCCTCGCGCCGCTGCTCGGGGCGGGCTCGGTTCCGACCACGCCGCCCACGACCACACCTCCCACCACCACACCACCCACGACCACTCCGCCGACCACCACACCACCCACCACCACACCACCCACCACCACTCCTCCCACGACCACCACACCACCCACCACCACACCACCCACCACCACTCCTCCCACGACCACTCCGCCGACCACCACACCTCCCACCACCACTCCGCCGACCACGACACCACCGGTGAACACCGGTGCCGTCAGCGCGACCTGGATCCTCCAATCCGCCTGGAACGCCGGATATGTCGCGAACTTCGTGGTCAAACCGACCTCGGCGAAGGTGACGGGCTGGACGGTCTCCTGGGCCGACCCCGGGGCGATCTCGATCGTCAACGCCTGGGGGATGAACTGCAAGGTCGGCGGCGGCCGGATCACCTGCACCGGCGCGGACTGGGCCGCGGTCGTCAACCCCGGATCCTCGGTCCAGGTCGGCCTGCAGGTCAACGGGAACGGCACCGCCCCGAGCACTCCGGTCATCACCATCGGCTGACCAGCAGATCTGAACCGATCATGACGTTCAGCTTGTCCAGTGACGGCCACCAAACGGGCGACGTTCACTGAACATATTGTGCAGTCTTCCCCACCTCGGTTGCCGATTCTGACCATCGAGTGCAGGCTTCGGCTATGCAGATCATGCACTGTGGCACTGGTCCGGATGTTGCTCCTATCGGGGTGTGGGGCGACGAGACCGACGTCGTCGCCGCCACCATGGAATGGGCGGCCAACCGGGTCGTCCGACACACCGACCCCAAAACGACCGCGCGACGTTCCTCCGAACTCGCCGAGGCGACCGGCCCGACCATCACCGCCGAGGGTCTGGGCGGTGCAACAGCTCTGCGGCTCTTCGACGAGGTCCTCGCGCCCGCCACCCGGTCCCAGGACGACCCGATGAACCTGGCCTACATCCCCGCCGCACCGACGCGGGCAGCGGTGGCCTTCGAATCGGTCACCAGCGCGGCGAACATCTTCGGCGGCCTATGGGAGGCCGGAGCAGGGGCGATCTACGCCGAGAACCAGGCTCTGGCCTGGCTAGTCGAACTCCTGGGATGGCCGGTCACGGCCGGCGGCTGTTTCGTCTCAGGCGGGACCATCGGCAATCTCTCGGCCCTGGTGACGGCCCGCCACGATGCGTTGGTCCGGCGCGGCGGGATCCGACCCGAGAACGGTTGGAAACTGGCCTGCACCGCCGATGCCCATTCGTCGATCCGTTCGGCGGCCAGGGTGATGGACGTCGACGTGGTCGAGGTCCCCGAGGACGGCTCCGGCCACCTGACCGGTGTCGCGCTGCGAGAGGTCCTGGCCGAGCACCCGGGTGTCTTCGCGGTGGTCGCCAGCGCCGGCACCACCAACACCGGCATCGTCGACGAACTCCACTCCGTCGCCGATGTCTGTGCCGAGTACCGGGTCTGGCTGCATGTCGACGGGGCCTACGGTGGCGCGGGACTCGCCGCCCCGAGTGTGCGTGGGCTGTTCGACGGCATCGAACGGGCCGACAGCTTCATCGTCGACCCGCACAAATGGCTCTTCGCCCCGTACGACTGCTGCGCCCTGCTCTACCGCGATCCGGACCTGGCCCGCGCCGCCCACTCCCAGCGCGCCAGCTATCTCGACACGGTCGATCGCGAGGCCTGGAACCCGGCCGACCTGGCCGTCCACCTGAGTCGGCGGGCCAGGGGACTGCCCTTCTGGTTCAGCCTGGCCACGCACGGGACGGCGAAGTACGCCGCGGCGATCGAGCAGACCCTGGCCACCGCACGTACCGTGGCGACGGCCATCGCGGGGATGGATCACCTGAGACTGCTGCTGGCACCGGAACTGTCGGTGTTGTTGTTCGACCGTCCCGGTTGGACCGAGGAGCAGATGCGGCACTGGTCGCGCACCCTGTCCGATGCCGGGGTCCTGCTGTGCCTGACGACCACGTGGAACGGCCGGCTGGTCCTGCGGATGGCCTTCGTCAACCCGGAAACCGATGCGGCACAGGTGATCGAGATCCTGCGCACCACGATGGACTGAGACACCCCCTTGTTCCCGCGCACGTTGTTCGTCCTCGCGCGCCATGTAACGCGCGCGAGGAGCAACACCGTGCGCGAGAAGGGGCTACTCCGGGCCGGCCTCGGCGGCGGTGGCGTTCATCAGCGGAAGCGTCCGGTTCTGGAAATGGGTACGTAGGGCCACCACACTCGAGGAACGCAGCACCGTCCCGGTGGCCATGATGGTGTCGATCACCCGTTGCAGGTCCGGGTTCGATCTGGCCACCACCGTCGCCATCAGATCGCTCTCCCCGGAAACCGTGTACAGGTCGGTGATCTCGGGGATCTCGCCGAGTTTCCGTGCGATCTCGACATGTCCGGCCCCTTGGGAGATCTGCAGGGAGCAGAAGGCGACCACCGGAAATCCGAACCTGCTCGGGTCCAGGCGCGGCACCACCCCGGTGATCGCCCCGCCCTCGTGCAGACGGTCCAGTCGGGCCTGGACCGTCGCCCGGGCGATACCCAGCCGGCGGGAGGCCTCCAGCACCCCGATCCGCGGCTCGGCGGTGAAGAGGGTGACGATCGCAGCGTCAAGCCGATCGATGTGCATCGTGGTTCCCGCTCCCCTGATCCCGGTCAGCCGGCTCGCGGGTCGTCGTCCCCGGCACCCTCGACCGCTTCCAGGTGGGTGACGATACTGCGCAACCCCTCGGTCAGCTCGGACAGCCGTTCCTTGCTCATCGTCGAGACCACGTGGGCCTCCTGCTGGTTGAACTTGGGGAACAGCACCTCCATCAGGGCCTTGCCGTCATCCGTCAGCTGCAGATGCACGAGCCGCCGATCCACCTCGTCCCCGCTGCGACGGATCAGACCACGGCCCTCCAGGGTCTTCACCACACCCGTCAGGGTGGCCTTGCTGATCGCCGCCTCCGCCGCAGCCTGCCGGGTCTCCAGACCGTCCTGCATCCAGACCACCCACAGCACCACGAAGGAGGTCCAGGTCAGGTCCGATTCCTTCAGGACGGTGCTGCTGAAGTGCTTCCGCGTCGCGTTCGCCGCCCGGTAGAGGTTCGACAGGGCTGCCTGGGCGGCGAAATCGATGTCCAGGTCGCGCAGGTGCGACGCGGCCGTCCGTTCGGTTTCGGCGAGTGTGTAGTGCCCGGTCATCTGCAAAGACTATCCGCCGGAGGAACCGGGCACGACGTGGCCATCAGACCGTGGTGATCCGGACGGGGAACTTCTTGATCCCGTGGACGAAGTTGCTGCGGACGAAGGTGACGTCACCGGCCAGTTCGACCGACCTGATCCGCGGCAGCAGGGTCTCGAACATCAACCGGATCTCCAACCTGGCGAGGTTGTTGCCCAGGCAGAAGTGGGGGCCGCCCTTGCCGAAGGTGATGTGGTCGTTGGGGCTGCGGGTGACGTCCAGCCGGTAGGGATCGGTGAACACCGACTCGTCCCGGTTGCCCGAGGCGAACCACATCACCACCTTGTCACCCTGCCGGATCTGCGTGCCCGCGATCTCCACGTCCCGGGTGGCCGTGCGACGGAAGTGGTACACCGGTGAGGCCCACCGGAGCAGTTCCTCGACCGCCGTGGGGATCAGACTCGGATCCTGCTGCAGGAGTGCCAACTGGTCCGGATTCTGCAGCAGGGCGAGCATGGCATGGCTGATGGTGTGCCGGGTGGTTTCGTTGCCGGCCACCACCAACAGCAGGAAGTAGTTGTCGAACTCGGTCGCCGTCAACGGCTCGCCGTCCTCCGGGACCCGGTTGATCAGCTTGCTGATCAGGTCCTCCCCTTCGCCGCCCTTGCGCTGACGCGCCAGTTCGCGTCCGTACTCGAACACCTCCAGGGCCGCCGGGGACCGGAACGGCAGGTGTTTGTACTGGTCGGAGTCCTTGTCCTCCAACAACACATCGGCGTAGTCGGGGTCGGTGTTGCCGATCATCCGGTTGCCCCAGTCGATCAGCTGACCGGTGTGGTCGGCCGGCACGTCGAGCATCCGGGCCAGCACCTGGATCGGGAAGTCGGCGCTGATCTCCTTGACGAAATCGAACTCCACCGTCCGTCCCGGTCCGGCGTTGTCGGCCGTGCCGCGCAGGGCGGCGTCCACGGTGGCGGCGGTGAGCCCCCGGAGGAAATCCTCGTACTTGCGCAGGGTCTGGCCGCCGAACTCGCGTTGCATGAGTTTGCGCAGGGCGCGGTGCCGTTGACCGTCCGATTCCAGCATCGACCGGCGCAGGTCCTTCAGGTCGTCGTCGACATCCTCCAGGTTGACGTACTCGGTGGAGGTGAAGGTGTCGGGGTCACGGTCGATCGCAATGATGTCCTGGTGCCGGGTGACGGACCAGAAGCCCGTTCCCGGAGCCGGTTCCGGGGTCCAGTGCACCGGCGACTCCTGCCGCAGCAGGTCGAAACGCCGCCAGGCGTCGTCACGGGCGAACGGCTCGAGGTCGGCGAGGTCGACCGCATCCAGGGTCAGGGATCCGGCGGGTGGGGATCCGGCTGGCTGGGTTTCCACGGGGCACTCCTTCTACGGTCTTGGTGATGTCGGGATACCTGCGATGGTGCGGCGTCCGGGGTATCCGGTGAAGGCAGGAATCACAGGTGGTAGGCGTACTCCCGGAACTCCCAGTCGGTGACGTACCGGGAGAACCGTTGCAGCTCATCCCTTTTGTAGGTGACAAAGGTGGAAACGAACTCCGGCCCGAGGATGTCGGCGAACTCGGCATCTGCCTCAAGGGCGTCCAGGGCCGGGTCGAGCGCAGTGGGGAGCATCTCGGCCTTGTTGATGTCGTACCCGTAGCCCTCCAGGGGTTCCGGGGCAGCCAGCTCGTTCTTGATCCCGAGATAGGCGGCGGCAAGGAGACCGGCGACCGCGAGGTAGGGATTGGCCGTCGCATCCCCCAGACGCAGTTCCAGCCGGGAGGCCCGGCCCCGTTCCGGCGGGATCCGGACCATGGCGCTGCGATTGTCCAGACCCCAGTCGATGAGCCACGGAGCCAGGGTGTCCGGTCCGAACCGTTTGTAGGAGTTGACCGTCGGATTGCACAGTGCGGCCAGGGCCGGCGCGTGGGCCAGCACTCCGGCGATCGCCGACATCCCGGTGGCCGACAGGCCGTTCGGTCCGGCGGGATCGTCGAAGAGAGAGGTTCCGTTGTCGTCGACGGTCGAGAAATGAAGGTGGAAACCCGATCCCCCTTCGTCGTTGAAGGGCTTGGCCATGAAGGTGGCCATTTTCCCGTCCCGGCGGGCCAGCTCCTTGACCGCGGCCTTGAACCGGAAAGCCCTGTCGGCGGCGTCCAACGCGGGTGAATGCCACAGGTTGATCTCGAACTGCCCGCTGGAGAACTCGTGGTTGGCGGCGACGACGTCGAGCCCGTAACCGGCCAGGCTGCGCAGGGCTCGGAGCAGCATGTTCTCCGGATCACCCTTGGTGCCGCTGACGTACACGTTCCCGGTGGCCTCGCCGTAGCGTTTCCATCCCGTCGGTGAACCGGCATCGGGCTCCAGGACGAAGAACTCCAACTCCGGACCGACGATGGGCGTCATCCCGAGTTCGGCGAATTTGGCGACCACCCGGCGCAGGACCTGTCGCGGGCTCTCGGCGGCAGGTGAGCCGTCCGGGTTGAACAGGTCGGCGATGCAATGGCTGACCCCTGGCTCCCAGGGAACGGCCTGCAGGGTGGAGACGTCCGGGAAGGCCACGACATCGGGAAGGCCGGCCGACAGGCCGCCGTTGATGTCGACCACATCCCCGCCGGGGGTCGTTCCCAGCACCGACCGGCAGAAGGCCACCCCGTCGGCGGCGGTGCGGGCGAAGTTCGACGTCAACAGATCTCGGCCGCGCTCGGTGCCGATGATGTCGGCATATCCGACCCGGACCACGTCACAGTTGTCCGCTTCGAGTTCCCGCTGTGCGTCGTGCAGCCCAGAGGTGTCGAAATGTGCCACACCGGCCTCCATTGGTCGTTTGGTCCCGAACGATAATCACTCGGGCCACGCATTTCAAGGGGTTACGCCGGTCGACTTTTTTCTATATCGTACGGACCCAAACGATATGGAGCATTCCGAGAGTGGAGCCTGCGATGCCCGATGTACAGGGATTCTTCTACCCGCGCACGGCCTCCGGTCGATCCTCCCTCATTCCGAACCCGCCGTGGTTCTACTCCGGCGACCTGTTGACCGTCGAATACCGCACCGACCCGGCCCGGGTCGCCGAGCTGCTGCCGGCACCGTTGGAACTGGCGGAGGAGGATCCGGGAGCCGTCGCCCTGATCTGGGCCGACTGGCAGTCCTGCTCCACCGATCGGGCCGAACTGCTCGACCCCGTCCGCGCCCAGTACAAGGAAGCATTTGTGGTGGTCCGCTGCAGCTACCAGGGGCGCACCTTCTCCCGGTGCGTCTACATCTGGGTGGACAAGGACTTCGCCATCGGGCGTGGGTTGCATCAGGGGTACCCGAAGAAGCTGGGCTCGATGTGGCAGACCCGCCCGCACCCGTTCGCCCAGGCGGCACCGCAGATCGCCCCGGGCGGGGTGTTCGGGGCGACCCTGGCCGCGGGTGATCGACGACTGGCGCAGGCGGTGCTGACCCTGCGCGAGGAATCCGCGACCAACGGTTTCGTCAACAGCCACCCGATGGCCCACCACCGGATCTTTCCAGGCATCGAAAAGGGTTCCCCGGACTCGTATGTCGAGCTGATCTCCTCCGGCTCGGCCGCCTTCGAGGCCGGACCGGCATGGAAGGGCGACGTGGAGGTGGAACTGTTCGACTCCCCCACCGAGGAACTGTCCCGGCTGACCGTGGACGAGGTCATCGGCGGGTACTACCGCCAGGTGGGTGTGAAGTGGGACGGCGGCAGCACCTTGGCCACCCTGACACCCTGAAGATTCCGACTCCGCGGGCGCGCCGGACCGACTGCACTCCCACGACGTCAACCTGTTCGATCCGACGTGGTGGGTGTGCGCCCGGCGGGAGGTGTCAACCGAGGATCCAGTACATGGTGACGAGGAAGACCACACACACCAGCAGCACCGCCGACACCGCCGTGACCCAGAGCAGGAACATCTGGCGGAAGCCGATGTCCGGACCGGTGAATCTGGCCAGATATGCTTCCACCGCCCGCTGCCAGCCCGTTTGACGAGCGCCTTCGCTCATACTTCGACGCTACTCCTGGCAGGTGAGGTGCGCGCACGAGCCCGCCCGTTCTTGTCGGCCTGCCTGCCCGCCTGCCCGCCGAGCGGACCACCACACCCCCCCCCAGGAACAGGGGTGCCACCGTCCACTCGCGGGGGAAACAGGGGTGCCACCGTCCACTCGCGGCGGGACATGAGCGCCACCCCCGCCGAGCGGACCACCACACCCCAAAAACAGGGGTGCCACCGCCCACTCGCGGGGGAAACAGGGGTGCCACCGTCCACTCGCGGACAGGGACCGTGGCACCCGGGCGCTCAGTCGAGGTTCCCGCCCCGCCCGATCGCGGCGAACACCGCGGGTCTGGTGCCCTTGAGCACCGCCCCGTACCCGATGCCGACCACCACCGCCACGAACAGGGTCCCCGGCAGTATCCAGCGAAGCGGATCCCCCGGCTCCGAGCCCAGGAGTGCCCCGAAGGTGATGATCGCCAACACGAACACGGTGAACAGACACAGCGCCGCCACCACGGAGGCGAGCACATGGGCCGGCCCGGTGTCGGTCAGCTCCCGGTGACGCCGCAGGTAGACCGACACCGACACCGAGGTCAGGGCCATCAGCAGGATCACCCCGAGGGCCCCGAGGTTGGTCAGCCAGGTGAACAGGTTCAGCACCGGATCGGCGTCGGTGAACACGAACACCAGGACCAGCACCAGCGCCAGGCCGGTCTGGGTCAGGGAGCCGGCGATCGGCGCCCCGGTCCGCGGTTGGACCTTCGCCAGGACCTGGGGCAGCACCCGCTCCCGACCGAGGGAGAAGAAGTACCTGGCCACGGCGTTGTGGAAGGACAGCAGTGCCGCGAACAGGGAGGTGACGAAGAAGATCGAGGCCACGTCGGAGAACCAGGTGCCGACGTTCTGCGTCGCGAAGACGAACAGCAGGTCCGGACCGTGTTCCTGGGACTGGGCGATGACCTGGCTGTTGCCGACCGTCATCGCGGTGGCCCAGGCCGAGAAGGCGTAGAACACACCGATGACGATGACGGCGGTGTAGGTCGCCCGCGCCACCGTCCGCCGGGGGTTCTTGCATTCCTCCCCGTACAGGGCCGCCGATTCGAACCCGACGAAGGAGGCCGCGACGAAACACAGGGCAGCGCCGAGGGCACCGGTCCCCAGCGAGGAGGGCAGGAACGGCGCGGCCGTCAGCCCCTCCGGCGCATGGCGCAGGCCCGCGACATCGGCGACGACCACCACCAGGGTCTCGGCGATCAGGAAGAAGGCCAGGACCTTCGCGTTGAGGTCCACCTGCAACACACCGAGGATCCCGATCACCGCCATCGCGATGAGAACTGTGACCCACCAGGCGACGTCGATGTTGAAGAACTGTTTCAACGCGCCGGACGCGGCGAAGCCGAACAGCCCGTAGATGCCCACCTGCATCGCGTTGTAGGCGACCAGCGCCACCAGAGCCGATGCCACACCCCACATCTGACCCAGACCCTTGCTGACGTAGGTGTAGAACGCCCCGGCATTGGCCACATGTCGACTCATCGCGGCATACCCCACCGCGAAGATCAGCAGGATCACCGCGATGATGACGTAGATGAGCGGGATCCCGAGAACCTCGGTGACGGCGTAGCTGGTGGGTATTCCCCCCGCCACCACCGTCAACGGCGCGGAGGCCGCCACCACGAAGAAAACGATGTCCGCGACCCCCAGGGACCTGCGGTGCAACTGCTGTTGTGCGGGTGGATCTGCCTCGATGGTTGCCACAGTCGGGCCTTTCGACTCGTCGTTGAGTCTCGTTCGGGGCCGAACGATGGACAGATCGTACGACTACCCGGCTCGATGTCAAGGCTTTCCGAGCAGGTGGACCGCAACCTTCACCGCCCGTCTGCCCCGAGTCACCCGCCGTAGTTGATCCAGGTGGTTTTCAGATCGGTGTACTCATCGAGGGCATGGCGTGATTTGTCCCGACCGTTCCCGGACAGTTTCACCCCACCGAAGGGCACCGACATGTCCCCCTCCTCGTAGCAGTTCACCCAGACGGTGCCGACCTTCAGCGCCCGCGAGATCCGATGGGCCGCACCCAGATCGGCGGTCCACACCGCCGCCGCGAGCCCGTAGGCGGTCGTCCCGGCCACCTCGATCGCCTCAGCCTCGCTGCCGACCTCCTGGACCGCCAGCACCGGCCCGAAGATCTCCTCGCGGACCAACGGGTTGTCCGGCGCGGCCCCGGTGATCACGGTCGGCTCGAGATAGCTTCCGCCGGTACCGGTGAGCACGGCCTGGCCGCCCAGGTGCAGGGTGGCACCGGCGGTGATCCCGGCTTCGATGTCGGCACGCACCCGGGCCAGCCGGGCGGCACTCGACAACGGCCCCATCCTGGTGGTCGCGAGCAGCGGGTCCGCCGGGAACCACTGCGCGGCCGTCTCGGTGATGCGGGCGACCACCCGCTCGGCGACCTCCCGATGAACAACGAGCCTGGAGCCGGCCGTGCACATCTGTCCGGTGTTGAAAAAGATCGCCCAGGCAGCACTGTCGGCCGCCGCGTCCAGGTCGGGAGCATCGGGGAGGATGATGTTCGGCGACTTGCCTCCCAGCTCCAGATGGACCCGCTTGAGATTGCTGTCGGCCGAGTACCGGAGGAACTCCCGCCCCACCGCGGTGGAGCCGGTGAAGGTGAGCACATCCACCTCGGGGTGCTCACCGAGCCGGCGTCCGGCCACCGCACCGTCGCCGCTGATGACGTTGAAGACCCCTGCCGGGACACCGGCCGTCACCGCCAGCTGGGCCACCCGGAGCATGGACAGCGGCGACTGCTCCGCGGTCTTGAGCACCACGGTGCAGCCGGCGGCCAGGGCTGGGGCGAATTTCCAGGAGCCGATCGTCAGCGGGAAGTTCCAGGGGACCACCGCAGCCACCACCCCGGCCGGTTCGCGGGTGACGAGGGCGAGTTCCCCGGCCACGGTGGGCGGAATCTCCCCTGGCTGTTTATCGGCGATCTCCCCGTAGAAGCGCAGGCAGTTGATCAGTGCGCGGAGTTCGATCTCGTAGGCCTGGCGGATCGGTTTGCCCATCTCCAGGCTGATCAGCAGAGCGATCTCGGCCCGATGTTCCTCGATCACCCTGGCGAAGTTCTGCAGGAGCGCCCCACGCTCCCGCGGGTGCAACCGCGACCAGGGTCCGTGGTCGAACGCCCGGCGTGCGGCCGTCACTGCGGCATCGGCGTCGGCCACCCCGGCCCAGGGCAGCTCGGTCAGCACCGCACCGTCCCGCGGCGAGACGACAGGCCGGGTGTCACCACCCAGGGCCGGGCGCGCCGCCCCGTCGATCCACAGCCCGTCCGGGAACACCGCCTGCCCCGCGGCGGCGATCCAGTCCTGCTCTCCCACCGGGTCGGTCGCTGAACCCGCGTGGTCGGATGATGGGAACGCGCTCTGCTCGGACATGGAATTCCTCCCGCCGTCGGCACCGGGAAGGTATTGACCGGAACCGGGATAACGAATACGTTTGGCCCCGAACGATATCGGAGGTTGCCCCGAAGGACCAGGGTGACCGGCCCCGCGAAACGGTGGATCCGCGACGCGGTGGCAGCTCGGCCGACTGTGCAAAGGAGCATGATGGGCGCGATCGAGGTAGCCGGAGTGACGGTGCAGACCGATCACTGGATCGACGGACACCGGGTGCCCTCGGCCGAGACCTTCACCGACATCAGCCCTGTCGACGAAGTCGAACTCGGCCGGATTGCCGCCGGCGGGGCCCCCGAGGTCGATGCCGCCGTCGAGGCCGCCCGGCGGGCCTTCCCGGAGTGGGCCGCCCTGCCGATCGACGAACGCGCCGCAGTCCTCCATCGGATCGCCGACGGCATCGAAGCGCGGGTCGAGGACCTGGCGATCGTCGAGACCACCGACAACGGCTCCCTGCTGCGCTCCCACCGCCGCGGGGTGATGCCGCGCTGCGCCATGAACTTCCGCTACTTCGCCGACGCCGTGCGCGAGCTGGCCCACCCCGATCGCGAGATCCGCGGCCACCGGCAGCGGATCAGCTACCAGCCGGCCGGCGTCGCGGCGATCATCACCCCGTGGAACGCCCCGCTCATGCTGGCGACGTGGCGGATCGGTCCGGCCCTGGCCAGCGGCAACTGCGTCGTCCTCAAACCACCGGAGTGGGCCCCGTTGACGGCCTCCCTGCTCGCCGACATCACTGCCGAGGCCGGACTCCCGCCGGGCGTCTTCAACGTGGTCCAAGGCACCGGCCCGGAAGCCGGGGCTGCCCTGAGCGCGCACCCGGGCATCAACCGACTGGCCTTCACCGGGTCGGTGCCCACCGCCGGCACGGTCGCCACTGCCGCGGCCCGCAATATCGTCCCTCTTTCCTTCGAGCTCGGCGGAAAGTCCCCGCTACTGGTATTCGCCGACGCCGATTTCGAACTGGCCGTGACCCTGGCGGTCGAACAATTCGACAACTCCGGCCAGGTCTGCCTGGGCGCATTTCGGATCCTGGTCGAAGAATCCATTGCCGAGGACTTCCTGGCGGCCGTGGTGGATAAGGCACGGGGTATCATTCAGGGCGATCCACGCGACGAAGAGACCGATATCAGTTGTCTGATCAGTCGGCCGCACTTCGACAAGGTCTCGGCCTTTGTGGATCGCGCGACCTCCGCCGGGGCCAGCGTTGTCCTCGGCGGAACCCCCAACACCGAACTCGGTCATCTCTACTACTCGCCGACCATCCTCGTGGATGCCGAACCGGGCAGCGAGATCCTCACCGAAGAGGTCTTCGGGCCGGTCCTGACGGTGCAGACCTTCCGCACCGAGGACGAGGCCGTACGCATGGCCAACGACACACGTTTCGGCCTCGCAGCCACCCTGGTGACCGGGGACCGCGACCGGGCCGAGCGCGTCAGCTCGGCGTTGTCGGCCGGCACCGTCTGGGTGAATTGTTTCTTCGTCCGTGATCTCGGTGCCCCCTTCGGCGGGAACGGAAAATCGGGGATCGGCCGCGAGGGCGGCGTGTGGTCCTTCGATTTCTACTCCGATATCCAGAACACCGTCTTCGCGCCCCAGGGCTGGCGTCAGGACCCTTCTCAACAATCTTGACACTTCCCAACAATCTTGAACAACATCAACGACGACGAAAGTGGGGCGACGATGGGTGAGGTAGTCGGTGCGGGTCTGATCGCACATGTTCCGACAATTGTGCTGCCGGAGGAGATCCGCCGTGAACTGAACAACGGCGAGGACAGCACCCTGGTGTCCGGGCTGCACCAACTGCGCCGCGAGGTCTTCGACGTCCTGGACTACGACACCGTTGTCGTGCTGGATTCGCACTGGGCCACCACCGTGGAGTTCGTCGTCACCGCCCAGGACCGGCGGGCCGGACTGTTCACCTCCGAGGAGCTGCCACGCGGGATGTGCCGCCGCCCTTACGATTTCCCCGGGGATCCGGAACTGGCCCATGCCATCGCCGACCAGGCCGACAACCACGGCACCTGGATCACCGCGATCGACGACAACAACCTGCCGATCTTCTACGCCACCACCAACCTGTGGGAATTCCTCGGGGCCGGTCTGCCGGACAAGAAGTGGATCTCCATCGGGGTCTGCCAGACCGCCGACATGGAGGACAACCTGCGGCTCGGCCGGGCGCTGGGGGATGCCATCGCGGCGTCCGACCGCAAGGTGCTGCTGCTCGCCTCCGGGGCGATGAGCCACACCTTCTGGCCACTGCGGCAGATCCGCGACCACGAGGCCGCCGGTGTGGAACACATCTTCACCCCGGCCGCAGCGGCCGCCGATTTCGAGCGCCTCGACTGGTTCGCCGCCGGCGACCACGCCCGCGTGCTCGACACCATGGACGAGTTCTACAAGTTCAAGCCCGAGGCCAGGTTCGGCCACTACCTGATGATGATCGGCGCCCTCGGCGAGGGCGACTGCCGGGCCACCTCCCGGATGTACGGCCGGTACGAGAACTCGGTCGGCACCGGACAGGTCCACCTGTGGTTCGATCGTCCCGAGGGCGGGTTCCCCCGCCCCCGACGCACCGCTGTGGAGGTCTGATCCGTGGCCGAGTACCGCCGTATCCTGTTGGACGGCAACATCGTGCGCACCCGGCGCGAGGGCGACACCCTCGTCGCCGCCGACGGTCGCAGCGTGGGTGTCGACCAGGCGCACCACCTGTCGCCGGTCCAGCCGGGCAAGATCATCGCCGTCCACCTGAACTACCGCAGCCGGGTCACCGAGTTCGGCATCTCCCTGCCGTCCTCCCCCACCTACTTCCAGAAGCCGACCTCGGCGCTGAACGCCCATCGTGGCGCGGTGGTCCGGCCGGAGGGCTGCAAATGGCTCAACTACGAGGGCGAGATCGCCATCGTCATCGGCAGAACCGCGCGGAACATCTCCCCCGCCGAGGCCGGTGACCACATCGCCGGGTACACCATCGCCAACGACTACGGACTGCACGACTTCCGGGACACCGACGCCGGCTCGATGCTCCGGGTCAAGGGCTCGGACACCCTGTGCCCGTTGGGACCCGGCTTCGTCGACGACTGGGATTTCCGGGGCAAGACCATCCGCACCATCGTCAACGGCGAGGTGAAACAGCAGGGCAGCACCGACGAGATGGAGTGGGACATGAACTATCTCGTCGCCGACATCGCCAGAACCATCACCCTGGAACCCGGTGACGTCCTGCTCTCCGGCACTCCGGCCGGTTCGCGGACGGTGTACCCGGGAGACGAGGTCGAGGTCGAGGTCGAGGGCCTCGGCACCCTGGTCAACCACATCGTCAGCGGCCCGGTGCCGATCCGCACCGATTGCGGTGCCCAGCCCACCGAGAGCGAAGAGGTCCTCTCCACCGCCCTCGGCGGAGACTGGGAGTTCCGCGGCATCCGCGCTCCACGTCGCTGATCCCCCCACCCCGAACC